>NZ_KB899276.1 GCF_000378105.1 Rubritalea marina DSM 17716 | reverse complement strand
GAGTTGCAGCCTCCAATCCGAACTGAGCCCAGTTTTGTAGATTTCCTCCACCTCGCGGTCTCGGTTCTCATTGTACTGGGCATTGTAGTACGTGTGCAGCCCCAGACGTAAGGGCCATACTGACCTGACGTCATCCCCACCTTCCTCCCAGTTGATCTGGGCAGTCTGACTAAAGTCCTCAACTTAATGTTAGTAACTAGTCACAGGGGTTGCGCTCGTTGCCGGACTTAACCGAACATCTCACGACACGAGCTGACGACGGCCATGCAGCACCTGTGTAAGGTCCCCGAAGGGTCATTGCCTTTCAGCAAATTAGCAATACATGTCAAGTCTGGGTAAGGTTCTTCGCGTTGCATCGAATTAAGCCACATACTCCACCGCTTGTGCGGGTCCCCGTCAATTTCTTTGAGTTTTAGTCTTGCGACCGTACTCCCCAGGCGGTGCGCTTAACGCGTTAGCTCCGGCACAGAAGGGGTCGAACCCTCCCACACCAAGCGCACATCGTTTACTGCTAGGACTACAGGGGTATCTAATCCCTTTCGCTACCCTAGCCTTCGAGCCTCAGCGTCAGTAAATGTCCAGTAAGCTGCCTTCGCCATTGGTCTTCCTCTCGATATCTACGCATTTCACTGCTACACCGAGAATTCCACTTACCTCTCCATTACTCTAGCGCGGCAGTATCGGATGCAGTTTCAAGGTTGAGCCCTGAGATTTCACATCTGACTTACCGCGCAGCCTACGCTCCCTTTACGCCCAGTGATTCCGAATAACGCTCGGGACCTTCGTATTACCGCGGCTGCTGGCACGAAGTTAGCCGTCCCTTCCTCTTATGATACTATCAAACATAAATGCGTATTAGTCACTTATGCCTTACTCTCATATGACAGGAGTTTACGACCCTAGGGCCTTCATCCTCCACGCGGCGTTGCACCATCAGACTTTCGTCCATTGTGAATGATTCTCGACTGCTGCCACCCGTAGGTGTCTGGACCGTGTCTCAGTTCCAGTGTTGCTGATCGTCCTCTCAGACCAACT
>NZ_KB899275.1 GCF_000378105.1 Rubritalea marina DSM 17716 | reverse complement strand
ATCGTATGAGTGGGAATGTGGTATTTCATAGGGTGAGAAGCATAGCAGAAAACGGTTCAATGTACCGTCTTCACCTTCTCATTCTATCTTGTTCTCCAAGTTAGTTTAGTCGCAGATGGAAGCCCGTGAAAGTGTAACGGCTCATCAATTCCTCTAGGGACAATAATTCGTGACCGTAAAGAGGGTCTCCAACTATAAAGTTGTCACCATCTTTCCCTAAAATAGCAATGAAGTGACCAGCTGAGCCAAGTAGCACTCCGACAACAGCTGGTAGCCCGCGATTAGGGTTGAAAGTAGTAGAAAAATCGAAGGTTGCCTCGGCATCTCGAGATCTAGCTGCTCTAGCCAAATACCACGCTTCAGTGCCACCTCGATAGCTATGTGCATCGACTGCTATCTCAGTTTCCGTTACCTCTATGCCAAGATGTTTTAGAGAGGATGCTAGCGAAGCTGCCCCGCATGTCGAAGAGGTGCTCTGAAGACAAATATTGTTGTCCCATTTATCTTTCAATTGTCCTTCAGGTAGAGGTCCCAAAAAGGGTTTGATGAACGGAACTATAGATAAGACTGCTACTGCTAATAGGGGCATAATTAAAAGTACACGTGGCAAAAATGTTGCAGCCAGTCCGCCAAAAACACCTAGAGGGACTAGTAGTAACTCAGTGCCAGGAATACTCCGAAATTGATAGTACCAACTCGTTTCCGGAAGAATATGGGTATAGTAAACAGAAAAACTTACTGCAGGAATCGAAAACAAGAAGGCGACCAAACCGAGAATGGCTCTGCTCTTAGGTGTTTTACTTTTGGCAATTCTGTAGGTTATAGAAAACGCTGCTAGAGTCAAAGCAGCTGAGAAAATACCTAGAAGGTTTGGGTTCATTTTAGGAGAACGTAAAGCACACCAATCACTGAACTCTCAGCGCGCTTTGGTTTTGGGTTAATGTTTGAATTTGGGAATTGGCTCGACTCTCGACGGTGAAGGGATTGGGGGCAGCGTCTTCCATGAGAAGGTGTGGCAAGTGGTTTTCCTGCGATTGTTGAATTTCTTTTGTTTTAGCGAGTGCTGGGGTGGCGAGTGGCGTCGA
>NZ_KB899274.1 GCF_000378105.1 Rubritalea marina DSM 17716 | reverse complement strand
TTACCATCTTCGCCAGTGATTTTGTAACCATCAGCCCGCACTTTATTGTACTTCGTTGATCCATCTGTACATGGCATTCGGGTGTGGCATTCGAGACTGTCACTATATGCATAGAGAGATTGCACTCAATAGCTCCAAAGCGGTGAGAGATCTCTTGAGGCTGTTAAATGAAGTTCAGAGGAGAAATTCTCCTAAAGTGATTTCATGCAGCTCTATTTAACTTATTTCGTTGGAGATCTTGGCAATTTGAGTTTATCGAGAAACTCTAGTAACACTTAACAGCTGATCAAGCTTGTTAAACATTCACTCTACTACGGCGAAGTTTACTATTTAGACAGTTCACGATCTAACTGCCTACACAGATAAGCGAGATCCCCTAGCTTTCTTTGTATTTGCAAATAAAACTCAACGCCACCTCTGGGATTTTCCGAAAGATATCTACCAATATCAGAAAAATACCAGCTCATCTTTAGTTCACCTGACGCCTCTCTCTCTATGGCTCTATCCGAGTGAAGTAAACTCTCGTATTCCAATGCATAGTTCAAAAAATCATCCATCGCTTGGCTATTTGTTGAATCCATTTGAATTTTGATTAGATCTAATAATTTATTAAATTCTCTACCTATATCTTTTAATATTTGCTCTACCATGGTAACTCTACTGTTTTTATCGCTTTTTTGAATTCCTCAGACTCTCTGATCGTATATGGAACTAAGACTTGTTCCCTTCCACCCTCAAGGTAGTAACCATCTATTTTACATGGCATTCGAGCCTGTCACCATATGCATAAGGTAGTAACCATCTATTTTGCATGGCATTCGAGCCTGTCACCATATGCATCGGTCACCATATGCATTGTGAGAGGCTTTTGATAAATATCGCGCTCGAATCTCTACTCTAATACATAGAGTAATTTTTCAAACTTGGTTCTGAGGTACAACTTCCCCTCATGGAATATTGGGGTATCAAAAATATCATCGCCTTCCAGTGGGTGTTGTTGGATAAAGTCTAAACTTCGCGCCTCAATATCAAAGCAACCGAAGCAAGCATCTGGACCACGACCACTCACAAACCATAGCTTGCCATCCTGAATCGACTGAAGATTCACTTCCGGGGCAACTCCTTTGGGGAACATTCCTTCCACAGAAATATTGACCACAAACTCTCCAGTGACTGGGTTTAGAATTTGGAAATACTTTTGACTCAGTCCGTAGTACAATTTCCCTTCTCTCGTAGAGACTATACAATTAGTACGATAAGGAATCGAATACTCACGCTTCCACAAAAGCTCTCCAGTATTCGCATTCAGCCCAGTCAACCTCATCACTTCATTACCACCTTTCCATGACTCCAAGAAAAGCACATCGTCAATCACATCCACTTCGCGGAAAGTGAATCCCTCAGGCAACTGGTGATGGAACAACTCTTTCCCATGCTGGTCGTGTAGCCAGAATTCGCCATTACGATTTGATAGGCGATTTCTCACAAGTAACTTATTAGCGATATGTCTGACTGTCTTATCAGCGACTTGTTTCCAATAAACGGTGCCCGTTTTATCAACTAGCGTATACTTCAGTTCTTTTCTAGACAAACGCTCATGACACAAGAACAAATCATCTGAAAATCTATAGATAGAAACCTCCCCCGTGAGCTGAAGTACAACTTCAGGCGCTAATGCATTCGCAGGAAAATGAAACAAAGTCGAATTTTGTGTATAATGGGGAGCACTGTCGAACGAATGCAGATCATATCGGGAGCTCAGCCCATCAACTGTATGCGAATCTAGAAAAAAGATACCATTTAAATTCTTGATCAGACGTCCATCCAATAAATACAAATCCGTGCAATTACTATGTAATTCTAACTGTTTCATCATTTAATAAATATATCACCAAAGCTGTCTCCAATCTGCTCGATCAGATCAGCAGACTTCATATCCGGGTCACCAAGCAGCTTTCTGGCCATATTATCGGTCACTGGTAACTCATCGATTTGTTGCATCATCGCATCCCTGAATGAGCTACCGTTTTTCCCAGTAGGATTTTTGGCAGGCTCGAAAATCCACTTGATCTGGTCAAGACTATTTACCTGATCCACATGGCATTCGAGCCTGTCACCATATGCACTATCATCCACGCTCTAAACCTCTCAAGAGATTTGTCGTTTTGAGCTATCAAAGCCCTGAAATGCTCTCGATCTTTTTCTTGTGTTCTCATCTTC
>NZ_KB899273.1 GCF_000378105.1 Rubritalea marina DSM 17716 | reverse complement strand
TGAAAGTTTTTCCTAACTGCAAAAATGCAAAATCACACATTGAGAAAGCTTTTTGCGAGTTGGGATACTCTAAAAATATAAACTTCCAAAAATGAGCGAGAGCTTATTTTTAGTAGAATATGGCAAATTTAGACAGAGAGTCCGAAGTGGGTAAGCAACACTTCAATAAGGACGCTGTCGACTTGATTTAAAGCGATGTCGAAAGACATCAATATTAAGGAATCAAGCTAGAAAGGGCACATAGTGGATGCCTTGGTGCTAACAGGCGATGAAGGACGTGATAAGCTGCGATAAGTCTCGGTCAGGTGCAAGTAACCATTGACCCGGGAATTTCCGAATGGGGTAACCTAATGTTATTAATATGACATTGTTCCTTACTGAATAAAATAAGTAAGGATACGCGATACCTGCTGAATTGAAACATCTTAGTAAGCAGAGGAAAAGAAATCAAAATGAGATTCCGTAAGTAGTGGCGAGCGAACGCGGAAGAGCCTAACCAATAGTTGACCAGTGACGATAGAAGAAGGAGATGGAAAGCTCCGGCATAGAGCGTGATACCCGCGTAATCGAAATCTAATCTGGCTAGGTGAAAGTAGCACACCACACGTGAAACGGTGTGTGAAGATGGGGGGACCACCCTCCAAGGCTAAATACTCGTTAGCGACCGATAGTGAACCAGTACCGTGAGGGAAAGGTGAAAAGAACCCCTGTGAGGGGAGTGAAATAGAACCTGAAACCATGTGCCTACAAGGTGTAGGAGCTCTTCGGAGTGACTGCGTGCCTTTTGCTTAATGAGTCTGCGAGTTAGTATATGTGGCAAGCTTAAGATCTTCTGGATCGGAGGCGTAGGGAAACCAAGTCCTAATAGGGCGTCAATGAGTTGCATGTGCTAGACCCGAAACGGAGGTGACCTACCCATGGCCAGGTTGAAGCTCAGGTGATACTGAGTGGAGGACCGAACCGGTGAATGTTGAAAAATTCTCGGATGAGCTGTGGGTCGGAGTGAAAGGCTAATCAAACCCCGTGATAGCTGGTTCTCCTCGAAATGCATTTAGGTGCAGCGTTACGTGTTGATGAGTGGGGGTAGAGCACTGAAAGGGCTAGGGGGCATACCCGCCTACCAACCCCTATCAAACTCCGAATACCATTCAATAGAACGTAGCAGTGAGACAGTGGGGGATAAGCTTCATTGTCGAAAGGGAAACAGCCCAGATCAGCAGCTAAGGTGCCTAAACTATACTAAGTGGAAAGGAGGTGGGATTTCACAGACAGTGAGGATGTTGGCTTAGAAGCAGCCACCATTTAAAAAGTGCGTAATAGCTTACTCATCGAGAGATCCTGCGCCGAAAATGATTGGCGATAAGTATAGTACCGAAGCTCTGGATGTTCATTACCTACGGGTAGTGGGCGTGGTAGAGGAGCATTCTATAGAGGTTGAAGGGGAATGGCGACTGAACCTGGACACTATAGAAGAGAGTATGCAGACATGAGTAACGATAAGAGCCGTGAGATCCGGCTCCGCCGTAAACCCGAGGTTTCCTGGGCAATGCTAGTCATCCCAGGGTTAGTCGGGACCTAAGCCGAGGCCGAAGGGCGTAGGCGATGGAAAGCAGGTTAATATTCCTGCACGTGCAAAGGGAAGGGGACGCATGATAGAAAGTAACTAGGTTATTGAATTCCGAGATGAGACTACGGTCGATTCGTATTACTGGACGTTGTGCCAAGAAAAGCCAACCCGAATAAACGCACCCCGTACCGCAAACCGACACAGGTGGGTGGGTAGAGTATACCAAGGCGCAAGAGTGAAACCTAGTCAAGGAACTCGGCAAAATGGCTCCGTAACTTCGGGATAAGGAGTGCCCCCTTATGGGGGGCCGCAGTGAAATGGCCCAACCGACTGTTTAGCAAAAACACAGCATTGTGCTAAGACGAAAGTCGACGTATACGATGTGACACGTGACCAATGCCAAAAGATTACGATGAGATGTTAGCCCTTGAGGCGAAGCTTCGAGTCCAAGTCCTGGTGAATGTCGGCCGTAACTATAACGGTCCTAAGGTAGCGAAATTCCTTGTCGGGTAAGTTCCGACCTGCACGAATCGTGCAACGAGTTGGGCGCTGTCTCGACTAGGTGCTCAGTGAAATTGTAACGCCGGTGAAGATGCCGGCTACCCGCAGAAGGACGGAAAGACCCTATGGACCTTAACTGTAAGCTGTTAGTGTTCATTTAATCTTAATGCTCAGCATAAGTGGGAGACGTTGAAATTTTAGTTTAGGCTAAGATGGAGTCATCAGTGAGATACCACCCTTTAATTTTGAATGTTCTAACCTCGAGCCTTGAAACAGGCCGGGGGACCCTGGCAGCCGGTCAGTTTTACTGGGGCGGTATCCTCCTAAAGAGTAACGGAGGAGCGCGAAGGTTGGCTCAGCACGGTTGGTAACCGTGTGTTGAGTGCAAAGGCATAAGCCAGCCTAACTGTGAGACCTACAAGTCGAGCAGATACGAAAGTAGGCCTTAGTGATCCGGCGGTAGAAAGTGGAATTGCCGTCGCTCAACGGATAAAAGGTACCCTAGGGATAACAGGCTGATCGCGCCCAAGAGTTCATATCGACGGCGCGGTTTGGCACCTCGATGTCGGCTCGTCGCATCCTGGGGCTGGAGAAGGTCCCAAGGGTCCGGCTGTTCGCCGGTTAAAGCGGCACGCGAGCTGGGTTCAGAACGTCGCGAGACAGTTCGGTCCTCTATCCTCTGTGGGCGTAGGAAAATTGTGGGGTTCAAACTCTAGTACGAGAGGACCGAGTTTGACGCACCTCTGGTGTTCCTGTTGTTCTGTCAAGAGCATCGCAGGGTAGCTAAGTGCGGTCGAGATAAGCGCTGAAAGCATCTAAGCGCCAAGCTCATCCCGAGATTAATTTTCCCTGAAGGATCGTGGAAGACCACCACGTTGATAGGTTGGGGGTGTAAGTGCAGCAATGTATTCAGCTCACCAATACTAATCATCCGTTTGGCTTGATTCCTTAAGCTTTAGATTTGCTTAAAGAAGAGTATTCAAAACACGCAAAAAGCCGTGTGATTATGCAA
>NZ_KB899272.1 GCF_000378105.1 Rubritalea marina DSM 17716 | reverse complement strand
GAAGTGGACACCTCTCTCCCAACAGATCGAGTTATTCGGGTGCTTGAGCAGATTGCCGAGAGTCGTCCATTACCTCAGCAAATTCGTGTAGATAATGGTCCAGAATTTATCTCATCCAAACTCTTAGCTTGGTGTGAAACTCGTAACATCAACCTTCATTATATCCAGCCAGGAAAACCAACACAGAACGCCTTCATTGAGCGTTTTAACCGAACCATGAGGCGAGAAGTGCTGGATGCTCATCTATTTGGATCGCTAACCCAAGTACGTGAGATTGTTCATACTTGGATGATCGACTATAATGAGGAGCGTCCCCACGACTCTCTAAATAACTTACCTCCGAGCGTCTACCGACGCTCACTCAACTAACAGAAAACTATACTTTTAGACTGTGTCATTGACGGGGAAGCTTACAATATCATGTCATCCCAGTAAATTGTTATTGAAGTATGGAGCGGTTTTGTTGCTGTTCAATCCTCCTCTTTGGCTAGGGAGAGTTGTTGTTTTGAGATGCGTTTGGCGTGATTGTAGATGCGCTTCATGGTGTTGATAAATTCCATTTCGACGCGGTAGATGGCGAGTCGGTTGGCTTGGTCTTGGGTGAGCATATTGGCCTGATGTTTGAGGGCGATTTGGATCTTTTCTTTGACTTCGCTTGAGCGATCGAGCACCTGGCGGGCTAGGTCTGGATCGTCTTCTACGATGGCTTTAGCGCAGAGTACTGAGGCACGCCAGACCGCGTGGTAGGTTTCGCTCATGAGTTCCTTCATTTTGGGGCTCGGTTCTACGTTGTTAGAGCGTGCTTCAATGAGGGTGTCTACGAGGTCTGTGCCAAGGGTGCTGCTGAGGCTTTGGAGGTAATTGCAAGCGGTGAGGACGAGGAGGAGTTGGTCACTGTCGTGTTTGTTCATGCCATCGCGGTTGAGCATGGAAAGGTACTGGAGGATGTGTTCGATCAGGGTGCTAATGTCGTCTTGGCGGTGTGCGATTTCCCTGAATTTTTCGCTTTTGGCATTCCAGCCTTCTTGTTGGAAGCGGGAGAACATTTCGTCAATGAATCCTTCGATTCGGCCAATTTCTAGGGAGGCGCGTTGGAGTGCGAGTGCGGGTGTGGCGAGGAGTTCACGGTCGAGAAACTCCGGAGTGATCACGGGGGGAGATTCTTCGGCTCGGTCGCGGACTAGCCACGTGCAGAGGCGTGCCAGTGGGCCTGTGAACCAAATGAAAATGGCGGTGTTGATGACGTTGAAAAGGGTGTGGGCATTGGCAATTTGCCGAGGAACTTCTGCTGCCATCTTTTCGGCACCACTGAGTTCTTCAGCAGTGGGTGAGAGATCACGCACGATGCTGCAAAACTCTGGGATGGCCCATGCCCATAGCAACACGCCTAGCACGTTGATGAGGACGTGGGCAATGGCGGCGCGCACGGCAGCCCGGGTCTTGCCAATGGTGGCGAGGATAGCAGTGATGCAGGTGCCAATGTTTGAGCCGAGTGCGAGCGCGACTCCTGCCTCTAGGGAGATGAGGCCGCCACTTGCCATTGCGATGGCGATGCCTGTGGTGGCGGCAGATGACTGGATGAGGGCGGTGAATCCGGCCCCCACGAGGATGCCGAGCAATGGATCATCCATGCGCTCCATGAGCTCGAGGAAGCTTGGGAATTCACGAAGTGGCGCCATGGCTTCGCCCATCAGCCCCATGCCAAAGAAGACGAGCCCGAGCCCCATCAGGGTATCGCCGTATTCGCGCGTTTTTTTGCGCTTGGAGGCGAGCCGCAGGAGGAAGCCGATGGCTACAGGCAGCAGGGCGTATTGGGTGATGTTGAAGGCGATGATTTGCGCAGCAAAGGTGCTACCAATATTGGCGCCCATGATGATGCTGATCGCTTGGGTGAGGCTCATCAATCCAGCACTGATGAAGCCAACCACGAGGACCGTGGTCACTGACGAGGAATTGAGTACGGCAGTGATTAGGGCGCCGGAAAAGGCACCGATAAAGCGGTTGCCCGTCATCTTCTGCAGAAATCGCCTCATGCCATCGCCGGCCACCGTGCGCACGGCATCAGTCATGATCTCCATGCCAAAGAGGAAGAGGGCGAGGCCACCAAATAGCTGCATGAGTACGGTGCCCCACGAGAATGCTAGGATGTCTTCTGTGGCCTCAGCTGCCCATGTGCTGGGGCTCAGAATGGCCACCGAGAGGATCATGAAGGCGACGCATTTTGGCAATGTCGCATGCACAAGGGATCGCATCATCACTTAGTAGGATTCGGGAACCCAGCGGCGATCTTGGACCGAGGCGATGGAGTCGTAGGCGTCGTCTTGGAGTGGCTTAGGCAGGATGATTTCATCTTGTGGTAGCCTTTCGTAGGGGATCATGCTGAGGAGGTGTGAGATGCAATTGAGCCGTGCTTTTTTCTTGTTGTTGGAATCTACCAAATGCCACGGGGCCCAGTCGGTGTCGGTGGCTGCGAACATTTCATCGCGAGCGCGTGAGTAGGCAAACCAGCTACGGCGTGACTCGAGATCCATTGGGCTGAGCTTCCAGCGGCGCATCGGGTCGTTGATGCGTTTGAGGAAGCGTTTTTCTTGTTCCTGATTGGTGACATTGAGCCAGTACTTGATGAGTATGATCCCTTGGTCGATCAGCGAGCGCTCAAAGTTGGGGACGGTGCGGAGGAAGTCGGCGTGTTCTTCTTCGCTGCAGAATCCCATGACTTTTTCTACGCCGGCGCGGTTGTACCAGCTGCGGTCGAACAGCACGACCTCGCCAGCGGCAGGGAGGTGCGCAATGTAGCGCTGAAGGTAGATCTGTGATTTTTCCCGCTCCGTGGGAGCTGGCAGAGCGACGGTGCGGAAGATACGCGGGCTAACGCGTTCGGTGATGCGTTTGATCATGCCACCTTTGCCGGCGGCGTCGCGTCCTTCGAAAATGACAACGACGCGCAGGCCTTTGGCGACTACCCAGCTTTGTAGGTGGACGAGCTCGGTTTGTAATTCCTTGAGAGTCTCTTCATAAGGTACTTGGTCAGGCATGCTAGTGATGGTGGGTTGCCTGACATAGTAGCCTATTGCATGGGGGGAAGGAATGTAGAAATGCGCTTAGTTGTTGGCTTTTGGCAGAGCATGGAGGGTGTAGTAGGCCTTGGCGAAGAAGGTGCCATGTGCTTTCCCAAAGGCAGTACGCGACAGGTCGATGCGATAGACGCGGGAGCTAGCTTCGGGGTTATCGCTCGGAATGGCTGCGAAGTTTTCGACTTGTAGCGAGAGCTTGGTGCGCTCTTGATTCCAGGTTGCCTTGCTCACTTTTTCCTGGCGTTCGCCATGTTTTGGTGAGCCGTAGGTGGCGTTGTTCATGTAGTAGCATGAGGAGATCTTGGCCAGCGCGGTGACGTCTTCCTCGGGCTGAGCCTGAGTGAAAATGACCTCGAAGCCGGTGGGGGTGACCTCGACGGTGTGGATGGCCTCCACCTGAGTGGCGGGATCAAAGGTGATGCGTTGGAAGCCGAAGCTTTCGCCGCCTTTCGCGCGCCAGCCACGCCCGGTTTGGCCGATCCAGAGTGAGGAATCTGCTGGATTGAAGCGCAGGCGCATGGCTCCAGAGTCGAGTCCCTCCATGAAGGGCATGGCGGCAGCTTGGCGTTTGCCAGCGACTTCCTGCACGTCGATTCGGTAGATGTTTGACTGGAGTTGGTCGCCCAGCAACATCTGGCCTTGGAAGGGGCCGAACTGCACGGCCTCGGTAACCCACTCAGGTGAGCCAGGAGCATTCATCACTTCTTGGTGAGGGAGGAGCATGACGGGTAGCTCGCGGGTGGCTTTGACGGCATCCCACTGCACTTCTGGGCTTTCGGTGTTGTAGCCTTTTTGGTCGATGAGGCCGGTTGGGTTGCCGTAGAATTTGTCTTGTTCGACAATGAAGACTTTGGAGGTGCCCACATATTCGCCTTGGTTCTCAGTGTAGACGATTTCGTTGTTGGGGCTGAGGGCTAGGCCGGCGGGGCTGCGGAATCCGCTGGCGAAGGTGCGTGTGTTGCCTTGTGCATCGGTGCTGAGCATCCAGCCTCTCAGGCCGCCAGCAGTTCCCATCCATTCGCCGCCAGCTTTGTACATACCTTTGACTTCGTTGCCGAGGTTGAGGCTGAAGAGGTAGGAGTCGCCCTGTTTGATCGGGCCGTGGAGGTATTCGTGGTAGTCGCCATTGAAGCGGAATTTTTCGGTGATGACTTCCCGGCGTTCTGCCCAGTCGTCGCCGTCGGCATCGATGAGGCGGGTGATGCCTGGTTTTTCCCCGATCACGACTTCTTTGGAGGAATTCACGACGAGTCCGAGTGAGTCATAGGTACCATCGGCGAAGAGCTTCCACTGGCCATCGACGACTTTCCAGATTCCGGCAGTGCGGGTACTCACGTAGGTGTCTCCCTCGTGAAATTCGATGCCCATGGCTTCGAAGACGAGTGGGCGTCCGAAGGGGTCGTTTGGAGTGTTGCCGACTTCGAGTTGGTATCCGGGTGGTAGCTTGGCTGGCTTTTCAGTGGCTTTCCATGTGAGGGGCTGAGGCTGGTGTGACTCGCTGGCGCTGAGTTCTGAGGTGTAGAGCTCTCCCTGGACTTTGGGCAGGGTGGCGCTGAAGCTGACCTTCTGGTGCTTGCCGGCTGGTATGGTCCATTGTTGGCCCTTGAGCTCTCCTAGCGAGACATTTGGGTTTTGGAGCTTGTCGGCGGGAATCGTCAGTACGAGTGGCGACTTGAGGTCGAGGTCGAAGCTGGCGTCGAGTTTGCCACTGTGGCTGAGCTCGAGGCGTAGCTTCACTTGATTGTCTCCCACTTGGTAGCGGAAGCTAGGGATACCTTGCTTGGGGGTGTCGACGCCGAGGAAGCGGCCGGGGAGTGCCTCGATAGTCTGGATCACATCGGAGGTGTCGGCTAGGAATGCTTTGGCTTGCTCGGGATCAAAGAGGCGAGCGGGTGAGGTGTAGGTGAGGTCTACGGGCTTGGCCTTGGCGTCGAGGGGTTGGAACAAATTGGCGAGCCCATAGTTACGGTTCTGGAAGCCGAGCTCGGCGCCACCGCGGCCGCGGTCGACTTGATCGAGCTTTCTGAGGAAGGGACCATCCCAGACCTGAGCGATGGCCAAGGTGCGTGGGTCGAAGCTGTAGTTGATGTCTCCGGGTAGTCCGACGTGGTAGGTGCGTCCTGAGACGTTCTCGCCACTATCCACGCGCTCTAGTTTTGGGGTGTCTTTGACCCAGATGGCGATTGGGTCGTCTTTGAGGACATACTTGGCGCTGGGTTTTTCTACCCATTGGATACTTGGGCCAGCATCTGCGGCTGGGTTGAGTGTTTTGAGGTATGCGTAGAGTGCGTTGGCTTCATTGTTGTTGATGAGCTTGAAGCTAAACGGTGGCATGGTGGGGAGGTAGGGAGTGCCATCGGCTTGGTAGGCGAGTTCTTCCATGGAGCGACGCATTGAGGACTTGAGGTAGTTCAGGTCTGCTGGGGTCGTTTTGTGGTGGCCTTCGCTGGGGATGTAAATCTTGGTCTCGCGCACCGACTGGGTGAAGAGCCCGTGGAGTGAGGGACCCGTTTTATTTTCTCCAGCTTTGATGCTATGGCACTCGGCACAGCCTTTGGATTTAAAGAGGTCTTTGCCGAGGTCGACGGCATTGATTTGGTAGCGTCCTTTGGAGTCGAGTGGCGTGGCTTCCTCGCCGCTGAGGGCGGGTTCTCCATCGGTACTGAGCTTGAGCTTGGTGAGTTGGATATTGCGCAATGCTACTGGCCCGTGGTCGCCTTGAATCATGAGGCGGTCGGGATTGGAGGTCTCATTGAGTCTAATGGCTGAGCGGGTAGGTCCTTTGGCGACTGTGTTTTCCTGCACCAATTGGTCGTTGATGAGGACTTTGAGAAATTTGGCGTGGTGTGTCTTGGTGCCGTCGGCTGCAAAGCGGGGGGCTCTGAAGGTGACTTCCATGGTTTGCCACTCTCCGGCGGGCTTGGCGGCATTGACGCGTGGGGCGACACCGTCAAATCCTTTTGGGTTGCGTTGGTCGTCCCAGCGTTGGTAGAGGCCACCGAGGTCGCCGGGGCCGGGTTCCTTTTTCCCATAGCTATCGAGCAATTGGATTTCGTAGCGTCCCATGAAGTAGACGCCTGAGTTCGAGCGCTCAGGGAGTAGGAAGTCGAGCTTGAGGTGGAGGTCTTGGTAGGCATCTTTGCTGGCGATGAACCACCCGTGTTTGTACTCGCCCTTGGCGTTGACATTGGCCACGACGCCGTCACCTGGAGTTGCAATGCGCAAGCTATTGCCATGTGCTACGACTTCTCCGAATAGATTCCACTTCCCGTTGACGATCATGGAGTCAGATGGGGAGATTTTTTCCTCTGCTTGGAGGGTGATAGCTGGGGTGCTGATGCAAAGTGCTGCGATCAGGCTGAAGGGTTTGGTAGCTTGCAATGGGTGAGGCATGGTAAAATGGTACGGCTTGTATGTGATTCATTTTTCAGGAGTCATGTCAAAGATGTGATATGACGAGTAACTGAGGAGTATGCTCTAATTGGGCAGGACGGCATCGTTTCGATTGGCTATCGCCAAGTGCAAGGTTTTGGTTTAACTGTCATGCGACCTAAGGATCAGTGTACCAAAGTAAGGAAGGCATGAGCAACAAATTACTCTATCTAGTGGCGGCGCTTGGCGGTGTGTTGCTGGCGATGTGTTACCCCGGATTCGAGGTGGCTAGCGAATTGGTTTGGGTGTGGTCGGTGCCGGTATTGGTGGCGCTGTGGCTGAACCCGGAGGCGAGTTTGAAGTCTGGGATGAAGATCGGGCTGGCGGCTGGGCTGGGCTTTTGGTTGGTCAATGTGAAGTGGATCATCGCGATGGGAGAGCTACCCACTGTGCCGCTGGCTGGGGCGATTCTTGGGTGGCTCACCTTGAGCGTCTACTTGTCACTATACGTGGCGGTTTGGGGAGGTTTTGTTTCTGCGGTTGCGAACCCGTGGCTGAAGCGTGAGGGGCCTGTGGCCTCGAGTAAGATTCAAGAGAAGGTGCAGCAGAAGATGGGCGAGAAGAAGCTGGGATTGCTGAGCAAGCTTAGCCCGTCTTTCTGCGTGATTGGCTATGCGGTGGTGGTGGCGGCTGCGTGGGTGGTTTTGGAATTTCTTAGGACCTGGGTGTTCACTGGCTTTGCCTGGAATGGTGTGGGCGTGGCCTTCCATGACGTGCCAGTGATGATGCAGGCGGCTGACTTGGTTGGGGTCACTGGTCTGTCCTTTGTGCCGGTATTTTTTGGGGCAGTGGTGGTGCAGACTGGGCGCCGGCTGTGGCATGAGCTTCGTGCTGGGAGATTTCAGTTGCACCTTGAAATTGGTGTCTTGGTTTTGGTCTTGGCGGCCTTCTTTGCATATGGGGTTCAGTGTTTGAGCTATTATGCGGCGGCACCAAGCAAGGAGTTTAGCACCGTCATTGTGCAACAGAATATCAAGCAATCGATGAAGTGGGATGAGCGACTGGAAGCGCAGCACTACCTCGAATATATCGAGGCGATTGATGAGGCGATGCTGGAGGTGGAGCGACACAATGTGGATCGACTGCACCAGGCGGTGGATAGTGGTGCTGTGGTGGAATTTGATCGTGTCGACTTGTTGGTGCTACCTGAGAGTGCGATGACGCAACCCTTGGTTTACCTCGATGGTGACACCTCGAAGATTTATTTTCCCATGCTGACCAAGGATTCCTTGGTGGATAATATTCTGGAAAGGCATTCATGCCATGTGGTGTTTGGGTCGAACTTGATGTCTGGGATCAACGAGGAAGACGGGATCTATTACGACCCGGATGGGGATGCCTACAATGCCTTTTTGATCGCCAAGCCGGACTTGCCAGAGCACAGCATTCATCCCACCGAGCAGATTGCTGTGTACGGTAAAAACCACTTGGTGCCCTTCGGCGAGTATCTGCCGGCGATTCCATTTTTGGCAGAGATCATGGAGGTGCTTTCCGGCATGCCTTATGGCAAGAATTTCTCACGGAGTGGTAGCACCGAGCCATTGCAGATAGACCTCACGGGCCAGCCGCTTCAGGTGATTCCTACCGTGTGCTATGAAGACACAGTGGGGAGGCTGACCCGTAAGTTTGTGAGACAGACAGACCAAGTCATCATCAACATCACCAATGATGGATGGTTTGGTGAGAGCGAGGGCGCCATTCAGCATTTGGTCAATGCCAAGTTCCGCGCTGTGGAGCTGCGCCGCCCATTGGTGCGCTCAGCGAATACTGGAGTCAGCGGGGTGGTCGATGTGACCGGGAGTATGTGGCGCGATGGCGACTACCTAGGCATTGGTAAGCCGGATGATCCCTTTGTGCAGGGCAACCTTTTCGCCAACGTTCAGCTTCTAGAGGAGCCCGCCACCACCTGGTATGCGCTGTTTGGCGATTGGTTTGTTGGGGTCTGCGCGATCGTGATGCTACTTGGCGGGGCTTTCCTTCTCAGCCTACGGCTGAAGTGATGGAAGTGTTCAGTGTTCAGTGTTCAGTGTTCAGTGTTCAGTGTTCAGTGTTCAGACTACATGTGTGACCAGCCGCTCGTTCTTCGAAGGCGGTGATGAATCACCGCAGTCCAGAGAGGAGGATTGAGTGCTCCGTTGGATTGTAGGTGCTGTGAAAGAACGCTGAAGGCGTTCGAGATACCAGACTAGGGTGCAGGCGAAGCATGAGCCGAAACCCTAGGATATCGATAGAAAAGAAAGCATTCCCTGAAGGGGAATCAGATAGGAGTGGTGGGGTGTGGCTCATTATCTCCAATCGAAAGAACCCTAGGTGTTTTTCTTACCTAGGGTTCTTGTGAAAGCATGATTGCGGCTGGACCTGAGAAACCAATGACTCACGTCTGGTTGCCCATGACCGCGCCGCAGGCGTTTAATACGCGTCGTTGAGGATCTTCTCTACGATGTCGAGGGTGAGGTCGCCGGACTCTGAGAGTGCGGTCATGCCGTGAGCCTCAAGCTGCTTGACGATGTCGCCGAGCTCTTCTTTTTTGATGTCGTAGTCGCTGATTTTGGTGGGGACTCCGAGGCTGTGGAAGAAGGCTTCGGTCTTCTGGATGGCGGCTTCGATTTTCTCATCGTTAGAGCCCTCGGTGATGCCCCAGACGCGCTCGGCGAATTGGACGAGTTTGGCTTCTTTCTTGTCTTTGCGCTCGCGGAGGAGGGAAGGGAGGACGACGGCTAGGGTCCTGCCGTGGTCGATGCCAAATTTATCCGTGATCTCGTGGCCAATCATGTGGGTGCTCCAGTCTTGGGGCACGCCGGAGCCGATGAGGCTATTGAGAGCCATGGTGGCGCACCACATGAAGTTGGCGCGGGTGTCGTAGTCCTCTGGGTTCTCGACGGTTTTTTCGCCAATTTCGATGAGTGTCTGGAAGATCCCCTCGGCGGTGCGGTCTTGGAAGCGCGCATCCACTGGGAAGGTGAGGTATTGTTCGACCACGTGGATGAAGGTGTCGACAATGCCATTGGCTACCTGAGTGGTAGGTAGTGTGAAAGTGAGGGTGGGGTCGAGGATGGAAAATTTCGGGTAGAAGAGTGGTGAGTAGACGCCGTACTTGCCGGTGTCGTCACTGATCACGGAGAAGGCATTCATTTCTGAGCCGGTGGCGGGCAGGGTGAGCACGGTGCCGAAGGGAATGGCTTCCGAGACGGGCACTGGAGTGAAGCCGTGCTTGATGAGCGAGGCGTAGTCATCGCCGTCGTATTTGGCGGCTATGGAGATGTACTTGGTGGCGTCAATGACCGAGCCGCCGCCGAGCGCGAGGATGAAGTCGATCTGCTTTGCTTTGATCAATTCCGCTGCTTCGATGCAGGTAGAAAGTTTCGGGTTCGGTTCGATGCCCCCAAATTCGTGGACTTCATGGCCGGCGAGTGCCGCGTGGACTTTGTCCAGGGTGCCGAACTTTTTGATGCTGCCGCCACCGTAGGTTAGGAGGACTTTAGCGCCTTGGGGGACGAGGTCGTTGAGTTCCGCGAGGCGGTCTTTGCCGAAGACGACGTGAGTTGGGTTGTAGAAGTTGAAGTCGAGCATGGTGCTTGTATTGGGTCTGTATAGTTGGGTGCGAGGCAAGGCCTCAAGGTACACTGATCATGTAGTCCAACATTATGAGGCGCAATGATACCGATTATTTCCACATTCTCAAAAAAAATCTACCCGTATGGTTCTTACTCTATCTGTCGAGCTTTCAGCTCTTGTGATGTCTACCACTATCTCATGGGGTCACGCTTGCGCTTCACCCCATGCTGGTATCGGACACACCCTTGGTGTGAATTGGTTGAACGGACTGAGCGTGATAGGCAAGGGGATAAGACCAGTTCAAAGGCTGCCGTTATCAAGTAGGTCGCTTCTGTAGTAGGCCTTCAGCCTACGATTGTTTCTTTACCTGAACCCTAGGCTTGCGCGCGGCTTCGCCGTACTGACCCTAGGCTTGTGTATTGGAAAGTATGCTAACATTCGCTCGGAAAGCAGATTGGCAAGATCATCCCTGGGCTAGATCCGTCATCAACTACGAGATCGCATATCAGCATGATTTGCCTTTCTGCCTTCCTCGCTTTTTTCGAATAGTTGCAAGAAGCATTTACCAAGTAAATAGCTCGTACACAAGCCTGATTGATAGAGTGAGGATCCTTCCAATTGATTCAAAAAATCACTAAAATGGAACAGATTAAATACCAATTAGAAGTCGGAGTAGATGTGGCAAAAAATTCTCTCAGGGTGGCTGT
>NZ_KB899271.1 GCF_000378105.1 Rubritalea marina DSM 17716 | reverse complement strand
GAGATTGCCAGACTCACAGGCTTAGCCCCTCTTCACTTTGAAAGCGGGAATTACAAGGGAGTGAGAAAAATATACGGTGGACGCGCTCGGCCACGAACAGCTCTCTACATGGCTGCGGTAGTAGCTTTGAGACATAACCCTGAACTAAAAAGCTTTGGAGCTAGACTTCGTGACGCGGGAAAAGCAGGTCGAGCCATCGTGATTGCTGTTGCTCGGAAACTTCTTATCCATCTCAATTCTTTGGTTAAAAAAGAAATTTACGGAATATAGTTGCTGGTATGTTGTTCGCCTTCGGCGAAGATTGTGACCGAGCCTTTATGGTGGGATGTTATGTATTTCACCTTCGGCGAAGATTGTTGATAGGTTTCTTTGGCGGGGTTGCAATACAGCCGCCTCATGGAAGAACGCCTTGCGGTGCGCTCTGCTGTGGGGGCAATATCTCACACTTGGGCCAGTTTTTCCTGCGGGGGGTGCTGAGGAATGACTGAATAGCTTACTTCGCCAGGGCTTTTTCAATCGCCTGGCTCAGTTTCTTGCCATCAGGCGAGGTGAATGATCGATAGCGGGCGATGATTTTTCCATCGCGGCCGATGAGGAATTTCTCAAAATTCCATCGCACAGGTCCTGTGTTTTTAATCGCTAGATCCTTGGATGTTAGCTTCTGATAGAGTGGATGGGCATTTGGGCCATTGACTTCTACCTTACTGAACATCGGGAAGGTCACTGAGAAGCGACTGCTGCAGAATTCTACAATCTCAGCATCGCTGCCGGGTTCTTGTTTGCCAAATTGGTTGCAGGGGAAGCCCAATACCACAAAGCCTTGATCTTGGTACTTCAGGTAGCTTTGCTGCAGGGTGCTGTATTGTTTGGTGAAGCCGCAGCGGCTCGCCACGTTGACCACGAGCACTACTTTGCCTGCATAGGAATTGAGTGGGATAGACTCACCCTGGATGCTTTTGGCGCTGCCTGTGAGTAGGGGCTGAGAGCCCTCTGAGGTATGAAGTAGGAACATGGATAGCATGGTGCAAATGGTGGCCAGTGTCGCTGTGAATCGGGGTGTGGGCATGGTGGTTCTTAGAGTGAAATTGC
Organism: Rubritalea marina DSM 17716; assembly: GCF_000378105.1. Lineage (GTDB taxonomy): Bacteria > Verrucomicrobiota > Verrucomicrobiia > Verrucomicrobiales > Akkermansiaceae > Rubritalea > Rubritalea marina. The sequence goes on along the minus strand of NZ_KB899271.1, from coordinate 14,411 downwards.
TTGATCTGCTATGAGGTGGTTGCTTTGAGGAAGGCGGCGTTTATTGCTTCACTTCGTAGACCTCTCCGAGGATGCTGGTGAAGTACAGTTTTTGATTTGCAGCGCGATCGACGCTGGCGATTTGTTCGACTTTGATGGCTTTACCATCGATGAGCAGTTCGTGCTGGCGGACGCCATCGAGTTTGCCATTGCTGAGCGAGCCACTCCAGACGTAGTGGGTCACGTAGTCGGCGAAGAGGAATCGTCCATCGAGTTTGGGGTAGTTTGGGGGGGCAATTGCGGCGCCACTGATGCTGAGCCCTTGGAAGTCATTGGTGCCATGTTTGTAAGCATAGATTGGTTTGATGAGGGTGCCGCTATTGATTTTTTTGGGTTTGCGGTTGTTGGTCTTCTCGAAGGCTTCCCATTGGGGCCATCCGAAGTTTGCTGCGAACAATGCGCGGTGTGTGGTGGCGTTGATCTCTTCGTATTTGTTTTGCCCGACATCGGCGATGTAGAGGGTGTCACCATCCCAGCAGATCCGCCACGGGTTGCGCAGCCCGTAGCTGAGTATCTCTGGCCGCGCGTGTTGATCATCCACGTAGGGGTTGTCTTTTGGGATCTGGTAACCTGTGGCTGGGCTGACATCAATGCGAAGCAGCTTTCCTAGCAAGGATTCGAGATCTTGTGCGCGGCGTTTTGGGTCGTTGGCTGCTCCGCCGTCGCCGAGCGAGATGTAGAGCATGTGATCTGGTCCGAAGCGCAGGCTACCTCCATTGTGGTTGCGGTAATCTTGTGGGTGGGTAAGCAGCACTTCTTCGCTTTCCGCGATGGCTTGGTAGGCGTCATTCACGCTGAAACGGCTGAGCACCGAGCTGTCGTCCTGCTTGGTGTAATAGACGTAGAAGCGCTTTGAGCTGGAGAAGTCGCCGGGGAAGGCGATGCTGAGTAAGCCTTGCTCGGAAGCGCTGGAACGGACGCGGTCTTTGATATCGAGAAAGGGTGTTTGCAGCACCTTGCCCAACTTGCTGTCGTAGATCTTGATTTTGCCGGTTTTCTCTACGATGTAGACGAGCTGAGGCATGCCGGCATGACCACGTACTTCTACTGGCTTATCGAGGCCGTCAGCAACGCGCTGGATTTCTAGAGGGAATGCCTGGAGAAGAGGGAGCGAGCCTAGGAGAGTGGCGCAGGTCAAAACGTATGACTTGATCATGCATGACACTCTAGAGTGGATCGCTTCGCTAGGGCAACTCTAAGCGTCAAGGTAGTGGCTTAAATCCTCTTTGAGGGTGGCACGAGCGCGGAAGAGGTGGCTTTTGACTGCGGATACTGAGGTCTTGAGAACCGCGGCAATCTCTTCATAAGGCATGTTTTCGTAGCGTCTGAGCACGAGTGCCATGCGTTGTTTATCCGGCAAGTTTGCGATTGCTTGATCGACGACTTTGTTGAGCTCGGCCTGTTGCGCTTCGGCATCTGGGCTGCGCGTGGCATCATCGGAAACTTGTTCGAAGAGCACTTCTTCTCGTTGCTCGAGCGAGTATGTTTTGCGGCGGGCAAACTTCTTGGACTCGTTGAATACAAGGTTGCGAATGATGGTGAAGAAGAAGGTCGAGAACTTGGCCTTTTGTTTGTAGCGAGGTGCTGCTTTCCAGAGCCTGACGAAGGCCTGTTGGGCTATATCTTGAGCGTTTGATGGGTTGCCTAACATTTTAGCCACGGTTCCAACGGCCACATCCTGATAGCGTTCTACCAATTGCTCGAAGGCCTGGTGGTCGCCATGTTTCACACGCATCATGAGGGCAACATCGATGGCATCCTCAGAGTCGTGGTTTTCGCTTAATGACATAGTTGGGTTGGCAGTGGTCAGCATGACTTGTATCAAAACATCAAACCACAAGGCGATAGAGAAGTTGCAGAATAGTGTGAATAAATGTGATGCTGGGGGTGCTGAGTAAGGGCGAAAGCATCGCAAGCTGATTGATCTCGCGCAGCTTGCTGGCGGCGAGGGTATGCTGTGCTAGTGGTGGCTCAGCGGATAAAGCGTTGGCTGAGGTTCTTGAGAAGCTCTTGGATTTCTTGAGCTTCCTGGAGGAGGGCCATGAGTTCTTCAGGCGGGAGGTTGCTTTGCTTCATTGCGGTGCGAATGACGGCCTCACGTTGCTGGAAGTGCTTGCTGAGTAGCATGTTGGTGGTCTCCTCGGCGGCTTTGATTGGGTCGCTGGGCGTGGTTTCGGAGAGGGTGCGCTGGAGGGCAGAGCGTTCGTCGTCTGGTAGCGATTGGAGAAAGCTTTGCACCGCGGATGGTTGCGATGGCGAGGGCTTCTGAGACAGAATGGTATTGAACAAGGCGCCGCCAGAGAATCCTTGCAGCGCGGTGTGCAGGGATTCAATTTGCTCGCAGAGCCACGATTGAGCTTTTTCTGAGCTGAGGGCGAGGAAGCAGAGGTAAGATACCGTGCTATCCATTTCGAGTGGCTCAAGCGTGGGGGGCGTTTGTTCTGGCTCAAAGCGGTTTTGGCGTTGCTGGGCGCGACGCTCGTCATGGCGCATTTTTTTTCCCGTGTTGATGAGCTGGTCGCGGAAGTCGGCCTCGCTAAGTGTTAGGCGTGCAGCCACCTTGGCTACCACCATGTCTTGAGCGACTTTGTTGGTGATCAAGTTGGCGAGCTCGGCGAGCTCCACGACGAGGTTCGCCTTTTCTTGGAAGTCGTTCAAGTTGCTGGTGTTGGCCGCGTGTTGGAGTTTGTACTCGAAGAATTCTAGGGCATTCTCTAGGAGTTGTTGGAATGCCTCAACCCCGTACTGTTGGATATAGGAATCGGGGTCTTCACCGGCTGGCATGGTGACACAGCGGACGTGGATTCCTTCGGCTGCTAGCACGCGGAAAGCACGCGTCGCCGCTTTGTAGCCTGCGTTGTCGGCATCGTAGCAGAGGATGGCGCTCTGGGTGTAGCGTTTGAGCAGGCGAGCGTGGTGCTCGGTGGTGCCGGTGCCGAGAGCGGCGATGGCATTTTGGACTCCTTTCTCATGGAGAGCAATGACGTCAATTTGCCCTTCACAGAGAAGTGCGAATTTCGCTTGGGAGATCGGCCGACGTGCTTTATCGAGTCCGAAGAAGATGCGTGACTTATCGAAGAGTTGAGTCTCGCGGGTATTGATGTATTTGCCGGTATTGGGGTCGTCGATGAGCTGTCGGGCGCTGTAGCCAATGATGTCGCCGTAGTCGTTGTGAATGGGGAAGAGCAAGCGATTGCGCCAGTTCACGTAGATGCCAGCTTTTGGGTTGTTGGCGTCCTTGAGGTTGCAAATGCCTGACTGCACCAGCTCCCGGCCGTTGAAGCCGTGCTCTTTTGCCCAGTGGAGAAATTGTTGTGGGTTTTCGGGCATCCAGCCGATGAGCCAGCGTTCTGCAGCTTCGACATTCATCCCACGTTTTTTGAGATAGTCTCGGGCGATTTGAGCTTCGGGTGCTTTGCGAACGAGGGTGTGAAAGTACTTGGCTGAGGCATTGTGGAGTTGCACCAGGCGTGACTTGATACGCTTTCGTTGTTCCGCCTTCGGGTCGTAGGCTTCTTCTTGGATGGTGACGCCTGCGCGGTCGGCGAGCTTTTTCACAGCATCGACAAAAGGGAGGTTTTCGTAGTCTTTGACGAAGGTGATGGCTGAGCCACTCGCTCCACAGCCAAAGCAATAGTAGAATTGCCTCTGTGGGTTGACGTTGAATGAAGGGGTCTTCTCGTTGTGGAATGGGCAGCACGCTTTGAAGGTGCCGCCTGCGCGCTTCAAGGGGATGTAGCCCGAGATAACATCGACGATGTCAGTATTGTCGAGGATGCTTTGGATGGTTTCTTCGGGAATGCGTGGCACTCCTTACTTGTGGCGCTTCCTTGGCTGCGGTTCAACGATGAAATCGAGCTAGGCAGTATTTTCCAGAGCAAGCAATGCGCTGACTCGGCCCATCATTTCATTGATCGCTTGGATCTTTGTGGTGGTCATTCCCATGAGGGCTAGGAACCATCCGTATGCCACTGTGACTTCGACCTTTGTGGAGTTTTCGCCGAGCGCTTCGAAGGCGTAGCTGATGGTCCAGCCTTTATGGCGTAGTTTGGACATGCTGTCATAGCCTTGCTCGGTGATGACCAAGTGCTGCAGAGCGTGGTCCTGCACAATCTTGCCAGAGTAGTGTTTGCCATGGTGAAGCTCCCGATAAATCGAAAGGTAACGCGGCGCGATCACGGACTCTTTGACGTAGGTGTAGCAAGCGGTGATAGGTGCCTGAATCTCGATCTGTACATTGACTTTGCCCATGTGCTTGCAGAGTTTTGGTTGTTAGCTTTTGTTATGCAGCTTTGTTGGAGATGATTCGATCGATGGAGAATCGACCTGGACCAGCGAGCAAAAGCATCAAAAATCCCGCGAGGTAAACGAGTGCAAATTCCTTGCTCGCCGCGCCAGCAGGTGCAAAGAACGGGTCAGAAGCATGCACAATTAAGGCGGCTACAACCATCGTGAACATGAGCTGAGTCGCTGCCAGTCGGGTGCCTAGTCCAAGGATCAGCATTGCGGAACCAATGATTTCACTGATGATGGCGAGGCTCAGGCTGAGAGAGGGTCCAATGCCAAGTGGGTCTGGGAACTTGTCGGCTAGCACGGAAAATTTCTCAAGTTTCGGCAGGCCGTGGCCTAAGATCATCATGCCGCCGAAGAGGATGCGTGTGGTGAGGAGTGCGAGATCGGCACCTAGTTCTTCGGCGCCTGAGTTCATCCAAGCGCGGTATTTATGAATCAATTGGATCATGGGGCTTATGGGGTGGGCGTTGAGTCGTTTGTTGTTGAAGTGACCATTGATGATTCAGTGGCATAGCATTCTGAGGTATACTGCATGCTGGCCATCTTTGGCAACACGATTGCGAGGTGGAGCATGGGCGGGGAACCACCCTGGTAGGAACTGAATGGACCTGGCTTATTCCTTCTGGTGTTCGCGTTTCCAGCTGAAGCCCAGCGCTTGGGCTGCTGATTCTTGGAATCGTTGGCGGATGATGCAGGCGTCGCCGTTGCCAAAGCCGATGCGCTGGATCATCATGATGTAGCTGACTCCGCGCACCGGGTCGCTCCAGGCTTGTGTGCCAAAACCGCCGCCGTGACCAAAGCTACCTTTGGATAGCATGGCGGTGATGCCCATTGGTTCGCGCACGACTCCTGTGGCAACTGCCCAGCCACTTCCAGGGACAAAGCCAGTTTCCATCGCACCGGTAGTGATGCGCGTGAGTTCCTCCACGGCCGCTTCTGATAGGAGCTGTTTCTGTTTGTATGATCCGCGATTGAGGAGCATTTGGCAGAAGCTAGCGTAGTCGCTTGCGGTGCTGTAGAGCCCAGTATTTGCCAGTGGTGCTGCGGCGCTCATGCGGCGCCGGTCGTAGTGAGCAACTGCGACTGGGAGTTCTTTCGCGGGATCCTTACGATAGGCTGTGGCAAGACGTTTTTGCTGTTCTCGATCGAGGTAGTGCCCTGTGTCTACCATTCCTAAGGGCCGGAAGATGGTGCGTTGCAGATAGGTGTCGAATGGTAGGCCACTGACTCGCTCGACGATACTCGCTGCGGCATTGACGGCCGATTGGCTGTAGGTCCATTTCTCACCGGGTTCTGAGAGCATTGGTCGTTCCCAGCAGATTGGGAGTAGTTCTGATAGACTCGTCGCGTCTTGCTTTTCCTGATGTGTGGCCTCTGCCAGACCAGATGTGTGGTTGAGTAATTGGCGCACCGTGATAGCAGCAACTTGGCCACTAGGGCTTGTGATTGTAGCAAATTCAGGAAGGTATCGGGCGACTGGAGCATCCAGGTCGATGAGTCCACGATCCACCAAGGTCATGATGGCCACACCCGTGATCGGCTTAGTCATCGAAGCGATGCGGAAAATCGTGTCTTCTAGCATGGGCAATTTCGTATCACGGTTGCGCGTGCCTAGGGCGCCGAGGTGGAGGACTTTATCGCGATCCACCACCATCGTGACCACACCATAGATTTCGCCGGCTGCGAGCATTTCTCGCATGGCGCCATCGATAGCTGCAAGTCTGGGGGCTGCCTGAAGCGGTAGTGCTGTGGCGCATGATGTGATCAGTATGAGCGTGGAGAAGAGTCGATTGAGCATCGTAAGTACCATCGAAGCGATTGAAGGACGCACTGGCGAACAAAAAAAAGCCCTAGCTCGGTACGAGTCCAAGCTAGGGCGATGTTAAAGGTGAACTGTTCAGTCCTAACGGCGACGACGTGCCAGTAGGGTGAGGCCTCCGAGGCCGATCAATGCAGCACTGCTAGGCTCTGGCACTGCCACAGCTTGAAGAGTGAAGCCTTGGATGACGGCGCCATTCCCCACGATATCAATATCGAGGTTGGTGTCGGTTGAGGTGAAGGTGTGGGTGATCATTGTGCCTACCGTCGGTGTGGCACCAGTTCCCAATGGTGTGGGGAGCTCTGGCTGAAAGGCGGATTCGATCGTGGTACCTTCTACCACAACGTTCAGTGATCGAGGATCATCATTGTTGTTGGAAAAGTACAAGACGAGTTCATATTGCTGGGATGTTGAGATAACCGCATCAATATTGATGGCTGAGCTTGCTGAACCGAAGTCCAGAGCGGTGTTGTGCATCATCAATTCAAGGTCGTTATCACTGGCGGTAGAACCGTATTCGGGCGTGGTGGCCCAATTGAACTGACCACCGGAGTCGACGACGGCGACACTGACGTTGGCATTGTTGTCGTCGGCTTGAAATGTGTAGCCATTGATAGATCGGTCTGCGGTGCCACCTCCGATATCAATGAGGTACTCATAGCTTCCACTGAGTGTCAGATCAGAAGCTTGGTTGAATGTGCTAATAGTGGCAGCCTGCAAGGTGCCTCCTGTAACTGCGATGGCTAGTGCCAATGCCGCTGAATGAGGTAATAGGTTGTGGGTCATAATGTATCGTATGGTTGCACACGATGAGGAATAGGGGAGTTACAAGCAGGCAGTAGAGAATGAAACGCCTATCTCACGTAGTGTGTTTGCAGGATGTTCATGGGGGTGTTGCCTGTCAAGCATTTACGTGAATGGTTCGTTCGGTGTGTGTCAGGTTCTTGAATGTTGTTTGCTAGAATTGTGGAGATACAATGCTCTCATTGTTGTGCGTACTTATTGAGCATCTTCTTGGCGGGTGACGATGGGGACGTAGCCATATTCGAAGCCTCGCGGTGGCGTGACGATGAGTGCGGAGTCTAGGCTCACCAGTTCCCCTTCGGCTGGAGGAGCCATGTAGTCGCGATCGATGGGCCAGTGTGCATGGATCTGCTCTACCAAGTGCTGCAGCCGCGCCTTTTTTTGTTCGCTCCATTGGTACTGCTGGAAGGTCGGTTGGTCGATGAATCGGTACCATGAATAGGTCACCAAGGACCCATCTGCTAGTTCGACTTGGTAGGGGCCGAGTGCAGGCCCAGGGTGGGTCCAAGCGCCGCGCTTTGGCGAAGTGAAGGGCTGGCCTCGTTTGGCAAGAGCAAAGCGTTGCTCACGCAGGCTAAGTTCTGCGGGGACTTCGCTGGCGTCGATGGGCACACGCTTGTCTCCTTCATGGCGGAAGTATTGTGGGAAGGCGCCGCGGTTTTCCCTGGTGAGCTTGTTCCAACGAATTCCCCAAACTTGGGGTGAATAGGCATGGCTCTCGAAGAGTTGGTCGATTCCTTTGAGTGGCAATTTAGCTTGGGAGTAGCGCGTTGGATTGGCGGATATCTTGGCGTTCCAAGTTCCTTTTTTGGCAAAGCTTCCGGAGCAAGGTGTGCCACCTTTTCTCCATGCGAGGAAGTCGTTGTAGAGTGCCTCCTTGGAATAGTAGTTGACCTGTTGCACAAGGAGTGAGCGACCCAGGCGGTCGACCGGGAATTGGAGCTTTGGAATCTTTGAATAGGTGATGCCCGCACGCGTTTGTTGTTCGTAGCATGGCACCGTATTGATCTCCATGGCGCCGCCGTGCATGATGCCAGGACGAGCGTCGAGGCCTCGACCATAGAGAAATGGGTAGTCGAAGCGCTTGCCTACCTTGCTCCAAGTTTCGGGAACATAGTAGGCGATAGGGCCTTTAAAGTTTTTAGTGTTGATAAAGCAGGTCCAGGCATGGGATCCAGTAGGCGGGTCCCCATCAGGCACTGGATCGGTGAATGGTAGTGCTAGGTAGGTATAGCCCATGAATTCGCCATTTGGCTGACCCTTGAAGGGCAGAGCATCGGGAGGAATGAGAAGACGGTTGCTGAGTTGCGCTAGGCCGAGTTGATCATCTGCCAGAGCCTCAGTATCATAGAAAAATGACCAGCCGGGGGATCCGACTTCGTAGTCGTAGCACTGCGGGGTGGCATTCAAGCTAAACTTGGGTGCTCCGTAGCGAAAGCGATTGCCTCGCCAATAGCCGAGGCCGCCTTCGACTGTTTGAAATACCGAGTCCCAAGTGGGACCACGTTCTTTCCATTCCCTAGCGCGTGTGCCCACTGGAGCGAGTGGGGTGGATTTGTTGTCGCGGTTGTCCGGCAGAATCCAGCAGCCTGGAAGCCCAATCTGAAATTGCGCCAGTGGTTGGTCAATCAAGGGCCAGACCGCGGTATAAAACCCCATGCCCATGTTGAAGGCCGTGCCTGCAGGAGGGGAGTTGGTGCGGTAGCCAATGTAGCCATGGAGCCCCTGATGGTGGTGCTTGACCTGCGTGTCAGGCGCGGCACTAGCGGCTGCGATGGTGGCCAGTACCAGGGGCATCGCCAGACTGAGCTTGATCAAGGCGCGAGGCTGACTGGGGAGACTGAACAAGTTCTTATTCTTTGGCTCTAGACAATGCGGGGAGTCCGCGCTGCACGAGTTGTTGGTCGACTTGGTCGCTGAGGGTGGCGTCTAGATAGATGGTCTTTGGTTGCTCGTCGATGGTGAGCGAGTGGATACCATTGGCTGGAGCCTTCTTCAAAGCGGCGATCAATGAAGGTAGGTCTTTCACTGGCTGGCCATTGACCTGCTCGACAATGACACCGCGGATCGATTCGTAGCCGAGTGTTGCAGGAGTGGGAATGGTGGCGCTGATGAAGACGAGGCGATCGCGTCCTTTTTCATAATCTTCTGGGTGATTGAGTGCGTCTAGTAGGTTGAGCGGTGCGCGGCTTTGCCAATCTTTGCCGAAGGCCTCGAGGTAGGACTTGGTGAGTTCTTGGAAGACGAAGCCACCTTTCACCAAGTAGCGGGGAGCCTTGCCATAGGTGTGTGATGGGATGATGCCCTCGGGCGCGCGCGCCAGCTTGGTTTCCACTTGTAGTACCTTGCCGTCACGTAAAATATCAAAATGGATTGGTTCGCCAATTTTTTTGGCGCCACGCACGAGGTGGCTCCAGAAGAGGGTGCCGTAGTGTGGGTCTTGGTAGTTGCCGCGCTTGTCGATAGCGTGTCCATCGATGGCTGTGATGACGTCGCCCTTTTGAAGCTTTGCATTAGCAGCTGCGGAGTCGGGGAGCACGCGTGTGATGAAGAGTCCGTTCTTGCCCTGTGGGAGTTCGAGCCAGCGTCTGAAGTGTGGGTCTTTGGTGTTGGAGGTCGCGACGCCGAGCATCGGGAATCCTTTGTAAGCACCATCAGCGGCATCTTCGAGGAAGGCATTGAGGATTTCTGGAGCAATCAGGTCGGCGAGCTGGTCTTTGCTGGAATAGCTGGTGAGGAGTCCCGCTAGCTTGCCATCCTTGATCGCAGGAAGGGTGAAGCTGTTGGCGGCACTTTGCATTGAGGTCTTGAGTTCGTAATTTAGAAAATAGTGGCCTGCCGCGAAGCCCGCTACAATATCGACTCCCCGGATCTTTCCTGAGGTCAGCAGCTGGGTGCCATTGTTCTGGATCTGAATGATGTCCAGCGAGTCACCAATGCTAGCTGGCTCAGCAGTTTGAAATGGCTTGAGCTTGGCAATCACTTCTTTGCCGTCCGCATCGATGGCTTCGAGCAGCGCTAGGTTGCACTCATAGTCGATGGTGTGAATCTTCGCTGGGATTTGAAACTCCCCATCACAGGTTTCGAGCTGGATGAAGTTGGCATTGGTCACCATCTCTGCGGTGGTGATGACGAGACCATTGTCGAGCACCGCGGCTAGGGCACGGCGACTGCGCGGGTTCGATTTGTCCCACGGCTGTGAAGGGTTGTAGTTTTGAAGCGTGGAGGAGATTCGCAGTACCGAGTCGGTGTAGTCTGCTGCCAAGCTGCTCAGCGATCCTAGGGTGGTGAGGACTGCGAGAAGTAGAGTGAGGAATGGTTTCATGAAGTGCTAGTTGGTTAACGTTGCGTACTGGATTGGGCGCGGTGGTCTAGTTCTCGAGGTTTTGTTGGCTGTGGATCCCGTAGTTTTCTCTGATCCGTTGGTTGGCCTCAGCGAGGTCCTTGGTGGGAATCACGAGTGGGCGATCCACGCCGCTGAAGGTGATTTCTAAAAATTTTGGAGGGTTTGCGCTGTTGAGCAGCTGAGAGGCTTGCTCGATGGTGGTGATCTTTTGGCCATTGATGGTTTCCACAGCATTGCCAGCGAAGCCGCCAAGCGAAGCATTGATCGGGTCGTCGAGCAGGCGGGTGAGGATCAACACATCTTGATGCTTTTCATAAAAGCCGTCCTTAAGGTAGGTGTTGAAGATCTTTCTCACGCGCGGGTTATTCAGCTTGTGAGAGAGGTAGAGGTTGAGGTTGAGCGGCTGAAAGACCAGCCCACCTTGAACCAGGAAGCGTGGCTTTTTTCCATACTGCGCCGCGTACATCTGTGCTGGCGGGAAGGTCTTCAATACCACGGATTTCTCCATGACTTCACCATTGCGGACGAACTTTAGGCTGACTGCGTCGCCTGCGAACTTGCGCTCCACAATCTCGTTCATGTTCACGCGCTCGCCGTCCATCAGGATGTTGCCCGAGGAATCAACTTCATGGCCATCGATGGCGATGAGAATGTCGCCTTGCTTCACGGTTGTGGCTGCTGAGCTACCTACGGACACATCGGCCACGAGCACACCTGGGTCGTTTGGTGCGAGGTTGTAGATCTTACGCATTGCCGGGTTGAACAGTGGGAACTCGCTGACACCAAGCTCGGCATAGTGGTCGTAGCTACCGTCTTTGATGTCCGTAAGAAAGCGATTGATGACCGGAGGCGGGATCATGTAGCCCGTATTGTCTGCCTGGGTCAGACCCTGGAAGGCGACGCCTACGACCTTGCCATTCTGCAGCACGGGGCCACCTGAGTTTCCAGGGTTGATCGCCGCGTCAATCTGCACCACGAGGTGCATGTCCGCCCTAGAGTGTGCATAAGAACGAAAGTCGATTCGCGATACGATGCCGCGTGTGACTGAAATGCGTTCACCACCCACAGGATAACCGATCACTCGTACTTCGTCCTCTAGCTTTGGGATGTCGCCAATACGAAAGTGTGGCAATCCCTCAAAAGGGCTGAAGTCGTCTACTTCGAGAAGCGCAAGGTCACAGTCATGAGCGATGTGGACCACGCGGGCTTGATGCTTGCGCGCTGAGCCATGCATGGTGATGAGAACTCGGCGTTCGTTCGATACCACATGAGCATTCGTAAGAAATTGGTTTTTCCCGATGATGAATCCAGTACCAGAGCCGCCTGAGAAGTGGCCAGCATTCCATGGTGTGGTGTAGTCCGGTACCTGTGAGGCGACTTCGATTTTCACGATCGACTTATAGATTTCAGCATTCTCAGCTGAAGCTGTGGCGGCCGGGGCTGCGAGAGCGCTTGGGATGGTAGCTGCTGTGAGGGCGAAGGTGCAGATGGCGGCGATCGTGGCAGAAAATCTCATGACTGGTAGACTATGGGGCGGATGGTTAATTTGAAAAGTAGATTTGATGTTTCGATAAAATAGTTTAGCTGGATGGCATGGAATTGCGCGAGTTTGCCGAGCAGGTGCTGTACAGTAGATCCTTGGATGAGAAGTTGTTACTCAATCCCAAGGTGATCACTGATGAGGCGCCTGAGGCTGGGAGCTTCATCATGCCTGATGGTCCCGGGAGGCCTAGCGAGCTCCAAGTCTCCGCTCGTGGGGTAAAAGCGGACTTCCCGGGGACCAACCGGCTCGACGATGATGTCGAGCGTGGCAAGATGCTGCATTTCCTAGCGAACCATGAATTACTAGCGACAGAGCTGATGGCTCTTGTCTTGCTAAAATTCCCCAATGCCCCGAAGGAATTTCGCTTGGGCGTCTATGAAACTCTGAAAGAGGAACAGGCTCATACACTTATGTACATGCGCAGGATGCGCGACTGCGGGGTAGAATTTGGCGAACTTCCCGTGAATGATTACTTCTGGCGCGCTGTGGCCCCCATGGAACAACCGATGGATTTTGTCAGCCGCCTGAGCTTAGTCTTCGAACAAGCGAACCTCGACTACTCGGTCCACTATGCAAAACTCTTCCGCCAAGTCGGCGATGGTGGCACCGCCGCAGTCCTAGAAAAAATTTACGAAGACGAGATCGAACACGTCGGCCATGGCCTCAAATGGTTCCGCCGCTGGAAAGACCAATCCAAGAGCGACTGGGAAGCATTCAAGACCCAGCTCTTCTTCCCACTCTCGCCAGTGCGAGCCAAAGGCGTGGCCCCATTCAATGCCGAGGGACGCAAGATCGCTGGCATCGACTCCGAGTGGATCGAAGCGCTAGAAATCGAAGAACAATCGCGCGGACGCACCCCCGTGCTCCATTGGTTCAACCCAAATGCCGAGGGCGAAGAACTCGCCAAGATCAATAACAAACCATTCTCGCCAAAGCGTAATGTGCGCTTGTTAGAAGAGGATTTGGATATGCTGCCTATTGCCTGGACGCGACGCGACGATGTGCTCTTGCTGCGCAATGCTCCCAGCCGCCAGCACTTGGTGAACCTACGTGCTTGGGGATTTCCAATGCCCGAGTGCATTGAGCTGGGAGGAGAGCACGATCTAGAAGAACGCCGGATCGGTGGCATGCGCCCATGGGCCTGGCAGCAACGCGCTTGCGATGTCCTTGCTCCCTACGCTCAGAATATGAGCGAGCAGGTCGCGCAAAAATGGCGCAATCATGGCGAGAGCGAATGGATGTCTAAAAAGCTCGGCTTCCGACTCGAGCAGTTGTTAGGTGAACCTGTTGGGCAATGGTGTGAATCCGAGGCCGAGGTGATGGAATACTTCTCGCAGAGCGATGGCAATATATTGATGAAGGCAGCCTACTCGAACGCAGGGCGGGGGCATTGCCGGATTATCGATGGAGACTGGAGCCAGAGTGCCAAAGGGTGGCTCAAGCGCAGCCTCAGCGAGCACGGTGGATTGTTAGTCGAGCCATGGCTCAATCGAGTGGTGGACTTTTCCTCCCAATACGAACGTGCCGCCGATGGTAGCATCAAGCACATCGGAATGACCCAAGTCCTCAACGATAGCCTAGGGCGCTTCCGCGGCTGTCTGGTTCTTCCAAAATGGGCGCAGGGCTACGATGCCGAACTCAGCACCTTCCTCTTCCGCGATAGCGATGCCCACGCATTCTACCGCCATCGCCTCCCTGAAGCACTCAATCAACTGCTAGGCAACAGCGATTACGTGGGTGCGATTGGCATCGACTCCATGGTATTTCGACACCCAGATGGCACCCTAGCATTCCGCCCGGTGGTGGAGGTGAACATGCGTCACACCATGGGCCGCGTTGCCGTCGAGCTCCTCAAAAAGTCAGCCCCGGGCATGGGGGGACTCTACGAGATCGTCCGCAAATCTCAAACCCAGGGTGCTTCCGACGAGCATAGCCCGTACGGTCCAGAAGCCGAGGGTGGCGAGCAAGTCGGCCTCAGCGCCGGCCTCTACCCGCTCAACGACCCAAGCCAAGCCGAAGAATTCATCGCCCAGTTCCGCGTCGCCAGACCCAGTGTCTTGCTAGGCTGTTTGGATAAATAAATCCTGTTGGTCTGAAGTGTTTCCCTAGCACAGAAACATAGCACGCTAGAAGGCGTGTACTTTTTGCGAGCTAATAATACCTCAGCGTAGACGCCAAAGTAGAATGCTGTTAGGTTGGCGACGGTGATATTTCCAAATCCAATAGACGCATGCGTAGAGAATGCGAAAGCTTTCTCTACGACACCAAAAGAGAACTTCGGAGAGTTCTACTACTACGGGTACAGATTCAATGATGCGGGGCTAGGGAGATGGTTGAACCGTTACATAACTCTCATAACTCAGACAGACTAAACTTAGAGAAAGTCCGAGCCTAACATTGTAGTTTCCCTGATGATCAACTTCACATGAGCTCATGGGGCGCTGGATGCGAACATTTGGGTATGATCGGCCCGGAATGCCCTAGAATACCCGTTTTCTGGCAAGGTGGTGCCAGTGCTTCGCCTGTTGCGAAGCGTGTTAGGTGGTGGTACTGTGTCGGCTGGCCTA
>NZ_KB899270.1 GCF_000378105.1 Rubritalea marina DSM 17716 | reverse complement strand
GTTTCGCCAGCTTGGTCAAGGATGCAGATAGCGTGAGAACGATCTCCAAGATCGATTCCGATCGTATGAGTGGGAATGTGGTATTTCATAGGGTGAGAAGCATAGCAGAAAACGGTTCAATGTACCGTCTTCACCTTCTCATTCTATCTTGTTATGCAAAGACAATTTAGTAGTGTTTCGACTTAGCTACGACCTGAACGTCGTCCTCGTAAAGTATCATGCCAGGTTTGTCTGTTCGGAGCATTTTGGTCTGGATATCAGAATCCTCGAGTATCGCAATAATCTCTCTAAATAGGTTGATCCAGTGTGTTGCGCTAGACTTGAACCAACATACGCCATTCACATCTATATTCTTAGTGTCGAATGGAGGACACGGCATATTTTCGTTCAGTTCGTCAAATATTTCTTGAGATGTCTTCAAGTGGTAATCAGCTAGTAAACCTTCTTCACCTAGAATTCGAAGACTGGCAACAACACCTGTGCATCGTGTTTCGCAATCGTGATCTGAAGTGACGATGAATCTTACGAAACGGCTCATGTATTTAGCATAACAGTTTACTCTTCAAACCCCTGGGCGATATGAACTGGTGTGCTGCTGTGCTGTTGCTGAGGAATTAAAAAGTGATGCATAGCTTACCACTAAAGGGCTACAGCTTACTTGTCCACCTCTAAAAAAGGGTGTTTCACTTTACTATGATACCTTGAATTTCGATATATCCATTAGATCTGATATCACTTCACGGGAGACCCAATTCATACACTGTTAACATCTTACAAAAGTTAAGAGCTTCGAATTTTGTTGCTTTTGCTGCACCTCTATTAAATCATGTTCACATGACCACATTGGGTGAGACTAGCAAAAAGCCATCGCTCCTTCGTCCATGGGTTGAGGATATTGAGCATTCGAGGGAATTGGATAGAAAAAATTAAGTTTAATTTTACTTTTGATGGTCATGATAGTTTCTGCATCGCGGATTTAAAACCATCGCACGACATATTCATTTGATTGCACTTCTTGTATGTCGATGAAGCTTCAGAAGAGTATTGCGAAGCAACGGTAGCCTTTGGCGATGAGGGAGGCTGAGTCGCGTGAGGTTGTTTTTGAAGTCAGGCGCTGGACGCAAGTTCTTCGATAGACAGCTGAAAGGGTACTTCGAGCTGAACCCTAGACGGAAGCTAGGGTGTTGGTCGGGCTTCGCCCTCCCATGACGCCTCTTCACGCTTCCATCCCAAAGCGTTGCTTTACGGCGGAGCGCTTGAGGGCTAGTTCACCCCACTCATTGGTGAGGCGTGAGGCTTCAATGACGCCACAACCAGATGGGATGGAGATTTGACTCCCCTGCCAATGGAGCCCACGGATGGCAACTACGGAGTGAAACTCGCCATCTTTGAAGAGGCCAAAGGGCGCGCCAAAGTACGCTGGTGCCTCCAGTGACTCTCGCCACTGGCGCAGCTGCGCGAGGGTTTCTTTGGTACGCGGGTGTGGCCCTAGCGCAGGGGTCGGGTGCATCTTGCGCAGGAGGTAATCGATGGGCTGGTCACCGTACATGAAGACCTCGATGGGCGTGTGGAAGTGGACGAGATTGCCTAGGTCCATGATCTGGCGGACTCTACGCTCGACCATGCCAATATCCGAAAGGCTAGCCACCAAAGTCTGCGCCACGTATTCGTGCTCGCGGATTTCTTTCTCATCGTAGACGAAAATGGAGCTTTGGTCAGCCTTGGCAGTACCAGCCAAGGCCATGGTCTTGAAGCGCCCTTTGCGTAGGTGAAACAACATTTCTGGGGTAAGCCCGGCGAAACCACGCTCTCCCTGCACCCAGGCGTAGCCGTAAAAATGTTCGTGCTTTGCGAGGAGCTTCCCGAGCAAGCTTTCAATATCCCCATCCACCAATTCTCCGCGCTCCACACACACCGGCACCGATTTCTCGATAACGCCACGCTGGATCGACTCATTGATCTCCGAGAAGACTTGGGCAAAGCCTTTGGGGTCTGGGGCAGTCCATTCGATCTGCGCGGCTTTGTAGCCCTCGAGCTGAGTTGCATTCAAACGATGGTAAGAGCTAGGAATCTTCCAAGGCTCTGGGTCGCTCAGATAAAAATCATTCACGTAAAATGCCACGCCAGACACCGGGTACTCTGCGCTGGAGCTGAAGGGGCCAAAACCAATGATCCCCTGATCACTTTCAGGTAGCTTGAATATGGCGTAGTCTGGGTGCGAGAGTGGCATGATTTTCCTAAGCAAATGCTTTCATGAAACCGACTTCCAATGCCAAAGGCTCACTGACATTGGTTTCTAGTAATTTTACCAAATCGTCCAAGGCTTCCATCCGCAGTAACAAGCTTTCAAGACTTTGGCCCTCAGCCAAGCTCATGGTCTGCTTGGCATACTGTGGGTAATCGAGGCCATCAACGCCACATTTCTGACGCACCACATCGCCCAGCCAAGCCACAAGCACCGCTAGGCATTGTCCACGCTCGAGCAAGTATTCGCTCTGCGTCAGAGCCTTGTAATGGAGGTCTCGTTGCTTGAGCCAGTCCCCCTCAGTAGCATCACGATAGGCGAGCACTTCCTCCTTCAGAGCTTGCTCGTTGAGCTTGGTGATACTTTGCTTGCGCTGATCGAGCACCTTGGTAAAGGCCGCCTTCAAGGTCAGCGCCCGACCAATCGATCCTAGACCCTCTTTCGACATTTTTGCGAGAACCTCTAGCAGCTCGGTCTCCCCCTCTTGCAGCTGCTTGCCTTCCTCCTCCATCAGAGGTAATTGAACACAGCGTGAGAGAATCGTGGGCAGCAATAGGCTGATGTTACTCGTCAGCAAGAGTAACAGCGAGTTCCTTGGAGGTTCCTCCAATGTCTTGAGGAATGCATTCTCAGCCTCCACCCCCATGCGGTCTGCTTCTAACACCACCCCAACTTTCCATTTGTCTGGATCGGATGCTTGGTAGAACGAACGCTCTAACTCGCGGATCTGAGGCACTGAGATGCGGCGAGATTTCATCACCGGACGAACGATGCGCACGAGGTCACCCTCCAGCTCATCAATCCCCGGAGTCTCAGGAGGCGGTGCCTCACCAAAGAGATCCAAACCCGAGGTCACATCATCCGAGCCATTGACTAATTCAATCATTCTAGCAGCTAAGCTTTCAGCTTGCTTGCTAGAACCTACAATGAGGAATGCGTGCCCCAGGCGTTGTCGTTCAAATGCCGATTGAACCAATTCGAATGCTTTATCCTCAGTGTATGCCATGGGTCAGTCCGATCTTCCAGTATCTCGGTAAAATAACAATGCGTAATTCTCGCTCAGCCGATTTTGACCATGCGAGTCCAGAGTGTGGAGTCAAGCTCAGCGAGAGCCTTCTCTACCAAGCCAGCCGACGCCGACGCTTCCTTGAGAATTGCCATCATCGTGGAGCCTGAGCCACTCATCAGAGCGACCTCCACTGACTCCTGCTGCTGCAACCACATCTTGATTTCAGCCAAGAAGCGATGCTTCTGAAACACCGGTCTCTCCAAGTCATTGTAGAAACTCCCGCAAGGGTGGTCTTGCACAGAATAATCGACTCCTTGGATCTCCTGCGAACCTAGCCAGGCTTGGAATGCCTTCGGTGTGCTCACCGCGAAGCTCGGCTTCAGTAGGACCGCATCCAGCTGCATGCCGAAGTCCTGCACCGGCTCGATGATCTCTCCTCTGCCAGAACAATCACAAACACCGTCATACACAAAAAATGGCACATCACTACCGATCTCTGCCGCCCATTCAGCCAAGGTCGCAGTGGCGATATCAGCAGCTTCTAATTGGTTTAAAGCGCGCAGTGCTGCAGCAGCATCACCACTACCACCGCCTAAGCCAGCAGCATGAGGCACATGCTTTTCTAATTCTATCTGGTAGGCGCACGCCAATCCAGTCTCACGCTGGAAAATACGCACCGCTTTCGAGACTAAGTTAGACTCGTCTGTTGGGACCCCCTCAGTAGCGCATGTGAGAGAATAACTAGCTGCACGAGTGAAGTGCAGCTTGTCTGCCAGACTAATCGGCGCCATCCGAGTCTCCAGAGCATGAAAGCCATCGTCACGTTTACCTAGGACCTTGAGATTCAAATTTACTTTCGCGCGGGCGAGCTCGGTATGGTCAATCATGCGTCTTTGATTTTTCCTAAAATTGCTAGCATCCTCCCGGTCGCCCCTTGCTCGACGCGGTAGGAATAGTACTGCGATAGATCTGAGCTGGTGCAGACCCCTGAGTCAATGAAGCATTTCACCCCAATCGACTCAGCAGAGGCTCGAATTTGCGCAGCAAAATCGATCTCGTAAGCAGGTGGGCGAATGCAAGGCGCTAGGCTCACCACCATGTCGGCTGGATTCGAACCAAACTCTTCGGCCATCATCCTCACAGCCACCTCTAAGATACCCAATTCGGAGCCCTTCTTTCCAGAATGCACCAGCCCCATGGCCCCCTGCACTGGGTCGACGATGTACACCGCACCACAATCCGCCACATAAATCGATAGAGCAAGGTTGGGGCAATTCGTGATCAAGCCATCCACGCCATCAAAATGACGCGGACCATCATGTCTAACGATGGCCACTCCGGCTCCATGCACTTGCTCCGCAGTGCACATTGCAGACACCTCAAAGCCAAGAGCCCGAATCGCAGTTTGGTGGCTCGGAAGCAAGGCCTGGACCGCCCTCTCGCGGTCCGTATCAAATGCTAAGCCTGGAACGCGGGCGACAAAGTCTGCGGCAAACCCCAGCTCTCTTAGTTTCTCAATGTATTCAGCCTTCATGCATTCTCTCAACGTTGATCGCAGAATGGATGATGAAGGCTGAAGATGCGAGACAATCTTGGGAAGCGCTGACTTGTCAGTCATGAGCGCGCGCTCAGAGAAGTAACGATCAGGCGATGCAATGAACCAATCCGTGTCACCAGCAAAACATTCGCCACTTTAGGCTCTCGTGCAGCTTACACACTCCGCCTGAAAACAAAAAAGACCCCAGATAGCTGGAGTCATTTTTTATTTTAAGATGGCGGACCGGGAGGGATTCGAACCCTCGATACGGTTTCCCGTATACTCCCTTAGCAGGGGAGCGCTTTCGACCACTCAGCCACCGATCCTGTGGTTCGTCCGTCGAACGTGACGGGAAGAAACCATATCAGTTTCGATCCGTCAACCCCACAGAAGAAAATTTCTAAATTTCAATTAGACCGTTCTTGCAAGCCGCCCGAAGACGCATAGGATCGCATTTGTGATGACGAAAACAGCAAAGATTCTATGCCTCTTATTATCAGTCATTTGCATGATAGGATGTGCCCACAAATCCACAAAAAAATCCCCACCCATTGTCCCAGAATTTGACCCCATAGTCGGAAAAGTTGCCGCTGTCTATCCTAAGAAAAATTATTTGCTGATCCAACAATACACAAATTTTAACTTTCAAGATGATACAATATTTTATTCTACAGGGTCAGATAAACAGGCGTTCCATCTTCAGTTGAGTGGCCAAAAGCTCAGTCAATTCTGGGTTGCAGACTTCAGTAGTGGCTCACCAGAGATCGGAGACCCGGTCTACATGCGCCGCATCAGCAGCGACGATTCTGAAGCCCCAGCAGTCAATCCATAAGGATGAACGACTTTCAGTGAATGTCTTCAAATCACTACTGACGAATAATGAAGATATTTTAAAAAAGTTTATAATATTGTTGCGATATTTTAAAAAGATGTGGTATTCTCAGAGTCCGAGTTGAGACCCTCTCTCACTCAAAACAACTAAATATAATCCTCCTATGAACACCACAGTAAATATGAACTCCGTTTCACAGCACTATACAAATGAGGCCGAGCGCCTTGCCGATTTTGTACTGTTCACTCAGCGCTCATGTATCCTAAACCTGTCATCAGAACTGCACAAAGGAAACATCTCCTTCCCGCAATTCTTTTTGATGGCATATCTCTCTAGCGAAGACTACCTGACCATGTCAGACATCGCTAAAAAGATGGGACACTCCACCGCAGCAGCCACAGGCTTGGTAGACCGACTCGAAAAACTTGGTTATGTCGAGCGCGTGCACGCAGCGGAAGACCGCCGCAAAATCATGGTACGCATCACTGCCAAAGGCACTGACATGGTATCGCAAATGCGCGGTGAAATCGTCAACAGCCTCTCTGACACCATGTCAGAAATGGACGAAGAAGAAGCGGACACGATTCGCCACGCCCAGCGCGTGATCAATCGCTAGTGTCAACCAAACACTCTTCAAGGCAACGCACCTATCAAGGTGCGTTTTTTTTTGCAAAAAAAACCACTCAAGCTACAGAAGTACGATGAGTGGTAAGAACTTATAGGGTGGTCGACTTACTCTTATTTCCCCTTCTTGTTAGCTAACTCCTGCTTCACTAGATCTTCAACTTCGGTGTAGAGCTCTTCATTTTCTTTGAGAGCCTGCTTCGCAGCATCACGACCTTGAGCGAGTTGATTTCCATTGTATGAGAACCAGCTGCCTCGCTTGAGGATGAAATTGTATTCCATCGCTAAGTCGAGCAATGAACCAACCGAAGAAATCCCTTCGTTGTACATGATATCAAATTCAGCTTCGGTGAACGGTGGTGCCACCTTATTTTTCACAATCTTGATCTTGGTTCGATTACCCTGCACCGTGCCATCCGTTGCTTTAATTTGACCAATACGGCGGATATCCACACGCACGGAGGAGAAGAATTTGAGTGCTCGACCACCTGGGGTGGTTTCTGGACTACCAAACATCACCCCGATCTTCTCGCGAATCTGGTTGGTGAAAATACAGACTGTGCGAGCCTTCGAAATGAGTGCCGTGAGTTTTCGCATCGCAGCAGACATCAAGCGCGCTTGTGCGCCGACCGTAGAATCGCCGATTTCGCCAGCCAATTCTTGCTTGGTCACGAGAGCCGCTACTGAATCGAGAACAATCACATCAATCGCATTTGAGCGCACCAAGGTTTCACAGATCTGCAGTGCTTCTTCACCCGAAGACGGCTGTGAAACTAACAAATCATCCAAGTTCACCCCTAGGCGCTTGGCATATTGTGGGTCGAGTGCATGCTCGACATCAATAAAGGCTGCGACCCCACCCTGCTTTTGCGCTTGGGCAATTGCAGTGAGAGTCAATGTCGTCTTACCAGAGGACTCAGGACCGAAGACTTCCACAATGCGCCCACGTGGAAAACCACCAACACCGAGTGCCCGGTCGATCAGAAGGTTTCCAGTAGGGATCACATCGATATCGACACGGTGTTCGTCACCCATACGCATGATCGCCGTCTCACCGAACTCCTTTTGAATGTTTCCAATGGCGAGATCGAGGTTCTTCTTGCGCGCTTCTTGAAGCTTAGCATTCGCCTTCTCCTGTGCGGCTGATTCTTTAGTAGACATATGAGTGAGTAATTCGGGTTGTTGCTTGATAGACACGGTAGTTTCTATTGCCTTGATGTCACGCAGTCTCTTTGAAAAGTTCTCTCAGGTCAAACTATAAATTGTGTTCAAAAGAACAAATTATTATTTCTGCAAACAATCGTCAACGCACCCAGAGTCCACAACCACTTAATAGTTAAACAAGTAAACACGCGGAACACCATGAATCGCCCGGCATGGAAATATGTTCATAAACACATCAATTTCAGCTCAGCGTGCCATCGTGATCGGATCTACACTTGCGAATTTTAGTAGCTTCACTTAAGGATACGTTCCTCATTCAGAGGATACCATGAGTTCGACAACCGCCTACCAAGCCATACGTGAGCAAGTGTGCCAATACATGATTGATTCGAGTTCATGCGATTTCAACACAGTGGCGCAAGCCCTGCATTGCTACCAGCTAGCGCATAACGCTCCCTATCATAAGCTCTGCCACCACGCCGGGGACTATGCGCTCACAGACTGGCGGCAACACCCCGCACTAAGCACAGACACCTTCAAGCTAGAAGATGCTCCTAGCTGCCTGGCTCCAAGTGAGCGGTCGATCACGTACATGACATCCGGCACCACGCAGGACATCCGCGGGATGCACCATTTCCGCAACACCGAGCTCTACCAGCACTCTGTGCTCCAAGCCTGGCAGCAGCTCCAGCTCCCCCCAATACGTAGTCTCTACATCCTCACAGCTCCCCCCTCTCAAGCGCCCCATTCCTCACTCTCCTCGATGATGGAGATTTTGAAACAACACCACGCCCCCGAAGCTAGCTACTTAATCGATGAAGAGCGGCTCGATATCCAGGCGCTGATCGCTGCTGCGGATCGAGGCGAAGACGTCACCCTACTGGGCACCTCCCTGGCCTTTCTCAATCTATTCGAACTTCTTGGAGATCACTCACTACGTTTCGGCAAACATTCTTGGGCCATGGAAACCGGAGGCTACAAAGGCTCTGGTAGAACACTCAGCAAAGAACACCTCTACCAACAATTCCATGAGGTCTTAGGCTTGGCCCCCGACATGGTTTGGAATGAGTATTCCATGACCGAACTCAGCTCACAATGCTACACCCAAGGCCTCGACCGAGTGCACCGATCACCACATTGGATGAAAATCCAGGTACTCTCACCTGAGACGGATCAAGCAGTCGCTCCTGGAGCAATGGGATACCTGACGATCTACGACCTAGCAAACGTCGACTCCGTGGCAGCCATTCGCACACAAGACCTCGCAATTTACCACGACGAACACCACTTCACCCTCATTGGTAGAGACCCTTCTGCGCTACCTCGCGGGTGCTCTAGAGCCATGGATGCCGCGCTCAATCAAGCGCACTAAAACCATAGAAATCATCGTGGCATAGTAATTCGCTTTACCTGAGCCCCGGCCTCGCTAAATTCCTAGCAGTCACCACTTATGCACCCATACGAAACCATTTCTCTGAGTACTGCGGGCTACGTTCTCGCCGCATGGCTCATCCTTTCCCACCTCTGGATGTTGACCAAGTCTGACCAAGCGATCAGCTTCCTTCAGACATTCCCACGCAACACCATGGCCGGCCGCATCCTCATGGCGATTGGGATGATTTGGTTCTGGCTCCTAGTCGCTCCAATTGGCACACCGCTCGAAATGGACTTAGGAGAGTTCAATGGCGCCAAGCGTATTTTATTAATCGCGGTACCAGCCGCAGCCTACTTGATGATCACCGAGGTAAAGGAATTCCTTGCCGTGCGTGGACTCGGTATTGTGAGCCTCATGGCCGCAGCGCCATTGCTAGCGGCAGCATTCCAAGAACCCGCCACCGGCAAATTACTTATCCCACTCTACGCCTACGGCATGCTCACCGCAGGCCTCTTCTTTGTAGGCATGCCCTATCTCATGCGTGATGGGATCCAATTCGCCACCAACAGCACAGCTCGCTTCAAGGCCTTCGCCGCCGGAGGCCTGCTCTATGGTATCGGTGTACTAGCCTGTAGCATTCTCTGGTACTAAGCCCAGATGGCCTAGGTATAAACCGTCACCGGCCCCACACCTGAGCTACCTTGCACACTGCGTAACTTTCGGACTGCTTTTTTGACGTACTCCACAGCTTGGTCGGTTTCCTCTTTGGTGGTAAACAATGAGAAGGAGACTCTTAAGCTACTCTTCGCCTGCTTGGAGCCAATACCCATGGCTGTCTGAACGTGTGAGGCTTGTTGCTTGCCCGTCATACAAGCTGAGCCAGCAGAGCATTGCATCCCATATTGATCGAGGAGAATAAGCAAACCAGCTGCTTCGCAGTTAGCAAACGATAGATGGCTGGTGTTTTTGACGCGATACTCTCGCGAACCATTTAAGCTCACCCCCTCGACTTCGCTGCTAAGGCGCTGCTCAAAGTGATCCCGCAGCGCAGCAATCTGATCATGCCCGTCGCGACCAAGCATCGATTGCATCATTTCAGCAGCCTTACCCAAAGCCACAATCGATGCCACGTTCTCAGTACCGCTCCGACGTCCTCCTTCTTGCCCACCTCCTAAGAGTAGCGGATTAAACGCAACATTGTTTCGGATATAAAGAGCCCCCACACCTTTCGGAGCGTGAAATTTATGGCCAGAAATAGATAGAAAGTCGATGGCTGAACCAGTCACCGACAAGGGCGTTTTCCCCACCGCCTGAATTGCATCTGTGTGGAAAGGGACCGCAGCAGCATGGGCCAATGCCGCAGCTTCCTCCACAGGCTGGATGACTCCTGTTTCGTTATTGGCCCACATCAATGTGGCCAAGGCCACGTCTCCACATGAGACAGCCGCCTCCCATGCAGCGAGATCGAGGCGCCCCTCTGCATCCACGCCCACTCTCTCGATCCTATAGCCGCGCTTTTCGAGTGCTTCGCAAACGCGCAGCACCGAGCTGTGCTCGATTTGGCTGGTGACAATCCGGCGCTTCGCCGAGTCAGAGCTCGACTCCAAAACCGAATGAATGGCACTTGTGTTGGCCTCCGTGCCTCCACTGGTAAAAACGATTTCCTCAGGCGCAGCACCGATCAAGGCCGCCACTTGTTCGCGAGCCTTCACCACAGCCTTCTTCACCAATTTGCCAGCACGGTAGCCGCTGGAAGGATTGTGGCAATGCTCAGTCAGAAACGGTAGCATCTCCTCAAGCACCTCAGGGTGCACTTGGGTGGTCGCGTTCGAATCAAGGTAAATCATAGAGGAACGCTAATTCCTTCTCTTGCTGGGTTCAAGCCTGACCTTCCCAGTACCGATCAAATAAAAACCACCACCTAGCCATTGCCAAGTGGTGGTACCTTCTCAATCGATGGATTGCTATTCAGATTATCAAGGCCTTTAGCGCGTAATCTGACGGTCGTAGCTCAGTCGCTTAGCCGCATCTAATGTGAGCATCTGCATGAAAGCCTTGGTCTCGTTATCATTGCCTACTGGAGCAGCACCAGTGCCACCACCACCAAAGACATTCGTCGGCACGTTGCGCTTCGCAAAGGCCTCAGCCCACAGCCCCTGAATGCGCACTTCAGCTTCCAGCTTCTGCGCCAGTGCGTTATCCGCCTCGAGAATCACCCTCTTCTGGTATGCCTCAGCTTCTGCAAGGGTGCGCTGGGTTTCAGCTTCGATCTTCGCTTTCTCAAAATTGATCTGCGCTGTGTCTTTAGAAATGGCAGCCTCCTCCTTGATTTTGTTCGCAGAAGTGATCGCAAGTTGCTTTTCTGTCTCTGCTTCGGTCGTCTTTTGGATCTGCTCTACCTTGGCCTCAGCCTGGCGCTCAGCAACCTCGCGCTCGCCTTTGGCGATAGCGAGTAGGCGTTGCTCTTCCTCCTGCACGCGCTGCTCACGTGCAATGGCTCGGTCGGCAGATGCTTTTTGCTTGAGCTGCATGCGCTCAATGAACTTTTGGTTCGGTCGCATGTCAGTCACCAAAGCGGATACCACGGTGATACCAAAATCAATAAATCGCTGAGATTTTCGCTTAGGCTGGCCATTTTCATCCAGCACTTTTTTCACTTGAAACACAGTCTTCTGGTCTTCCCCGTATTGCTGCTGGTCCGTGCCAAGCGCTGCGTTGGCTGAGCTTGTGGCCGTGCGGTTCGATTTCACAACAACCTCTTCTCGCTTCACCAAAAAGATCCCATTACTCATCTGATTCTCAAACTCCGAGTTGAACTCAGTACGGCCACCTGCGTAGTACTCCTCCGCAGCCATAAGTGAAGCATTCGCCTGCAAGGTTTCTTTGAACGCTGGCAACAACGCTGTGCGCAGCAAATTCTCTGGCGAACGGTATTCATGAGCCAACTTCAAAAATGAGCTTTCGTCTGATGGAATCGAAAATCGCACCGTAGCTTCAGCATGCGCATCCACTTGATCCAAAAACATGATACCCAATGGCGGGAGATTCGCCGATGCTTGATTCGACTCGCTTTCCGCATTGAAGGCTCCCTTTCTCAAGATCCCATTGCCCTCCGCTGACGCCTGAACAGTCATGGCCCGCTTCCACGCATTGTATCTACCAAATGGGTAAAACTTATAACCCACATCAGTCACCACCGCTTCCGTACCCGTCACCGTTCTAACATGATATATGTATCCTGGCTCAGCGTAAAATATTGACTGGCTCAACACATACAGCACCACCAGTACAACCACTCCTATTCCTATCACCTTTGCCAACAACATTGCAGGCAAACTCTTGTTCTTCGTATTTATTACTTCCATAATTTTCACATGTAACACGACATCATTATCGCTTGATGTGTTAGATTAAAGCTCTTCAATACGCTAATCCGATACTATAATTTCATTCCAATTTTCTAATGCCTACGCCGCGGGCTGCCCAACGCGACGCTTCGCCAATGCCACCACAAGAAAAGCAGGAACCATCATCCACAAACTGTAGACCATCGGGGCAATACTCATGACCTCGCTCTTCAACAGCTCCATAGTCACCAATAAGGCAATGGTACCATTCTGTAAGCCAACCTCTAACATCACGCAGGTACTTTGCCCGCGATTGAGCCTTGCGGCACGAGCCAAGAACACACCGAGCAACATCCCAGCGATATTCAAAGTCACGCATGCGGGTCCTACCATCGCCATGTAGCCCGTCATCTTATCATGCCCGAGTTCTAGATACAGAGCGATAATGACAAACGCGAGGACAGCTGAGGACAGCTTGCGTACAATCGACTCGATCAGGCCTTGCTTCTTTTGGGTCCGACGACGCAAGAACATCCCGATCAACACAGGCACAACGGACACGACTAAAAGCTTGGTAACGGTAGCTCCCACTGGCAGGTCAAAGCCTGAGTGCTCGAGACCTTGCCAGCCAATCCCCCAGGCCAAAATCAAGGGTATAGTGAAAGGAGTGATGAATCCTACGATTGCAGTCAGGCTCACCGAAAGCCCAACATCGCCTTTCGCTAGATAGGTGAAAAGATTGCTCGTCACACCACCTGGACAAAGGGCAACCACCAACAAGCCCAAGCCTAATGCTCCGCTGAGTCCATACATATTGATCACTGCAACAGCGAGCAATGGCAACAAGATCAATTGCGCAAAAACACCCACGAAAAACGCCTTGGGCACACGCATCACATTCTTAAAATCCGACCACTGCAAACTCATCCCCACACCAATCATCACGAGGATCAAGGCTACCGGCAGTCCAATACTTATTAACTTTTCAAACATACGTTACATCTAGATAGAAGCTCCTCTTATAACGCCCACCTCCAAAACTCAACACCGATCTATCAAGCTCCTAACCTGGGCGTCTCTATACTCCCTCCATCCATCAATGCACAGCTGCCATCACACTATTTTTTTTGGCCAATCTAAGCTCTACTCTGCCACTCAAAATCTCTTTATTTATTTACGACACGATACGACTCAGACCCCTTAATCCTTCATCCTCAAAAAACTACATCTTTCATCAAATTCACTTATCCAAAAAACTACTATTTTAAACAGATCATGATAACTGATTTAAAACAGCACCCTAACAGATAAACCAACAATTAGTCATTGATCTTAAGATAAGTTTTGCTATCTATTCGCCACATCAGTGGGCACCAGTAATTCTTCCTGAAATACCGATATCTTCATGGATAGTTTTTTACAATTTGGTCTGCTGGGATCGAACAATAGATCCATCTGGGGGGAACGGATCTATTGTCCCAGCAGACCTCTTCTGTTTTAGCGAATCACCTATCAATATGCTGGTGTTCAGCTGAAAAATCTCACACATTGCGCGCATGAAGCACGTCTACACACTTGACGATCTCTCCACAGCAGCATTTCCCCAGGCCATGCCACACGCGAAACTCGCAGTCATTGGCTACCCGATCAAGCATTCGGCCTCCCCTCAAATGCATCAGGCGGCCCTAGATCAAGCAGGCTACCCGCATCAATACATTCGAGTCGAAGTCGAGCCAGGTAAAGTGCACCAATGCTTTGAACGCATGGAAGCCCTCGGCTTCATCGGCTGCAACGTCACCGTCCCGCATAAACTAGAGGCGATGGAGCTCTGCGACACACTCACTGAGGACGCCATCGCGCTGGGTGCAACCAACACCATCCAGTTCAGCGAGGGAAAACGTATAGGCCATAACACCGACGGCCCCGGCCTAGAACGCGCGATTTTAGAAGATTTCGGCAAACCATTGAGTGCGCTCCGAGTCCTCCTGCTTGGAGCCGGTGGTGGGGCGGGTCGCGCCATCGCTACCCAATGTGCTCGCCTCGGCACACCTGAATTGTTTCTTTCCAATCGCACCATTTCAAAGATCGAAGGAATTGCCTCCGATTTGCGAGAGTATGCTCCTGGCTCTCAAATCCACACCATTTCGAATGATGACGCCTCTTTGTTAGAAGCAGCCTGCAAGGCGGACCTCATCATCAACTCCACCTCACTAGGGCTCAAACCAAACGACCCCTTGCCAATTCCGGCTTCCGCATTGGAGGCTCGCCACTTGGTCTACGACGCTATCTACAGCCCTGCCGTAACTCCACTCCTAGAATCTGCAGCCAAACGCGAGGCTCAGACGGCCAACGGCTTGAGCATGCTACTCCATCAGGGAGCCCTCGCTTACGAATTTTGGTTGGGCTCCGCAGCAGACACCGGCGCGATGAGGCGCGGCCTAGGCCTCTAACGCGCCAGTCGGCTACTTAGATTTTACTGGATCATAATACATCCAGTGGAATTGCTGCACGCTCGTGATCTCTAGCTCACGGCTATGATCATCCCCCTCTTTCCACACCAAGGAACAACGGGCGCGGATCAAGCCAGGGCCATCAAGCTCAATGCTATCATCGCCCGCCTTCCGCGGTTGCTCATGCTTGTTAAACTCATTGACGAGCTCACTGTAGAGATCGCTTCCCTTTTTCACCTTGATGTTAGGTGAAGCAACTCCACGCAGCGAGATCTCCATTTCAGGACGATACGCCACAATCAACAATTCTCCGTTTTCCCCCTTCACACTCTTCTTTCTTAGATAGAGGTCGAAATACGCTTCTTTGCCGAGGGTCTTGTAGTTCAGGAAACTTTGGAAGCCGCGACCATTGTATCGCGTGTGTTGATCCCAGTCCAATCTCCATTGTTCGTCCACCATCCAGAACACCGCCTCAAAGCGCTTCTGGTTGGCATCTCTGATCACCAATAAAACACGGTCGTGTTCGCCGCTATCATCAAACATACTTTCCTCCAACTGGTAGGGCTTTTGTAATTCATTCACCCTCTTACCGACATCGGAGTTCTTTAGCTTCACCACCGCTTGCACGCCTCCACACACATACTCTGACGCCTCTTCAGCGGTGCTCGCCTGGTCGTATCGTGTGTAGACATTCCCGCATTCACCGATCGCGATGCTCTGCATGCGTTGTTCAAGCCATTCGTTATTCTCCCTTTCCTCCTGAACACTCAGCTTATTTTGGGTCTCACGCTCATTGTAGAGGGCGACTCCAACGCCAACTCCCAAGAGGCCAATCCAGAATACCACAGCATAGATGCGCTGCTTTTTGCGGCGGGCTCGCTTCATCGACACAAAGTCTGCCACGTCCTTACCGGGCACACCCATCACACTATCTGAATTAGAATTCACAGTACTTACATGCTTGGTTGATTCTTCAGGAAATGGGCTCTGTCCACAGTGTGGGCACTGCATGCTCGGTGCAAGCGGCGGTACCGCCGTAAACACTTCGTCGCAGGCTGCGCAATGGTGAAGTCGATTGCTAGAACTCATGATCAATAAGTCACATCAGACTAGTATGATACCCGCAGATGACAACCTTCAAATCCGCCGATCTCAGACTGTTCTAACAATAGCTTTTAAGGATAGGTTCCAGCTGCTTCACTGTCTGCTCTGGCCAGTGCTCTTTTGGAGTAAGAATCGCATATTCAAGCGCCCCATGCTCTGGCCATTTAGCCTCCAGTGGGATGCTTTGAACGGCATGGCAAATGACGCGCTGAGCCAAGACTGCATTCGCCTTTAAATGGCTCACCACCGTCTGCACATCGACCGCATCGTGACCCGGGTGCCAACAATCATAATCGGTAATCATCGAGAGTGTCGCCATGGCTATCTCAGCCTCTCTAGCAAGTTTCGCCTCAGCTAGGTTGGTCATGCCGATCACATCAAACCCGAGCTGTCGGTTCGCCAGACTCTCAGCCTTGGTCGAGAATGCTGGGCCATCCATATTCACATAGGTGCCACCATTGTGGACCACCGCGCCTTCAGCCAAACAAGATTGATGGAGAATGTCCCTCAAGCCGGCACTGACTGGCTCAGAAAAGCCAATATGCGCCGCAATCCCATTACCAAAAAAGGTGTGCTCGTTGCGACGGCTGGTACGATCAAAGAACTGATCTGGAAGCACAATATGGCGCGGCACATACTCTTCCTTCAGACTCCCCACAGCGGTCACACATATGATGAACTCCACCCCCAGTGACTTCAGCGCCCAGATGTTCGCGCGATGGTTGATCTCATGAGGCAGGATATTGTGCTTGCGCCCATGCCGTGGCAAAAACCACACCTTGCGGCCAGAGATCTCACCGCCGACCAACACATCAGATGGCGCACCAAATGGCGTCACTACCTCGCGGCGCTCCGTCTCCACAAATCCATCCATCGCATAGAGGCCGCTGCCCCCAATCACACCAATTGCTGCTTCATTCATCATTTAATCTAACTGAAATTTTATCTCTACATCAAGTACACTAACATCAAACCCATGAACACCTTAAAACAAAAAATGCCAGCCTCCCGACTCGGTCAGGGGCTGGCATAGAAAAGGTGAATTCAGATCACTTAGACAAGCTGAGCCGAACGCTCTGCAATAGGTGCCACTGGCGAGAGTGTCGCAGGACCCACATACTTGGTAAGCGGGCGGTAGAGGCGGTTGTCTTCGAGCTGCTCGAGAACCTGTGCAGTCCAACCAGACATGCGAGAGATCGCAAAGATTGGAGTGAAAAGGTCAGTTGGGATGTCGAGTGAGTAGTACACTGTCGCGGAGTAGAAATCCACGTTTGCGTTGAGTCCCTTGCGCTCGCGCATGATGGTGGCGATTCGCTCAGACATGTTGATCCACTTCGATTCACCGAGTTCCTCAGTGAGCTTGATAGCCATCTTCTGAAGGTGTGGAGCGCGTGGGTCGAGCACCTTGTATACGCGGTGACCAATTCCCATGATCTTCTTCTTGTTGACCAAGCAATCTTCTACGAATGCATCGACAGCTTCTTCGCTACCAATTTCATTGAGCATGTTGATCACACCTTCATTTGCACCACCGTGGAGTGGGCCCTTGAGTGTGCCGATCGCTGATGTCATGGCGGAGTAGAGGTCAGAAAGTGTGGCCACTGTCACGCGAGCAGAGAATGTGGAAGCATTCATGCCGTGGTCAGCGTGCAGGATGTATGCGATGTCGAGCGTGCGAGCTGCGGCTTCAGATGGCACTTCACCACCATTGATGAGGTAGAGGAAGTGAGCTGCTTCAGAAAGGTCCGTACGAACTGGTGGAAGTTCCTTACCCTGGCGGATGAGGTGGTAGTAGGCCACGATCACTGGAGTCTTTGCCACGAGTGATAGCGCCACTTCGTGGTTCAGTTCCTGGTTAGGCTCACCAATGAGTGCGCGATCATCAAAGATACCGAGCATGGAAACTGCGGTGCGGAGCACATCCATTGGCACTGCGTCCGCTGGAAGCGTCTTAAGGAACGACACCAACTGTTCAGGAAGCTCACGGTCGTTGCGAAGCTTGCCTTCAAAGGCAGCAAGTTGCTCAGCAGTAGGGAGAGAACGGTAGTGAAGAAGGTAAGTCACCTCTTCAAAACTGCAATTTTCCACAAGGTCATCAATGTTGTATCCCAAGTATGACAACGTACCTTCGAGACCTTCTACCTTTGACAAGGCAGACTCGTTGGCTACTACTCCTTCTAAACCTTTTGCGTAATCGCTCATAACTGTTCTGGTGAAATTTTTTATCCTCGGTTACTGTCCCCGCGGATGCTGTAAGAGACAAACATATCGTGATACATACTAGCAAGAGTGAATGTCTCCGATTTGTAAAGTTTCTGCACCTTAACTATGAATATTATTCAACTTAGCTAACACCGTGTATCATCTACTCGCCATTGAAACTAGCATCCCCAATGCCACAATTTCGTTAAAAGTTGGTAACCATTCGCCAGTTACTAAACAATTTGAGAGCCACCGCCAGCAAAACCAATTACTCTTTCCCCCTCTGCAAGAGCTACTTGAGCTAATCCCGGAAGGCGACTCACTCGACGCCATCATCATTGGCACCGGTCCAGGCTCCTACTCAGGCTCACGCATCGCCATCGCCGCGGCGCTAGGTGTGGCTTCCATTCATAGTTGCCCAGTCGTGGGCCAGTCCTCATTGCTCGCGCACCCCCTCGCCCATGATGAAGCACGATTCCTAGCCACCGGCGATGCACGCCGTGGTGCCTTCTACATTTCTGAAGTCCAAAGGGGCCAGCTACCGAGCGAGCCACAACTCCTCGAGCGTGAGGACTTCGAAACCAAAGTGCAGCAAGCAGACTGCCCCGTAGTCACCATCGATCAAAAGCTTGATTGGCTGGGTGATCTAGAAATCACCGCCTGCCAGCCCACCGCTGCAGATCACCTGCGCGCGTGGGAATCCTGGGATGAAGCCACCCGCCACAAGCTCCTCGCCACTCCCGCCGAGCCAGCCTATCTACGCGCCCCCTTCATCACCAAAGCAAAGCCAGGACACCCACTCCTCCGCGGCAAAGTCAACAGCAACAAACGCTGACTAGAATTCAGACTTCACAAATCGCTAGCTTGGCACTAGACGCATCGTTAATCATAAGCGATACTCCCGCCCCGCATGCTCACCGCTGTGAGTAGCAGTAGCCTCCACCATGGAGCTCAGCTCCTGCACCCAAATCTTTTTCAACCAGATAGCACTTTTTTCACTATGGAAGCAGTAGACGAATACACCAAGATTGAATCGCACTTCATCAGAGGCCGCAACGCCCTCATGGTGAGCGGCAATTTCAGCGCCATTTACACAGACTACTACCTGCACCTGATGGACAACAAGCTGCGCCACAAAGAGCAGCTAGACACCCTACTCAAGGAACAGCTCAGCTTCCTCACCCTCCACCTCGTGGCCCGCCCATGGGCAGAGACCGTTGCCTGGACGGTGAACCTCCGCGCCCCGCGCGTCAATGTCTTCGTCACCGGAGGCTCAACCGAAGAATCCATCACAGGACACCTCTTCACCGAGGGAGTCAAAGAAGCCCCACGCAGCACCCTTCACAGCCAGACACTCGTCGCCGGTGCCGAAGGCAGACGATCCGCGGTAGAACTCGAAGACAACGATCCAGCCAACTGGATTGAAACGTACTACACCCAAAGCGAACAACGCCCTGCTCGCGCCTTCCGCCTGCCCGATGAAAAGTTCGTGCTCATTGCCGCACAACCTGACTGCGATATCGAGTGGCTCAATGAACTGACCGACGAAAAGGTCGCCACATTGCTAGACGACGAGGCGCACAAGCTACTGGAAACCCGACGATTCAGATTCCACTGCGGCTGCTCGCCCGAGCGCTTTCTACCATCTCTGGCACAATTCAAAGGAAACCCAGACGCCCTCTTTCAAGGGGACGCAGGTCTCGAGATCATTTGCCCACGATGCGGAGCCAAACACATCATCACTCCAGACATGTTCGACGAGTAAAGGATGCAGTAGAGAGTAGAAAGAAGTTCTACGACAACGCCACTCCCCCCCATACCAAATCACCAATTTCAAATTACAAATCACACCTTGTAATGACCACCCACGACCAATTCACCAACTACGTCCTACCGACCTACGGTAGATT
Source organism: Rubritalea marina DSM 17716 (assembly GCF_000378105.1). Taxonomy (GTDB): domain Bacteria; phylum Verrucomicrobiota; class Verrucomicrobiia; order Verrucomicrobiales; family Akkermansiaceae; genus Rubritalea; species Rubritalea marina. The sequence continues at coordinate 1,465 of NZ_KB899270.1, read as the reverse complement.
CCCCATCGTCCCGGACAAAGCCCAAGGCACCCACCTCTGGGACTCGGAGGGCAACAAATACCTCGACTTCTGCACCGGCATCGCCGTGTGCTCGATCGGCCATTGCCACCCGAGACTCACCCAAGCGATCCAAGAACAAGCGAGCAAGCTCATGCATTGCTCCAACCTCTATGAGATTGCCGAGCAAGGGGAACTCGCTCAAACCATCGTCGAGGACTTCGTCAAAATCCCCGGTAAAATCTTCTTTGCCAACTCAGGAGCAGAAGCCAATGAAGGCCTCGTCAAGCTCGCTAGAAAGTTTGGCCACACCAAGCCAGCGGCCTCCGGCGAAGCACGTCATGAGATCATCACCTTTGGCAATTCCTTCCACGGCAGAACCATGGGATCACTCTCAGCCACTGGCCAGCCGGCCATCCAACAAGGCTTCGCCCCCATCCTCGAAGGCATGCAATATGCGGAGTTCAATCACCTTGAATCCGTCAAAGCACTGATTAGCGATAAGACCGCAGCCATCCTCCTCGAACCCGTTCAAGGAGAAGGTGGGGTCAACCCAGCCAATGCGGAATTCCTCAATGGCCTCGCAGCCCTCTGTAAAGAGCACGACCTCCTCCTGATGTTCGATGAAGTCCAAGCCGGATTCGGCAGACTAGGCGAAGACATGGCATGGAGAGCCATCGCTCCAGAGCTAGAACCAGACGCCATTTCATGGGCGAAGGGCATGGGCGGCGGCTTCCCAATCGGCGCCTTCTGGATCAGCGACAGACGCATCGACCCCGACACCACTCTGAGTTCGCAGCTCGGCCCCAAAACCCACGGTTCCACCTATGGAGGCAACCCACTTGCCTGCGCTGCCTCACTCGCCGTGCTCGCCGAGATCAAAGAAGCAGGACTCTGCGACAACGTGAAGGCCAGAGAAGCGCAGATCCGCTCCGCGATTGAGAGCTGGAATCACCCAGCCATCTCAGAGCTCAGAGGCAAGGGCCTGCTTCTCGGCTTTGGCCTCAACCCAGAGGCTCTGACCTTCCCATACGGACAAACTTCCGCACTCGCCCTCGTGCTCAAGCTCACCGAGCTCGGCCTCCTCACCGTGCCTGCCGGCGCCGACACCCTGCGTTGGCTCCCGCCACTCAATGTCACCGAGGAAGAAGTCGACCAAGCTCTCGCGCTCCTCAAGCAAGCACTCGAGGCCCTCAGCGCCTAAGGCTCCTCCGACCATTCAACAAACACACAAAAACCTAGGGCTCCTTGAGCTCCCTAGGTTTTTTTCGTGACTGATGTACGAAGCCTATTCCTCCCCTATTCTTAGACAGACTAAATACAGAGGATCGTTGATGCCACAGGGCTTCCCGTGTTACAATCTGCTCTATGTCCTCCCCTAGAACCCTAGCGCCTTGGGTCGGTAAAGAACTCAGGCCCGCCATCTACCACTGTGTCTCGCGTGTCGTCGACCGACAATTCCTCTTCG
>NZ_KB899269.1 GCF_000378105.1 Rubritalea marina DSM 17716 | reverse complement strand
ATGGTTACAAAATCACTGGCGAAGATGGTAAATTTCAACTATAGACAACCTAGAAGATGAGAACACAAGAAAAAGATCGAGAGCATTTCAGGGCTTTGATAGCTCAAAACGACAAATCTCTTGAGAGGTTTAGAGCGTGGATGATAGAGCCAAGTTTACCACAAGATAAAGTAAACAATGCGGCGTTTGCTATTTTCACCACGTTATTTAGCAAAATGAATGCTCAGTATTCCAGCGGAGCAGACTTGGATCCGTTTAAAGAGGACTTGGTGGTGATGCTGGATCTGGTGGAACGGTACTTTGCTGGTGGGCATAATAAATTCAAATCGCGTAAGAATCCTGACATCCATACCTACAATATGGACACATTCGATCAGCTCTTGTGGACGCTGTCGATCGCATTCATGTTAGGACTTCCCGAATCAGAATTCCAAAAGTTCGCCAAGGTCTTGGAAATTGATCAGGTGGAAGATAAACTCTTCAATTTCATCCTAGCTGCTGCCATCGAAGACCGCGGCTACGATCCTGAAATGCAGGAGAGTCACATCACCGAAATCCGCCAAACATTGAAAACTGCGTTCACCGCAGAGCCTGAAGAGGCGCAGAAGATCGTCAAGCAGTACATCAGCCCTGTATGGATGCGCGAGCACCGCAGCGCTGGTTGGTATGGCAATCACAAAGGGCCAGGCTATTCCGGCTATTGGTGCTACGAAGCGGCCGCCGTCACCTGCATTCTTGGCCTAGATGATTCCTCCTATCGAGATCATAAATACTATCCCAAGGACCTCGTGGATTACTACCGCGCCAATCAGTAACAAGATGCATCGAGCCTCAGATGCATCGAGCCTGGCCCCTTAGCCGGATGGTTTCTCAGCTGAGGCAATCTGCCAACAATGGCTAGATTATATCAATCGCTTCCCCGCGGCTGCGTGGTAGTCCCACCAGGAATCGAACCTGGATCCTCGGCTCCGGAAACCGATGTGTTATCCATTACACCATGGGACCGTCTCAAGCATCATGAGGCGTTTGCTACGCTGCTGCTAGACAGGGGAAGTAAGGCGGGAATGTGCTCCGCATACAACTATAAAATCCTTAGACTTTTTTGAAGGCTTTGTCCATGGCATCGAGGGTGTTGTCGATGTCTCCGGTGCTGTGTGCTAGGGAGATGAATCCAGTCTCGTAGGGGCTCGGGGCGATGTAGACTCCATCGTCCAGAAGCGCCCAGAAGAAGCGCTTGAATGCGTCCATGTCGGCGCCGTTCACATCGTCTACATTCCAGATTTCTTTGCCGGTAAAGAAGAGGCAGAACATGGAACCGACACGGTGGAAGGTGAAGCCAAATCCGTGTTCTTTCATGAGGCTACGGATGCCGTCTTCTAGTCGTGCTCCGGTGGCCTCGAGTTGGGTGTAGGCGTCTGCTGCTTCCAGTGCCTTGAGCTGAGCGAGACCAGCGGCCATGGCAAGTGGGTTGCCCGAGAGCGTGCCCGCCTGATAGACTGGGCCGATGGGTGCGAGGTGGTCCATGATGTCGGCCCGTCCTCCGAAGGCTCCTACTGGCAGGCCGCCACCAATGACCTTGCCCATACAGGTGAGGTCTGGAGTGATGCCGACGAGTTCTTGCACGCCGCCCTTGGCCACGCGGAAGCCAGTCATGACTTCGTCAAAAATGAGCACGGTGCCGTGCTTTTTGGTGATTTCGCGGAGGAATTCGAGGTAACCTTCACGCGGGAACACGAGGCCAGCGTTCGCTGGGAATGGCTCGAGGATGATGGCGGCAATTTGATCGCCAATGGCGTCGAATACTTCCTGCACTGCTTCCGGTTGGTTGTACGGCAGCACGATGGTGTGGTCTGAGAATGCCTTGGGCACGCCTGCTGAGTCTGGCTCACCGTGGGTGAGGGCGCCGGAGCCAGCGGCGACGAGGAGGTGGTCGACGTGGCCGTGGTAGCAACCGTCAAACTTGATCACTTTGTCGCGACCGGTGAAGCCACGTGCGAGGCGGATTGCGGACATGGTAGCTTCCGTGCCGGAGTTTACCATGCGTACTTTTTCTACCGATGGTACCCAATCGACAATCGTCTGAGCCATTTCGATTTCCCACGGGCAAGGGGCGCCGAAGGACACGCCGTCTTTGGCTACTTCGTGGATCGTTTGTGTGAGTTGGATGGGAGCGTGGCCGAGGATGGCAGGCCCCCAAGTGCCGATGTAGTCGATGTAGGTTTTGTTGTCTACGTCGGTGATTCGGCTGCCTGCTGCGCGGCGCACGAAGAAGGGATCGCCATCGACATTTTTGAAGGCGCGCACTGGTGAGTTCACGCCGCCTGGGATGACAGTTTTCGCTTTGGCAAAGAGTTTTTGTGAGAGTGGTCCGACCATGGTCTTGGATTTTCTATAGTTGAGTTAAAGTGGTGTTTAGCTGCGGTAGTGTTTCCAGGCTTTGAAGTTTTGGTAAGCAAACATGCCCATGAAGATGGTGCCGAAGATTGCTCCGATTTTGAAGGCAACGAAGCCGAAGATGACGGCGGTGACCATGCCGACCATGTGCACGGCGGCTTGGCGGCGTGGCCCAAGGATGGCAGAGAGCATTTGCCCACCATCCATCGGTAGGATCGGGAGGCAATTGAGCAATGCCCAGAAGATGCTGATCCCAATGAGGATGTTGGTAAATTCTTCGAACTCATTGTACGGCGTGCTGTTGAATCCCACGCCAAGGTAGACGGCACCAGCAAGTAGCAGCTGGAGGCCGGGGCCTGCTGCGGTCATGAGAAAGCCCTGAAGTCGGCTCAAAGCGCCCGCTGGGTAGGTGGCGTAGCCGCCAAAGCTCGCGAGTACGATGTTTGGTTTCACCTTGTAGGCTTTGAGCATGAGCGCATGGCCTAATTCATGGATGAGGATTGAAATGAAGCCGGCGATGACGAAGAGAGCAATTTGCAGAAGGAAATTGCTATCGCGCATGTCGGTACCGATGAGGCCGATGATGCCTAGAGTGATCCAGAAGCTGGGTTCTACGCGGATCGGGATGCCGAAGAGTCTAAGTTCAACCATGGTGAGTGTGTGGTGTTGGGAGTGAGGCGGCTTGGCTGCCTCAGCTAGGATTAAGCGCAGTGTAGGAGGTTGTAGGCGCTGAGCAAGGCTTTGAGGCCCGCAATCTCGATCGAGGTGTCGACCCCACAGCCCCAGAGGATGCCGCCTGTGTCGGAGCGTAGCTGGATGTAGGCTGCGGATTCTGAGTCTGAGCCGCCACGGATGGCGTGAGAGCGGTAGTCGGTGAGGGCGAAGTCTTTGAAGCCCTGAGTTTCGAGTGCACTGACGAAGGCGTTGATCGGGCCGTTGCCGGTGCCCACGATGTCTTTGGCTTCGCCGTGAAGCTCGATGCTCGCACGGCAGCGCACGTCCCCTCCTTCGAGGTGGTCGAGCTCGTAGCTAGTGATTTGGAGCGGGGACTCCACATTGACGAAGAGCTTGGCAAAGGCTTCATAGATTTCAGCTGCATCGAGTTCTTTGGCTTGAGAATCAGCAAGGTCGTAGATTGCCTTTCCAACCTGCGGGTGCATCGTCTTGGGGAGGTCAAACCCATGCTCGCGGTCGAGGATGTAGGCCACGCCGCCTTTACCAGACTGGGAGTTGATACGAATGATTGCTTCGTATGAACGACCAATGTCCTCTGGGTCGATGGTGAGGTAGGGTACTCCCCATTTGAGGCTGGGGTCTTCGTTGAGTTCTTGCTTGCGGCGGTCGAGGCCTTTTTTGATGGCGTCTTGGTGCGATCCAGAGAAGGCGGTGAAGACGAGCTCGCCCGCGTAGGGGGCGCGCTCGGAGACGCTCATGCGGGTGACGCGCTCGTAGACGGCGCGGATGTCTGCAAGGTTGCTAAAGTCTAGGCCAGTCTCGATGCCCCACGAGTTCATGTTGAGCGCGACATTGACGATATCCAAGTTGCCGGTGCGTTCGCCATTTCCGAATAGCGTGCCTTCGACTCGGTCAGCTCCGGCCATGAGGCCCATTTCGGTGGCGGCAGTGCCGGTGCCGCGGTCGTTGTGTGTGTGGAGTGAGACGTCGAGTGAATCGCGGCGTTTTAAGTTGCGGCACATCCACTCAATTTGGTCGGCATGGATGTTCGGCGTGGCCCACTGGACAGTGTCCGGTAGGTTGATGATCATTTTGTTTTCTGGGGTCGGTTCCCAGACGTCGATGACGGCGTTGCAGCACTCGACCGCGAAGTCGAGCTCGGTGTCGGAGAATGATTCCGGCGAGTACTGGAGCGCGATTTTTGTTTCGGGGATCGTCGGTGTGAGCTCTTTGACAAGCTCGGCGCCAGCTACGGCGATGTTGCGAATGTCATCCCGCGAAGCATCACTAAAGGTGACCTTGCGCTGGAGTGGTGAGGTGGAATTGTAGATGTGCACAATCGCGCGCTTGGCTCCCTGGATGGCCTCGAAGGATCGACGGATGAGGTGCTCGCGCGTTTGCACCAGGATCTGAATTGTCACGTCCTCTGGGATGCGATTTTCTTCGATCAGGCGGCGGCAGAAATTGAACTCGGTATCGGCGGCGGAGGGGAAGCCGATCTCGATTTGTTTGAACCCAATACGGCAAAGAAGTTCGAAGAATTCGAGCTTTTCTTCCACGGTCATCGGCTGTGGGAGTGCTTGGTTGCCATCGCGTAGATCGACCGAGCACCAGATGGGTGCAGAGAGGATCTGCTGGTCTGGCCAGGTGCGGTCAGTCAGTGGAACGGTTGGGAACGGGCGGTATTTGCTGATGTTGTTGGGATTCATGATCGTAGCTCAGCTGCTGCTGAGCGGTGTTACGTTTTATGTTTTAGGTGTTATGTAAAACAAAGCAGGGGTGAAAGGAAAAAGGAATGAACTTGGTGGATCTTGAGCGCCTTGGTGCTCAACGCGGGCAAGGCGCGGGGGCTTGCGAGCCTGGCTGGTGTTACTCAGGTTTGCGATAGCGCGCGCGTTCTACCACTTTGCCTTCCGCTTCCCACTGGATTTGGAAGTCGGTCTTGGGGTAGTAGAAGGCGTCTTCTGGCCAGTCGAGTTTGTCAAATTTTTGGAACGTTTCCATTTCTTCGAGCGTCCATTCGAAGTACTCTGGGTGGTCGGTCTTGAAGCAGAACTCCCCACCTGGCTTGAGTGCTTTGAATAGCGATGCGAGGAAGCCCTGTTGGATTAGGCGGTTCTTGTGGTGGCGTGCTTTGGGCCATGGGTCTGGGCAGAGCAGGTGGAGGCGGTCGATCGAGTTTTCTGGAAAGAGCCACTCGATCACGTAGGTTGATTCAAGGCGCAGTACCTTACAATTATCTAGACCATGTTGCTGAGCCTTGCGGCAGACTTTTTTCACGCGACCCAAGAGGCGCTCAACCGCAAGGAAATTGCGATCTGGGTGATGCTGGGCCATGGCGATGGTAAAGGATCCATCGCCGCAGCCTAAATCGATTTCCAGTGGCTTGTCGTTGCCGAAGATGCTGTGTGGTTCCAGGCGCGCGAAGTAATCATCAGGCATGAATTCGCAGGGGACTGGTTGGCGCTGCTTGTCGCTGGTCATGGGCGGAGTGTGCTAATACTTTTTTTCAGATGCAAGACAAGATCTAGTGTCCCGTGATTGCTGTGTTTTTTTGTGGTCCAATGTGAGGGTGAATGGGAGAAAGATTCTCTAGCAGTTTTTTTGAATCCATGGTTTACTCTTATGGTATGAACCCGATGCATTCCTTTTTATCGATTAGTTTGCTTTGCAGTGCCGCTTTTTCTGTTGTCTTACCGGCCAAGGAGGCCGAGCTAGGTGAGCAAGCGATGGTGGTGATTGGTGAGGTGGAATGGATTGGGATTGCTGAGGCTGCATTCTCCTATTCATCTCGCATTGATACAGGAGCCACGACTTGCTCGATCCATGCGGAGAATATTAAGGGTTTTGAGCGCGATGGAGACAAGTGGGTACGCTTTGATTTGGTTGATCCCAATGGTGAGGAGCGCAAGACTTTAGAGAAGCGCGTGCAACGTGTGGCGGAGATTAAGCGTCACGGGGCTGAAGCCCAGAAGCGCTACGTGGTGAATCTCCACGCTGTGTATGCCGGGTATGGGGCGGAGTTAGAATTCTCCCTAACCGATCGATCTGCCTACACCTACCCACTTTTGGTAGGGCGTAATTTGTTACGCGGCACGGCGATGGTCGATGTGTCGCTGAAGAACACGCTGGCTAAGCCTGAATTCAAGAAAAAATAAGGAAGGCAATCACGATGAAATCTAGAGTTCAGCTACGCACCTTGATCTTCCTACTGCTGATGGTGGGGTTAGGTACTGCGTTCTACATGCACAAAAAGATCGGCTATCCCTTTGTGCCGCGAGAGAAGGTCCCGGTTTGGACGATTGAGGCGAAGGTGGAATTTGATGCACTGGATGAGCCGGTGAAAGTGAGCTTGGCCATCCCGGGGGAGCAGGCGCTCTATGGGGTGCTAGACGAGAGTGCGGCCTCCGATGACTATGGTTATAACCCAGGCTTGAACAGCAAAGAGGATGTGACTTTCCGCAAGGTGGTGTGGTCAAAGGAGCAGGCCGAGGGTAAGCAAGAACTCTACTACCGCGTGAATATTTTTCGCCGAACGCAGGCGGTACAATTAATGGGGGACGTGCACCTGAACGAAGTCGACCCAGGCTATCGCGAGGGACCACTGGCGGTGGCTGCAGATCAGTTGATCGCAGAGGCGCAGAAGTACTCTGCAGATATGGAAACCTTTGTGGCTCATCTCAATGGGCTTTTTGCGAAGAAGGACAACCAAAATGTGCAGACTTTGCTGGCGGGTAATACGAGCGCGCTGGCTCGCAATCGCGTCTTACTCAATGTGGCACTCAAGGCTGGCTATAACGCGCATTTGATCCGCTACTTGGAACTCGGAGAAACCGCCAACCGTGTGCCTTTGCAGTCGGCCGTGTTCTTGCATGAGGGCGAGCAAAGTATTCTTGCCGAGTTTGGTCGGGTGCAGCCGATTGAGACTGAGAATTTACTGGCGTGGCAGCGCGGTGGTCCAGCATTACTTGAGGTAGAAGGTGGTGAGAATGTGCGGGTAGCCTTCGCCATGCGGGTGCAGCAATTGCCGGCGACGATCGTGCAGCAATCTGCAGCGAAGAACCACCTAGCAAGCTTCTCCTTGTTGAACCTTTCGATCGAACAGCAGAATGCATACGGTTTGTTGTTGATGATTCCCTTCGGTGCGCTCGTTGTTGTATTGATGCGCAATATCATTGGGGTGAAAACATCAGGTACCTTTATGCCGATTCTGCTCGCGATGGCATTCTTGAAAACAGATCTTTTACCGGGTTTGATGCTCTTTGCCTTGGTGGTGAGCGTCGGCTTGATTGTGCGTAGCTACCTCTCGAAGCTCGACCTCTTGCTGGTGCCTCGCATCTCGGCTGTGGTGATTGTGGTGATCGGGATCATGGTAAGTTTTGGGGTGCTGGGTGCGAAGTTTGAGCTAGGCATTGTCGAGTCAGTGACCTTGTTCCCTACGATCATTCTGGCGTGGACCGTTGAGCGCCTTTCCATTCTATGGGAGGAAGATGGCCCCAGTGAAGTGGCCTTGCAGACGAGTGGGAGCTTGTTGGTGGCTGTCATCGCCTACTGGGTCATGGGCAATAGCACCTTAAAGTACCTGGTCTTTGTGTTTCCCTCATTGCTCTTTGTGGTGCTGGCGGTGATTCTCTCGCTGGGTCAATACGCTGGCTATCGCGTCTCTGAGTTGATGCGATTTGCTCCATTTTTTGATGACGGCAACGACGCGGGGGGGAAGGTTTGATGTTATTTTCACCAAACCATTGGTGTCGTCCATCGCAGCTGCGTGCGGCGGGGATCCTCGGGATGAATCGCCGCAATGGGCACTACATTGCGCGCTACAACCGACGTGAACTCTACCCTCGAGTGGACGATAAGTTGAAGACCAAGTTGCTTGCTAAACAATTTGGCCTGCAAGTGCCTGAGCTCTACGGCGTGGTGGGACGGCAGTCTGATGTGTCCAATCTTGCGCAAAAGCTGGAGGGGCGTGAGCAATTTGTGATCAAGCCTACTCAGGGTAGCGCAGGTAAGGGGATTCTGGTGGTGACTGGCCGTGAGGGACACGAGTTCTTGAAACCCAGTGGAGAACGTGTGGTGATGCGTGATGTGCGTCGGCATGTCAACAACACGCTGAGTGGTCTCTACAGTCTGGGCGGGAGGAATGATAAGGCGATGATCGAGTACGCCATTGAATTTAGCGATGCCTTTGATGGCTTTTCCTACCAGGGGGTGCCAGACATTCGCGTGGTTGTTTTCCAAGGATTCCCTGTGATGGCAATGATGCGTCTGTCTACCGCTGCTTCAGATGGTAAGGCAAACCTCCACCAAGGCGCGGTGGGAGTTGGGATTGATCTAGTAACTGGCCGGGCCTCACGCGCAGTGCAATACGGGCGTCGGGTGGATGTTCATCCAGATACTGGGCGGAGTCTTAGCGAGCTTGTGGTGCCGGATTGGCAGCCCTTGATGGAGCTCGCGGCTCAGTCATATGAAATGACGGAACTAGGCTACCTCGGGGTGGATATCGTGTTGGATAAATCAAAGGGGCCTTTATTATTGGAGTTGAATGCTCGTCCCGGCTTGGCCATCCAAGTGGCGAATCACGCTGGGCTGAGTCCGAGGCTCGAATTGATTGAGCGTCTGAGTCGCCACGATCGCACGATGATGCGGGCGGAGGGTCGCATCGCATTTTCTCAAGAGAAATTTTGCTAAGCCTTGTGGCGTTCTCTATCATATTTGGGCTTGTGCCCAATGATGATCCCAGTGATCTTTAAGTTATGGATAGTGAGCGCTTGATGGTGGCAGCTGAGGGGTATTTGCAATTGCAGATGGCAGAGGAAGCGCTTCAGGAATTAGAGAACCTCAGCGGTAAGGAAGCACATTCTCTACGCAGTCTAGAGTTGCAGCTTGCTGCGTTTATGATGATGGGTGAATGGTCGACCGGAGCTAAGCTCGCGATGCAGCTCTGTCGTATGAGCCCACAGCAGCATTCCTATTTTCTGCACGCAGGGTACTGCCTCCACGAGTGTGGCGATACCTTGCTTGCTCGCTCGGTGCTCGAGAGTGGTCCTCTCAGCCTCCAGTCTGACGCACTCTACCATTACAACATGGGCTGTTATTGCGCGGTGCTGGGGGAACTCGATCAAGCCCGCACATTTGTATTGGAGTCGTTTGAGATGGATCCGGAGCTGCGTAAACAAGCTGCAAGTGACGATGACCTGAAGGGTCTCATGCTAGAGGAACCCGGATAGGGAGGCATGTGAGTCCTACGTCTGGGGGAGCTTTGTTGCTGGTGTTTGAATGTGAATGCGTGAGCTGTGCTAAGGTGCTGCGGCCCATGCCCTTGAGCTTGAGTCACTCAGATTGTGTGTTTTTTTCGTAATATATAAATAGTTGGGTTGCCAAATCGCATGCAGCACTATATGGACACCTGCAAGTAACTCGGCATCCTGCCGAAACACGAAAGGACCATTCATATGGCAACAGATCTATCAAAATACAGAAACATTGGTATCTTCGCGCACGTTGATGCGGGTAAGACAACTACGACAGAGCGTATCCTCTCCCTTACTGGTAAAATCCACAAGATTGGTGAAGTTCACGATGGTGAGTCCACCACTGACTTCATGGAGCAGGAAGCTGAGCGTGGTATCACCATTCAGTCAGCAGCAACTACATGTTTCTGGAAAGACCACCGTTTTAACATCATCGACACTCCTGGACACGTTGACTTCACTGTAGAAGTTTACCGTTCCCTTAAGGTTCTCGATGGTGGTGTTGGTGTATTTTGTGCTTCTGGTGGTGTTGAACCTCAGTCAGAAACTAACTGGCGTTATGCTGATGAGTCCGAAGTTTCCCGCGTGATCTACGTGAACAAGCTCGACCGTATTGGCGGTGACTTCTACCGCGTGGTTGATCAGGTGAAGAACATCCTTGGTGCTGTGCCACTCGTGATGGTTCTGCCAATCGGTATCGAGTCCGATTTCGTTGGTGTTGTTGATCTTCTTACACGCAAGGCGTGGGTATGGGATGATTCCGGTCAGCCAGAAAACTACGAAATTCAAGACGTTCCTGCCGACATGGTAGACAAGGTTGAGGAATACCGTGCACAGCTTATCGAAACTGCTCTTGAGCAAGACGACGAGCTTATGATGGAATACCTCGAAACCATGGAAGAACCTGCAATGGAAGACATCAAGCGTTGTATCCGTAAGGGCACAATCGCACTCGATTTCTTCCCAACTTACTGTGGTTCCTCATTCAAGAACAAGGGTGTGCAACTCGTTCTCGACGCGGTTGTTGATTACCTCCCGAACCCAACAGAAGTTGACCCACAACCAGAAGTTGACCCAGAAGGTAACGAAACTGGTAAGTTTGCTGAAGTGACTACTGACGGACCACTTCGTGCTCTTGCATTCAAGATCATGGATGACAAGTTCGGTGCGCTTACATTCACACGTATCTACTCAGGTGTGCTTAAGAAAGGTGATACCGTTCTTAACAGCTTCACAGGTAAGAATGAGCGTGTTGGACGACTTGTGGAAATGCACGCTGATGAGCGTACAGAGCTCGACTCCGCGCAAGCAGGTGACATCATCGCTCTCGTAGGTCTCAAGAACACTCAAACTGGTCACACACTCTGTGATCCTAAGTCGCCTGCGACTCTTGAACCAATGGTGTTCCCTGAGCCGGTTATCTCCATGGCTGTTGCTCCTAAGGACAAAGTGAATGCTGAGAAGCTCGGTGTAGCGATCGGTAAGATGGTTGCGGAAGATCCATCCTTCTACGTCGAGACAGACGAAGATTCAGGTGAGACTATCCTTAAGGGAATGGGTGAACTTCACCTCGACATTAAGGTAGACATCCTCAAGCGTACACACGGTGTTGAAGTAACAGTAGGTGCTCCTCAGGTGGCTTACCGTGAGTCCATCACGAAGACAATCACTGATTCTTACACACACAAGAAGCAGTCCGGTGGTTCTGGTCAGTTCGGTAAGATCGACTACACCATCGAGCCAGGTGAAGCAGGTACTGGCTTCGAGTTTGAATCTAAGGTTGTTGGTGGTAACGTTCCTAAGGAATACTGGCCAGCAGTTGAGAAAGGCTTTAAGCTTTCTATGGTTCAAGGTGTTCTTGCTGGATACCCAATGGAAGACATCAAAGTGACTCTCACTGATGGTGGTTTCCACGCAGTTGACTCCTCCGCAGTGGCATTCGAAATCGCAGCCAAGGCTGCTTACCGTTCCTCCATCCCTAAGGCTGGTCCACAGATCCTCGAGCCAATCATGAAGCTCGACGTCTTCACTCCAGAAGAAAAAGTCGGTGACGTGATCGGTGATCTTAACCGTCGCCGTGGAATGATTCAGTCACAGGAAACCACTCCATCTGGTGTGATCCGCATCAAGGCTGAAGCTGCACTTTCTGAAATGTTCGGTTACATTGGTGACCTTCGTACAATGACATCTGGTCGTGGTCAGTTCTCCATGGAGTTCTCCCACTACGCACCATGTCCGAAGAACGTTTCTGAGCAGGTGATCAAAGAAGCTGCTGAGCGCGACGCGTAATCCGCGTAGCTAGCTTAGTCTCTATCATTTATTCAAGCGCCCGTGGAGTTATCCATCGGGCGCTTTTTGTATGGTCTAGGTAAGATGTAAAAAATAATTTTGCAGGTTTGACAAGGGCTAGGGGTGTCAGGTTAGGCTAACGATTACATATAGGCTACATGGCTTGCACAGGTAGCCCCTACACACCAAACTTTAAAACCTACACAGGATGACAGAAGAGAATAAAGATAAGACCCAGCCACTCGAGACTGAGCCATTGACTAGCTCGATGATGCGCAAGACATCGTCTGTGCCATTGCGTAAGGAAACGGTACGTGTGACCTTGAAGTCTGTGCCGACTGGAGCTCTTGGGAATGCTACTGAAGCCCAAGCTGCCAAGCCATCTGTACCTGCTCCTGCACCACCTAAGCCTAACGTGCCTGCTCCTGCAGCCATGACTCAGGATACCAGCCCACAGTCAGCGAAACGTCCAGAGGCGAATCCTAACATTCCAGACGTGACTTCTGCCGTGCCACTCAAGCAAGAGACGATGCGCGTGACGCTCAAGGCTGATCCAACATCTCAGACATCGGTAAAGCCGGCACAGCCAGGTAAGCCAGTGGAGCAGACACCAGTGGCAGGCAAGAAGCCATCTGCACCTGTAAAGCCAATGACTCCTGAGTCAGCAGCAGCACCAGCAGCACCGAAGCCACCAGTATCTTCCGTGCCGGACGTGACTTCTGCTGTGCCACTCAAAAAAGAGACCATGGCAATCACGCTCAAGGCTGACCCTACGGCAAAAACGAATCTCAAGGCTCCGGCGCCTCAAGCTCCAAAGGCTGGAGCTCCAGCAGCAAAGCCACCAGTGGCAGGCGCACCAGCGGCGCCAAAAGCTCCAGCGGCACCAGTTGCGGGTGCGGCACCGAAGATGGCGAGCCCAGCTCCGACTATCGCACTCAACACTCCAAAGTCGTCAGCACCTACAAAGCCGCTCGGTACTCCAGCAGCTTCACAACCGCTTCCTCAAGCGACAGTGCAGCTCGACAAGACGCAGCAGCTTAAGAAGCCGAATGCTCCTGTAGCAGGTGCTAGCACCGTGCATGTAGCTGGTACCACAGACGAAGAGGAAGTAGCCCCAAGTAAGGCCGTGCTTTACCTTGTGGCAGCATGTTTTGCGCTCTCTCTCTTTGTGCTTTTCGCGCAATTTAGTCAGGCCATGGTTTGGGTGAACGAAGACCACGGTGGTCAGATTGGTGCGATCTTCTCATCAGACAACTAAGTCGGGCGGTGCGTCCGCATGACCCATTTACAACCACTCAGGCTCGATTGCTTGAGTGGTTTTTTTGTTTGAGGGTTTGTGCTGAGGCGCATGCTACGCCATACTAGCTGTTATGAAGTCTTTGATCCTCATCGCATTGTTGTTCAGTGCCTCTGTGTTGCAAGCAGGATTGGATGATGACCCAGATGTGGTGATGCTTGGTGAAGCTGAACGCATGCCATTGATGGTGGTAGAGCCTACCGTGGTCTATGCAACCAAGAAAGGTGGAAGACGTCTTGGTGTGTACCCCATGCAGACCAAGTTGACGCTGCTAGGGATGACTGAGCGGGCATATAAAGTCAAAGGAAAGGCCAAACACAGTAAAGTCACTGGGTGGGTTTCGCCGAAGCACCTCGCGGCTCAGGAGCCTCAGTTTGTTGAGTCCCTCAAGCAGCACTATCAGCGCGAGATGGAGATTCGCGAGCTTGTTGCAAAAAAAGAGGTGGCGATCGGCATGACGCTGGATGAAGTCCGACGCTCGATTGGTGACCCAACAAAGAAAGAAAGCCGCCTCACCAAAGAGGGAAGTTCTGGTACCTGGGAGTACATCAAATCAGAAGAGCGGAAGCATTATACCACCTACCGTGATGCATTTTCTGGGCAAGTATTTAGACGCTTTTCTCACATCACTCAAGAGGTGACCGAGAAGCTCACCCTGGAGTTTGATCAAGACGTTGTCACCACGATTACCACCCTGGAAGATCAAGGTGCTGGGAATGTGCGTATCGTTGTTCCTCCGGTGATTTTTGCTTGGTGATACGCACACTATTGCAGCATGAGTGATACAAAAAAAGCGCGCCGCTTATGAAGAGGCGCGCTTTGGATGGATTGATTTGTGTGTCCGTGCTGATTTGATAGAGCCAGCGAAACAATTAGAGGAAGTACTCGACGCCTGCTCTGAAGAGCGGCTGGTGCTTGTCCCCAGGGATGTTCTTGGCTACGTGTTCGCCACGGCGTTCGGTGTGGCCCATCTTGCCGAGGACACGACCACATGGTGAGGTGATGCCTTCGATGGCGTAGAGCGAGCCGTTCGGGTTGTAGCGGATGTCCATGGATGGATTGCCAGCGAGGTCGGTGTACTGGGTGGCAATCTGGCCATTGGCGGCGAGTTGCTTGACCTCTTCCTCGGTGGCGTAGAACTTCCCTTCACCGTGCGAGAATGGCACTTGGTGGAGGTCGCCTACTTGGGTGTTGGCAAGCCATGGTGACTTGTTGGACGCGATGCGTGTGGTGGCGTAACATGCGATGTGGCGGCCGATGTCGTTGAAGGTGAGTGTTGGTGCGCCCGGTTGTGGGTCGCGGATTTCACCGTAAGGAACGAGGCCGGTTTTGATCAATGCCTGGAAGCCATTACAGATGCCGAGCACGAGTCCGTCGCGGTTCTGGATGAGGTCCATCACGGCGTCGCGCACGACTGGGTTGCGCAGCACGGTGGCAATGAACTTGCCGGAACCGTCTGGCTCGTCACCTGCGGAGAATCCACCAGGCAGCATGAGGATCTGTGATTCGTTGATCTGTTGGGCCAGTGCCTTGAGCGATTCTTCGACGTGGCTTGGGCTGAGGTTGCGGAACACTTCGATGCGTGCGTCACCGCCAGCTTCGTTGAACATCTTGGCTGAGTCGTACTCAGAGTTGGTGCCAGGGAAGCAAGGGACGACGACCTTGGGCTTGGCTCCAGAAACGAGCTTGGCTGATTTGCCAGCTGCTTCGCCATTGAATGAGAAGGTTTCGAGCTCATTGTGTGCCACTTCGGTATTCGACGGGTAGGTGGACTCGAGCGAACCGGTCCAAGCCGCGAGGAGCGCTTCGATTTCGAGCGCTTCGCCATTGACGCTGAGGGCTGCGGAGTCGGCAGTTTGGCCGATCTTTTGAGCATTGAGCTCAGCTGGAAGCGTGGCGCCAGCCTTCACTTCTACCAGGAAGTTGAAGTAGCCTTCGCTGAAGAGCGCTTCTTCTGCGAGCTCGACAGTCGCGCCTAGCTTGTTGCCGAAGCTCATCTTGGCGAGGCCTACCGCGACGCCACCTTCCGCGAGGCTGTGCATCGCATTGATGGAACCAGCAGCATTGGCCGCGTGGAGGAGTTCTGCAATTTCTTTGAGCTTGCTGAAGTCAGGAAGGAGGTCGGCGTTGCGTGGCGTGGTCACGAGGTAGAGCTCGGAGCCAGCTTCTTTGAATTCTGGGGAAACCGCGAGTGTGGCCTTTCCGGGAGCGACTGCGAAGGACACGAGTGTCGGTGGCACGTCGATCTCATTGAAGGAACCGGACATGGAATCCTTACCGCCGATGGCGCCGAGACGGAGCTCGTTCTGCGCGGTGAAGGCACCGAGGAGTGCGGCGAAGGGCTTGCCCCAGCGCGCTGGGTTGGTGCCAAGCTTTTCAAAGTATTCCTGAAGGGTGAGACGGACATCGCTGAGGCGACCACCAGCAGAGACGATGCGACAGACCGATTCTGTCACTGCGTAGAGCGCGCCGTGGTATGGCGACCAAGTGGCGATGTTCGGGTTGAAGCCCCAAGACATGAAGGAACAGGTGTTGGTGTTGCCCGCGATGAGTGGGATCTTTGCGACCATGGCATCGGTAGGAGTGAGCTGGTGCTTGCCGCCAAACGGCTGGAGCACGGTGCCGGCACCTACGGAGCTATCGAATTGCTCGCCGAGACCTTTCTGACCACAGGAATTGAGGTCGGAGAGGGCGGTGATCCATTTGTCTTTGAGACCTGAAGCAGCAGCGACGGAAGCGATTGGCTTGCCGAGCGGAGTTTCTGTGCTTGGTGCTTTGACTTCTACTTGGGCATCGAGGGTGACGCCATTGGTGTCGAGGAAGGCACGCGAGAAATCTACGATCTTTTTGTCGCGCCAGGTGATGACGAGTCTGCCTGAGTCGGTGACGTCGGCGACTTTCACACATTCGAGGTTCTCTTTGTCACACTCAGCGAGGAAGTACTCGATGGTGGAAGGATCCACACAGATCGCCATGCGTTCTTGGGACTCGGAGATTGCGAGCTCGGTGCCGTCGAGGCCGTCGTACTTCTTGAGTACTTTGTCGAGGTTGATTTCGAGCGATGGAGCGATCTCGCCGATGGCGACAGAAACACCACCAGCACCGAAGTCGTTGCAGACTTTGATTTTCTTAGCGAGCTCAGAGTTGCGGAAGAGGCGTTGGACCTTGCGTTCGGTTGGCGCGTTGCCTTTCTGCACTTCAGCAGAATTGTCGAGAGCGGTGTCGGTGTGTTCTTTGGATGAACCTGTGGCACCACCCACGCCATCGCGGCCGGTGCGACCTCCAATGAGGAGGATCACATCGCCATTGGCTGGGCTGCCACGGAATACGTTTTCCTTGGGGGCTGCTGCCACTACGGCTCCGATCTCCATGCGCTTGGCCACGTAGTTCGGGTGGTAGACTTCAGAAACTTGGCCAGTCGCGAGACCGATCTGGTTGCCGTAGGATGAGTAACCGTCAGCAGCGCCTTTACAGATCTTACGCTGCGGAAGCTTGCCCGCCATGGTGTCGGCAAATGGGGTGCGCGGGTCGGCGGCACCGGTCACGCGCATCGCTTGGTAGACGTAGGAACGGCCGGAAAGGGGGTCGCGGATACAACCGCCAAGACAAGTCGCCGCACCACCAAATGGTTCGATCTCAGTCGGGTGGTTGTGGGTCTCGTTCTTGAACATGAGGAGCCATTCTTGCTCTTCGCCATCGACGTCCACTGGGATGACGATGGAAGCAGCATTGATCTCTTCAGAAATTTCCACGTTGTCGAGCTCGCCAGTCTTGCGCAGCTCTTTCATGCCCATGAGAGCGATGTCCATGAGGCACTCTGGGCGGGTGTCGATCTTGTCGCCGTAGACGTCTTCGCGCGTCTCTTGGTACTTCACGTAGGCTTGCTTGACGTACTCGGTGCCATCTTCGAATGCGACCTCATTGAGGCGGGTGGCGAAGGTGGTGTGGCGGCAATGGTCAGACCAATAGGTGTCGAGCATCTTGATTTCTGTGATGCTCGGGTTGCGGCCTTCTTCATCGCGGAAGTAACGTGCGGTGAAGATGAAATCTTGGGCGCTCATGGCGAGGCCGAGCTCGTTGCGCTTGGCAGTGAGTTCTTCGTCGTTGGAAGTGATGAACCACTCGAGAATCTCGACGTCGGCTGGCGTAGTGACTTCCTGGGCGAGCGACTCAGGCTTTTCCATGGTCGCTTCGCGGGAATCCACGGCATTGATCACGTAGTCTTTAACGGCGCTAAGTTGGTCACCAGAAATAGAACCTTTGAGCACAATCACACGAGCGGATACCACGATGGGTGCTTCTTTCTCGGTGAGGATCGTCACACACTGGGCGGCGGAGTCGGCGCGTTGGTCGAACTGGCCCGGAAGGTATTCCACAGCGAATGCGACTTCGTCAGCTGCAATGCTAAGTTCGGCGCTGGATGTTTCTACCTGTGGCTCTGAGAGGATGAGCTGCGATGCCTTGGCGAAGTCTTCGTCACTGAGGCCATCGATGTCGTAGCGCTGAATCACGCGCACGCCTTCAAGGTTGGTAAGAGCAAGGTTCTCTCGGAGGTCGTGGAGCAACTCTTTTGCTGGTGAGTTGAACTCAGTTTGTTTTTCGACAAAAACGCGATGCATTGTACTGGATAATGGTTGGATTAGAACGAGATGTTTCTGAGATGTGGGTAGGGGATAATTGAGCAGTGAGCAAGTGGGATTTACGACTATTTGAGGCTGGTGAGAACTGTGCCTTGCTAGATCTGGAAATGTGGCTGTCCTTTGACATTGAGTCGCTTCGGATAATGAGGTAAATTTACCGTTCAATGTTGAAGTATTCCTCCCTTCTTTTGATGTTGGTTCTCGGGTTCACGCTGCGTGCTGCTGAGTCACCCACTACTTACCAAGTCAATAAAGCCTCTCTCAAAGATGTGGCCAAAATCTACCTCGCCTACGAAGCTCGCCACACCCGCGAGCCGGGGATGGAGGCAGATCTTAAGCTGCCCGATGGCAAGCAATTCGTCTCGATGCGCCAAGCCAATCATTCAGAGGAACAAGCATGCTGGGTCTATCCAGTGAGCCTCGGCTTAGAGATCAAGATTGGCACCCCGCAGAAGCGCGTCATCGTCATCGCCCCAGAGCCGCAATTTGGGCGCTACCTCCTCGCCACCGAGGATCTAAAAATCCATTCCTATTATCGTAAGGATATTCAGCGGATCCTAGATGCTATCCAGGCTCGCAAGCTAAACGATGGGAACTAAGGTGCTTGCTTCTAATCCTCCATCCCAGGCCGCTTACGCAGCTTCTTTTTATTCGAGTTATTGCGCTTGGCCTTGAGCATGCGGTTCTTGGAGTTGCGCGAGCGTGGTCGGTTGGTGCGGCGGTTTTTTTCGCGGGCGTCTTTCTTTTCGTCGGCGGCTTGGCGGTAGAGTGATTCGAGCTTGCGGATGAGTTCGCGTCGAGCGAGCTGGCGGTTGGTGTCACGCGATCGATCTCCTTGGCATTTGACTTCGATGCCAGTGGGGTGGTGCTTGAGGTAGACGCAGCTGGCTGATTTGTTAATTTTCTGTCCACCAGCGCCTGATCCTAGAATAAATTTTTCGGTGATCGTGGTCGGTGGTGCCCCGAGCTTGCGAAGCTGGGCGTCGATGTCCTCGGGGGTGGGCATGTCACTCGTTTGAAGCTTTGACTCGGGAGAGGTTTTGTTGGATGCCGGTGTGGAAGCCGTCGATGCTATGTTGGTTTTTTTTGAGCCAATAGTCTTCAATACCTAATGGTCCTTTTTTCTCTGCCCATTTGTCCAGCGCATTTCGGTCGCCTTGATACTCGAAGTTTGGAACGGCCATGCCGCAGGAACTTTGGACGAGTTCGATCTCTTGGATGAACATTTGGCGTGCCCCTGGGTTGGCTGGGAATTTGGCGTAGAGTTCATGCCACTCCGGGTCATTGAGGTGGACGGCGCGTGCGCGGCCGTAGCAACGAAGGATTTTTGGAGCTTCGTCAAAGGAGCATAGCATGATTGTCATGCGGTTGTTGAGCAGTGTGTGCGCGGCGGATTCATTGCCGCTCCCGGTGAAGTTGAGCCATGCGATTTTGGTGGGGCTGAGCACGCGGAGTGAGTCGCCTCCTTTGGGGGAGATGTTGACTTGGCCTGAGTCGGCAGCGGTGCCGACGAAGAAGATGTGTTGACGTTCAATGAATGCGATGTGCTTGTCGTCGAGTTCTGCGAATTGTTGGCCCATGGGGAATGAGGTCTTAAGCGGTTTAGAGTTTAGATTTTTCGAAGAGGATTGATCCAGAGGCAACGACTAGGTGAAACATGCCGAAGGATAAGATCATGAAAAAGTTGGCGAGTTGGATCGGGTGGATGAGGTCAATGGTGCGCTGAGCTACAATGCTAAACGAGAGGCCTAGGGCGAGCATTAGGATGCCAAGGAAACGTGTGGATTTGGTGCAGTACATGCGGATGCTGAGGAGAGCGACGCCATAGCAGGCGATCCACAAGGAGGCGGTGAGTGGTAGCTGGCGTACGTCCGCAAAGGCAATGCTGGTTCCGGTGACCGCTCCGAGCAACAGGGCTGGGGCAAGGCTGCGGAAAATGTGAGCCAGGTGGCCATGGTGACTCTCTGCCCGATCTTGTTTGTTGCGTTGTTCGACCTTGGATTGGCGTGAGCGCAGTGCACTCGCCACGATGATGGGAGCGAAGGCGGCGAGCATCCAGGTGCCAATCCAGGTGCCGGTGGTGATGTGGTATTCACTGATCCCTGTGTGGATGTTGGCTTTGAAGGTGAGGGCGGCACCAATCGTGATGGAAAGGATGCCGATGAAAAGCTGGGTGGGGATGAGGATGGCACGGTGTTGTTGGCTGTGAAGCATGATCGATTGAACGATCTCAACGTGCTCTGGGGCTTGCTTTGGTTTTGACACAGGCATGGGTATAGAAAAAAAGCGATTCGAGTGGAAGGTCGAATCGCTTGATTGTGATGAATTGAATCGTTACTCGATCGCGAAATTATTCACGGCCAGTGAGCGACATGAGAATCTGAAGTACGTACCAGAAGAGAAGTGCGATGGAGGCGAAGAGGCCGAGGGACGCAGCGACGTATTGGTTGGTCTGGTAGTGGTGGATGATGTTGCTGGTGTCGCGCAGGATGGCGACGCTAGCGAAGATAGCCATCGCTCCCGCAAAGATTAGGCCAAGTTGGAAGCCAAAGATCATGGAAGCAAAGATCAAACCAAGAGCGACAAACCCGCCGATGGTGAGGAAGCTATTGAGGAAGGAAAAGTCTTTCTTTGTCACGAAGGCGATGGCGGTGACTCCGGCGCTCAGGGCGAGGGTGATCACTGCGGCTTGGGTGATGATGCCTGGGAAGTAGGTGGTCGCTAATAGGAGCATCGGTAGGAAAATGATTGCTTCAGCGACGACGAATAGCCCCAATCCGAGGTACTGGGTGCTGAGCTTGGTGCTGCTGACCGCCCACTTGCTGGCTAGGAAGGACACGCCCATGTAGGCGATGAGGACGATCCACCAGTTGCCCATCATTAGGCTGGCGAGCCCGATCATGGCTGGAATCTGAAGGAAGACAGCCTCAAGGAGTGCGAAGGCCAAGATGGAACCTCCGAGGTGAGCGTATGTCTTGCGGATGAATGCGGCGCGGGCGTCTACTGGCTGCGCTGCTACGGTGTATGGTGATGCGTATGTTTGCATAGGTTTCAAAGATGCTGGTACATTGGCTTAGCCAATTTGTAAGTTCAAGCGATTCCGTTAGCCAAATTTGTCTAAGTTTGCTGAGGGACGGGGGGCTTTGTCGTCAATGGTAACAGCAGAAAGAGTACCACTATCGGCGAACGGCTGCTTGGTAGCGCATGATGCCCTCAGCGATGCCTCGTGCCACGCGGTATTGGTAGCTTGGAGAGTGGATAATGCGTGCTTCCACTGGGTGGGACATGAAGCCTCCTTCCAGAAGAATGGCGGGGTGCTTGACGCTGGTGAGTACGCTGTAGCGTGCGCGCTTGATCCCGCGATCAGGAATCTTCACGGACTTGGTTTGTTGCAGTGTGCGACCGTGGATGGCTGTCGCCAGGGCGATGTTGGCTGAGTCGTGGTAGTTGCCATTCTGGAGCTTGTGGTCGGAGGCCCGGACGGAGCGACCATAGTGAGCCACGCCCTGTGGTGACAGGGTGAAGGTCTCGATGCCGCGTGCTTTGCGGCGCCCACCCGCATTGAAATGAATGGAGATGAAGATGGCGTTGCGGTAGCGGTTGGCAATGTTCACGCGTTGTTGCAGTGTGAGGTAGCGATCGCTCTCACGCGTCATGATCACCTTGAAGCCTTGGGCGGTGAGGATGTCGCGAACTTTGCGCGCGACGTTGAGGTTGTAGGTTGATTCTCTACCGTATTGGTTGCGCGCGCCAGCGTCCTTGCCGCCGTGTCCAGGGTCGAGTACGACGGTGGTGAAGTTCCCAGCGCGGCCGATGTAGGAGGGGCGGAGTACTGGGTCGATTAGTTTTGATAGATCGATTTGAGAGACAAGCATCCTGCCTGAATGTTCTACCACCGGGTTGGTGAGGATGAACTTCACTCTGTTCATGAAGCATTCCTGGCTGTTGATGGTGACCTGCATTTTCACCGCAGAGTTGGTCAGAATGCCAGATTTCCCCTCTCGGCTGTAGCGGCTAAACTTATAGAATGTCTTGATGCTATTGAGGGTGACGTAGGGGGTGCCGCGCACGTTCACAGTCTCCCACTTTGCAAATGCTTCGAGCGGCATAAGAAGTGTGACGATGACCAAGAGTAATCGTAGTGCTGTGTGATTCATGTGTAGGGCATGCTTCGTTGCCTAACATCAACAAAGTTGAAGCTTGGGCATTTAAGCTAGGCATAAAATAAAGAATTCCTGAGTCACTTGGCAAACTCTAATTTTTCTGTGGCAGCTGATTTAAGCCCTGAGACTTGCTAGGCTTGTCCCCCCAAAGATGATTGAATAGCGAAAGTTTTGTTTGGATATCCAAGTAATATAGTTCTGCGGATAAAATCCTCACGTAAGACAAGACAGCATTGATGATGTATGGTATAGATCAAGAAAGTATGGAGGATAAGGATAAGAACCAAGACTCAGATGACGTTGTCAAACAGAGCTTTGCTAAGACGCGCAAGAGTCTGATCGCGAAGCTGGATAACTGGGAGGATCAGCGTACTTGGGACGAATTTTATCAGACATACTGGCGTTTAATTTATTCTGTGGCGATCAAGAGCGGCTTGCGTTCTGAGGAGGCCTTTGACTGTGTGCAGGAGACGATCCTATCGATTGCCAAGCAATCGAAGAAGAATCTCTATGACCCTTCTCAGGGATCCTTCAAGGCGTGGTTGATGAACATGACGCGCTGGCGTATCAATGATCAGTTCCGCAAGCGCAAAAAAGACACCGCGATGGGGGGCGACGATTACGAAGAAGGTCGGAAGACTGCGGTGATTGACCGGGTGGAAGATCCGCAGGGAGATGTGCTCGGCCGTCTCTGGGAAGTGGAGTGGAAGAAGAATATCGCCGACGCTGCACTGGCGCGCGTGAAGGCTCAGGTGTCACCCAAGCAATACCAGATTTTTGACTACTATGTGGTGAAGCAATGGAATGTGTCTAAGGTGCAGAGTCATCTCGGGGTGACCCGAGCTCAGGTCTATTTGGCCAAGCATCGGGTGGGATCTATTTTGAAGAAAGAGCTAGAGAAGCTCAACGAAGATGACGACTAACCCACGCTTAAACGTTCACATTCCCGATCATGAGGTGCTGCGCAAAATTGGTGGTGGTGCCTACGGCGAAGTGTGGATGGCGCGCAGTGTGACCGGCGCCCTGCGCGCCGTGAAAGTTGTGTGGCGTGAGGATTTCGATGATGAACGAGGCTTTGAGCGCGAGTTTGATGGGATTCTGCAATATGAGCCATTATCCCGTGATCATCCGGGGTTGGTAAATATTCTCCATGTTGGGCGGAGTAAGGAAGGGCAGGAGCCATTTTATTACTACGTGATGGAGTTGGGGGATGACTACCTCACTGGCATAGAGATCAATCCGGTGGAGTATGAAGCTCGCACCTTACGTTCGGATGTGTTGCATGCTGAAGGGCAGCCGCTTGCGGTTGATGCGTGCTTGGATGTGGCATCCCGTTTAGGCGACGCCTTGCAGCAGTTGCATGCGAATGGCCTGGCGCACCGTGATGTCAAGCCGTCGAATGTGATCTTTGTCGATGGTAAAGCGAAGCTGGCCGACATAGGCTTAGTGGCGCCGCGTGACCAGCGTACATTCGTCGGGACTGAAGGGTTTGTGCCCCCTGAGGGGCCGGGTTCGGCTCAGGCTGATCTCTACAGTCTTGGCAAGGTGCTTTACGAGATGGTGTCAGGAAAGGATCGTCTCCAGTTTCCCGAGCTTCCAGACGAGTTGCCGAGCGGTGATGAGCGGAAGCAGTGGCTGGCGCTCAATCAGGTGATCTGTGATATTTGCGAACCCCGTCAGTCAAAACGTGAAATCCAGACGGCATCGCAATTCGTGCATGCAATTGAGCGGATTCAGGCGGGGAAGCGTGTGTCGAAGCGTCGCTCTGCCATGTTGGTGCGTTCAGTAGCAGCTTTGTTGGTGATCGGGCTAGCCGGCTTTGGCGCCTATTCGATGTTCCCAGGTAAGGGTGAGTTAGAGGGAGAGAAAGCAGTGATAGTGGCTCCTGTGGATCCCAGCCCAGGCCCCGAGCTTATAGATTATGAGTATTGTGCAGTGCGTGTCACAAGCCTGCCACAACATGCCGAAGTGTACGAGAATGGAGTACGCATTCACGGCGTGACGCCTACCGAGTTTCGCGATTTTATGCCGGGTGATGAGGTGTCCTATCGCTTTGAAAAGGTGGGGTACAAGCCACTAGAGAAAACATACACGATCCCGAATCAGGCGAGTTTTTTGATCTTCGAACAGCTTCAAGTATTTAGGCCTCCAGTGGAAAACCTGATGTGGAAAGGTCCGTTTTCGGTCAACTACACTCCGCAGGGAGAGGAGCATGTTTCGGGTCTCTTACACATGGTGCATTATAAACGCTTTCTTAAGGCCACTGGTGAAGATGATCTCGGCAGGTATGCCACGATTAGTGAGAATGGAGAGAAGATCAAGATAGCCTTGCTCCAGCCTGAGCAGGCGCAGCGCTACATCGAGTGGCTTGAGGGGCGGGCTCGTGCAGAGGGCTTGATCGAAGACAAACACATGCTCACGTTTAAGTCAGATCCAGATCTAAAAGCGACTGGTTACACTGAGGTGATGAATGCTCAAGGGTTTGCGCCGATCCGCAGTGTGGTGAAAAAAATCCCATACGCATCGATCGAGCTCACTTCGATACCCGGGGGGGCGCGGGTCTATGTGAATGGAAATTTTCAAGGACTCACTCCTATTTTGCTCAGTGAACTTCGTCCGAAGTCCCTTGAGGTAGAGATTCGTGAGGATGGTTTTAAGAAGTTCTCGCAGGTGGTGACGCTGAAAGATTATGAAGAGTTTCAGCTAAATGCTGTGCTCGAAGCAAACCATGGCGTGGTGTTTGGTGAACCGTGGCGCAATAGCCTTGGGATGGAATTTGTACCCATCAATCCCTCGATGATGGGAGGTGCTTATGAAGTGCGTGTGAAAGATTATTTGAAGTTTTGCAAGGAAGCCAATCACCGAGCGCCCTACTACAGCCGTGCACCAAACTTGGAAGATCATCCCATTGTGAATATCACGCGTGACGAGGCTGAGGCATTTTGTGTGTGGCTGACACAAGTCGAGCGTCAGTCAGATACGATCAGTGAGGCGCACCGGTATAGCCTGCCCACCGACCTGCAATGGAGCGAGATGGTTGGATTTGAAGAGGATGCCGAATTGAGCCCACTTGAGCGCGATCTTGAGGCGCACAGTGATCCATCGATCAGTGAACGTTTCTTCTGGGGGGATGTGTTCCCTCCACTTGAGGCGGTGATCAACATCGCTGATGAGGCCGCAGGCCTCTCGGTGCACACCCCCAAAGACCGCACAATCGATGGTTATTACGATGGGTATGCACAGACGGCACCGGTGGGCAGTTTTGGTGCAAATGACTTAGGTCTTTACGATATGGGAGGCAATGTCTCTGAATGGGTGGCTGAAGATTACGATGACTCTGGGGAGCTCGCGCTGACCCGCGGCGGTAGTTGGACGACATTCTTTCCGCGGCATCTGCGAGTCTGGTCGAGAAGTGTGATGCCGAGAGGTCAACGCTCTTCCGATGTGGGCTTCCGTATCGTCTTGCTCGATGAAGAGGAGACGCTCGACCCTGAATTAGGGAATGTGGATGCGGTGGAAGCTGGCGCTGATTCAGAAGAATAAGCTGCACGAGCAGTCGCTCGCTTAGCTTGTGTTGTTAGCTTATGGAAATTTGAAGCAATGAGCTGACTTTTGAAGTGATCGGTGGTATATTCATCGTTCTATGAAATGTTCAGATGTTCGTGAGATTGATACTGTTACAAGTTTTCTCAAACAAAAAGGTCAACTCCACTGTGCCGTGGTGCAAGG
Source organism: Rubritalea marina DSM 17716 (assembly GCF_000378105.1). Lineage (GTDB taxonomy): Bacteria > Verrucomicrobiota > Verrucomicrobiia > Verrucomicrobiales > Akkermansiaceae > Rubritalea > Rubritalea marina. Next base: position 1,398 of record NZ_KB899269.1, on the reverse strand, counting down.
GCTGGATCTGACAGAGGTAGACATTGATTGGCAGCGTCTCGACTTTAGAGGTGCCGTTTTTCTAGGATGTCATTTCCCTAAAACTGTGACTGCTGAGTTTTTGATCGAGAATGGCGCGATGATTTTCCCTCAGATCCCTAACCTTCCCTACAACAGTTATCGTAGGAAGCTCTACACGCATGGTGAGTTAATGGAAGGCTGGACGCCTAGGGTGGATCGTAGTGTCGATAAGCGCATCTACGATCATTTTGTGAAGAAAGGAGGGTCAAAGGCAGATATACTCGAGTCATTGGCCCAGAGACTTCACGACCATGCGATGGATGATGGTGTCCGTGATTTATTGAATGGCCGCACCGAAGGGGGAGAAAAGAAAAAAGTGGTTGGGATCATGGGGGGACACGGTGAGTCACGTGACTCACACTTCTACAGGCAAGTGGTGCGGATAGCTTGGAAGCTGAGCCGCTCTGGATACTTCATCGCCACTGGTGGCGGACCAGGTATCATGGAAGCTGCCAATCTAGGTGCTTGGTTGATGGATCAAAGTGAAGATGAGGTGGAAGAGGTGATGGAGATGATAGCTGCTGCACCTTACTTTGAGTCGCCCAAATACCTCGTGCTTGCACAAAAGGTGCTAGATCGTATCCCTGAGGGTGGCTCAAGCCTCGCAGTCCCGACGTGGTTCTATGGTCATGAACCTACCAACCTATTCTCCAAACATGTCGCCAAGTACTTCTCGAATTCAATTCGTGAAGATGGCTTGTTAGCGATCGCTTCACATGGTGTGATCTTCGCCCCCGGCAGTGCAGGGACCACACAGGAGATCTTCATGGATGCGGCCCAGAATCATTACATCACCTATGGCAAAACCAGCCCGATGGTCTTTCTTGGTGAGAAGCGTTACAAGCGCGACACCATGCTATATCCGTGTATCAAAGATCTCGCTCGAGGCCACCAGTATGCAGAGATGCTCTTCTGTTCGGATAAAGTCGATAGAATCGTCAAATTTATCGAGACCCACCCACCCAAGTAAGCTAAGGGCCACGACACTAACCAAGAAATACCCAAAGTGAATTTATTGAAAATGCAGTGGTTTATGGACGGGCTTGAATAAAAAGTGAAAAAAGGTGCCGAAATGACTTGCGTGACTCTGAGGAATATGTAGATTGCGCCCCGCCTCACCCGCCAAGGGGAGCGCAGGAGAAACTCGCTAAGTTGATCCGGAGCACGGCTCCGCAAGTTACCAAGTTTCCCTGAATCGAGATCTTTAACACATCATGGCTTGCTTAGAATGCAGAGTTTGACTCTGGAAGGTTTAAGTAAGTGGAAGAGGAAAGACTGAATTGTGCGCTGCGGTTCTAGAGATAGAGACGCAGGCAAGATTGAAGATCTTAAACGGGT
>NZ_KB899268.1 GCF_000378105.1 Rubritalea marina DSM 17716 | reverse complement strand
AAAGCCGGCGTAGGCTCTCACGATGATTGGTAATTGAGCGTTGCTCTAGCGTTTCGCCAGCTTGGTCAAGGATGCAGATAGCGTGAGAACGATCTCCAAGATCGATTCCGATCGTATGAGTGGGAATGTGGTATTTCATAGGGTGAGAAGCATAGCAGAAAACGGTTCAATGTACCGTCTTCACCTTCTCATTCTATCTTGTTAGCCAAGTTTGGTGAAATAGGATTTCGTCGCCAGGTAAAGAATTAAGGCGAAAGCTCCAGACCAATGCTCTAGTGATAACCCCATAAAAAATACACACAGTGCGACATGCTGTGTTTGCTCACCTTTTTCAGACGATGTGGTTATTCCTATTAGGTATGCTAAACCTCCAATATATAGGAGTAGATGACTAGTTATGATCGATGCGAGATTCCTAAAAACGATCGTTATGTCATCTGACTGAATGAATATTTGAAGGATTAGAAGTGTGAATATAATTGCTACGGATGATTTCATTGGTTTGGTATTTTTAGGCTAACGTAGAGATGTCTCAAGACTGTAGCGCGGAGCGCGAAAGGAATTGAGACGATCGACTGGTTCACGCTTTAGTTTAATGCTGTTATGATGATCCCTAGACAGAGGAGGAGTGCTGATAGTAATCCAGTAAGTGTGGTCCAGTAGAATACAAAGTGCCACGTCGATATTCGGGAGATGTTATGCTCTTCTTTTGTCTCTTCGACCTCCTCTTTCCTTTTCAGGAATTCGTCCACATCACCCAAATATAGATTAGCATCGGACTTCAGTGCATTCGCTTTCTTCATCTGTGAGAAGATTTCGTCGAATAGGTATACAAGTGCAGATGCGATTATGAGAAATACTGACCACATTGCCAATGGTTGGGGGATAACTTCTCTTAAGCTTGTCCAGACCGCTAAGAACGCACCATAACCAATGACAGTAATGAGATTCGTATATTTTGAGTGCTCTTCGAAGCTAGTAGATGTCACGTGTCTCCAATGCTCCATCTTTATTTGATGGGCATCCTTTTTGTGCTCATCTTCATTTATCTCTGAATCGAGGATGTCTAGCAAATGCTCAAGTTTGTCTAGAGACGTTTCCTTTGATCCGTCAGTTCGCGCCTGTCGGATTTCGTGACGGATATCGATGATTACATCTCTTGCTTTCATTTAATTCTGTGAACAGTTATGTACACCCGCCGAACATTTGTTCGGTCGGAGTGCTACGCAAGGTCTAACAGCGGAGCTGATTTTAACAAGTGCCTTTTGCTTGGGTCAATCCATCAAACTAGCAGGTAGAGAAGCCAATTTCGTGGAGTAACCCGCTAACGGCAGAGAGTGGCATGAGCTGGCACAGCAGTGGCTTGGGAGCGAGCCAGGATCATCCCCCCCACCGATGAGGGATTGGGAACCCTTGCATCATGAACACTCAGGCTACCATCACGCTGCTCCACACACGGAACACTGCACCATCGGTGAAAACTCGGGGTTTTGTGCCACTCGATTCCGAAAGTAGAGCCGCTCCCACCCCCGCAGGACATGAGTAGGTAGATCCCCCCCGCATCCACCAGTCGGCAAAACCAGCGCTGCGCACGTCTGTTCACGTGGTATCTAGTCTGTGCGGCCCCCACGCGTCCGGCAGCACACACACCCATGGAGCCTAGTGCCCCACAAATACCCAGATGGTTCCTTCCTCTGATCCTCTTGACACGTAAAACTTGAGGCATGAAACTGCGGGAGCACCTCTCTCCTAGCCCCCCTTGGCAATGGATTCGAGAATTACACAATAAATTCCTTGACCCGATCATCCGTAGGTGTTTATCTCCGCGCCCACAACAATCTTTCAGAATTATGGCAAAAGTATGTAGCATCCGCGGATCCAAGGTACGCGTAGGTCGCAAGATCCACCGTTCCGGTCTCGCTAAGAAAAAGGGCGGTATCGGTCGTCACGTGACCAAGACCGTGAAGCGTAAAGTATCACCAAACCTTCAGACAAAGCGTATTTTCGTTCCTGAACTCGACCGCTACGTACGCGTTAAGCTTAGCGCAAAGGCGATCAAGACCATCAACAAGAACGGCGCATACGCAACACTCAAAAAAGCAGGCATCATCTAGGCCTAGCTTCGAGTTTAAGTTTTTAAAAGCGACGCACCCCATCGGGAGCGTCGCTTTTTTTGTACCCATCAACAATGAAGGTGTAAGAAGTCGCTAATTCACGGAAGAATGCCGCATGATCCCGATTGACCTCGACCTCGACACCTGCCACATTCTCGCCCGTGGACAAATTGACTGAAATCATGAACTACAAGCGGACTGAGATCGAGTCCGTGATCCCGCGCATGTCAAAGCTCAAGGCAGCCGCCTTGGAGCGCAATGAGTTCCGCGGGTTCCGCAGCGCACTTGATCTAGGGCCAGACCAGCTCAGCATCATTGCAGAAGTCAAAAAAGCATCGCCGTCAGCGGGCGTGATCGACCCCAATTTTGATCCCATTCGCCAGGCGCGCATGTACATCGATGGGGGTGCCAACTGCATGTCCATCCTCACCGATGAGAATTACTTCCAAGGCCACCTCAGCTACCTCGCACGCATCGCTCAGGAGTCCCCAATCCCCTGCCTCCGCAAAGACTTCATGGTACACGAAGTGCAGATCTATGAAGCCGTGGTTTCCGGCGCCGACGCCATCCTCCTCATCGTTGCGGGACTCACCGATGAAGAATTGAAAAAGCTCTACGACATCGCCCGCACCTTCCAGCTCGATGTTCTAGTAGAAGTACACAACCTTCCTGAAATGGAACGCGCGCTCGACCTCGGTGCCGACCTTATCGGCATCAACAACCGCAACTTGAAAACCTTCACCACCGACCTCGCGACCACAGAGCAGCTCGTGGATGAGGTACCAGATGAAGTCCTCCTCGTATCAGAATCCGGCATCAAGACCCCTTCTGATGGCCAACGCGTGCTCAACGCAGGGGCCAATGCACTCCTCATCGGCGAATCCCTCATGCGAGCCAACAACCCAGCAGAGGGCATTCAGTCATACCTCGACCTACGCGCCCAGGCCAGCGAAGAAGGCATCATCGAAGCCTAGGCTTCCATCAGCAGAAAAAACCCAAGGCCCCGACTCCCCCCCCTAGCTTTCATCAAGCCGGCACTCCACATTCCACACTTCACGCACCTTGTCATTCGTAGACACATTCAACCAACTCGACACCCATCGCTCAGCCTTGCTGCGCAAGTTTGAGCGACTCATCACCCCCACCAGCAACGAGCAACTCGAAGCGATGGCGGCAGAGGCTAGCCAAATCACCCAGCGCAACTTTGGCAAAACCATGCGCCTGTTTGCCCCGCTCTACGTGTCCAATGAATGCATCAACAATTGCAGCTATTGCGGCTTCTCTCGCGACAACCCCATCCTGCGCACCACCCTCACCATCGAGCAGGTCGTCACCGAAGCCCAACACCTCCACAAGCTCGGCTTCCGCAATATCCTACTCGTCGCTGGTGAGCACCCAAAATTTGTCTCCGACGGCTACCTCCAGCAATGCATCGATGCCATCAAAAGCTTCATCCCCACCGTGGCCATCGAAGTCGGCCCGATGGAGGACCACCAGTACGCTGAAATCGTAGAACACGGAGGCGAAGGACTCATCGTCTACCAAGAAACTTACCAGCGTGAAGTCTACGCAACACTCCACACCGCAGGACCCAAGAAAAACTTCGACTGGCGTCTCGAATGCCCCGAGCGCGCCTACGCCGGAGGCTTCCGCCGCATTGGCATCGGCGCCCTCTTCGGACTAGCCCCATGGCGCAAGGAAGCCCTCGCCCTCGCCGCCCACCTCGAATACCTCTACAAGCATTGCTGGAAAGCCAGCTTCAGCGTCGCCTTCCCGCGCATGCGCCCTTACGCAGGCAACTACCAATACAGCCCAGACCCAGAGCTCTTCCTCGATGATCGCTCATTCGTCCAGCTCACCACCGCCTTCCGCATCTGCTTCCCCCACGTCAATATCGTCCTCTCCACACGCGAGCCCGCTGCCATGCGCAACGCCATGATCCCACTCGGCGTCACCCACATGTCCGCAGGATCCCAGACCGAGCCAGGCGGCTACACCGGCGCCGGCCACGATGACCTCCACCTCACCGTCAAGGGCCGCCGCGTCGAAATCGATGAACGCAAACCATGCCAAAAGGCAACCGAGCAATTCACCATCGACGACAAACGCAGCGCCGCAGAAATCGCCCAATTGCTCCAAAATAAAGGCTACGAAGCCGTCTGGAAAGACTGGGATGAAGCCATTCTCAACACCTAGATAGCCTCTATTCACGCACCCGCACGAGCCATGAGCGATTCACTCCAAGTCAACGGCACAGCACACCCGCTGCCCACCCAGAAAACTGTGACAGGATTACTTAAAGATCTTGGTCTCGAAGGAAAACCTGTTGTAGTAGAACGCAATCAATCTGCGCTCTTCCCGCGTGACTACGACACCGTCTCGCTCAAGCCAGGCGACTCCATCGAAGTGATCACCATCGCTGCAGGGGGCTAGCAATCAACCAGAGCTCGGTTTCACACAAAGAACAAGAATTTGGTATCCAAAGAATACATCACCGTAGCACTGCAATTGCGCTGGCAAGAATTTGCCCAGCGCTGCCAGTTGCCGCAGCCAGAAGCTATCTGGGATGCCATTGCCACCCTCTACTCTGAGGAAGAACGCGCATACCACAACCTCCACTACATCCACGATTGCCTAGAGAAATGGGACGCCTGGCCGAACAAGCCCGAACAAGAAGCCGCCCAGTACATCGAACTCGCACTCTGGTTTCACGACATCATCTACGATAGCCGCCGCGCCGACAACGAAGAGGCCAGCGCCGCCCTCCTCAGCCACTTCATCAAAGACCACCCACTTTGCACCGAAACCATGGCACTCATCCTCTCCACCCGCCACCGAGACACCGAAGGCATGCGCTGCGAGGAAATCCTCTGCGACATCGACCTCTCGATCCTCGGCGCACCCACTGAGCAATACCAACGCTACGCCCGCGCAATCCGCCAAGAATACGCATGGGTGCCAATAGAAAACTTCGCCCCAAAACGCAGTAAAATCCTCGAAAACTTCCTCAACCGCGAATCAATCTTCCACACCGATCACGCGAAAAAGCTTTGGCAAACTCAAGTCCCCAGCAACCTTGCATGGGAAATCAACGAGCTCAAGCAAGCGGTGGACCACGAACTAAACTCCTAAGCATCCACCGCCCACACACCACACCCACGAAACACTTGCAGATGACCACCAACACGCGACGACTCGCCGCCGAAGCCCTCGAACAATGGCACGCAGGCCACCACTACGCTGAGTCCCTCATCGACCATGCTGCGCGCAAGCATAAGCTCAGCCGCGAAGACCGCAATCTTCTCAACGCCCTCGTCATTGGCAGCATCCGCAACCAACGCCTGCTCGACCACTGGATCGCCCAACTCCGCGATGGCGATATCGACCTCCAAGTGCGCTGCCACCTCCGCGTCGGCCTCCTACAACTCTACATCCTCGGCCTCCCAGACCACGCCGCAGTCAATGAAACCGTGGATTCTGCACGCAAAGGGATCCGCGGACTGATCAATGCAGTACTGCGCCGCGCCATCCGCGAACGCGAGCCCCTCCTCGACAGTGTCGAAGCACTCCCAGCACCCGTCCGCCTCTCACACCCAGACTGGCTGGTCAATCGCTGGACCTCGCAATGGGGAGCTGAAATGACCGCATCCCTTCTGGATTGGAACCAGAAATCCTCACTCACCAGCTTCCGCAGCAACCCCCTCAAGCCAGAGGCACAAGAGACACTCGACGCATCCGAGCTCGCCGTCAGCATGCCCGATCACCCGGGATTCTACATCACCAAGAAAGGCCTCCCACCCAGAGACTGGATCGAAGAGGGCCTCATCTACATCCAAGACCCCGCCACCACCCACTCAGTCAAACTCCTCGCCCCTAGCGCAGGAGAAACCGTGCTAGATGCCTGCGCCGCCCCAGGGGGGAAAGCGACTCAAATCGCCGCCGCCATGCGCAACACAGGCAAGCTCCTCTGCACCGACTCCAATGAAAAGCGCCTTCCTCGCCTGCAACGCAACCTTGAGCGCCTCGGCATCGAGATCTCAAGCACCGCCGCCTTCGATTGGACGCAAGCCCCACCCTCAGAATGGCACCAGCGCTTTGACGCCATCCTTCTCGATGTCCCATGCTCCAACACCGGCGTGATGCGCAAACGCATCGATGCTCGCTGGCGCATGACCCCGGAAAACATCACACAAGTCGCCGAGATCCAATCCAAAATCCTCAGCAACGCCGCCCAATGCCTCAAGCCAGGCGGCCGCATCGTCTACTCCACCTGCTCGATCGAACACGAGGAAAACCAAGAGCAAATCTCCAGATTCCTAGCGGCATACCCGAACTTCGAACTCAAGCAACAACAAGCAATCCACCCGGCCACACACCAAACCGACGGCGCCTACGCCGCCCTTCTCGTCAAAGCTCCCTAAGCGAGCCACCGACCACCTCCAGCGAAGCCCCACATCGCCAATAAAAACTACATTTCACAGTTGATGACTAGGGCTGCAGCACCTACAAGATTCATCAATCTCATTTCAAGCCCGCACCATGCGGGCCAAAACTGATAGCAACGCCTACAGATCATGATCGAAAACATGCGTAAATACACCGGCCTGATGGTCGTCGTTCTCGTCCTACTCGCAGCAGGACTCATTCTCACCATGAAGCCTGGTGGCTCTGGTGGTGGAGCTGGATCCAACTTCATGTCCGTGAATGGCCAAGCCATCGACCGACTAGCCTACAGCAAGCTCGGCGGCAACGCCATCTCCGCAACCCAACTCTTCGGCCAGTCGCAAAACTTCAACGACTTCTTCAAACTTAGTGAATTTGTTCGCTCGCTTTCCGGCAGCGCCCTCAGCGAAGAACAACAACGCCTCAACTTCGTCACCAACCGTCTGTTGCTCCAACAAGCTAGCGAAAAACTAGGTCTCTATTCCTCACCTGAAGTCGCCCAACAATTCATCCAGGACAACATGTTCCAAGGCCGTGACGGCACCTTCGACCCCAAAGCCTACGCAGAATACATCAACACTCTAGACCGCGCCGTCGGCATGAAAGAGCGCGAGTTCGAGCAACTCGTCGCTGAATACATCGTCTTCACCAAAGTCCGCGACCTCGTAGCCGGCGGCCTCGAACTCGACCCAAAAGTCGCCATCGCCGAGGACCAACTCGCACGCCAGACTATCCAAACCAGCACCGTGGACTTCAAGATCCTCGACTTCGCTAAAGAAATCAAACCTAGTGAAGAAGAAGTCAAAGCCTACTGGGAAACTCACAAGGATCGCTACAAAACCCAGCGCCTTCTCAAACTCAGCTACGTCCTCACCAACCTCTCCGATGCAGACGAGCCAAAGCGCCCGAGTCCTAACCCAGAGATGAGCCCAGAAGAAGTCTCAAAGCAAACACTCGAGTACCAAACCAAGCACGCAGAGTGGACCAAAAACCGTAAAGAACACACGAAGGTGCTCACCAAGATGTTCTCAGACTTCATCGACAGCGTGCAGGACTCCGAAGGCCAGACCTTCGACCAAGCTGCCACAATCGTCAAAGAAAATGGCGGCGCCGACTTCCAAGTCGCCACCACCGAAGCATTCGCCATCGACAACGCGCCTGCTGAACTCAGCAAGCTCACTCTCAAGGACGCATCTGCCCGCGCTGGCATCATCGAATCAATCTTTGCCAAAAAATTCAGCGATGAACTCATCTACAACATCGACTTCTTCCAAGTGGGGCGCGACGGCAACATCGCCATCCGCATCGACGAGGAAATCAAGCCCGCCGTCAAGTCCTTCGATGACGCAGCTGAACTCGCTCGCGAAGACCTCATCCAAGATCTCGCCAACAAAGCAATGCTCGACCACGCAGAAGCCAAGCGCAGCAAGCTCGTCGAAGCACTCGGAGCCGGTAAAAGCTTTGCCGACGCCGTTGCCGCTGAAGGCCTCGAAGCTCAGCTTCAAGCACCACTCACACAAGAATCAGCACAACAAGCCAATCCCGGACTCTTCCGCATCGCTCAAGTCACCACGGCAAATGAAATCGCCGCAACGCTCGTAGAAGCTAGCGATAGCGCACAAATCGTATTTGTAGCAGATCGCAGTCTCCAGCTCACCGGCGATGAAGCACTCAAGGAATCCCAACTCCTCGAACGCAATGCCACACAACTCAAATACATTGCATTCAACGCATGGTTGATCGAGCTCAACGAAACTGCTGAGCTCACCCTCCCACGTGTCAACTAAGCACTGCATTGCGCATACCGTTGGCCCGCGTACCTCGGTGCTCGGGCCATTTTCTTGCCAACACGCCAAACCACCTCAGCATGACTCCAGAAATTGAATCCATCTTCGACGATGCCAATGCTGAATTCGCCATTGGCGAGCTCGAAGCAGCTATCGTAGGCTACCGCAAATGCGTCGAACTCGACGCACAGTTCTTCGACGGCTGGCAAGCCCTCGGCATGGCACTCATGAAAACCGGGGCGATCAAAGAAGCCATCGGCTGTGGCCTCCAAGCCACAATCCTCGAGCCCAATGACCTGCTCGCATGGACCGCGCTCTCGCAAATGTACGTCCAAGACGGGCAAATCGCCGAAGCCGAACATGCCAAACAAAATGCCACCATCCTAGGGATTGGTGGCAAAGTAGACAAAACCCGCGATTAAGCGACCCACCTTTCTAATTTCTAAATCTCAAATTTCACATCTGAAATGTCCTACTTCATCACCACCGCCATCGATTACACCAACGGATCGCCACACATCGGCCACGCCTATGAAAAAGTGCTAGCCGACGTCCTCAATCGCTACCGCAAGCAAAAGGGCGAAAGCTCATACTTCCTCACCGGCGTCGATCAGCACGGCCAAAAAGTGCAACAGACCGCTGAAAAAGAAGGCGTGAACCCAAACACCTACGTCAAGCGTGTGACCAAAGGCTTCTCCAATGCCTGGGAAAAGCTCGGTCTCGACTACGATGGCTGGGCCGAGACCACCAACCCACTGCACAAAGAATGCGTGCAACACATTCTGCAGAAGCTCTACGACGAAGGCGCAATCTACAAAAAACAATACAAGGGATTCTACTCGATCCGTCAGGAACAATTCCTCACCGACAAAGAACGCAACGAGAACGGCGAGTTTGGCCCAGAGTGGGGACAGGTCGAAGAACGCGACGAAGAAAACTACTACTTCCGCCTCTCCGACCATGTCGCGTGGCTCAAAGACTTCGTCGCCAATAACGACGACTTCATCATCCCCGCCTTCCGCAAGACCGACGTCGTCAATGCCATCGAACGCGCTGAGGGCACCGACCTCTGCATCTCACGCCCCAAAGAGCGCCTGCGCTGGGGCATCGAGCTCCCATTCGACACCGACTTCGTCACCTTCGTCTGGTTTGACGCCCTCATCAACTACATCTCTTTCGCTGGCTACCTCAAGCCAGAAGGCTCCGCTCTACCGAACTTCGAAGAGCTCTGGCCAGCCAACCTCCACATCATCGGCAAGGACATCCTAGTCCCCTCACACTCCATCTACTGGCCCTGCATGCTCAAGGCCATGGGCTTCTCCGATGAGCAAATGCCCAGCCTCCTCGTTCACGGCTGGTGGAACATCAAATCAGACGATGGCTCAGAAAAGATGTCCAAGTCCCTAGGCAACGTCGTTGACCCGGTCAACCTCGTGGAGCAATTCGGCGCCGATGCCGTGCGCTATTACCTCGTGCGCGACATCCACACCGGCCGCGATTCCGACTACGACATCGAGCGTCTCGTCATGCTCTTCAATACCGAGCTCGCCAACAACCTGGGCAACCTCTGCAACCGCGCACTCAACATGACCAAGCGCTACTGCGGCGGCCTCACTACCGAGTCTAGCTTCGACGACGCATCCTGCCAGGAACTGCGCGCCTCGCTCGAAGGCTGCGTGGCCAAATACCGTGAACACATGGACCAACACGCCCCATCCCACGCACTTGAGGCCGTGATTGGCTTCATCACCAGCGCCAACGTCTTCGCAGAGCAGCACAAACCATGGGAAATTGCCAAAGACGAAACCAAGACCGAACAAGTCAATGCCGTGCTCAACCACATGGTGGAAGTCGTGGCCATCGCCTCAGTACTCCTCAAGCCATTCATCCCGGCTGCCTGCGAGCGCATCCAGACTCAACTCAAGGCACCGCAGCTTGCGCAGCTCACACTCGACCAACTCCAATGGGGACTCATCCCAACCGGCCATGAGGTGGCCAAACCAAAACCAGTTTTTCCTCGCATTCAGCTAGAAAAACCTGAGTAATGGTCTAAATCCCAGCCCACACCCCATAGTCATGACCTACATCGAAGCAGCAGTCGCAGCAGTCAAAGCATCCGCCGACCTCATCATGGGGAGCTTTGGCAAGGAACTCAGCGTCGATGAAGCCAAGCACCATGACATCAAGCTGGCACTCGACCGCGAATCTCAAGACCTCATCACCAGCATCCTGCTCAAGGAATTCCCCGACCACGCGCTCTACGGCGAGGAAGGGATCGCCGGGAATCAGGACTCAGACTACCAGTGGATTGTCGACCCGATCGACGGCACGGTGAACTACTTCTACGGGATCCCGCATTTCTGTATTTCGGTGGCCCTGCGCCACCATGGGGAAATCATCCTCGGCGTGATCTTCGATCCAGTAGCCAAGGAGCTCTGGACCGTGGAACAAGACGGCCCAGCCTTCCTCAATGGCGAAGTGATCCAGGCCTCGCCGCGCACCAAGCTAGAGGAGTCGATCCTCTACGTAGGCTGTGGCAAGACGGAAAAAGCGATGGAGACCGGCCTGCCACGCTTCAAGCGCGCCTCACTACGCGCTCGCAAGATGCGCATGATGGGCTCCGCCGCCCTCGCCACCGCATACGTCGCCACTGGCCGCCTTGATGCCTATGTCGAAGCACGCATTTCGCTTTGGGACATCGCTGCAGGCAAACTCCTCATTGAAGCCGCAGGCGGCGTGGTGGAACTGCAGCCGATCGAAGGCAGCGACGACGCCTACAGCATCATCGCCAGCAATGGCAAGATCCCCATCGAAGAGATCCTCTAGCCCATAGCCCGCAGCATGCACACCCACTCACGCATTCTCATTCTAGCCGTAGCGAGCTCCCTGCTCGCGCTGCTCAGCTCCTGCACCGAGCCCAATCTCGGAAGCGAAAACACCTACAGCCACCAGGTGCCCAAGAGCGCTCCCAACCTACAGGTCCAATACGGAAAAGCCGTGAGCCTCACCCCCGGCTCACTTGCGCAATTCCCTGACTTCCGCATCAGTATCGAAAGCACCACACAAGTCGGTGCGGATCACCTTGCGAAAGTCGCCGGTGAACACTACAAGTACCGCGTCACCGACAAGCAAAATCAGGTGCTCGGCCACATCATTCTCACCCCAGAGAACCTCAAAACCCCCAGACAATTCAGCATCAACAACAAGCAGTTCAACATCCTCAGGAATGCCGGACGCTACAGCATCACCATCCAGAAACCAGCACACTACCTCGCCAGCAATGAGTCAGTTCTTTAACCACGCCATCGGCCGCCTCCGCCTCATCAGTATCCTAGAGGCACTTTCATACATCTACCTGCTCTATTGCTCGATTTACCTCAAGCGCATGCTAGGCGACGCCGAAGCGATCCGCATCCCCGGGATGATTCACGGGTTACTCTTCTGCGTCTACTGTGTCACACTCTTCCAGGCCACAGAAGCCGGTAAATGGTCACTCAAAAAAGCATTCCTCTACTTTCTAGCCTCCCTGGTGCCTATTGTTCCCTTCTTTCTAGAACCGAAACTTAAGCGCGAACAACTCGCTTCCAATCAGGCGAATTAACTCGCCACTTCAGCACCATCATTGCATAATCTCGCACTCCACACCGAACCATGGCAAACGCAACAAATATCGACCCGCGCTTCTACGACTTCGTCCTACTCCAAGCCCAGAACGCCGGTCTTTTCCTCGGCCAACTCCCCAACCCAGCAACTGGTGCAAAAAGCGTCAACCTAAAGGCCGCCAAATCAGTACTAGACTCCCTCACCATGCTCAAAGACAAGTCCCAAGGGAACCTCTCTGGTGAAGAGATCGAACTACTCCAAAAAGCATTGGAAAACCTCACCCGACTCTACGCAGACGCTGAAGCACTCGGCTAACCCAAACTTTCTAACTCAACGCAATCATGAACCAACCATTTTACATCCTCGGTCCCTGCGGCCTCGAAAGCGAAGAATTCGCGTGGGACATGGCGAAAGCCATCAAAGAAATCGCAGACCGTCTCGGCATCGAGTGGTACTTCAAAGCTTCCTACGACAAAGCAAACCGCACCTCCGGCGACGCATTCCGAGGCCCAGGCGTCAAAGAAGGCACACGCATCCTTGGCGAAATCTCCCGCAACTTGGGGGTGAAAGTCACCACCGACATCCACAACCCACAAGATGCCGAAATCGCCGCAGAACACATCCACCTACTTCAAATCCCAGCCTTCCTCTGCCGCCAAACTGACCTGCTCGAAGCGTGCGCCAAAACTGGACGCTCGGTAAACGTCAAGAAAGGCCAATTCCTCGCACCATGGGACACCGTCAACATCGCCAAAAAAATGCAAGGCTTTGGCTGTGATGACTACTACCTCACCGAGCGCGGTGTCTCCTTCGGATACAACAACCTCGTAGCAGACATGCGATCACTCTACTGGATGAAGGAAGAAGGCATCCGAGTGATCTTCGATGCCACGCACTCCGTGCAGCGCCCAGGCGGCCTCGGCGGCGCCACCGGTGGCGACGGCGTGCTCGCCCCTGTACTCGCCCGTGCCGCAGTGGCGACGGGTGTCGACGGAGTCTTCATGGAAGTTCACTCCAACCCCGCAGAAGCACTCTCTGATGGGCCGAACCAAATCCCGCTCGACGAAATCGAAGCGGTCCTCACCAAGCTGAACGCCGTGCACCAAGCGGCCCATGGCTAGGCTGGCACACGCCCCGCAACCATGCGGGGCTGGACTTCTCACACTCCTCCAAATGCCTCGTTCTGTCGTCACCACTCTAGGATTGAGCCTATGCTTCTCCGGCCTTAGCGCCCTGCAAGCTCAGGACGACGGAACTCAGAGCACCGTCCCCGCCATGAAGGTGCTCCCCGTCGGCAGCAGCCTCCACGGTGTCACCGTCCCGCGCTTCGACAAAGACTACCAAAAGACCTCCTTATTCGAGGCCTATCAGGTCAACATCCTCGAACAACAACGCATGCGCGGCTTCGATGTCGACCTCACCTTCTACACCAAGGTCGACTTCCCCACCAAGATCCACCTCAATACCGCGCTGTATTTTGAGACAAGCGGCCTCGTGCACAGCAACCAAAACTTGCGCATTCACGCCAAGCAATACGACATTGCAGCACAGGGGCTCCTGCTCGATAGCACCGAACGCTACGGCCTGCTACTCGGCAACACCCAATCGATTTTCTACACCGAACCCGCTACCGAACCAGCCACGCAGCCCTCGGCAGCCACACCTAGCAATGAGCCCCAACAGGCCCCAAGCTCCACCAAAGCAACCCATGAGACCATGAGCCCATCCGCCAAGAAAGCCTCACTCGTAGCCGCCACCGTCGCATCCACCATCCCAGCACTGCTCACGGCCGAAGAACTCCAAGAAATCGACCAACTCGCTCAAAGCTCAGAAGCTCAAATTGAGGTCGTCGATTCCCAAGCTCGTTCTGAAAATGCTGACACTCTCAAGCAAAGCAATGCCCTAGACGCTCGCAAGCAAGACCACCAAAGCACCCTCGTCAATGCCACCCAGCAAAGCACCGAAGTCACCCAAGAACCAGAAACTCTCGTCGCTCGCAACAATGCATCCACCCCAGTGCAAATCAACTGCGACGACGGCATGTACTTCGACGCCTTCAATGGCATCGCCATTTATCAAAAAAATGTCGTGGTCACCCACCCGATCTACAAGTTGACCTGCTCAGATGAGCTCAAACTCATCCTCCAGGCAGATGACGGCACCAGCTACATCAAACCAAATACCGAGAACCCCGACTCGATGGTCACCCCAGAGACCCAAAATATGTCTCGCTTCAAACAATTACACAAAGCCATCGCCATTGGCGACGTCGTCATCAACGCCGTCGACAGCGAAGGCAAACCTATTCTCGCTCAGGCACCTATCGCCACATACGACGCCACCACCGGAATTGTCATCCTCAAAGGGAACCAAAGTTTTGTCCAACAAGGTGACACTATTGCTCGCATTCTTTCAAATTCTGGGTATATTAAATTGTTACCTGACATGAGTGTTCGTATGCACGGCAAGCATGAAGTGAAAACCAACCTAGACGAGCTACAAGATTAATAGCACACTGAACACAATGCAGACCCAAATCACGAGTTCACACTCAACAAGCAAGGGAAGCCAAGACACGACGCTCAGCATGCGTACCGGAGATCGCGTGATCCTCCGTGCTGAGAACTTAAAGAAGGTCTACAACGGCCGTGCGGTCGTGAATGGTGTCAGTATGTATGTGAGCGATGGAGAAATCGTCGGTCTCCTCGGCCCCAATGGTGCAGGAAAAACCACCACCTTCTACATGATCGCGGGCCTCGTCCCGCCAAATGACGGCATCGTATCCTTCGCCGGCAAAGAAATCACCAAAATGCCCATGCACAGACGTGCTCAGATTGGCATGGGCTACTTGCCGCAGGAAGAAGCAATCTTCCGCAAAATGACCGTCCAAGAGAACCTCCTTTCCGTGCTAGAGACACGCCGCGACCTCAAGCGCAAAGCGCGCCTCGAACGTGCCGAACAATTGATGGAGCGCTTCCGTATTACCAAGCTGCGCGACTCCCTCGCCATGACCCTCTCAGGCGGAGAAAAACGCCGACTCACGATCGCCCGCAGCCTTTGCAGCGATCCTAAAATCCTGATGCTCGATGAACCGTTCGCGGGCGTCGACCCAAAAGCCGTGGAAGCAATCCACACCATCGTACGTGAACTACGTGACGAAGATGGTCTTTCCATCCTCATCACTGACCATCACGTGCGCGAGACTCTCAAGATCGTAGATCACGCCTATGTTATGGACGATGGTCAAACGATTATCGAGGGCACTGCTGACCAGATCGCCAATGACCCACTCGCCAAGAAGCATTATCTTGGTGATGACTTTACGATCTGATCTCAGCAAAAACCAAAACCAAACGAAAGGACCCAATAAATACGATGCAAACACAAAATGTAAACCCACCGATCAATATTGTAGTTCGTCATGAGACAATTACTGATTCGATTCGCGAATTCGTTGAAAAGAAGATCGGAACCCTGCATCTGGATTACCCCAAAATTATAGAAGCGAGGGCCGTTCTAGACGTCAAAAAGAACCGCCATGTCGCAGAGATCATCCTCTTCTGCGCCAATCACATCACCATCGACGCTTCGACTGAAGATCAAGACATGTACGCAGCCATCGACGCCACAATCTCCAAGATTGCGCGTAGAATGCGGAAACATAAAACCAGGCTCCTGAAAAAATACAGAACCAAGCCTGAAGACACCATCAAACACCTCGACGTCAAAGTATTCTCACAGGATATTCTGGACACACTTCCGGCAGAAACTACCGAAGATCCAGAACCATTCATCATCCACAGAGAAGCTGCCAAACTCAAGGTGCTCTTTAAGGAAGAAGCCATCATGGAGCTCGAGCTCTCTGATCGCCCATTCCTCGTCTACACCAATGCCAGACGCAATGTCCTGCAGATCGTGTACAGACGCCCCGATGGCGACTACGCCATCATCGAGCCATAAGCCCACAGGGCTTGCCCGAACACACCAAACTCATTCAGCGACACACAGCCTCCGCTTCCAACGAAGCGGAGGCTTTTTTGCTGCCGGCACGCAGCAGCGAACACGGGTTCAATTCATGATTGCCAGACTCCAATCATTGAGACTATATTGACAGTTGTTAGTTTCGCATCTCTGCGACTCACACCATCAAACCCATTGCTTATGAAACTCCTACTCCCTCTCCTGCTCATTGTGGCATCGGCCCTAAGCACTTCAGCCAAGACCGAGACCCCTCCCCCCAATATTCTCATCATTCTCACCGATGACGTTGGCTTACTCAACATCGGAGCCTACCACCGTGGCTTGATGAGCAGTAAGACCCCTAACATTGACCGATTAGCCAAGGAGGGCATGTTATTCACCGACTACTATGCGCAACCTACCTGCACAGCTGGCCGCTCGGCGATGCTCACGGGTCAGTTTCCCGTCCGTACTGGCATGCACACCGTCGGCCTACCGGGCGCCCCAATAGGCCTGAGCCCCGATACCCCCACCCTCCCGGAGTTACTCCGCGAGCTCGGTTACCGCACAGGACAGTTTGGCAAAAACCACTTGGGTGACCGTGATGAATTTCTCCCAACAATGCATGGCTTCGATGAGTTCTGGGGATGGCTCTACCACCTCAACGCCATGGAATACACCTCTGACCCAGAATTCCCGAAAACAGAAGAGGCCAAGCGCTTCGCCCCACGCAACGTGGTTCATTGTTGGGCAACTGGTGATGGCACCCAGAAAATCGAAGACGATGGCCCACTTCCCCCCAAGCGGATGCAGACAGTCGACGACGAAGTCAACAAGCACACCCTCAAATTCATCCGCGATTCCGTGGAACAAAAGACGCCGTTCTTTGTCTGGCACTGCCCATCCAGAGCGCACGTCTGGACCCACCTTTCTCCAAAGTACAAAGCCATGCTTGGCAAGGATGGCCAAGGGCTCCAAGAAGTCGTCATGCGTGACCTCGATGACCACGTCGGTGAAGTTCTGGATGAGCTCGACAAGCTCGGGGTCGCAGACAATACCATCGTGATTTTCTCTGCGGACAATGGCCCAGAAATCCTCACCTGGCCAGATGGTGGCATGACCCCATTCCGCAGTGAGAAAGGCACCACCTGGGAAGGCGGAGTGCGCGCGCCCATGCTGCTTCGTTGGCCTGAAAAGGTGGAAGCTGGATCCATCAACAATGGCATCATCGACGCCATGGATCTACTCCCCACACTCGTCAATGCAGCCGGTGGCCCAGAGGATCTAAAAGCACAATTACTCACTGGATACAAAGGTCACAAAGCCCACCTCGATGGCTACAACCAAATCCCAATGCTCACAGGCCAGGGCCCCTCCAACAGAAAAGAGATCCTCTACTACGAACGCACTACCTTGCAGGCGGTACGATACGGCGACTGGAAAGCACATTTCATCGTGCAAAATGAAGGTTGGTCAGGCGCCAAGGAAGAACTTACCGCCCCACTCTTGTTCAACCTCCGCCAAGACCCACTCGAAAGAGCTGCTGACGAATCCGGCATGTACATCGAATGGATGGGCAAAAAAATGTGGGCATTCGGGCCAGCACAAATGATCGTCCAAAAACACCTCAAGACATTCGAAGAATGGCCAGCACCGACACCGGCTGCAGCGAAAAATGCAGAACGATTGGAAGACAAGCTAGACAGCCCGTCTGGAGTGGGCCAATAGAAGTAACTCGGCACACCATGAGGCTCTAGCAGCCCTCATTCTTCCAGCATACACGGCACCAGGATTCCGTCCTTCATGCCGTGTATTTTCTTTTTATCAGACGGCACGATCGTAGCCAATATCCCCGAGAGCTCGGTATACCCTGATCGGTCTGTGAAGTAATACGGGCAGAGACGCACGCGACCCTGCATCAACTTCACCTCCCCGGTCTCGGCATCAAAGTACGGGTGCTCAACCACGCGCCCAGCGTGAAACTCCTGCATCAACCACGGCTGCGAGCCATGCTGTTCGAGTGCCGTATCAATCGTTTCCTGCCAATCGTCTTTCGACATGTCGTGGCCAATGGCCACGCTCTTCGAGCCCCAAGCCAACTCGCTGAAGCCACTGATCTTCACCACAAGTTCACGTTGCTTTTGGCTCAATTGAGCCACCTCATCCCATGAGTGCACATCCAGTCGTGGGAGTGCCGCGTGTGGTGGTAATGGCTGTGGATCGATCACCCAAGAAAATGGCACCACATCGCGCACCGCATTGAGATGGCTATGTCGCATCATCCCCTCCCACAGCGGCCGCAACGCTGGAGACCACAAGAGGGCAAGCCAGAGCTTCTCTTCCAAATGCGGCTTACACGGAGAGGTCAGGTTCGCTTGAGCTGCCCAATCCTTAGCCGCTGAAATATTCTCCCAATCGAACCACTCGAAAAAACGATAGGCATCTGAACCATCCGGGACTGCAGTCTCCGCTGTCTCCACGCGAAACCCTTCACCAAGTTGCGAGGCCAGCCACTCCATCTCCGGACGGTAGTCAGCGGATTCCTCAGAAACCAAAATCCGCCCCCCCTCAGGCATGAGCTTCTTGAAGCCCTCAGGCATGCCATCGCGGCCGCCCACCACATCAAATCCATGCTCCGTGTACAGCTGACTCAGCCAAGTCGTGATCCCCATACCACCGGGCACCGAGTCGAGCTCAGTCAGCGCAAAGCCATCGTCCGTGAGGATGAGGTCGGGCCGAATCACGCGCGGGCGCAACTCCTGAAACTCAGGCGCAGACTGTTGCTGCAGCATCCATTCTGGCTTCCCTGCGTCAAGCAATTGCGCCACCCACGGCGCTACCGATCCACGCTTTGAACGCTGGTACAAACTATCGCTAGCACGCTGAAATTGGGACAACACATGACCCAACGACTTGATCTTTCGCAGCTCACGCTTGCTCAAGGAAAATGGCTTGGGTGAAAATAACCAAGATTGCCCGTCGCGCAGACCCGCGTGGGGCAAACTCGCTATCGCATCATCGTAATTCACGCGCCAATCCAGTCACTAAAGTTTGAGAAAATTCGACAGCATCTCGCGGCCGTGCTCGGTGAGAATCGACTCAGGGTGGAACTGCACACCATGCACTTCGAATTCCTTGTGTCGTAGCCCCATGATCACGCCATCTGCCGTCTCAGCAGTGATCTCTAGACAATCCGGTAGCGTATCGCGCTTCACCACCAATGAATGGTAGCGAGTCGCAGTGAACGGGCTTGGTAGACCATCAAAGACACTCATCCCTTGGTGTTGGATCGGTGAGGTCTTGCCATGCATCAACTTCTCAGCACGCACCACATCCCCACCAAAGACTTGGCCAATACTCTGGTGGCCAAGACAGACCCCAAAGATTGGAATCTTGCCAGCAAAGTGCTCGATCACCGCACAGCTGACCCCCGCCTCAGTCGGCGTGCATGGCCCCGGGGAAATACAAATGTGGCTTGGCGCCAGTTCCTCGATCTCCTCAATGGTGATCTGGTCGTTGCGCACCACCTTCATTTCCTGCCCCAACTCGCCAAAATACTGCACGAGGTTGTAGGTGAATGAGTCGTAATTATCGATAACTAAAAGCATGTCTGAATCTCTCCGCGTTATGCGTTGCTTGAAATGGTTTTAGCGAGTTCAACAGCACGCAGCATGCCCGTCGCTTTATTCCGAGTCTCCTCGTACTCGTAGGTAGGGTTGGAATCCGCTACCACGCCTGCTCCAGCCTGAACGTATGCTTTCTCGTCCTTTAGCAAACAGGTGCGCAGCGTGATACAGCTGTCGTGACTCCCATCCCAACCAAAGTACCCAACCGCTCCAGAATAGGTAGACCGCTTGTTCTTCTCCAAGCTATTGATGATTTGCATCGCACGAATTTTCGGCGCACCACTCACGGTCCCCGCAGGGAAGGTAGAGCGTAGCACATCGTAGGCGCTGTGGCCCTCTGCCAATTCGCCATGTACGTTAGACACAATATGCATCACGTGGCTGTAGCGCTCCACAATCATGAAATCATCCACCGTGACACTCGCCTTCTTCGCAATACGCCCCACATCGTTCCGTGCAAGATCCACCAACATCAAATGCTCAGAACATTCCTTAGCATCAGCCAGCAGATCAGCCGCAAGAGCATCATCTTCCTCAGCTGACTTCCCTCTCCAGCGGGTACCCGCAATCGGACGAATGTCGATGCGACCATTGATGGAACGCACATGCACTTCTGGAGAACTCCCCACCAGGGCAAACCCATCAAGCTGAAGGATAAACATGTAGGGTGATGGATTCACATGGCGCAGCGCGCGGTAGAGATCCACCGTGCTACCTTGGTAATCAGCCTCAAACCGCTGACTCGGCACAATCTGGAAAGCATCACCAGCGGCGATGTATTCCTTGGCGTCGCGCACCATCTGCTCAAATTCTTCTTGAGTCGTATTGCTCTTGATCTCTGGCTCAGGATACTCAGTGAGCCCATTCAATGGAGCCACGTGCACCTGCTCGTCCAGCTTTGCCAACCAAGCTTCAATCTTCGCCACCGCTGCCGCGTGCGCAGCCGCCGCAGAGTCGTAGTCGCTGAGCAAGGCATTCGCAATCACCAACAAGCGTCGTAGTTTGTGATCGAAAACAAGCACCGTGTCAGTGAGCATAAACACCGCATCTGGGAGATCCAACGAATCTTCTGGTTGCTCAACAATGGTCGGCTCAAATTGCTGCACCGCATCGTAGCCAAGGTAACCGACCATGCCACCGTAGAATGGTGGAAGGTCGCCGTGCTGGACTGGTTTGTACGGAGCCATGAGCTTTTCTAGCTCCGCCAGCACATCCTCTTCTGCAGTGATAAATTGTGTCTCATTGCCCATCCGCCACTCGATCTGTTTTCCATACGCGGTGTACACAGCTCGAGGATCGCTCCCTACAAAGGAGTAACGACCACCCGCATCTGTACTCTCAGCACTCTCCAACAGAAATGCACCCTTCTCATCAGCTACCTTCAAGTAGGCCGATACAGGAGTCTCAAAATCCGCTGCAAGTTGCGCATAAACAGGAACCACATTCCCGCGCTCGGCGAGACTGCAAAATTCCTCAAGTTCAGGTTTAACAGGCAAATGGTTCACGGCCTTGAGAATGCGTAGCCTCGCACAACTTGCAAGTGAGAAATGTGGCCATTCACCCAAAGAATCAACCAACACGCAACCAGCTACCACCGAGAGCTCATCACCCGCCGAGCTCACCACCAATTCATGATAGCCAGCCCCAGCGCTTTGTGCCAAAACTATGCCAGCCATGCTGATCGCCAACACCACCTTCACCGCCATTGATTTTGAATCTGCCGGTACCGCGCCAGGCAAAACCGACGCTCCAGTGCAGATCGGTACCTGCACTTGGCAGCAAAACTTAGGGTGCTCAGACACTTGGATGTCCTACATCCACACCGACCAAGACATCACCTGGGCAGCGCAAAAAGTCCACGGCATCACACACCAAGACCTCAAAGACGCCCCCAAATTCTTCCAACTTTGGCCCAGCATCAAACGCCGACTCAAAGGCGCGGCCGTCGTCGCCCACGGCCACGGCACGGAAAAACGCTTCCTCCACGCCTTCCCAGGCCACGGCTTTGGCCCCTGGATCGACACCCTCCAGCTAGCTCGATCGGCATTTCCTGACGCGCCGAGCCACTCGCTTGGTGAGCTCTGCGAAATGCTCGAACTCAGCGAGAAAGTCTCACAGCTCGTACCCCAAAAAAGCTGGCACGACGCACTCTACGACGCCGCCGCCTCGATCATCCTGCTCGAACACATCATTCAGAAATTCAAGCTAGATTCACTCGAGCTCAAGCACCTTCTACACCCAGACACCTCACTCTGGTACAAACAACGTCACTAACCAACGTCTCGACCACTGCACCACTCTCCACTCACCCTCGATTGAAGTAGTAAATACATTTTGAATACACACACCCGCAAACCCTTATAAATAAAGCGGAGAGGGAAGGAATCGAACCAACCAAGGACCATAACAGCCCCTCAACGGTTTTGAAAACCGCGGCTACCACCAGGAAGGCAACACTCTCCAATTTAATATCTTGTCTAACTGGCACTAGCGCCATGACGAAATATTCATATCGTTGATTACTTTAGGCGTCAAAAATATTCGCCAAGTAATACAGATTCAAACAAGAAATCATACCCACGTTTCACACGAATTTAAACATTGGTATAAAAACTGCTAACGATTTCATTGGGCGGATCGATCGATCTATGCTAAAGCATTGTTATGCGCGAAAAGCTAGCGCACAGCAATGATATCCTAGCACAACATGGCCGCCATCGATCTCCACCAAAATCTGAGCCAATCTCAGATACTCTCACCGCAAATGCGGCAGAGTCTTGAGGTACTCCAGGCCAACTCACTCGAACTAGGACAAATCCTCCAACAAGCCATCGTCACCAACCCAGTGTTGGAAATTGACCAAAACGATGAACAGCTCGACGACTTCCGTGAGGCTGATGCGGAGCACGACATGGAGACTCTTTCAGACCTCGACGATGACTTCCGCGAACTCCAAATCACGGAACGCCGAAGCACCAATGATGGCATTGATGACCAGGAAAAACGCGACCACCTCTACAATTCGATCGTCGCGCCAGAAACCCTACAGCAACACCTCCTGAGCCAACTCGCTCACAGCGAACACCCAGACAAGCTCAAGCAAGTAGCCACCGTACTCATTGGCTACATCAATGATCGCGGCTTCATGGAAACCTCGCTTCAGGACATCGCCCTCTCCAGCGACTTCACCCTCGAAGAGGCAGAGCGCGCTCAAGTCGCATTGCAGAACTTTGACCCACCGGGCGTCGCCGCCAATGACCTCCAAGAATCATTGATGATTCAACTCGCCAAACGTGATCTCCTCGGCAGCCTCGAATACCGCATCGTCAGCGAACACCTCGACGCCTTCGCCCGCAAACGCTTCCCCGAGATAGCCAAAGCGCTAGGAGTGAATATTGACGCCATCCACGAAGCATCACACACCATCGCTACCCTCACCCCAGATCCTGGCGCGGAGTTTGATCCCACCTCAAACCCGCACATCACACCAGACATCATCATTTACCGTGACGCCAGCCACGAGTGGGCGATCCAGCTCACCAACGCAAACATCCCAGACATCTCGATCAGCAATGCCTATAAGGACCTCATGACGAGCACCGACGACTCGTCAGCACGTCAGTATCTGCGCGACCAAATCCGCGACGGCAAAATCCTGATCCGCTCACTTTCTCAACGCCAAGACACCCTCTACAAGCTCGCGCAGCAACTCATCCTGCGCCAGAGCGACTTCCTCCTTCAGGGGATGAAAGCACTCAGGCCGATGACCATGAATGAAGTGGCTGAGGCAATCGAAGTGCACCCAGCCACAATCTCACGCGCCGTCGCGGCTAAATACATCCAAACTCCACACGGGCTTATCGAACTCCGCTCATTCTTCACCAGCGGCTACACCACGGAGTCCGGCCAGCAGGTCTCCAACACAGGAATTCGCGACACCATCCAAAAGATGATTGCCGAAGAATCCCCGAAAAAACCACTCTCGGATTCGGCAATTGAAAAAACTCTCAAGGAACAAGGAGTGAAAATCGCCAGACGCACGATCGCCAAATATCGCGACCAACTTGGCATCTTGCCCAGCCACCTTCGCAAGTCATTCTAGCCCCGAGGCAAAACCCAGTGATCCACAATCGATTAGCAAACAGCACAGTCGATTCCCTCACCGGGACGATAGAAAAAATCTAAAAAAACTCGAAGTTTCTTCTTGTCAGCCACCAGCTACCAGCGTATGTCTCTGCCCGCACCGAAAGGAGCACCAATCACCAACAAATGCGCAGATAGCTCAGTTGGTAGAGCAGTTGGCTTTTAACCAATTGGTCCTGGGTTCGAGTCCCAGTCTGCGTACTTTTAAACCAAAAAGGCCGTCCTTAACCAGGACGGCCTTTTTGGTTTAAACAACCGAGACAAAAACAAAAGACACAACCACAAGCGGAGGATCAAAAGGTGAATCACATCCGCATCACTTCGCTCCACCTAGGTTCTCGTACCAAACCACATTCTTGCTGGCTCTGCCTGCATTGAGCAAGTCGAGATCACCATCTCCGTCCATATCAATCGAGCGGAGGTCGTAGCTTTCTTGATCGGAGTCAATTTCGTGGATGGCGAACTGGGCAGTTCCATCATTTTCGTACCAGCGCAGCGACTTATTCCCGTAGCCACAGCTGGCAACATCAAGATCACCATCATTGTCGAAGTCCCCCACATCAAGACTGTGTGGATCTTCAATACCCGGATCGATCACATGCAACGTCCAGGCTGGATTCTCAAACCACAACACCCCAGCCGAGTGCCCACGCGATGCCACCCAGTCGACCTTTCCATCGCCATTGAGGTCGGCCGGCACGATATTGGTGGCAGCGAGTTGCTCTTCAGCTAAGAGCGTCTTCCTCCACGCGCCCTGCACGCCATCCGCTCCGGGGTTAGTCCAAAAGGCAAACCAATTACCCCCTTTGAAGGGATCCCCCTTAGCGCCCACCGCAATTTCCTTCCACCCATCGCCGTCCACATCGGCAGCCCCCATGTAGTGCGAACCACCAAAAGCATCCTGGTCGGCAAAGACGAAGCGATGCCACTGCGGCGCCAGGTGAGGCTTCTCTGGCACCTTGAACCATGCCATAGATCCTTTGAGCCCTTGCTCGGGTTCAAAATTGTTGATCACCAGGTCCTGCTTTCCATCGTTATCGATATCGCTGGCCAGCAAGCAATGGATGCCAGTGATCTCGTGGTCGATCATACGCATCTCCCAAGGCTTGGCACTCAGCGCCCCAGCCCCTGGGTTCTCCAGCCAAAACGGATGGTCGTGCGCATCCGAGCCAGCCCAGTCGAGGTCACCGTCGCCATCCACATCAAGCACCGCGCTGTGAATACAACGCATGTTCGTTGCCTTCAGCTGATGAATCACCAAGGGCTTCCAATCTGGGGCAAGCAACAAGACCACCTTGCCCGCCACACCAGCTATCACATCCTGAAGACCATCTTCATTCGCATCGAGCGCCACTGCCGTCAGGCACATCCCACCGTCCATCACCGTGTGTTTTTTCCACGATACTTCTGAGGCCATCGCCCCCACAGCTGTCACCATGCAAATCCATCCACTATTCATGTCAGGCTCATCCATACAAAACCCTAGGTCACCACGGCAAGCGCGATCAGTTGCAATGTCTATAGTCGAACAAGCTTCACACCTTTCGATCACAAGGCCCCTCAACGACTTAAGCACCGCCGGTCTCCTCCCCGCCAATCCCCATCACCATACAAGCAACATTTTTTCCCTCACAAGCTTGACAGCTGAGTAATTCCTGCGTAGCGTCCGCGCCCGACCTGTTTTATTAACAACACATTCTTTTTTACAAACCATGCGTGGAGTATCAATCAACAAAGGTGAGCCAGTAGATCGCGCTCTCAAGCGTCTCAAGACAATGCTCGACAACGAGGGCATCCTCGAAGAAATGCGCCGCCGTCGCGCATTCGAAACAACCGTTCAGCGTGCACAGCGCAAAGCTCGTTCCGCTTCTAAGCGTAACCGCCAGCGTTTCCGCTACACAAGCCCAACACAAGACGCAGCAGCTCTGGCAGCTCGTGAGGCTCGCAACGCAGCCAACGCATAAGCAACCCTGACATCAGGTCAACGATTTACGGCATCCTTCTCTCGAAGGATGCCTTTTTTGTTTCTACGAAATGAGCAAATGAAATCCGCTCATTTTAGCACTTGGATTACTATCAGTTTCCCAGTACCACAGTGGCCAAGCTCATCCTATGCGCACCTTATTCATCCTCTACAAGAAAGAACTCAAACACTTCCTAGGCACGCCCTTCGGATGGATTGTTTTGGCATTTATTGTCTTGTTGCAAGGTTTCTCGCTCACATCGGTACTTGAGCAATATGAGAAATCACCTGTCCAGGTGAACCTGCTATTCTCGTGCCTATCCACTCCCATTTTTTGGTTCTACTTCATTTTCATCTTCCCGCTCATCACGATGAAGCAATTTGCTGAAGAGGAACGCAGCGGCACCCTAGAGTCTTTGATGACGGCACCAGTCACCACTTGGCAGGTCGTTTTCTCAAAGTACCTTTCCAGTTACACATTTTATCTCGTTCTCTGGCTGCCTCTTATCCTACACCTCAAAGTATTCACCTGGGTCACTGGAGCCCTCCCCCCTGTCACGCTCTCTGAAACCGTAGGAGCGCTGGGCATTCTCACCCTAGCTGGCGCCTTCTTCACCGCAATCGGCATTCTAGCCTCTGCGCTGACATCCAGCCAAATCATCGCAGCCATCATCACCTTCGGCAGCCTCATCTTCATCGTCTTCATGGGGCTCATCCCCAGTATCGCTGGCGATAGCTTCCAAGGCGCCGTGGTCTTCCACTACATCTCTGTGCACGAGCACATCGCCTACTTCTCACGCGGACTCATCGACCTACGCCCGATTTGTTTCTACCTAAGCATGAGCCTGCTTACCTTGCTCGTGACACACCACATTGTCGACTTCCGCCGCTGGAAGTACTAAGGCGACTCACGACCCTCTACCACCATGTCTGACACTGGCGAATCTAGTAAAGCAAAGACCATCAACCGCTTCAGCCTCGGCAGCGCGGCCATTTTTCAGGTGGCTCTCGCGTTTTTGGCTGTGGTGCTCTTGAACTTTCTATCCTGCACCAATCACAAGCGCTTCGACCTCTCGCGCCACACCGACTTCAGCCTCGCTGAGACAAGCATCCAGTACCTACAAAGCCCAGCGGTCAAAGAACGCTCACAGCCGATCAAAATCGTTGCTGTGGTCAAACAAAGCTCCCCCTACTACCTACGTATCAAGGCTCAGCTGGAGAACTACCGCCGCCAATCCAACAATGCGATCGTCGTAGAACACATCGACCCGCTCCACGACCGCGATCGCTTACTCGAATTCAGCACAACCTACCAGCGCAAGATCGCCACAGAAAGCATCCTGATCGATGCCCGTGACTCGCTCGAAGGCGATGAGGGAAGCGACCTCGTCAAACACATCCGCAGCTTCCCAGTAGACGCACTCTTCACAGAAGAAGTGGATCGCTTCAACAAGCACTACATCTCAAGCTGGAATGACGAAGCAGTCATCACCACCAGTCTCGTGAGCGCGGTCGAAGGCACGCCACGTAAGTTCTACTTCATCGTCGACAAAGCACGTATCGACGAACAAACCAAAGGCACTCCAGCATGGAAAAACTTCCAACGCATGCTCAATGAGCAAAACATCGAGCTCCTCCCCATTCAAATCTCAAGCATCAAAAAGATTCCCGACGATGCTGAGGGGCTTGCCATCATTGGCCCTGCCTTTGATTTTGATAAACAAGAGATCGCCGTACTCAACGAGTACTGGGACCGCAATTCCGCTAGCATTTTCATCACTTTGGACCCCAATGCCAAACTCAAAAATCTGAAGCGCTTCCTCCGTGAATACGGCATCACCCCACTCGACAACCGCATCCTCAGCACCAACCCACTCGGCAAAACACTCACCGCAGCCCGCGCCTTTTTCACTCAGGGCCCAGAAGCCACCATCGGTCTAGCCCATCAATCTACCAGATTTGACGGCCCGAGCATGGGACTCGAAATACAAAACAACAACGACCGCCTCGCAATCCGCAACATCAATCCCTTCCCACTCGTCCAAGCTGCCGACGGCTGGTGGGGCGAAAGCCGCTACACCGAGCCCAACCCAAACTTCGACCCACGTGAAGACCAAGGCATCATCGAAGGCGCCGCCAATCCCACCCCTGCATTCATCTCAGGCGCCGTGGTACGAGGGCTAGAAAATAACGACACCACGGCACCTCTCACCTCACGCATGATCGTGATTGGCAATACAGACTTCCTCCGCCCAGAGAACGATCGTGAGGAAATCAACCAATTCCTCAACTCCAGTATCAACTGGCTGGCTGGCCGCCAAGCCCTGATCGGCGTCCCGCCAAAATCTGTGATGCGCCAAAAAATCACCATCGAGCCAAAGAACAAGTCACTCATCGACCAGATCACTCTCATCTACCTTCCCTTTGGACTCCTCTTGATTGCCTTGATCTTCTGGAATAGCCGCAGAAACTAACACCACGCACTACGGCCCATTGAAGACCATCGCCACCATCTTTCTGATCCTGATCACCGTGGCTCTCGCCACGATCAGCCTTGTGCAGCTTGGCCGCATCGACAGCCCCAGCGCCTACTTTGCAAGCGAAGCAAGTGTGCCCAATGGACAACGACTCTTCCCCAGCAAAGTCCAAACCACCACCCAAATCTCTATCACTGGCAGTGAAATCCCAAACTTCCAGTTCGACTTCGACCCCAGCAATGGCCTCTGGTTTGGTTCCAGCCCATGGCAAGACCGTGCCGACGGCCCCATGGTCATCGACAAGCTACTACGCTTCGCCCTCACCACCGAAGTCATCGACTCGATGCCATCCACCCAAAAGGACCTCAAAGCTCTGGGCTTCTCGGATGACACCATCAAAGTCACGCTCAGCGACAGCACTGGAAACACCATCACCAGCTTCAGCATTGGCAAATCCTCCGCGTGGCTTCATCAAGATGAGGAAGATGAGGAAAAATTCCTCCCCTCGATCTACATCCGCCCGCATCAGCCCGGCCTTAGCGATCACATCTACCTGTGCTCCGACCCCAGCGAAAACCTCAGCAACCTCTTCGACGAACAACTCGCTAAATTCCGTGACCCGCGCGCCTTCGCACTCAACCTCCAAGACCTCAAAGAAATCCGACTCAATCAAAGCCAGTCAGACATCATCCTAGCGCGCGAAAACACCGCCAGCGCCTGGCGCATCACCAAACCGCTGGAGCTCGCCACCGACAAACAAGCAGTAGTCGATTACCTCACCAACCTCTCAAAGATCGAAGCCATCGCATTGCACCAGCCTGAGGACGTCCCCCTCCCAGAGAACCCACGCGTCACAGAAATCGGAATCAGCAATTTCTCCAGCGACGAAGAAGTCGTCCTCACCATCTACCAAGCAGCCCAGACAGCTTCCACCTGCTTCGCCACCATCAGCAATCGCCCCGTCGTCATGGTCTTGCCCCTCATTGCCACGGAAAGCACCTCCAACTACATCACCCAGCTGCCCAAATCCATCAACGCGCTGCGCTCACGTACGATTCTCGATTGGGATGCCCAACAACGCGCCGAGCTCCGCTCCATCATCATTCGCTCCCCGCAGTCCTATGCAGAGCCTGTCATCGTCGCTCGCGAACCCAAGGGCCGCTTCAAACTCCTACGACAAGGACGGCCAGAAGAAGACATCGACGAATCAACTTTAGCAGACTTCCTGAAGGTTGTGACGAGCATGCCAATCAAAGACTTTTCCAGCGATGCTGCCACCGACTTCAGCCCCTACGGGCTCGACGAACCACAGATGATCATCGATTTCCTCAGCTTCCACGAAGCTCCTACCCGTCTGCGCATCAGCACCGTACACGGCACTGAGGATGACGGCACCCCGACATCACAACATTATGCCAACCTCCAAGGCTCCCCGGTTGTCTGGGAACTCAGCTCAGAGTTTGTGGCCGAAATCCCCAATCGCACCTGGAACTGGCTACCAAAAACAATCTGGACACTCCCAGTCATCGACATCGTAGAATTCACCGCCCAGCAACGCGGAAAAGCCAAACTCTCAGTACAGTACGACTTTATCGCAGATAGCTTCACTGGCCAACTAGGGGATCGCGACGTCAGCGAACGAATCAACCCGAACCGCGCCAAGTTCTTCCTCAATGAATGCCACCAGCTTACCGCCTTCCGGAGACTCAGTCCCCAGGACCCAAATGCCCTCAAGGCATTGGCGAATGCCAATTTCGAGGTTACTATATCAGTACAAGAATACGACAATGAGGGCAATCCTGCCGATATCACCCGATACACCTTGCTCCTCGCACCCGCCACATCATCACGCAGTAGCGCCTTCTTCTATGCACAAGCAAGTAACCAAGAAGGCATCTTCGTCATCGGCACAAGCACTCTCAAAAAGCTTGCCGCACTCGACATCTTCGACGATGACTAATGCACCATCACGCCAAGCATCATGAACGACGCCATCAGATCGCAATTCCCGATCCTGCATCAGCAGATCAACCAACGCCCACTTGTCTACCTAGACAATGCCGCCACGGTTCAAAAACCACTCGCCGTTCTTGAGGCTTCTGAAACATATTACAAAGAGGTCAATGCCAACATCCACCGCGGTGTGCACTACCTCTCGCGTAAAGCCACTGATGCCCACGAACAAGCACGCGATCGCATTGCCCGCTACCTCAATGCCCCAGCCAGTCACGAAGTCATCTTCACCTCAGGCACCACCGACTCGATCAACCTCGTAGCCGCGACCCTCGCCGACTCAGGAAAAATCCAACAAGGTGACCGCATCCTGATCTCCACACTAGAGCACCACTCCAACATCGTTCCCTGGCAAATGCTCTGCAAAAAAACGGGAGCGCAGCTCGACATCATTCCAATCAACGATGCTGGTGAGTGGGACCTCAGCGAGATCGACTCACTTCTCACCGAACGCACCAAGCTGGTAGCCGTCAACCACGTATCAAACGCGCTAGGCACCATCAACCCGATTCACGCACTCATCACCAAGGCCAAAGCACTTGGCGCCCTCACACTCATCGACGGCGCACAATCAGCACCACACATGGCCATTGATGTGCAAGCCCTCGGCTGCGACTTTTACACCTTCTCAGGACACAAAACCTACGCACCCACTGGTATTGGTATCCTCTGGGGCCGTAGCGAAGTACTTGAAATGCTCCCACCATGGCGCGGCGGTGGCGAGATGATCAAGGAAGTCACCTTCGAGCACACCACCTACAATGACCTCCCGTTCAAGTATGAGGCCGGCACCCCCAACATCGAAGGCGGCATTGCGCTGGCCGCAGCACTCGATTGGATGGACCAGTTAGGTCTCGACACCATTGCGCAACACGAGGACTCCTTGCTCCAGCAAGCCACTCAGGCACTCCTAGATATCGACGGGCTCCGCCTCTATGGCACTGCTACAAACAAAGCCTCAGTCGTGTCCTTCGCCATCGAAGGGGTGCACCACTATGACCTTGGCACTTTGATTGACCAAATGGGCGTCGGCGTCCGCACTGGCCACCATTGCTGTCAGCCCCTGATGCAACGCTTTGGCATCACCGGCACCACACGAGCCTCTTTCGCAGTGTACAACACAAGCGAAGAGATCGAGCTCTTGGTAAATGCCGTCAAAAAAGCCTCCATGATGCTACGTTAAACATTTTGTCCTTTTTCGATTCACCAATTTCCTACTAACTCACTCTATGGTTCACCCAACAGCCATCATTGCAGACAGCGCCACGATCGGCGACAACGTCACCATCGGCCCATATTGTGTCATTGGTGATCACGTGAGCATTGGCGACCATTGTGAACTCAAATCACACGTCGTCATCGATGGCACCACAACCATCGGCGAATCGAATGTTTTCTATCCATTTTCCGCTATTGGCCAGCAAACTCAAGACCTCAAGTTTAAGAACGAAGCTACCGCCCTCATCATTGGCAGTCACAACACATTTCGTGAAAACACCACCATC
Source organism: Rubritalea marina DSM 17716 (assembly GCF_000378105.1). GTDB lineage: Bacteria > Verrucomicrobiota > Verrucomicrobiia > Verrucomicrobiales > Akkermansiaceae > Rubritalea > Rubritalea marina. Next base: position 10,613 of record NZ_KB899268.1, on the reverse strand, counting down.
CACCGATCCACAATCAAGGAAACTCCCACCACCATCGGTGATCACAACAATTTCCTAGCCTACTCGCATGTCGCTCACGATTGCCAGGTTGGCAACCATTGCATCTTTTCGAACAACGCCACCATCGGTGGCCATGTCGAGGTGGAAGACTACGCCATTATCTCCGGCCTCGCGGGCGTCCACCAGTTCTGCCGTATCGGCGCCCATTCACTCGTCGGTGGCATGACAAAAATCGTCCAAGACGTCCCGCCATTCACCATCGTCGATGGCTCACCCGCCACGGTGCGATCCATCAATTTTGTTGGCCTCCAACGCCGTGGATACAGCGAGCAAGACCTGGCCTACCTCCGCCGAGCCTACAAGCGTATCTTCCTGAAAAAGAACACCAACCTTGCGGTATCACTCGCCGAGTTGAAAATCGCGGAATGCGCCAGCAACCCACATGTTCAGCAGCTTGTTGAGTTTCTCGAGTCTGCTGATCGCGGCGTGACCCGCTAGCAGCATAAGCCCAAGTGGCTGCTGCCACCGATGTACAAATTTCGGCAATTCATCTGGAAGATTAGCTAAGTCCCCCTATGGGTAGAAGATTTTAAGTTTATCCTCGTACCCATAACAAGAAAGCCACGGCTTGCTATCCGATCCTGCACAACAAGCCACCCTACCAAGCATCCAAACCACTGCAACACCCCATGAAACTTCCACTCATCAGTCTCGCATTCCTTAGCTCGTCAGCTGCTATCCTCGCAGCTGCTCCCGAGCAAAAAAACAACAACCCAAAGCAACCGTGGAGCGGCTACGCCGTGCATGAAGCCACGCGCCCGCACCCAAAGAAGGTCGCTACAAACGGTGCAGTCACCACCGCCGCCCCAGCGGATGCCGTCGTCTTATTCAATGGCTCAGACACCGCCGCATGGAACCAGAACTGGGTGGTGAAAGACGGTATCATGATCGCATCACCGGGCAATCTTTCCACCAATCAAAGCTTCGGCGACTGCCAACTCCACATCGAATGGCGCGTGCCTGCAGGCCGAGAAGTCAGTGGCCAAAAAGGCGGCAACAGCGGAGTCTTCCTGATGCAACGCTATGAAGTACAAGTCCAGGAAAGCCACACCAATGTGACCTACGCCGACGGTCAAGCCGGCGCGTTATACGGCCAATACCCACCTTTGGTCAACCCATCGACCCCGCAAGGAGAATGGCAAAGCTACGACATCAGCTTTAAGGCGCCCGTCTATGAAGGTGAACAGTGCGTCTCACCAGCCCGCATCACGGTCATCCACAACGGCGTGGTAATCCATAACAACCAAGCCTTCCACGGTACCTCCACCCATCGCAGACTCCCCGAATACCCGAAAAACCACCCCGTCAAAGCACCGATCATGCTCCAGTGGCACGGTGACCCGATTGAGTTTCGCAACATCTGGGTACGCGAACTCTAAGTGCTTTACAACTTCAGCTTATTCAGGCGCTTCACCGCTTCTTTTTTGTCGAAGCGGCCTGGGTCATAGCTGTCATCCAGCCATTCTAAGTCTCCCTCAATGCAAGCCTTATACCCCTCAACACCACCAGCATCTTCTGGCGGGCAATTCCTCGTCCCATCAATCAATACTGGCTTCATCGCATCATTTTCCACCTTCTTCGTGAATGCTATTTCATGAATCCAATCTTCACGAAAATCATAACGATAGAGCATGCGGAATGGAAAGCGCTTACGGCCAAAAAACTCCTGGAGCGTGAGCTCATTCTCATCCTTAAAGTCATCTCCCTGAACAATATCCTCATCCACAGAGGCAATCACTGATGTCAGACGCTTGCCCTTGCCGTGGCGAAATTCATGCAAATGCTTATCTTCCCAGCCCATGGCCGCTTGAATCACCTGATGCATGCCCAAAAATGTGGCACTCGAAGGGATCGAAACCTCACGCCAAATTGCAGGTTCAATGCCATACAACATTACTTTAAACTCGTAGTGCTCTGGTTCTGATTGCTTTGCCATAGACCGCATCTAAACCATAAGTCCCTCTTCTATTCAAGCATCATAAACGTCAACAGTTCCAAATGCGGATGTGGCTAGAAAGCATTCTTCACCCAAGTAACCATCGGAGGCTGCCCATCCACGAGCTCGACCTCCACCACATCAAAACGCCACATCACATCTCGGTCCCGAAGCAAACGCAGCCAGGCCCTCCCCCCGCGCTCAATCAACTCTTGCTTCTCACCAGTGACAGCATCCATCGGCCGCCCAGTCGCTCGCTTGCGCCGAGTCTTCACCTCCACAAAGCAAAGCTGCTGGCCGTCGCGGAGCACCAAATCCAATTCCCCACCACGCGGCCCGCGAAAGTTTCGGTAAAGTAACTTCCCACCATGCGCCCGCACATAATCCGCCGCCACTCCCTCGCCCCAACGACCCAGCTCGATATGACTCCAGCGATTCCCCCTAGCATCTTTTCCGCGAAACATACGGCGCAATCTAAAATGGTACCATGGCACTAAGATTCGGTGAAGCATCCTAGCGCATAATGTAACACAACCCCCATGCCTCGTCATGAGCCGATTTTCATGAACCATCAAAGCCACTGGACGACACGACATATCGAGGTGAACAACTTAGCCCCCCGTCGTTCAAACCGGTTTAGTAACTCAAACCAAAACACCAGATCCAGGGCACAAAAATGGCGTCCTACTGGACGCCTAAATTTGGATTGCTGAAATACACCCGAAGGGAGTCGAACCCCTAACCTTCTGATTCGTAGTCAGATGCTCTATCCAATTGAGCTACGGGTGCTTTTTCAACGCACGCTATCTTGCCAATCAATCACACCTGAGAATGAAAATACACCCGAAGGGAGTCGAACCCCTAACCTTCTGATTCGTAGTCAGATGCTCTATCCAATTGAGCTACGGGTGCTTTGATTTCACAACTAGCGAGTCGTGCTGCGGGCGGAGAAAAACACAATCACCCATTGGCGTCAAGGAAACCCTGCACATTTTTTCTAATAATTTCCTCCACTTTGTCACAAGATATTTAGCACAAGGAACGAGCGCAGAGTAGCCCCATGATTCGCAATACCTAAGCACATCCTGCAATTCCCACATCAGCTAGCGTCTATTACACGATTAGTATTGAAAATTTCGCCCAATCACTCCACTTCTTCTGCATGTTAACAATCCGCAACCTAACCAAGACCATCGGTGGGCGCACCCTCTTCGAAGAAGCGAAGATGACCATCAACTGGGGCGAGCGCGTCGCTCTCGTTGGACCCAACGGCGCTGGTAAGTCCACTCTCTTCCGCATCATCCTAGGACAAGAAGAATCCGACAGTGGTGAAGCCGATATTGATGAGTACGCCATCACCGGCTACCTCGCTCAGGAATCTGGCGACCCAGGTGCGGAAACAATCCTCGAGCTAGCCATCGGCATCACTCCTGAAATGGCAACCGCCATCAAGACAATGCGCGAGCTCGAAGCTGCAGATAACACCAGCGACCCCGCCTACGCGGAAGCTCAGGACACCTTCGATGCCAATAACGGCTACTCATTAGAGCCCAAGGCAAAGAAAATTCTCTCCGGACTTGGCTTCAAGCAAGACCAAATGGAAAAGCCCGCCAACGAATTCTCTGGTGGTTGGATCATGCGCGCCAACCTCGCTCGTCTTCTCGTGCAAGAGCCAGACCTCCTCATGCTCGATGAGCCAACAAACCACCTCGACCTCATCTCATTGATCTGGCTCCAGCGCTACTTGCAGAACTACCCAGGTGCACTCCTCGTGATTTCTCACGATCGCGACTTCATGGACGAAATCATCGAAACCGTCTACGAGATCGATGAACAAAAATTCGTCTCCTACACTGGCAACTACTCCGCCTTCGAAAAGGAACGTGAAAAGCGCTACGAGCAGAAAGTGCAGAAGTACCGTAACCAACAGAAAGAAATCGAACGCATCCAAGAATTCGTCGATAAATTCCGCAATGTTGGCTCCAAAGCCTCACAGGTGAACGAGCGCATGAAGATGATTCAAAAGCTCAAAGGCGAGCTAGTGAAGCCAATCGCAGCACGCAAGGTATTCCGCTTCAACATCCCTGAGCCACCACGCTCAAACCAAATCCTCTGCGAGCTCAAAGGCGTGCACAAGGCTTACGGCGACAAAATCATCTACGACAAGACCGACTTTATCGTGGAACGCGGCGATCGCGTGGCTCTCGTGGGGCCGAACGGTGCGGGTAAATCCACCCTCATGAAGATCATTGCAGGCTTTGAAGACGTGCAAAAAGGTGAAGTCGAAACCGGCTACGCAACCAAGATCGGCTACTTCTCACAGCACCGTGCACTCACACTCAATGACTCAAACACCGTGCTCGACGAAGTGCTCGCCTCCAACCCTGAGCTCCGCGAAGACGAAGCACGCTCCATTCTTGGCTCATTCCTCTTCCGTAAGAACGACGTACTCAAGCGAGTCCGCGTCCTCTCTGGTGGTGAGAAGTCCCGCCTCAATCTGGTGAAGTTCCTCGTGGATCCGCCGAACCTCCTCCTCATGGATGAACCAACCACTCACTTGGACCTCCTCTCCATCGAGGCGCTCGTGCAGGCAATGCGTTCCTACAAGGGAACCCTGCTATTCATCTCACACGACGTCCACTTCATCCGCAACCTCGCCGAGACCACCGTACACGTCAGTGGCGGTAAGCTCACCAAATACTCCGGAGGATACGATTACTTCCTTGAAAAATCCGGCCTTAATGACGACCGCTCCGCGGTAACTTCATAAGCCCAGCCCTCCTGGGGGTTCTTCACAAAAATCAACACCAATGGCGGAACCCCAGGTTCCGCCATTTTTTGTGCACTTTCACACCCATTTTGCACACTCAAATCATTACGAAACTTGACGATTTCTGTAATAGCGGCACCTTGTGCAGAACTCTAAGTTTTCCGCATGCGCAACGTCACACCCAAACAAAAGCAAAAATCCCCCGAACCCACAGAAGCGCCGAATCCATCCAGCGTGAGCCTACGCCCTAAATCGGAAAAGGAAGCAAGCATCGGGATGTTGGCACACTTACTCACCACCCTCAGCTGGTTTGGCCTCCCCTTGGTGAACCTCGTGGCTCCATTGGTGATCTGGGCCGCCTGTCGCAACAAGCACCCATTCGCCGTCGACCAAGCAAAAGAGTCGCTGAACTTTCAGCTCACCATGACAGTCGCGATATTGATCTCCACAGCCCTCGTCCCAGTCGCTGGGATCGGCGCGATCCCACTGATGGTTCTCCCCTTCGTCAATCTCGGGTTGGTCTTTGTTGCTTCGATAAAGTCGAACAAAGGAACAGCTTACCGGTACCCCTGGACAATCCGCCTGATTTCCTAAAATCATTCTTCACAGACGTGACATCACTGAGCAAACTCTCGGCATGAATTTTGATTCTATCATCACCCGCCGAGGTTCAGGCTCAATCAAGTGGGACAGACGCCCCGAGCTCGATCCGTTTTGGGTTGCCGACATGGACTTCGTCTCACCGCAGCCAGTACTCGATGCGATCCAACAACGCCTCAGTCACGGGGTGCTGGGCTACGCACAACCACATGAGGGCATCGCCGAAGCGCTCGATAGCTACCTAGGTAGCCGCCACGAAGTGAAGGTCGATGAGGAACAAATTGTCCATCTCGGTGGCCTCGTACCTGCGCTCTCCCTAGCCGCCCGCGCCTTTGTAAAGCCTGGCGAGGAAGTGATGATCTGCACACCGGTCTATTACCCATTCCTCCACGTTGCTGGCGATGCCAAGGCCGAAACTCTCGCCATCCCGCACGTCTTCAGCGACGGGCGCTGGACCTTCGATTGGGAACAAATGGAAGCGCAAGTCAGCAGCAAAACCAAAATCTTTATCCTCTGCAACCCGCAGAACCCACTCGGCCGCAACTTCACACCAGACGAAATCATCAAGGTCGCCGAGTTCTGCCAGCGCCATGACCTCGTGCTCGTGTCCGATGAAATCCACTGCGACCTCGTCCTCAATGAAGACGAACAAGCATTCTACTCAGCACTCAAGCTGCCAGAGAATCTCCGCGAAAAACTCATCGTACTCCAAGCTCCTAGCAAGACCTACAACATCGCCGGCATGGGATACGCCTTCGCCATCATCGAGAACCCAACGATCCGCCGCAAATTCTGCGCCGCCCGCGGCCACACCCTAGCAGAGATCAACTGCCTCGCTTTCTACGCCGCCGAAGCCGCCTACAAACACGGCGAGCCATGGCGCCAAGAACTCCTAGCCTACCTCCGCAAGAACCGCGACACAGTCACCGACTTCGTCCGCTCCGAACTCCCCGCGTGTTCGATCCCATTCAACGAAGCCACCTACCTAGCCCTCATCGACACCCGTGCCGCCGGCATCAAGAACCCAGCCAAAGTCATCGAAGAAAATGCCCAAGTCTGGGTCAACGATGGAGCTGCCTTCGGCGCACCGGACCACTTCCGCTTCAACTACGGCTGCCCACACGCACGCGTGCTAGAAGGCCTAGAAAAGATCAAACCCGCCCTAGGTTTCTAAGGATTCCCCTAGAAAGATTCACAAAAACAAAGAACCCTAGCCCAGCTATCCGCTGAACTAGGGTTCTTTTGGAATTATCTAGTACTACTTACAAGTCGGGCAGGAATTGAGCTGCTCGAAGAAGTCGTTGCCTTTGTCATCGACGAGGATGAAGGCTGGGAAGTCTTCCACGCGGATCTTCCATACCGCTTCCATCCCAAGCTCTGGGAAGTCGACCACTTCCACATTCTTGATGTGGTCTTTGGCCAAAATGGCGGCAGGTCCTCCGATCGACCCTAGGTAGAAGCCACCGTACTCGTTGCATGAATCGGTCACTTGCTTCGAGCGGTTGCCTTTAGCTAGCATGACCATCGAGGCTCCTTCTTTTTGGAAGATTGGCACGTAGGAATCCATACGACCCGCAGTGGTCGGGCCAAAGGAACCTGAGGGCAGTCCTTCTGGCGTCTTGGCCGGCCCAGCGTAGTAAATGGGGTAATCCTTAACGTAGTCAGGAAGTTCCTTACCCGCATCGATCATCTCCTTGAGCTTCGCATGGGCAATGTCGCGTGCCACAATGATGTGCCCATTGAGCGAGAGTGCCGTGGTCACCGGGTACTGTGAAAGTGTCTTGAGCGTCTTGTCCATCCCCTCGTCGAGATTGATTTCCACCCCTTTGAATTTCCAGTCGCGGAATTCTTCTGGAATGTACTGACCTGGGTTGGTTTCGAGTTTTTCAAGGAAGATGCCGTCCTTGGTGATCTTCGCTTTCGCTTGGCGGTCAGCGGAACATGAGACACCGATGCCGACTGGGCAGGAAGCTCCGTGGCGAGGGAGGCGAACCACACGCACATCAAGCGCGAAGTGCTTGCCACCGAACTGGGCACCAATGCCAATGTCACGGGAGAGCTCGAGGAGCTCTTTCTCAAGCTCGACATCGCGGAATGCTTGGCCGTGCTCGTTGCCTTCAGTGGGCAGCTCATCGTAGTAACGGGTGGATGCCAGCTTCACCGTCTTCAGGTTCGCCTCAGCGGATGTGCCACCCACGACAATCGCGAGGTGGTAGGGTGGACAAGCAGACGTTCCTAAGGTGGCCATCTTCGCGAGACAGAACGACTTCAAGGAATCAGGATTGAGCAAGGCCTTGGTCTCTTGGAAAAGGAAGGTCTTGTTCGCGGAGCCACCACCTTTGGTGATGAACAAAAATTCGTAGCTAGAGCCAGTTGTGGCGTAGAGGTCGATCTGCGCCGGAAGGTTGGTCTTCGAGTTGGTCTCCTCGTACATGGTGAGGGGCACGGTCTGGGAGTAACGTAAGTTTTCCTCGGTGTAGGTCTTGTAAATACCGTGCGAAATCGCCTCAGTATCGTCAGCCCCAGTGAAGACATTCTCGCCCTTCTTACCCATCACAATCGCTGTGCCAGTGTCTTGGCAATTCGGTAAAATCCCATTCACTGCCACTTCAGCATTGCGTAGCAAGGTTAGAGCTACCATGCGATCGTTATCTGTAGCCTCAGGATCGTCTAAAATCGCCGCGACTTGCTTGAGATGCGATGGACGTAGCTTGAAGGACACAGCCTTGATCGCCTCATTTGCTAGGAACGTGAGAGCCTCAGGCTCTACTTTGAGGATTTCTTGATCACCCAATTGCTGCACGCTCACACCCTCGGTGCTAATGAGTTCATATTCCGTCTTGTCTGCACCAAGAGGGAATTGCTTCTGATAGTAAAATGGTTTGTCTGACATAGTATCTGTGTGCTGCGGTGTTAGTAGCACAGCGCCCCCCGCACTTGAAGGGCAAAAAACCTACCACGCCATCAATTTTATGCAGATACAACACATTTCATCTGCCTCATGAAATGAATGAATTGATCCCACTATAGGTGAATCGATTAACACATACTCCATACACAGTGCTTCGGTTTGATATAATTCAAACACCCTAATGAGAGGAAAACTTTACAAGTAAAATCACCCTCTATAACAGGTGCTCATGGATCTGCTTAAGCGCTCTATATTACTTAGTCTTCTTAGCATCTTCATCACGCAGCTCCAAGCCGTTGAACTCAGTGGCATCGTCACAAAAGTTGCAGATGGCGACTCAATCACACTCACCAGTAAACGCGGGAAGACACTCAAAATCCGCTTGGCTGGAATCGACGCGCCAGAAAAAAATCAAGATTATGGAACCGAAGCCACACAAGCACTCCAAAACAAGCTTGTAGGCAAACAAATCATCGCCAAATCCAACACCCGCGATCGCTATGGACGCTATGTCGCAACTCTCTACCTCAATGGCGAAAACATTAATGCCTGGATGCTCAGCCAAGGCCTCGCCTGGCACTACACAAAGTACTCCAAAAGCGAAGAACTTAAAGCCCTAGAGCGTGATGCTCGAAGTAAGAAAATTGGCTTGTGGAATGAAACACGTATCCCCATAGCCCCATGGCAATTCCGTTCACTTAGGATCCAAACAATCACTCTTGAGAAAGCCGAAAACTCTCAAACTTCAACACAGCGTTACTGGCTCAATACCAGCTCCAACGTGAGGCACAACTCCTCATGTGAATGGTTCCGAAGTACCAAACGCGGTCGCAGTTGTCGTAAAAACGAGGGCAGTCCCTGCGGACAATGCGGCGGATAAAGATAATTTTTCCTATCATTCTCTCCCGTGCTTGTGTACGTTCATACTACTGTATGGTTCTACAGTGCTGCCTCAAATGCTCGCTCAAGCCATATTCCCCACAACAAGCGCATTGTCAGCGAATACAACATAGTGCGCGCGGACAATATCGATCACCTCCCTAGATCCCATGAAATCAAAGACACTTTTGGCATCTGTCTTCTGCATCAGTGCAGTCACAATGACATCTTATGAACTCTTGAAGATGCTACTCGTGCCAAATATTTCTATATGGCAATCCCATATCACCACCATTTGCGTGACTTCAATCATCGCAACCACATGTGCCTATTTCTTAATGAAGCACATTACCAAGCTTCAAGAGCAGGCTAACATAGAAAAAGTGCAAGTCTTCAGAGCCACCATGCACCAAACCATGCACATCGTTGGCAACTTTCTTAACAACATGCTCTACTTCAAAGAGAAGCTAGAATCCCTACCCGATGATGAGCAAGCACTCTACGAAGAGATTGTTCATAGTACTGGCAATGAACTCAAAGAGCTACGTGACCTCGAGAGGGATATTGTAGAGGAAATCAAAAAAAATTAGCGAGCTTATTGGCCATCCTCATCTGGCACCTCAATCTCTACATACTCATCTCCCTCATACAGGCGACGACCAATTTGAAATACCATTAAAAGAAACACGCCAATAAAGAAGAAGCTCAACTCCATCAAAACAGGGGAAGTCATATAACCTGCTATTTTTGCAGCCACCTCCCCTGCGAAGCCATCTAAAAAGAATACCGAAGCACCTACCACGCACAACACCACAAAAAATCCTGACATCACGACACAGCCGATGATCAGCGTCTTCACCCACTGGCGCTCCCACTCGTCCACTCCTTTGGCAATTTTGAATAAAGCTGCAATCCAAAGCAATCCAACCACCCCAATACAGCCTAGAATCGCCCCCATACGTGTCGGTTCAAACAAATAGTCGGCCCATACTTTCGTCGCATCACCGAGGCCGCCAGGCCCCAATACCGAGATCACCTTAATTCCCATCGCGGCAATCACCATCAACAACATCACGGTATAACCACCTATAAACCAGATACGAAGCATGCCCATCTCCTGCACTCATCTTTCACAAAGTGCAATACAAATCCGCTCCACCACCTAGCATCTGGGCACAAAAAAGCCCGATCTCAGCGTCAGCTAAGACCGGGCATATAACCTGGCGACGACCTACTCTCACAGGGCCTATCGCCCAACTACCATCGGCGCTAAAGTGTTTCACTTCCGGGTTCGGAACGGGACCGGGTGGTTCCACTTTGCTATGGTCACCAGAGACCGCACTTCGTGCGGAGTGATCAGTGTGAAGTAAGAAGTGTGAAGTTCTTAGTCACATCACTTTTTGATGGCTCAAAAAGCGGTCTCTATTGGCCTTAGCTTTCGCTTTGGTTTAAGTAAG
>NZ_KB899267.1 GCF_000378105.1 Rubritalea marina DSM 17716 | reverse complement strand
CTTGCCAAGCCAAGGAGCGAGTGTTCTGGGGGAGGACATAGAAAGGATTGTAGCACGGGAGAGTGCATGGAATCAACGATCCTCTGTATTTAGTCTGTCTAATATAAGAAAAGAAAGTGGATGCGTATGACAATGTGGGGTGTCTCGTTGTTAGAGGGTTTCGTGCTGATCAGGTTGACTCTCTGTAGAGTGGTGTCATTCTATTTTTGTGGCTTGTTACGGCATTATTTTTCCTCATCAATTATTTTCGCATCATCCCCTGCTAGAGGGTGAACTGTCTTGTGTGTTGGTGGATTCCTCTTGGTTATACGAGGGGAAAGGCCAGTGGGTGATGAATCCGCATTTTCAGCGCCTTTTGTTGGTGAAGGCTTCAGTGCTGGCGTATGTGGCGGAGTGGCAGTCGAGGGGGAGGGAGCTCAGCCGTGTAGCCGAGTTGGATGGGGTGCCTCACGATGCCTCTGAGCTTGTGGTTTGTCGGCTCTATGATGATTTGTTGGAGCGCGAGTTGTTGGAGTTTTGCGAGCGTCGAGATCTTGAGCTGCGATGGCTTGATTCACCTGGCTTTGTGACTCCCTATAATTGGGGGATGGAGTTTTTTTCTGACGGTAAGAAGCCTTTCATGAAGACGTTTTATGAGGCGCAGCGCAAGCGTATGGGGCTCTTGCTCGAAGCGGATGGCAGTCCAGTGGGTGGCAAGTGGAGCTTTGATGATGCGAATCGTAAAAAACTGCCGAAATCGGCTCTGGTGCCGCAGGAACCAAAGGCGATTCACGGGGTGGAGGAGCAGCGCTGGATCGAGAATGCGTGTCAGGAATTGCGAGCAAGAGGGCTGTGGGATAGAGGTTCTGAGGATTGTTTGGAGTTACGATACCCGATCACTCATGCAGGAGCGATAGAGTGGCTGGAGCAATTTTTAGAACAGCGGTTTTTGGGGTTTGGTACCTATGAGGATGCTCTCAGCACACGAGGTGACTTTCTCTATCATAGTGTTCTAACGCCAATCATGAATATTGGTTTGTTGGAGCCTGGTCAGGTGGTGGATCGAGCCATGACATTCGCCATGGATCGCGAGATCCCGCTCAATGACCTGGAGGGTTTTGTGCGCCAAGTGATTGGCTGGCGCGAGTTCACCGCATTAGTTTATGAGTGCCATGGACGCTGGATGCGCGCGCAAAATTTTTGGGGATTTGACGAAGAAATTCCGGAGTCGGTGTGGAAAGGTGAAACTGGTTTGGAACCGTTGGATTTGGTGATTCGTAAAGTGCAAGAGGAAGGCTATGCGCACCACATCGAGCGCCTGATGGTATTGGGAAGTTTTTTCATGATGATGCGGATTAAGCCAGACGCCGTTTATACTTGGTTTATGGAGATGTTTGTTGATGCCTATGATTGGGTGATGGTACCGAATGTCTATGGTATGAGCCAGTTTGCCAGCGGTGGCTTCATGGTGACAAAACCCTACCTATCAGGATCTAACTATTTGAAGAAGATGTCAGATTACGCGAATGGATCGTGGAATGCAGTTTGGGATGCATTGTTCTGGAGTTTTCTCGATGATCACCGTGACTTCTTTGCTGGTAATTTTAGGATGAAGATGATGTTGGGGCATCTGGATCGCATGGGGTCGGCGAAGCTTGCGGAGCATCATGAGCGGGCTCTGGCTTTTCGTGAGACGATGCGTCGTGGAGAACGCTGGGATGGAGGTTACTTATTGTAGAACAATTGGCGCGGCATGCATTTAGTTTGGTTTAAGAGGGACCTGCGGGTATGTGACCACCGTGTGCTGCACGAAGTGGCAGCGCGATGTGCGGCTGGCGAGCAGATGCTGGGCGTCTATGTGTATGAGCCTTTGGTGTACGAGGCGCCTGATTTTGATGTTTGTCACCTCAGATTCATCAATGAATGCCTTATAGAGTTGCGGCAGAATATTGAGGCGCTGGGGGGGACATTGTTGATTTTGCAGGGCGAAGTGCTGCGGGTGTTTGAGCAAATTCGTAAGCACTTCGGGGTGACTAAGCTCTGGGCGCATGAAGAGAATGGTAATGCGCTGACTTTTGCTAGAGATCTCAGGGTGGCAGAGTGGGCGGGTGCTCAGGGGGTAGAGTGGCAGGAGTTTTATCAAAATGGTGTGGTGCGGCGTTTGCGGAATCGCGATGGATGGGCGGATCAGTGGCGAGAGCGGATGGATGAGCCCGCCTACGCTGTCCCAGAGCGCTTGAGTTCGCCGACTACCAATTTCATGGGGGATGTTCTGAATCCGGAGGCTCTGGGGCTCAAGGCTCGTGAGATGACTGAACGTCAAGTGGGCGGTGAGTCACAGGCGCACGATTTGCTCGATAGTTTCCTGCATGAGAGGGGGATGGAGTATCGGACGGCGATGAGTAGTCCGGTGACGGGATATGATGCATGTAGTCGTATCAGCCCCTACCTGAGTTACGGTGCTATTTCTGTGAGGCATGCTTACCAGATTGGTAGAGCTCGTTATCGATCGATCAATAAGGAAACAGTGGCGAAGGGGACGGTGACACTTTGGAAGGGTAGTGTGCGTTCGTATCTTTCGCGTTTGCGCTGGCATTGCCATTTCATGCAGAAGATGGAGGATCAGTGGGATATTGATGTGGTGAATATCGCACGGGCCTATGATGGGTTGAGAGGCGATCATGTGGAGTGGTTAGAAGCTTGGGCAGAGGGCCGCACTGGCTACCCTATGGTGGATGCATGCATGAGGGCGTTGCGAGCTACGGGGTGGCTCAATTTTCGTATGCGGGCGATGGTGATGTCTTTCGCTAGTTACCATTTGTGGTTGGATTGGCGAGCCACAGGCATCGTTTTAGCACGCTACTTTGTGGACTATGAGCCGGGGATTCACTGGAGCCAGGTGCAGATGCAGAGCGGCACGACAGGAATCAATAGTGTGCGGGTGTACAGCCCGATCAAGCAGGTGGAAGATCAGGATCCCGAAGGTGTGTTTATTCGCAAGTGGGTGCCTGAGCTGGCCAATGTGCCCAGTACTTATTTGGCGCAGCCTGAGCTGATGCCGGAGCTTGAGCAGCAATTTTGTGGTTGCGTGATAGGGGTGGATTACCCTGCGCCGTTGGTAGTGCACGCGGAGGCATATAAAAAGGCGCAGCAGCAGATTCGTGCTGTGCGAGCAAATCCGGATGCTCGAGCTGAAGCGCAGCAGGTGTACCAAAAGCATGGCAGTCGATCAAAGCGACGCCGTTAAGGGATCTGAGTGATCACTTGTGGTTGATTCTATTGGTGGAGGTCGAGGAAGGTGCGTGCGGCCTGGAGGGTGTCGAGGCTGTTGGGGCTGTCAGAATGGACGCAGGCGGTGATATGGTCGTAGTCCCCAGAGAGTGGGAGTGCGGTGCCATCGATAGCTGTTAGCCTGTTGTGTTGGAGGATTTGTTCTAACCTTGCAGTGACCTGGGCTGGCTCGTGAATGATCGCCTCGGGGTGTTGTCTTGGGAGCAGTTGGCCGTTGGCAGCGTAATTACGATCGAGAAAGATTTCGGGAGTGACGGGGAGGTCGCGTGCGCTTGCTGCGGCTTCTACTGCGCCGCCGGCTTGGCAGACGATGGTGATGAGGAATTTACGCTTCACACATTCGAGGAAGGCGTGGCGGAACTGGGGATCGTTCTCTGTGAGGTGGTAGAGCGCGCCATGGAGTTTGATGTGATTGAGGTCGGCATTGGTGATGAAGCGATGCAGCTGGAGTTCCAGAAGCTGGGTGAACTGCTGGACTGTGAAGTCATCTGGTAGGCTACGACCACGATCGGGGCTAAGCTCGGGTGGGAGTCCGGGGTGGGCGCCGGTGCTGACGGCAATCGGGCGCTGGGTATTCGCGAGGTGCGAGCACCGAGCGATGGATGCAGCATCTCCGGCGTGGCCGCCGCAGGCGATGTTTGCCATATGTAGGAAGGGCATGAGAGCGGCGCTTTGTTCATGGGATTCCCATTCGCCGAGGTCGCAGTTGAGGAAGATTTCAGGCATGATTGAAGGTGATTTGTGTGTGTGCGTGGCGCTGGGTGAGCCAGCCAATGTCGTCTGGGTGGATGCGAGCAATGATCGGATAGCCGCCCACGGTGGGGCCGTCGTTGAGCGTGGTGATGAGTTGTCCGGTGCTGAGAACTTGCACGCTGCCGGTCAGGGTGGGTGTGCTGTGGATGCTGAGTGAGTGTTGCAGCGGGCTAGATTCTGATTCTAGCCTATACCCGCTGCGGTCTGAACGAGCAGAGATTCTCCAGGGGATGTCTTTTAATGCGTTCCAGGCTTGGTCTGAGAAGAGTTGGCGGTGTGGGCCGGGGAAGATCCGAATCGATGGTGGGCTTGTGTGGTCGCGTTGATCAGCTACAGGGGTGCGCCGTGGGAGTTTATTCAGGTTGGGTGATGGGTTTGCCACATGGATGGTGTCGCCAGCCTTGATTTCTTGTCCAACATTTGAGCGTTGGTGGTAGGAAGAGCTGCCGAATTGTTGGGCAGCAGCCCAGCCTCCGGTGACCGCGAGGTAGGACCATGCGCCATCCTTGTTAGGTGTGAAATGGATAGAGCTGCCAGCGCGGAACCAGCCTCCACAGTGCGGGGGTAGTGCCTCGCAGCGCAGGGTGCCGACATGGGCGAGGTAGCAATCATTCAGTACTTCTATCAGCGCGCCACCTAACATAACTTCCAATAGCGTATCATTGCATAGGTTATGGGCGAGCAGGTTTGCCTGCTTGGCACTGTATGGGTCGATGGATCCCGCGGGAGGTACGCCAAATTCTAACCAACTGTTGGGGTGAGTACGTCCTTGGTCTTGGAAGCTAATTGTCGCTCCTGTTTGGATGACTTGAATCATGAAATTGGGCGAAATTCGAGGGTGTCGCCAGGGTGGAGCGTGAAGGCTGAGTGGTCGTTGCGGTCGGGGTGGAAGAGTGGGTAGTCTGTATTGCCCAACCAATTCCAACCACCGGGGCTGGGGGTGGAGTAGATGCCGGCGTGTTTGCCTCCGATGGCTACGGCGCCAGGTTCCATTTTTGGGCGTGGAGTGCTACGGCGTGGGAGTTGGAGTGGCTCAGGTAGGCCGTCGAGGTAGGCGAAGCCTGCGCTAAAGCCGAGGAAGCGCACGCTATAGATGGCGCTGCTGTGGAGTGTGATGATTTCCTGAATACTCAGCTTGCTGGCGGTCGCGAGATCCTGCAGGTCTGGGCCGGTGTAGTGGACTTCGATCACATGGTGGCGCTGCTTGTTGTCTGGGCTAGTGTGCTTCTGGAGGGTGTCATGCACCAGGGCTTTGACTTGCGACTGGGTCAGAGGGCTGGAGGTGGTGAGCAAGAGGGAGTCATATGCGACCACGCATTCTTGGATATGCTGGAAGCTTGCCTTACGGAGGGTGTGGAGTGCTGCGATGTCGTCTGGATTGTCTAATTGTAGTAACCACGCATTCGGCCCGTAGGGCAGAATCTGGTAGCTGATGGACGAGGACCTTGGCACGTGACGAGGCTAGCGAAAGAATTCGGTTTTGACGAGTCGCGATGTGCGATTAGTATTGCCTGCTAGATGGCCCAAACTAGTGAATCAGAAACTCAACGCGTCCTTGTCACTGGTGGTCAGGGCGGGCTAGCGATGGCGTGCCGCGAGGCGTTTGAAGGACTCGGCTGGGAGGTCCTGGCCCCTACACGGTCTGAGATGGATGTGGCAGATAGCGACTCAGTGGATCGCTATATCAGTGGAAGTGGTGCGATTGATTTACTGGTTTGTGCGGCGGGTTCCATCGACGATGCCTTGTTGTTAAAGCTCAGCGAAGATGCTTGGGATGGGGTGTTGGATGCTCATTTGTCGGGGGCTTTCCGATGCGCTCGAGCGGTTTCGCGCGGGATGTTGCGGCAGCGTTCGGGTCATGTGGTGTTTATTGGGAGTTATTCTGGGTTTCACCCGCCAGTGGGGCAGGCGCATTACGCAGCGGCCAAGGCCGGATTGAGTGGGATGATGCGGTCACTGGCCCAAGAATGGGGGGGGCGCGGTGTGCGCTCGAATCTTGTGGTGCCTGGTTTTTTGGAGACAAAGATGACCTCGGGCTTACCGGCATCGGTGCAGCAGGCCTCTCTGTCTAAGCATGCGTTAGGGGCATTCAACACCCCAGAAAAGGTGGCGCAGTTTATTGCCTTTCTCCACGCGCAGATGACCGCCACCTCCGGGCAGACCTTCAATTTGGATAGTAGGATTCTCTGATATTTAAGAGGTTCGGACGTTTCAGAAAACTGGAAAAAAAGGGTTGCCATCGCCGAATATGCGGCGTAAGAGCCCGCCGCTCGATTGGCGAAGGCAGTGAATAACCTATTTAGCCTACGCCGATTGAATCTCCCGCATCCTAGTATTATGAAACTTTTTTCAGTATCCAAGACGAAGCAGCCAGCGGCTGTGCTCCTATTGACTGCATTGGCAGTTTTATCGATTCCAGCTGCCCACGCTGAGCTTCCCGCGAAGCCTTCGCAAAAAATTGTGGCAGATTCTCAAGGTCGCAAGACTGACAAGCATGGGATGGCGAGCTACGCAGACGGTGAGCACACCCGCCACGTCCGCACCACTGCATATTCGTGTATGGAAAATGAACCGGGAGCGCATGGGAACCTCAATGCTGCTGGCACGGTGCTGAAGTATGGTAAGACGATCCGAAGTGCGGCCGCTGATTGGTCGGTGTATCCGCTGGGTACGAAATTTAAGATTAAAGGTCTCCCGTACACCTATGTGGTGGAGGATTACGGTTCGGCCCTCACAGGTACCAATACCATTGATATCTACAAGCCGACTCTACGCAAGATGAACCATTGGGGGACACGCAAAGTCGAGATCACCGTGGTGAAGTGGGGGTGTTATGATAAGAGCCGCCGCATACTCAAGCATCGCACTGGTTATTGGCATTGTCGTAAGATGTACAATGAGATCAAGCGCAAGCTCAGCAGCGAGGCGCTTGCAAAACTCTAGATTGATCTGGGGTATCCATTTTCGAAGAAGCGAGCGGCTGGAGACAGCTTCTCGCTTTTTTTATTTGGGATTAGAGGGTGGATTGGCTGTTTCTGAGTGGGAGTGATCTGCGGATCGCATCGCTGGATTGTGTCTTGAGTTTGGGAGCTTGAGCGCTTAGTCCTAGGGGTATGTTGAAAGCGGAGCGAGCAGCCTATGTGATGGAGCGGTTGGAGGAATTGTACCCTGAAACACCCATTCCGCTAGACCACACAGACCCTTTCACCTTGCTGGTGGCGGTGCTGCTTTCGGCCCAGTGCACCGATGCGCGAGTCAATACCGTGACGCCAGAGTTGTTTGCGCTGGCCGACAACCCGCATGAAATGGCGCAGCAGCCAGTGGAGGCGATTCAGGCAATTATTCGACCTTGCGGGCTTTCGCCTCGGAAATCCAAAGCGATATCTGAGTTGTCAAAAATTCTGGTAGAGAAGTATGATGGTGTCGTTCCGAAGGAGCTGGAGTTGCTCGAGGAACTACCGGGGGTGGGACACAAGACCGCGTCTGTGGTAGTGGCTCAGGCATTTGGGGTTCCTGCATTTCCGGTAGATACGCATATTCATCGTCTGGCGCAGCGCTGGAAGCTAACTGATGGCAAGAATGTGGTGAAGACGGAGAATGACCTGAAGAGCTTGTTTCCGCCCGAGAAGTGGAACAAATTACACTTACAAATTATCTTTTACGGTCGAGACGCCTGCACAGCGCGTGGCTGTGATGGGCGTGTTTGTGAGATGTGCCGCACGATGTTTCCTAGAAGAAAATCGCCAGTTATTTGGAAAAAGTAGTGGTCATGACTGGGATGGCGTGGTCTAAGAGTGGGTGACACGGTTGTGTGTCACTGTCGGTCAGTGGATTGTGGGATTCATGTAAATGAAAATCATGAATTTCTTAAATTTGATCCTTTACTGATCGCAATCGATTCGCAGAATTACAGAATCTCAATTGTATACGAGCAATAAGCTACATGAAGCTCGTAGATGAAGATCCAACAAAACTATCACTATGAAATACCGTTCGACCCAAACGTTAAAATCAATCAGCCTCACCACACTTGGCTTCCTCGGCGCGAGTGCCAGTCTGATGGCGCAGGACACAGTATCTGAGTCCAGCGCATTAGAGAAATACCTTACAGATGGTGGCGCCTTGACCATTTTCATTGTGGGGGTTGGCCTTACCTCATTGATTGGTCTCAGCGTATACAACTTCATTAACTTGGCGAAAGCTAAGTTCTGCCCAGACGATCTCAAAGCTGCCTTGCTTGATCACATGCAGAACTGCCGAGTGCGTTCAGCGATTGAGCTTTCTGCATCACACCCAAGCTACCTTGGTCGTATGCTTGCCTACTCACTTCCCAACATCGACGCCACTCAGCCTGAGACACTTGGTCGTGATAGCGTGGAAGACGCGATCGCAGACTTCACAGTAAACGAGAACCGCAAGCAGATGCTCTGGATCAACCTCATTTCTTTAGTTGCTCAGTCCGCTCCGATGCTCGGTCTCTTCGGTACGGTTTTCGGTATGATTGCGGCATTCGCCACTTTGAAGGAAGCTGGTGCTGAGCCATCCAAGCTTGCGGGAGATATTTCCATCGCACTATTGACCACCATGTGGGGTCTTGTGGTAGCGATCCTTTCTGTGGTAGCCTACTTCTTCTTTAAGTCACGCTACAACAACCTCGTGGCTGAATGTCACGCAACTGCTGAAGCACTCGTAGACGCTTCCCTTGATACTGTGAATGGTGAGGGTCGCCTTGCTAAGATTCCAGAAGGTATCGCAGTTTAGTTGATACAAGCGCCGGAGCTCGTAGGAGCTCTCACATTTTGACTACTGCGCTCAGTTATGGGCGCAGTATTTTGACCTTCAGAACCCAATCTCACCCGAAATAGGATGTCTAAAAAACTAAGTAAGCTCAACGCCCAAGAAGACAAGGAGTTGCAGATGGACATGTCGCCGATGATCGACATGGTTTTCCTTCTCTTGGTGTTCTTCATTGTGGTGTCGACTCCGATGATCGTGAAGATGGATCCCGAGGTGAAGCCCGCTGTGGCGTACAACTCAAAAGATCCAGAGGATAAGCGCGGCCGCATTGTGGTAAACGTGCGCTCGGATGGCTCAATCTTCCCGGTGAACATCGAAGATGGTGAGATCACTGACGAAGATGACATCACAGCCTACGTGAAGTCACTACGCGATAAATACAAAAACCAAGGGATCGCCTCCCGCTTGCACCTACGTGGTGATAAAGACGCAGTGTTCAAGCACTCGCGCAAGGTGATCAAAGCCGCCGCTGATGCCGGTGTGAATGAAGTGCTTTTCTCAGCCTACAACTTCGAACAATAAACCAATCCTGCCCCACCCACTATGTCTAGACGTAAGAAAGCCCAAGCGCCTGAGGAGGATGAACCGTTATTGGATATCTCCTCATTGATTGACGTTTGTTTCCTATTGTTGATTTACTTCATGGTGACCGCGACGATTCAGCCACGCGAGAGTGATCTCGGGCTTAATCTCCCCACGACTGCATCAAATTCTGACAGCCAAACAGAGATTGACCCGATGTTTATCGAGGTGAAGGAAGATGGATCCATCGTGGTGAACCGCGAGGAGCAGATGGATCAGGGGGCCGTTGGTCGTCGTCGTAATCTACCAATGCTCGAGGACCGCCTATTGATCTACAAGGAAGGTGCTTCTGCAGCAAACACTGCACCTCTTGTGCAGGTGGCTGTGGACAGCGAAGCCCCACACGAATCAGTGGTCGATGTGCTCAACTGTTTGGTTGGACTTGAGATCACCAAGGTCACTTTTACCGATTTTGCGAACTATTAAGCGATAGCCACTTGGCTGCTGAATTGGGGGCGCTTTGAAGACCCCCACATTGAGGAAACTCAAACCCAATATCCACACTTTACAATGAAACACCAGGGATCGATTTACCCAGCAATGATGGCAGCAACTGCTGCATTGGTCTGTGTTGCCCCAACGCAGGTCTCCGCCCAGAGCATTCAGGAAGTAATGCCAAAAGGCTTGAAGGCGATGCGTGCCGGAAAATTCGCTGAGGCGAACCAAATCTTCGGCGATTTCACCAGTAATTTCGATAAGGAGCGTGGTACCCGTCTGTTTGGTGGGCACTTTGGTTCTGCTTATTACTACAAGGGCCGTTCAGAATTCAGCCTAGGCAATGAATTTAGCCGGCTCGGTGGTGAGAAGAATGCGGCTAAGGCCAAGGAGTTCTTCCAGTCTGCGAAAGAATCATTCTCCAATAGTTACAGCATCTCCGGTGAGGGAGGTAAGATAAATAAGCAACAGAAGATCTCGTTGTTCTATAAGGCCCAAGCCTGCCAAGCTCTCGGCGAATACCGCGAGGCCATCACGCTTTACGAAAAGTTTTTGGCGGAGCGTAACGATAGCGACAAGTTCAGCATTGGAATGTACCACGTGAACTTGGCGACGTGTAATTTCAAGCTTCCTAAGCCTGACCTCAAGGCGGGTATGACGGCTTTCGAGACGGCACTCAAGAATCGTGAGCGCTGGAAGATCAACGACATGGCGATTGTGAGCGCGTTCCAGGCGTTTTCCCAGGCAGTAATTGCAGCCAAGAGTGAGAGTTCCATGGTGGACTTCCTCAATCAGAATCGTGCGGTCCTCACGCTCAAGCCATACCAGATGGTAGAGTTTACTCCATTTTTCCAGAAGCTAGCCTCTGAGGCGATCAAGGCGGATATGCTGGAGGCTGGATTCAACCTCCTCGCTTTGGTGCCTAGCTCTGAAGTGGCGCTCGCGGATATCGAGCAACTGAGTAAGCGCATCAAGAATGTGCCCGTGAAGCAATTTCGGGACGGTGGTGACACGATCAACAAGCAACGTCTAGCAAGTTCTAAGGCGCTTTTAGAAAAGCGTATCGCCAAGGGGGATCCACCTGAGGTGTTGGCCCTCAACTCCGCAGCTGTGGTGCACGAGAAGGCTGGATATCTACGTGGAGCCTACGCGGTGTATCAGCAGCTTGAGAAGAATTACACTAAGTCGAGTCGCCGTGAGAACTACTTGTTCCAGTTGTTCCGCATTGGTTCTGAGCTCGGTCGTGCAGCTGAGAGCGAAGCCTACGGCCGTAGCTTCCTCAAGAATTTCCCGAAATCTGAGCGCGCTGAGACGGTGCGCGTGTTGATTCTATCAAGTATCTTCAAGGCTCGAGACTACGAGAAGGCTAAGGCGACTGCGTCGGAGTGGATCGATCAACTACCAAAGAATTCATTGCAGCACGATGTGTGTTTGCACGTCATTGGTGGTTCTCTCTTTTACCTTGGGGAGTATGAGAAGGCGAAGCCGTACCTGGAAGAGCATTGTAAGCTTTACCCAGAGAGTAAGTTTGCAGCGACAGCAGGCTACCTTCGTGCGGCGAACTACAGTCAGCTGGATGACTACGAAAATGCACAGAAGTATCTCGAAGGTTTCATCAAGCAATTCAGCGACCCGAGCAAGAACATCTACTTGTCATACGCGCTCTTCGATCTTGCCAATGTGCACTTTGTGCAGCAGGAGTTTGACCAATCATTGGTCTACCTCGACCGTATCGAAAAGGAATTTGGTACTGCGCCAATCGCTGGTGCAGCATTCAACCTCAAGGGTAGCATTCTTCAGTCACAGGAAGGTGGCGAGGAAAAGGCGCTTGCCTATTTCAAGAAGTCCTACGACATGGCGAAGAAGGGCGGGAGCTCTTCTTCTGAGTCCGAAGCATTGTTCTACCTCATTAGCCTCCTAGGTGACAAAAACGCGGCAAAAGCTGCGGGGGCCAAACAGGAGGATGTGTTGCCATACTTTGATGAGTTCTGGAAGAAGTACCAGAAGAGCCCTTACCTTGCCAATGTGGTGGTTTCATCCGCTGAAGCCCTGGCAAAGGCGGGTCGTTATGCCGTGCTCCTTCCAGCTCTGGAGAGCTCCATTGCATCTACAGCGAACAGCAAGAACACCATCGTGCTCGTGACCGCGATCGACAACTATTCCAAGTATTACATCGAGAACGAAATCAAGAATGGTGCCTCAGCTGAGGCTGCTGGCGAAAAGCTTAAGACGGTTTATTACAAGTTTCCGAATGTGGATACCAAGAACGCACGGACACAGGCTATGCTCCGTGTCGCGCTCATCGGTGTGTATGAAGAAACCTATCAGCACGCTAAGACTGAGGAGAATAAAGACCTGATGGCGAAAATGCAGGGTCGTATCACGACGACATTCAAGGATCTCAAGGCTCAGTACCCAGTGGAGCAGCTTTCCGACTTCGTCTTGATCAAGGTGGGTGATTATCTTCGCACCAAGTCCTCAGCACCGCGTCAGGCGCTCCCGTATTATCAAGAGCTGCTCAAGCGCAAGAAGGGCGACTACACGCTCGATGCTGAATTTGGTGTGGCTGACGTCTACGGTGTGGCTGGGTCTAAGGATGAAGCTGCAAAGGCGATCCAGTTGCTCTCCGATATCGAGAAGAGCAACCCGGAAGACACCAAAATCGGTGGCCAGGCAGTGGCTCGTATCGTGCAAATCTATGCGACTCAAAAGAACTGGCCTAAAGTGATCGAAGCGGGTCGTGATTACCTCAAGAAGTACCGCTCAGAGAAGCTCATGGTGCAGCTCTTGCTCGCTCAAGCATACGATCAGACGAAGGCATTCAACGACGCAATCGCCATCAATATGGGTATCTACAGTTCCAACACGAGCAACTGGGGTGTGTCAGTGCCAGCCATCAGTCGCGCTACTGAGTTGATGTGGGAACACGGTGCCGAGAAAGAAGGTAAAAGCCGTAAGCAATCAGCCTACGAGGTGGCCGCGCGCTACATCAAGAATTCCCGAGCTTCCTTTGATAAGTTCAAGGACAGCATGAGTGAGGACGTGCGCACCACGTGGCGCGCACTGGACCGCCGTGTTCAGCAATGGGAAGAAGGTGGTGAAATCAAGACCTTCAAGCAAATCGAAGCAGAGCAAGCCAACCAGTAAGGTTTAACAACAAGCATTTAGAAAGAGATGAAACTATTTACCGTATCAGCACTCATCGCATGTGGTCTCGCAGGTCTGGCTCACGCGCAGCAAGCATCCCGCACGGCCATGGAGGCCTTCTTGCTCCGTCCGAAGCAGAAGCCGGTGAAAATCTACGTGCTTAGCGGCACGCCCGCAAACTTCAGCTTTGTCAATACGCTGCAGTCTACTCAAACACGCAACGGCAAGGTGTCTGGTGGTGCAAGCCTGTACTTCATGCAGCCTAAGGAATTTGTGGCAGCCATGGATCTCTTTGAAGGTCGTAAGTACAGCGAGGCTGCTGCTGGTTTCGGAGCCTTCGCGCAAAAGTACGCTAGCTTCAAGGCATTCAAGGAGAACTATGCGACGCTTGCGAGTTACTATGAAATGGAGTCTCTACGGAAGCAATTCGATGTGGCGGGCCTCGTGGCTAAAGCCGCGAGCTTTAACTCGAAACCACTCGGTAATGCAGAGCAGGTGCAGCAAGTAGAGATCTACAAGTTCTGGGAGCTGCTTCATGCGAAGTCTTGGGATCAATTGGTGACACTCAGTGAGGAATGGCAAGCAAAGTCGATCCCTGACACCCACCGTGCACAGATTGCTTATTGTCATGCCGTGGCTTTGAAAGAACAAGGTAAGCTCGATGCTGCCATTGATGCATATAGTACCGCCTTCACCGTCGATACCTTTAAGTCTCATGAGCTGGTGAATCAGGCTGCGCTTGAAGCGCTTGACCTCTATCTCAACCAGAAGGAAGTAGCGGCTGCGATCAAGGCCTGGGGTACTGCCAAGCAAGACAAGGCGGGGCAGGGTTACAAGTGGTTGGTGGAAGCCAATGCACTTGCCCGGTTGTACAACAC
This sequence comes from Rubritalea marina DSM 17716, assembly GCF_000378105.1. Classification (GTDB taxonomy): domain Bacteria; phylum Verrucomicrobiota; class Verrucomicrobiia; order Verrucomicrobiales; family Akkermansiaceae; genus Rubritalea; species Rubritalea marina. The sequence goes on along the minus strand of NZ_KB899267.1, from coordinate 31,516 downwards.
AACGGGAATGGGAGGCGGTGTCGATCTCGATGCACGCTTTGCTCCTATCCTGAAGTGCACTCCTTCGAATTAATTAACCTTGAGCCTTCTTATTTTCTGAACCTAGAGCCCCTGCATGGAGCTCTAGGTTTTTTTCTGGCTGTGAGCTTAGGATTCCGTCTGTTTTTCGTCCTTGTCACTTGGTGTGAATCTGTCGCATCCTAGCAGAAACCCACACACCCCGAAGAAATTGCGTAGTATTGATCCAAGACTGTCCGTCAATGTGGCACGGATGATGTATCTGCTTGTCTGTGAGATCGCAGGCAGCACGCTTGCGTTCAAGATGCTGGGGCCTGACAAATTATGGATTGGTGTGGTGGCTGGTTTTATGGTGGCGATCCTCTTTATCATGATCGACAATATCCTGAAGGAATTCACGATCCGCCACCTATCGACCGCGACGCTTGGGCTCTTATTAGGACTGGCCTGTGCTTGGCTGCTGCAGACGATCCAGCTGACACAATTGTTCACGGCAACTTTCGGCGATAGCTTTACAGAGATGGAGAATTTGGATCTCACTTTGCGCGTCTGTACATACGCGACGATGGGATTCATGGGAACGGTGATCGCTCTACGCAGTAGCCCGGATGACGTTGCATTGGTCATCCCTTACGTACAATTCCGTGCAGAATCACGGCCTGATAAGTCAACGGTGGTGGATGCTACGGTGCTGGTGGATCCTCGGCTTACTGGAATTGCGAATTCGGGCTTCTTTGGGAGTCGGTTTGTCATTCCGCGTTTTGTGCTTAATGAGCTTCAGGAGATGAGGAATTCGGACGTGAAGAGCCGCAGTCAGCGCGGTGAGCGAGGGCTGGAGCTCTTGAGGGAGTTTCAAACCAACCCTAAAGTGGATGTGCGTATTCATGATGGCTCGATGGATGTGGCGGAGGAAAATCGTATCCTGCATCTGTGTAGTTTTTTGCAGGCGAGGCTCTTGACCTGTGACGATGCGTTGTCGAAGCTGGCCAAGGTGCAAGAAATTGAGGTGATGCATTTGAATCAAATAGCTGAAGTGCTCCGTCCACAGGTTGAGGTTGGTTCGAGGATGCAGCTCTCGATTGTTCGCCCCGGAAAGGAAGATCACCAGGGGGTTGGTTATCTTGATGATGGGACGATGATTGTGGTCAATCATGCATACAACAAGATCGGGAGTGCCCTCGATGTGACAGTAATCTCGACGATCAATACGTCTGCGGGTACCATGGTCTTCGCTGAGGAGACGAAGTGATCGACATTGCGGTGTCACCTGAACGCGAAGGCTGCACAGTGATTTGGAGGAATAGAGGCCAATGCTGGCCGACCGATTCATGGGTTACTTAGTCCTGTGTATACTGGGTGTTTTGTTTTGTTCACAGTGTTACTGTGTTATACACCTTGGACATACAGGTGTTGTAAATGATGAAATTTGAGATGAAAAAATATGTTAAATTGGCGGCACTAGGGATCATGGCGTTATCAACGATGGTGTGTCACGCTGCTGGAGAATGGGTCAGTATCCAGGATGGCGGCAAGTCGATGTCGGTGCATGTGGAGGGAGTGGCCAGGTTTAATATGATTTCCTCCGCTGTCTTGAAGGTGGATGGCGAGGTTCGCCGCCTGAGGATGAATGGGATGGAGTTGAGTGCTCCAGTCGCTCACAGCGTGGCAAACACGCCATTCGGTAAGGCAGACATGAGTACGGTGACATTGGAGGCCGAGCCCTATGGATACACGGTTCGGTTGAAGCGTTTGCGCAATATGCAGGCATTCACGATACAGGCTGAATTCCACAACCGCAGCGAAAAGGATGTGAAGCTGCGCGCCTTTGACCTTATTGATGCGATGCACAACATGCCGAATGGTAAGATTGTGGAGGATCCATCAACGTTCTTGGTGACGCCGTTGATGCGGGATTTTCCAGCACAGCCATTGAGTGAGATGGAGAAGAATGCGACGGACGCAGCTATCATTTACAACCCAGAGGGGAAAGGGTTTCTTGTTGGACCGATTGGTCCAGCAGAGGCTTACACGACGGTCGAAATTAGAAAAGGTTCCTTTAAGTCCTTGGTTGGCATGGACGACGTGCTCGTGCGTGCTGGTGAAAGCCGCCGAAGTGAGGAGGTCATGGTTTCATTTGAGCCAGCCAAAGAATCAATCGATATTTGGACTCAATGGGTGGCGATCACTCATGGTGCCCGCCGTCACCGCGGTGCAGTATACGGTTGGTGTAGTTGGTATGATCGCACCACCAAAATCGATGCAGCGCACATTCTCGATGTGACGCAAACGATCAAAGATAACCTAAACACCTTCGGTAAAGGAATCATCCAGATCGACGATGGTTATCAGAAGATGGATGGTGACTGGAGCGGCAATGAGAAGTTCCCACAAGGGATGGCGACGATCGCCAAAGAAATCCGTGATGCGGGTTGTATTCCCGGGGTCTGGTTTGCACCACTCATGATTCACCCGGACCACCCGTGGGCGAAGGCGAACCCAGATGCGATCCAGAAGGATGCGGGGGGGCTTGAGCGCTTCAGTAACCCGAACCCATTCCACCCAGCTGGCGCGAAGTGGATTGTACCAGATCATCCAGAATCTAAGAAATTCCTCTTTAACATCATTCGAGACGCCCGTGAACGCGGTTATGGCTACATCAAGATCGACTTCAATGGCATTGGAAATAAATTTTACGATCCGACAAAGACAAGGCTGCAGATCTTCCGCGAGCTCTACACTTTGTACCGCGAAGCGGCAGGAGAGGAAATGTACATCCTATCGTGCCTGGGTAGTCCGACACGTGGCGTCATCGGCTATATCGATGCGGCGCGCGTGGGGCCTGATTCCCACCCAGCGGGCTTCAAGCATTGTTTGGATTCGGTGCTTCGTTTCCAGATATTCGATAATGTTTGGTGGCAAAACGATCCTGATGTGACTTACCTAGCTCCCAAGCTCAAGAGTCGCCGTGTTGGTCATACCCCTGAAGGTGAAGGTATGTGGAGGACCTGGCACGCCATCAATACCTTGGTTGGTGGCACCGCCATGATTTCGGAGCCAATCCAATTCCCAGATGTGAAAGAAAAGTGGCGCAACTACGAGATCATGCGCCCTGGGAGTGCCGAACCAGCACGCTTGCTTGAGCTAGGAAATTCTCCGCACAATACCACACTTGGCTTCTCCGCAAACCGTCCCTTTGGAGACTTTGCCGTCTATAATCTGTACAATGTCACAGAAGGGAAGAAGTCGCTCTCCATTGATTTTGAAGCGGCTGGTTTACCGGCTGGTGTGAAGTGTGCTGTGTACGACTATTGGGAGAATAAAGTGGTTGCTTATGCAAGCGATTCCTACACCACAAAGGACTTAGAATACCTCTCCTCAGCGTTGTTGCGCTTTACTCCGATCCAATCTGATCGCCCAACATTGGTTGGTTCTGACCTTCATTTGTCGATAGGTGCGACAGAGATTGAAAATATTTTGACTACGGATTCAGCGATTGAGGTGGTACTCACTGATGCTGGCGCTCAAGAAGGATCTCTGACCTTCGTGTGTGAGAAAGTTCTCCAGAAAGATAAGGCGGAAAACTGTACCATTCGCTCTGTGGAGAGCCTGGGGAATGATCTTTGGAGAGTGCACATTGCCGATCGAGTCTGGAATGCCGATCAGAAAATCTGCTTGAAACTAAAGTAAGCGAAGTTGCGGACTGTTTGAACCATTGGGAGGCTGTATGCTAAGCTTGTGTACCAGTTTGGTGGTTTCGAATGCAAATTTCGTTAGAAAATCTGATAGAAAGTACTGATTAGACTTCCATTCTAGAGGGTAGCTTTTGTAGTTTGTGTTTTCTATGCGCAGAGTACTTCACGCTCTGCTGGCGATTTTTTTGTTCATTGGTCCGCTCAACATGGGGTCATACTGGGGCAATTATCGTTGGCCCCTTTTGATTTTGGCAACCTTGTACGGGGTGCTTGCGATAGCTTTGCCTAGGCGGAGCCTGATGGGGCAGGATTCTAATGTGCGCCTCAATCGAGTCTGGTGGGTGCTGGCTGGTCTGTTAATAGCGCTCGGGGTGCAAGGTGGCTGGATGTGGTTCAATGCGAAGTCGACCTTTTATTTTAATGAAGTGCATGAAGGGGTGCATTATTGGTGGGAATTATTACCGAGAGAGGGGGTGCCATTCCCTGATTTTCCCGGAGCCCCTGATCGGGGAGAAGCCTGGGATCGACTGAGCTACCTGATTCCATGTGGTTTGGTTTTCTTGGGCACCTTGCGCTTGCTTCACCTGAAGGTCTTGAGCATGCGCTACATTGTAGCCTGTATTTTCTGGGCGGGGGTTGCTGTCGCTACCTTGGGGTTAGCTCAGCGAATGACCGGGGCGTCAGGCATTTATTGGAATCCTGAATTTAGCTGGTCGAATCGGCATTTGTTTTTCGCAACATTTCGGAGTCCAGCCATTGCTGCTGCATACCTGAACCTATGCTTTTCAGTGGGTTTTGGTTACCTCATCGCTACTGTGGATAGAGCGAGTAAATCTGAAAATGCCAGCCCATGGAGGACGGTTAGTGTCTTGATCGGATTGATTGTGGTGTTCGCAGGGGCGGTCGCAGCTGGTTCAAAGGCCGGAGTATTTTTTGCGGTGCTCTCACTCTTGTTGTGGATTGTCTTTGGGTGGCGGATGATACTAACTGCGTATCGTCGAGCTTCGAGCATTCTCCCAAGTGGTAGCCCTCATGAAAGGAATATCATTCTGTTGGCTACGGTGGGAGCGGGTTGCTTTGCTGCCTTGAGTTTTAGCAATATCGTGGCTGATCGATGGGGGCGTTCGATTCATAATGATTATGGGACGATGCAGATCAGAGTTGAGCTCAATAAGATTCAATGGAAGATGGTGCATGAACCTGATTTTGGTGCAGTGGGGTATGGGCCTGGGAGCTTTTATCCCATGTTTGAGATCCGTAAGAACCAGAATCTCGTCGATGGATTACAGCATCACTACTATGTTTACGCGCACAATGATCATTTCCAAACACTATTAGAATGGGGGTATTGGGGCTTTTTCATCTACTTGTCTTTTTTCATTGGAGCTCTTGTATTGTGTATTCGGGCATTGGCTCAAAGGCGCCGAAAGATGCGTACGACGAAGCAAGCAATCTACTTATCGGCAGCGATAGGAATAGGAATTATGTTTACGCATGCTTGGGTTGATTTTCCATTGCAGATAGAATCCATTGCTATTACCTTGGCGTGTGTCCTAGCTGTCACATGGTCATCATTACGAGTGGGATAGAAGACGGGTGCGGTCATCCCTAAGGAGGGTTTCTAGGGTTTATTATATCTAGGGGGTGTTCGTAATTTACTTGACTTAACTGTTGGAAATAGGTCACCTCACCAATACACTATACATTGAAATTATGAAAAATTCCCCAAGAAAACTATTAATAGCAAGCGCCTCAATGCTGGCAGCGACGTCGTTGATGGGGCAAGATTTGAACAGCGATAACGATCTGCAAGGTTCTTATGCCGCGTTTACCCGTTCGCAGATTGAGGCTGCTGCTTTTGACGCATTCGATCAGGGCTTTGAAGATGATGTTGCTGGTTCTGTGCTTGATTACTTTAAATTTGGCGTCCGGGTATCAACCGACTTCAATAGCAATATTTTCAACTCGAATACCAATGAAGTGGAGGATGTGATCATTCGCATGAGTATCCCTATTTCAGTGGAGAACGAAGAGTTTGCGAGGCACCACTGGGGGATTCATTACACCCCAAAGATTAATGCCTACATTGACAACTCAAGAGAGGATGGTGTGGATCATTTTTTGAATGGTAACTACACTGCGACACTCGAAAAAACCGTGATTGATGTGAATGCGGGCTTCTCTAAAACACGAGGAAGTGACCGATTTGCCTCAGGCAATATTGCCAAGAATACCTACACCCTAAGAGGTTCTATCTATCACCAGCTCACAGGTAAAACTCGTTTGGATCTAGATTTGGGTGCTTATGCTGATGATTTCAAGTCAGAGAGCTTGTTTGATCGCGAAAGGTACAATGCTCGATTGGCATGGCAATATCAGGTGACTGGCAAGACGACTCTCGGGCCGTATGTGGGATATGAATTTGTGAATGTTGAACAACAGCCAAACCATAAAGCCTATTCAGCTGGTGTTAAGGCGACTTATCAGGCATTGCAGAAGACGACCTTTAGTGGTTTTGCTGGTGTTGAAAACCGTCGCTACGAAGGAGGTGGAGTTGAAAATACGACGACCCCTACATTTGAGTTCGCAGCGAGTTATCAGTTGACTGGTAAGACAAATATCGTGGGTACTTTATACAACACGATACGTGCGTCATACAGTGACTTTGGTCGTTCCTACAAGGCTTTTGGTCTGAGCGCTCAGGCAAATTACAAAATGAGCCACCGTGTTCACTTCAATGCAGGCTTGAATCTGGAAAGAGATGATTATTTTAGTACCATCGCTGGTGCGACTGGTAATCCTGACTCTGATTATAGACGTGTTTATGTTGGAGGGAGCTATCGCACGCCAATCGGTTTGACTGTTGGTTCTAGGCTTAGTTACGCTAACAATGACGCTGGTGACAACACTCGAGATTACGACACCTGGGTCTTCAGTCTAGACGCTGGCTACGACTTCTAAGTTGCTGCTAGATTTAGAAACTTGTCTGATGTCTCACGATGAGGCATAATCCTCTCTAAATAAGTACTTAATTTATGAAAATATTGATCAAAGCGTGTGTCGCCTGCCTAGCCTTACTCATTGGTGTGAGCAACACTGTGGTAGCGCAAAACAATGCTGCGGCCGCGGCTAAAGCAAAGAAAGCACCATCATCCCTGTCAATCACCGCTCCAAAGGACGGTAGCCCAGTGAGCTACAGCTCTGGAGGGAAGACATTCACGGTCAAGCCTGGTGAGACTGTGACTCTGCCCGCTGGAGCCAAGGATATCAAGGTGCCTACTGGCGCTGTACTCCAAGCTGTGCATGTGAAGAAGAATAAGACCAAGACGGTTGCAAAGATGTCTGTCATGGAGAATGTGGTGCTACCACAACTCACCGCAAAAGACATCAAATCCAAGCTCAATGTTGCGAATTGTGTCATCGTCAGCTTACTCATGTTTGAGCCCAAGGGGAGCCTTAAAGAATACGAGTTCAAAAACCCTTTCAAGAAAAACCAGGTGATCCTGGCAACTGAGATTGATAAGAATGGAGTTAAAAAGCTCACCAAGATCTCAGGTGGTAAAGTGGTCGTGACGATCACAGACCTGAATGGCTCTGAAAGGAAGGAAGAGCTTCCTAGCGAATATGCGCTAGGTACGGGTACCGCTATTTCTGAAACAATCGCACTTACTGGTTTTCAAGCTGTCAATCAAGCTGTTGATCAAGTTCAACAAGATGCTCAAAATAATGATGGCCTCGCGGGCAGCAATGCAGTCACGGGCACGCAGGCCACAAGCGCAGCAACTGACGAATAATGCATTGAACTTCGATGCCTAACCACGCAAGAGTAGCACCTAAGCAGTACGTTCTAGGTGCTTTTCTTTATATTTAGGCAACCAATGAAAACTACCATGTTGAAAAATCTTTTAGCGGTATGCATCGCCATTACGGCTATGTTGTTTCCCTCACTGCTCAGTGCGGCTGATGCCAAAGAATACCAATTGCAGAAAGATGACACGGTCAAAATGATCGTTTTCCAAGAAGAAGAGTTGTCGCGCGAATCCCAGATCGGGAAGTCTGGGTTTGTATCATTCCCTTTGATCGGGAACGTTAAACTCATTGGTAAAACCCTCAAGGAGGCCGAAGCAGAGATTAAAGGCCTCTATGAAAAAGATTACTTGGTCAATGCTCAGGTCAATTTGTCAGTCGTTGGTTACGCTGACAAGTGGGTGATTGTGGGTGGAGATGTGCGATCGCCAGGTACCATTCGATATCCTGAAGAAGGCGCGCTAGACCTTCGAGGCGCAGTAGCCCAGGCCGGAGGTGTGACAGAAACAGCCGATACTTCGAGCATTGTCGTTCGGAGTAAAAGTGGGGCGATTGTGCGGTATAACCTTCAATCCTCAGGCAGCAAGGTTTTGAAGCATGGTGATTCGATCACTGTGCCCCGGAGTACACTGAAGCAATCCTCCATCACTGTGTCAGGAAATGTCAGGAACCCCGGTATCGTGAATTTCCCAAAGACTGGTAAGTTGGATATCCTAACTGCAATTGCGCAAGCTGGTGATTTTGACCGCATTGCAAACAAGAAGGATGTGATTGTGAGCCGCAGTGGTAGAAGGATCTTGGTAAGCCTTCGAGACATCAAAAGTTCAAAAGCGAAGATGTTTTATATGCAGCCTGGTGATATCGTAATCGTTCAGGAATCAAGATTTTGATCGCCCAAGATTAATACGAGCAGCCCTTACCGTATAGGTGTTATTATCTAAATTAGCAGATATTCCTCTACAGAAGTAATGTCACCTCATTAGTTTTCAACTAATCACCGAAAAAATAAAATTATCTATTATGTCAACAGACATCGAGCCATTTGCTGATCAAACGACTAGTGTAATCTCAGAAGAGAATCAGAGTAAAGATAACTTCATTACGAATAGATTGGGGATGAGTAATGTCCGACAAGCGCTTAGCCGTTGGTGGATGATGCTGATTTTTGGTGTGCTCGGCTATTGTGGTGCGTTGTATTACATGTCGATTGTTCCTCCCAGCAACGAGGCAGTCGCGATCATTGAGGTAAGCATGGAGAATAGCCAAATTTTGGGTAAGGGTGTGACGGTTGATCGTATGACACCAGCCATTGTCCTAGCGACTGAGGCCAGCAAATTGCTGGGGCCAGCAATATTGGCGGAAACAGCACGCAGCCCTGAAGTGCAGGCGTTACAAAATGCGATCCCCCCAAAGTCATCATGGAAGCCAAGGTACATGTTGACCGAAGAGGAGTTGGCTTTTAAGCCTGCTAGCTCTGTCGAAACATACAAGTTAGTGAATCGTATGGCGCGTGGTTGGTTATCCATTTCGGGTATTCGCGACACCTCATTGATTGAGGTGCGCTGTAAACACCCAGACCCTGAGACTGCTCGAGTGATTGCGGATACCTTGATTCGCGTTTATAGCGAAAAAGAAGAGGATTTGGCTCAGGTCGGCTCAAATGATGTCTTCAAAATTCTTAAAAAAGAAGGAGACGCAGCGAGGCAGGAGATGGAAGATGCTGAAAAGGCTCTCCAAGTGTATGTTTCAGCCCTAAAGTTGAGCGAGGATATTCAAGCTGATCGGGCCAATGTGATTGCCATCCGCCAGCGCTACTTAAGAAAGCACCCTGCTCGGATCCAATCTGAGGCAGTATTCAATGATTTATTAATGCGTTTTGCCCGAGAGATTAAACGTTCCTCAGCCAGAAAATCAGAAGCACCATACTGGATCGAGTATAAAGACCAATTGGATGCGTTAGAAAAAATCATAGACACCAATGACGATGAAGATGCGGTCATGGAGGCTGCTGACGAGTGGGTGTTGCTGGCACAAAGTGCTCTTGCAACCCGTGCTAGTTTGTTAAATACGACTATTGATCAATCAAGAGCTCAATACCAGCTGATCACTAAACGTATGACTGAGATTGATGTGGCTGATAATCGCCCTATGAGTAACATCAGAATTATCGAACCAGCCTTCATCGGATTAGCGAAAGATTCAGTGCGGTTGATGTATCTGGCAGCAGGCTCGATCATGGGGGCTGTAGCTGGATTTTGTATCGCATTTGCATTGGCTGTGATTGACTATAAAATTTATGATGTCCGCTCAGCTGAAGAGGCAAGTGGCTTGACATGCTTAGCTGCTATCCCGTCTTCTTCTACATTTAATAGGCACAGTAAGGGGAGTAATTGGTCTTCGGTGCTTCAAAATGACTCCAATTCACCTAATGCAGAATCAATAAGAAACCTGAGGGCATCGATCATATTGATGGGTAAGAAGGAACGCAACAAAGTTCTTCTAGTCACTTCGTCGATTCCTGGCGAAGGGAAAACAACGATCTCAGCAGAGATTGCTTCAGCCTTTGCAATGAACAAGGAAAATACCTTGCTTATCGATATGGATCTGAGAAGACCCAAGTTAACCGAACATTTTCCAAGTTTAAAAGATGCGCCAGGTATTACGGAGGTCTTAGCTGATCAAGTGTCATTAGATCACGCGATTCATACAAGTCCCATACCGAATCTCTCTATTATTGCTTCAGGTGGTAAGGCTCCCAACCCATCAGAATTGATGCATGACTCTGAGATGCATGATTTAATTGAAAACTTAAAAGGGCGTTTCGATCGTATTATCATTGATTCTGCACCGGTACTTCCGGTCGCAGACTCTAGACTGTTGTCGAAGCATGTGCATGGTGTGTTGTTAGTTGTTAGATCGAGAAAGACGCCTATCGGCGCGATGTTGCGTGCAAGGGATTTATTGAATTCTGCAGGAGCAACAATAGGTGGTGTCGTTGTTAATGGGATGAAACGCACAGGGGGAGGTAAGTATCATGGTTACAAAGGCTTTGGTGAATACGGACAAGAGGACTATGGCTACTACGGTAGCGATGAAAAATGATCGATATTTAGGTTGTTAACCTTCTGGAGTTATTTTGAGTGAATTAGCAAAAAAAACAGTATTGTTGACTGGTTGTGCAGGCTTTATTGGTGCGCGCACCACGGAACTTTTCATAGAGGCTGGATTTAACGTTGTTGGAATAGACAACATGAATGATTATTATGATCTACGCCTCAAAGAGTATAGATTGTCCCGTCTCAAAGAGCTTGGAGGGTTTACCTTCGAGCATGTGGATATAGAAGACCGTCAGACTCTCTCCGAGGTGTTTGAACGTTACCCTATTTGCTATGTGGTGAATTTGGCGGCGCGCGCAGGAGTGCGTGCTAGCATTGTTGATCCATATGTCTACTTATCCACAAATACCCTAGGGTCACTTAATTTACTCGATTTAATGAATAGGCATGGAGTCAAAAAATATGTGATGGCATCCACATCCTCACTGTATGCTGGAGTACCCATGCCTTTCCTAGAGACGGCCGACGTACGTAAACCGCTCTCTCCTTATGCTTCCAGTAAACTAGGAGCGGAGACCATGGCCTATTCGTACCACCACCTTCACGGCTTGGAGGTTTCGGTGCTGCGTTACTTCACCGTCTACGGGCCGGCGGGTAGACCAGACATGAGTCCCTTTCGATTTACCGAATGGGTCAACCGTGGCGAAGCGATCTGTCTCTATGGCGATGGCGAGCAGACCCGTGACTTCACCTACATCGACGACATCGCCTTAGGCACGATTGCAGCCACAGAAAAATGCGCTGGCTACGAGATCTACAACATCGGCGGGGGTAACCAGCCGATCAGCATCAACACCATGATTGGCGAGATCGAGAAACACACGCGCAAGAAGGCCCAGATCGATTACCAGCCACAGAACAATGCCGACATGCAAGACACCTCGGCCAATATCGACAAAGCGATTAAGAAGCTCCAGTGGTCCCCTAAGGTTCACCCACTCGACGGTCTAGAGCGTACTGTGAACTGGCACCTTGAAAACCAAGGGTGGCTTGCCGATGTGAGGCTCTAAAGAGAGCGTGTGTTGATGAAAAATTTAATAAGAGATCTGCTGCAGTTGTTCCCTGCGAAAGCAGTACGAAAGTTTAGCTTACTTTTGGTGTTAATCATGGCCGCTTCTTTGGTCGAGGCGCTAGGGGTTGGCATCATTCCTCTGTTTGTGTTGGTGGTAATGTCGCCTTCTAAGCTCGCTGAGCACGAGCACTTTGGTTTCCTCTTTCATAAACTACCGGCGCAAGCGAGCCTAGAGCTTATCATCTGGGCATCCGCCATTTTACTCATCTTCATTGTGCTCAAGGGGCTGTTCCTTGCCTTTGTGTATTATGTGCAGGCACGGGTGGTGAATTTTCAGCGCGTGAGCTTGCAGTCGCGGATGTTCCGTATCTACCAGAAAGCACCCTACGATTGGCATCTGCAGCGCGGTTCTTCAGAGATCTTGAACAATGTACAGCGCGACACGCAACAGGTGGTGAATGGTTTGGTTTTACCTATGCTAGATCTTGTGATGGGGCTGTCGATGTGCCTATTTGTGGCTGTGGCGATCCTCATCGGCACCCCACCGGTGGCGATGCTTGGAGTCGCCATCCTTGGGGTCGGACTGGCCACTACCTTAAGGTTTTTTAAGAAAAAACTGCGCGCCACAGGCGATGTTCTGCGCCGTGAGAACACGCGAATGATCCAGGCAATTCAGCAAGGTTTTGGCGCGCTGGTTGATGCGCGGATTGTTGGCTGTGAAGCCTACCTTGCCCAGAGCTTCGACAATTCTGCACGCAAACAAGCGCAGGCCGAGACTAGGCGCCTCACCGTGATGCGTGTTAGCCCAGTGATCATTGAAACTTTGGCGATTACTTGCCTCTTGCTGGTCTCGGTGTTGTTGTTCGCCTTTGCGGACGATCCCAGCGAGGTGGCAGCACCGCTCTCCTTGCTCGCTGTCGCAGTGGTTCGGCTCAAGGCGCAGGCTGGGAGAATTGCCACTGCCATCAATACCATCAATGGCTCGCGATCCTATTTGCCTGGCATCCTCGAAGACCTGCAGCAGATTGAGCGATTCCAAGCCCAGCGGTCACCGCAGCAGAACCTAGAATGGCCAGAATTTGAGGCGCTGGAACTGCAGCAAGTCAGCTACCAATACCCGAACACCGAAACCGCCGTGGTACAGCAGCTCTCGCTGAGCCTGAAGCAAGGGGAGTCGATCGCCTTTGTCGGCGAGACTGGTTGCGGTAAATCAACCCTTGTCAACGTCATCCTCGGCCTGCTGCAGCCGCAGTCTGGTAGCGTCAGCGTCAATGGTCAGGATATCTATGCGAACCTCCACGCTTGGCGCAAGATGCTCGGCTACATCCCCCAGACCATCTTCCTCATCGATGACAGTATTCGCGCCAACATCGCCTTCGGCGTCCCAGCCAAGGAGGTCAATCAGACGAAACTGCAGGAGGTAATCGAGGCCGCTTGTCTGGCCGATTTTGTTGCCAGCCAAAGCGAGGGGCTCGACACCGAAATCGGCGAACGTGGGGTCCGCCTCTCCGGCGGCCAGCGCCAGCGCATCGGCATCGCCCGCGCCCTCTATTTCGAGCCCCAGCTCTTGATCCTCGACGAAGCCACCTCTGCCCTCGACAATGCAACCGAAATAAAAGTAATGCAGGCCATCGAGAATGCCAAAAAAAACCGTACCCTCATCATGATTGCCCATCGACTGACCAGTATCGAGAATTGTGACCGGGTGATCACTTTGAACAATGGAAGGGTCGTAGGATAAAAAAGAAAATGATTTTTTTTTTCAAACTATTGCGTAAACTTGTAAAATGTGTGCTGGCAGAGGACGCAACGAAGAGCCTTGCTGAGTTGTATCCCAAAGATAGTTTTGGGCGAGGTACATACTGTCGTGGCCTTCCTAAATTACGTATATTACGTTGGGACCCAGATGAAAAATTGATTGTGGGGAATTTTTGTTCCATTGCTGTTGATACAAAGATTTTTTTAGGTGGTAATCATCGACCCGAATGGGTGACCACCTATCCGTTTAACAAGTTCTGGAAAGAGGCTTCACATATTGAGGGCTCCCCTTTTTCAAAGGGTGATGTCATCATTGGGAATGATGTCTGGATTGGAAATGGTGCTGTCATTTTGTCTGGTGTTAAAATCAACGATGGGGCGGTGATTGGAGCAAGTGCTGTTGTGAGTATGGATGTCCCGCCATATGCAATAGTGGTAGGTAATCCGGCAAGGGTCGTGAAATTCCGATTTGATGACGACACGATCTTGAAGTTACTGGATTTAAAGTGGTGGGATTGGTCAGATGATCGCATCCTTCAGAAGGTCGACCTGCTGCAGTCAGGGGATGTTGAGAAGTTTTTGGATGAGGCGACGAAGGAGTAAAATAAAGCTGATATGAGAATTCTATGGAACACCTTGGGTGATCAAAACAAGGCAAGCTCGAGAGTGCGCGCCTATTGGATTGCGGAAGAACTCGAGAGGCATGGCGTGGAGTCGACGCTGGTTCAGACGCATAGCCGATTCGACTTGCTATTGCTGGCGCTGCGGCTTTTGTTCTACCGTGTGGTGGTCTTCCAAAAGTGTTACTCGCGCTGGCATGTGTTGTTGGCGCGCTGGGCGCGATTATTGGGCAAGATCGTCGTGTTCGATATTGATGATGCGCCATCACGCAACGAGAGCCCGGTGACACTCAGGAATTGTGCTGAGATCATGAAGCTGAGCCACTTGGTCTTGGCGGGGTGTCAAAAGCTGGTGGAATATGCCGCGCCCTACCAAGCGAATGTCCTGCTCCTGCCATCGACGGTGAAGATGGAGAATTATCGTGCAGCGACTGAAGTGGAAGCTCAGACAGAGGGCTACACTCTGGGCTGGATTGGCAATGGGGCGCATTATTGCGATGACCTGGTCGGTATCTTGGCTGAGCCATTGGCCGCCGTGGCGCAAAAGCAGCCGATCAAATTGAAGATTGTGGGGGCTTGTGGCCAAGAACGCCTCGCAGAGACATTCGGCAAGATCGATGGGCTCGAGCTGGAATTGGTTGACCAGATCGATTGGGCCTCGCCCACCGCCACCGCAGACGCGATGCGTGGGGTCGATGTTGGTCTCTATCCCTTGTTGGAAAACAACTTCAATCCCTACAAATGTGGTTTCAAGGCATTAGAATACATGGCGTTGGGGATTCCCGTGCTTGCGAGCCCGGTCTCAGTGAGTGCCGATATCGTGCGCCATGGGTTCGATGGCTATGTCTGTGCCAGTTCAAGCGATTGGGAGCTGGGCGTGATGGCTCTCTTAAACGACTCCGATCTCCGCAGCAGCCTAGGAGAGCAGGCGCGGCACAGGGTGGAGGGCACTTATTCAAGTAAGAGTGCGGCGGAGACATTGATACAACAACTGAGGCTAATCACATGATCAAAGTAGCATTTGGCTCGGTGCCCAAGGATGGGGGGACCTTCACCTTCTACCGCAACCAGCGCCCGAAGCTCTTGAAGCTCGGAGTGGCGATGCGCTGTGTCAGCGTGGGGCGGCGCGAGGCGCGTCTCATCGAGCCGGCCTACGTGGATGACGGCTGCGTGTTGCTCGCTGAGACTGAACGCGACTTGAAGAAGCAGGTGATGGCCTTTGCTGAGTGGTGCGAAGACGAGCAGATTGATATTGTGATTGGGGTGAATTCCGAGGCGATTTTGGCGTCATTGCCGCATTTGCCACAGCGGATCCGGGTGGTGTCGCGCTGTGCCAATGCCTTTGATGAGGGTTACCGCTACGGGACGGTCTGCCAAGAACGCTATGCGGCAATGGTGGCGCTGACGCCGCGCTTGCAGAAGGATTTGGTTGAGAACTACGGCGCCAAGCCAGACTTGTTCCGACTGATCCCGAACGGCATCGACATCGACCGCTTCCGTGAGGCGGCGGCACAAGTGCGCGGTGGTGGCGCGGTGTTGGAGTTGGGCTTTCTCGGGCGTCTGGAGCACAAACAAAAGGGCGTTTTGTACCTGCCTAAGATCGTGCAGCACTTGCAGCAAATGCAGGTGGCCTTCCGCCTACGCATCGCTGGCAAGGGGGTGCACGAGCCCGAGCTGCGCAAGGCGCTGAGTCAAGAGATCGCCAGTGGCCAAGTCGAATTGTTGGGCCAGCTGAACCCTGAGCAGATCCCCGCATTTTTGGCTTCGGTGGATGTCTACCTGTTCACCTCGCATTTCGAAGGCTGCCCGAATGCCTTGCTCGAGGCGATGGTGGCTGGCTGTGTGCCAGTCTCATGGGTGATCGAAGGGATCACCGACTTCCTGATTGAGGATGGCAAAACCGGGGCGCTGGTTCCCAGTGGCGATTGCGAGGGCTTTGCGCAGAAGGTTCAGCAGCTCGCGCAGGACCGTGGCGCACTGCGCACACTGCAAGAACAATTAGTGGATGAAGCGCAGCGTCGATTTGCCTCGGCAAAGACGGCGCAAGCCTACGCGGAGATGTTCCATCAGCTGATGGCGCAGGCGCCGCCAGCGTGGAGCCCTCGACCCTGGACTGAATTTGCCGTGCCTCTAGGGTTTAGCAAAAAAGAGCCGAGTGATAGTGTTCAATGGATTAAAATAGCTTTGAAGAAGTTTCTAAATTAAAGAATGAAAAGGAATCAAATAATTGATGTGGCAAAGTTTGTTGCAGTTGCAGGTGTTGTCTTCATTCATGTGGCTCCTTCGGAGGGATTAGCAGTATGCTTGACTCAGATAACTCTTCAGTTTGCGGTCCCTTTTTTTGTGATCACTTCCTTGTATTTTACTCTTAAAGGCAAAGTCATCTCATTTAAGCGCATACACTTCAAGAGGCTTTTATTGCCATATGTTTTATGGTCCATTGTATATATTGCTCTTAGGTTGATGAAGCACTCTGTCATAGAAGATGACAGATCTTGGGATGTTCTCGGGGTTGTTTTTTTCGGTAAAGCAGCAACAGGTCTATATTTTATTCCGATGTTGATTAGTTACCAAATCATATGCGTTTCTGTTATGAATGTGTTGCGATGGAGATCTAATGCTCCGATGTTTAATTTATTTTGCTTCATACTTGTCATTTTTTTTGTGTTTTTGAGTATTTCTTTGAAAGGTACAGATTACTTGGGATTTAATAACCTTATAATTATCAATGCATTGCTGTACGGGTTTTCCGCGAAGGTTGTAGATGTTTTTATTACGAGTAAAGAATACGTGCTGAATAGAAGAGTGGCTATTTTTTTGGGGTTATTGGTGATAATACTGCTGTGTTTAGCGAACACTTATATGATGGGATTACGTCTTTTTACTATCCCTCTAATGGCATCTTTGCTCTTGTCTCTTTGCCTCATTGCTAAAGAGATAGAAGTTCCTCCGAAGCTGCAAAAAATTGCAGCTTGTAGCTTCGGGGTGTATTTGACCCACACATGCTTTGATCAATTTTATGAGTTGCTGTATGTGAAGTTTTTAGGTGGCGTTTTGCCATATATGATAGTAGCCAAGCTGGTGATGTGGTTAGTCATTTTAATCTCCTCGACTGTATTTATTTATGTTTTACGGCAATACGGATGGGTCCGGAAATTTTTTATTGGAGAGAGTAGGTAACATGGGCCGAGTTCACCACATCATCAATAGTTACTCCCTCCATGCGGGGGGGGCAGAGCGTCTCGTGCGTGGCCTCCATCTTGGCCTGCGTCGGCAAGGCTTAGATTCTCGCTTGCTGGGGATCGAGCACCAAGCGGACCATGAGGAGGAGGCGGCGGTCTCGCTCGGCTTGCCGTCGGCAAAATCCTACAAGGCATTTGCCGGGGTACGCGCGTACCTGAAGCGAGAATGTGGTCCGCAGGACATCGTTCACGCGCATTTGTTTCCCTCAAACCTCTATGCAGGCTTGTTGCGAAAGCATTGCGGAGCTGCCATGGTGACCACCGAGCATAATACCCACAACCGCCGTAGAGGCACGCTGCTGGGGAGCATTATTGATCGCTTGATTTACCCCAAGTGTGAGCAGATCGTGTGCATCAGTGAGGGAACCCAGGGGGCCATGCTCCAATGGATGCCGCAGCTTGCTGCTAGGACGACGGTGATCACCAATGGGGTGGATTTGCCCTTCGCCCAGTACCTCAAGCTGGATTCAAACAAAGAAAGACCACTGATCGTGTCGGTGGGAAATCTGAGGGAACAAAAGAATTACCCCAAGGCGCTGGAAGCAATCGCATTGCTGGGGGATCTAGACTTTGAGTACCACATTGCCGGTGAGGGGGCAGATCGTAAGGCATTGGAGGCCTACATCAGCGCCCATGGCTTAGCTGGAAAAGTGCGTCTTTTGGGACACACTCAGGATGTTCCGCAATTGCTGCAACACGCGGATCTGTTTTTCATGCCTTCGATGTGGGAAGGCTTCGGGATGGCGGCGGTGGAGGCAATGAATGCGGGCTTGCCAGTCGTCGCCTCCGATATTGATGGCCTGGGTGAGGTTGTGGATGCTTCTTGTGCCAGCCTTTGCGACCCCTCAGATGCCTCAAGCATGGCGGGTGCCATCAGAAACTACTTGGAAAATCCAGGCTTGCGCAGTGCCCATGGCCGCGCCGGATTCCAGCGCTCGCTGGAGTTTTCTGAACAAGCGATGGTGGATGGCTATGTCGAACTTTATAGTGAAATGATTAAGGAGGTCTCTAAGAAATGACAGATATTATGGATGCTAAGGAAGAGAGCAGTGCTGGAAATGTGATTTATGTGTTGGGATTGCCCTACTCGGGTTCGACCTTGTTCGGATTGGCCTTAGGGCAACATTCAGCCATCCATACGATCGGTGAAATGAATAATATTGAGAGTGATTATAACCCTAAGACTCAGTGCTCTTGTGGTGAAAAACTTCAGGACTGCACGTTTTGGAACGGTATGAGGTCTTCCCTACAAAAGGATTCTGAAACCAAAGATATACTCAATCGCTGGGATTCTAGTGGCAATGCAGCAAGGCACATTATCGATAGAAGAGGAGGCTTGAGAAAGATTCTAGTGGTTTTAGGGATTCCGCTGCAATGGATTTATGGAAGACAGAACTGCGAAGAATATGAGCGGACCAACCTCAAATACTTCCGAGGCTTTCAGTCGTATTTACCAAGTGGGGACTATTGCCTTGATTTGTCGAAGTCGCCAGAGCGCTTAGAATTACTCGATGAATCGTTAGGCGCTAAAGTTAAAGTGATCTACGTAAAAAGAAGATTAAGAGATGTGTACGCTTCTATCCTCAAACGTCCAAAGCGAACCAGAAAGTATTACGGGCCAAAGGCGCTGCGCGAGGCACTCTGGCTATTTCTGAGGGCTAGGCATTGTGATAGAGTATTTGCAAGGATTTCAGATTCCAATAAAGCGGTAGTCAACCTGAGTGAATTTATTGACGATCCTAAAAAAGTGCTAAGTAATTTGGATCAATGGATGGGGCTAGATCCGGTGTCTCGTGATGGATTCTCCCCCCGGCATGTTGAATTGCGATCACAGCACGTATTTGTTGGGAATACTTGGGTAAAGAGGTCTCAGACAGGATCGGTGGAGATTCGTGAAAGTAAGGCTCGTACAGAATTGACCCGCTTCCAAGCTACGGTCTTTAGGCTCGTTTTGGGAGCTAGAGCGGAACAATGGCACAAACGATGAAATTACATCATGATCGAAGCTTGACGATTGAATACTACAGAACTGATAGGGATGATCCGCCTATGACTAGATACAATTTTCACTTTTCTCTATCAGGGCTGTTCTGGTAAGCTGAAGAGTTCAATAGGGTTTGACATTTAAGCTTTTAAAACTATTTAGGGAAGGGGTATGGATAAGGCATTGAAATGGTTGGGGGTGGCTTTATTCCTCTTATTTGCGGCACCCCGGATGAGTTTACGCTTGGGGCCTATCCCGATGTATTTCATCGACGGCTTGTGGGTGCTCGCTTGGTTCTATGCTATGAAACTGCCGAAGCTGCCGCGGACATCGCCAATGAGCAAGTGGGTGCTGGGCTTGATGCTGGTGGCCTTTCTCAGTGAACTGCATGGGGCCATGTACATCCATGACATAGCCCGCCCAGTGTACACGATTTTTCGTACAATTCTAGCGATGTCATTGTTTTTCTTGGTGCCGCGGTTGGTGCGCAACAAAGAAGCGGCCATCTATCTGTTCAAGTGGATCGCGGCAGGGATGCTCGTAAGCGCTGTGCTGATGCTATTGTCCTCACTGCCTCCGACGCGAGGACTGGCTCGGATAGTTTTTGAATTGCCGCTGCTAGATCCAGCTGGTGAAGGGAGATACATGACAAGACAGATTGATGCTGAGAGCGCGATAAGAGGTAAGTCCTTGATCGGGGTGTCCATTTTAACGGGGTTCTTCGTGAATGCGGCATGGCCAATGGTGTTGTTTTTGCGTGAGAAATCGCGGGTGTCGCTGTCGCTGACTTGGCGCTTGGTGATCACGGCTGGTTGTGTACTCGCTCCCTTGGGAGTCCTTGCCTCCTACTCGCGAGGTGCGATTCTTGGCTGGCTGGCAGTGGTGGCTGGCGCCTTACTCTTCACCAAGTCCAAATCCCTCAAGTCGGGGGTGCTGGTGGGGGGGATGTTTTTGCTGGTTTTGGTGTGGGTGATGGGAACCGATTCCAAGATGTTCTTTTTCGATCGTCTGGAAAACCGCACTGCGGCGATGTTTGATGCCCCGCTGGACGATGCGCGTGAGGCGGGCAGAGTCTATGCCTACCTGCATCCATTTATCTACGTTGGCCAGCACCCGGTGACTGCATTCATTGGCACCGGCAATGCCAAAGACAGCATGGCATCGGTGCCGATGCACCCAATCTTTAAAACCGGGGCTGACCATGCAGTCTTTGCACAGGCCACTTACAGTTATGGTATGTTCTCCGCCGTTGCCTATTGTGCCCTGCTGGGGACGGCTTTGCTGCACGCCTTCAAGTACATCCGCCAGACGAGCTTCACTGGGATGTATGCTCAGACCTTATTTTTGTCCTTGGTGGGGGTGGTGCCTTGGTTCATGCTAGGCCACGCAGCGGTGTCCCAGCCGCGCGGGGCGATGCTGTTCTTCGTGTTGCTGGGTTTTGTCCACGTGCTCTCGGCCTGGGGGACCAGAGACGCCAAATCTTAAGAAACAAGCGCAAGGTGAAGAAAACGGTAGTCATCTTATTGTCCGACAAACGCTCGGGCTCGACCATGTTCGAGCGCGAGCTGTGCAAGCATTCGGCGATCCAGAATGTGGCGTATTGTCCGCATACCTTCAATGAAACCCACCACTGGCTCAAGGGAGCGGTGATCACCGAGATTCCGGGTACGCTGTTTGCTGGCGAAGAGGTCTATCGAAACTATGGATCGAAGCACAATGCACGGGCTTACCTAGAGGATGGAATCAAGGGCAATGTGCCTGATTTTGCGCTGCCTGAAGACGCCAAGCAATTGGTGTTTCGCGGATGGGATGCTCTATGTGAGAAGTATGCGCAGCCCGTGTTTTTTGAAAAGTCGCCGCAGCATCTGGCGCATTGGGCGGCACTTTCTTTGATGCTGGAATGGGCGCAACAGTGTGACTGTCAGGTGAAGTTCATTGGTCTGGTGCGCAACCCGCTGGGGGTAATGTATTCCGCCCAGCAATTGTTCGGTACTAATCCAGAAACACGCCAGTATGGTTGGCTGAACATCCAAAAGAACCTCTTGGCCTTCAGGCAGATGCTCGATCCAGGGCAATACCATGAAGTAGGCTACGAGGCATTGACCGAGCATCCGGTGGAGGAATTCACCAAGGTCTGCCAGTTCATCGGTATCGACTACGAGCCTGCCATCGGCGCGAGCGTGCACGGCAATTCCCTGAAGAAGGCGATCGAGGACCCCGCGTTTGGCCTGCAATTGGCGACACCCGTGCGCCAGATCGCCAAGCAATTCGGCTTCCGCGATGAGGACCTGCGCAATGACACCTTCGATCCAGATTGGGCACAGCAACATGTCGGCCCATCTGCTTTTGCTCAGCTCCTGCAGCGGCTCCGTAATAGAGTGCTGAAGCCAATCAAACTTAAATACTTTTCACGCTAGCATGGCTGAGACGAGAGCAACGAAAGCAAGCTTAGGCATTGTCGCCATCAGCTACAATGAAGAGAAGGATATGCCCGGGTTCTTGGCTAATTTTCTCCCTTGGGTGGACGAGATTGTCATTGTGGATGATGGATCGTCTGACCAGACGGAAGCCTTGGCTCTAGGTGGAGGTGAGAAGGTGAAGTTCCTTAGATCACCCAGGAAAGCTGGAGAATATTACGCAGACCAGCGCAATAAGGGAATCGATGCCTCTAGTGCCGATTGGATCTTGCATCTAGATATCGATGAACGAGCCACACCAGCATTCGCTCAGGAAGTTTTGAGGGCGATTTTCCGTGCAGAATGTGAAGCATTTTACTACCGACGTGAAAACTATTTTTTGAATCGTCCGATGCGCGGTGGTGGCTGGGCAGATTGGAACCAGGTGCATCTCGCCAAGCGTGAGGTCTTGAGGTTTTCAGGCATGTTCCACGAGAATGTGGAGCTACTTTGTGCCAGCGAAAAAGTGGGGCAATTGACGCAGAGAATTCTCCACATCAATGATGATGACTATGCAGAAAGGCTTCAAAAGAGTACGAACTACCAAACGGAAGTGGTGCAGGATGTTCGAAACAATGAAGGTCAGATGAATTCTTGGCTGATCCTGAGAGCATTTGTGCGTGAATTTCTAATCAAGTATTTTTATAAGCGTGGCTACAGAGATGGTACAGCGGGACTGATCTGGGCCTTCCATGCGGCTGCGGCCGCTTTCCGCGCTAGAGCATTGGTTTGGGATACACAAAATCGGATTTCCAGAGAGGCGCTAGAGGCGGAGATTCAAAGTCAATGGGAGGAGGTGGATTGTGAGTGATCGTGAAACTAAGCATATTTTATTTCACCGCAGCACACCGTGGCATGCAGCCATTGAGTGCAGTACCAAGATATACGCGAAAAAGTTCAGCCAGAGAGGCTATTCGGTGAGCTACCTACAAGATCTCACCAATATTTTCCATCGATTGATCCGAAAAGGGTACTATGAGGTGTTCCGTGAGGGATCACGAATGGATCATAAGGTTTGGGTGATGGCTCCCTTCTCGCTTTTACCGCGCTTGAAGTTCTTGAAGTTTATAAATGATTGGGTCTTGAGGAATTGTTATCTCATGTGCCTACCGAGTATCAAGAGCCTAGTACGGCTTGGTCATGGCCGCGATCCGGATGTGATATGGACGACTGCTCCAGGTAGTTCATCGTTAAAAACACTATTTCCTGATGCAAAGTTGATCTTCCATGTGGTCGACTACTATCCAGCATTTCGGGGCGACATCATCAAGCAGACGGAGAGAATAGACTATCAACGAGCAGATCACGTGTTTTCGATTGGGAATGCCGTGACAAAGTATCTCGTGGAAGAACTTGAGGTGCCTGAATCAAAAATCACCACATTGGGGCAAGGTGTGAGCCTAGAGAAGTATCAAGATTTTCCGGTGAGCCGCAGATTGAATCCGTCTAAGGGAATTACCGCTGTATACGTGGGGGTTGTCGATAAGTTAGATCAAGAGCTCTTAGCGGCAGTGGCTAATAAGCTATTGGGTTTTGGTGGAGAATTGGTAGTTGTTGGGCCTGAGGCCGAATGGGCTAGTCAATTTCGAGAGAAGCATCACAATGTCGAATTTGTGGGGGCGAAGCCACCCGAAGAAGTGCTGCATTACCTACGAGAGGCTGACTTAGGCATCATGGTCTATGATCGGAGCAAACAGCAGGTGTATCGAGGGCAAAACCCGCTTAAACTCTATGAATATGCGGCTGCTGGTTTACCTGTCGTCTCCACAGATCACGATGAATATGAGCAATTACAACCTCCCGTTGTTGTTGTGGAGAACTCGATGGAAGTAGAGCTTGCCATTGAAAAGATTGTGGAGAATTACGAAGAGATGAGTCGAGCGATGAAAGAATTTGCTAGCACCAGATCGTGGGATCGTTGTGTAGACTTGGCTGAGAGAGAATTTAAGAAAAAGGTGAGGCAGCCAAAGTGAATATCACCTACTTTTCAAACCAATTTGCCTCGAAGAATGGGCATGGGATCGCCCGCTACGCGCATGAGCTGTACGAGGCGATGGAGGAGCTGCCGAATGGCCCGCGCTTGGTGCCCGTGGCGGCCTGGAGCAACCGTGCCGCAGAGGACCTGCAGCAGCTGCAAGCCGAGACCTCACTAGAAATCTTGCCGCTGGGGCAAAAGCTCACCCCCTTGCTGTGGAATTTTCTCCATTGGCCGAGGATCGAGACCTGGTTGCAGCATCGCTCCGATCTCCTGCATGCAGTCTCTTTAGGTTACCCGATCGCCACCAAGCTACCCTACATTGTCACGGTGCACGACATCGGCCCACTCACCCACCCAGAATACTTTCAAGGATCACCACCGTGGATCATGCAGAATAGCCTCGATCAAGCGGTACAGCAGGCTGTGGCAATGATCTGTGTGTCGCAGGCCACCGCCGATGAGTTGCTGGACTACGGCCACAGCCACTACGGGGTCGATCTCTCGGATAGAATTCACGTGGTGCACGAAGGGGTGGGGCAAGAGTTTTTCGCTGCGCCAGATCCCGCTTGCTTGGAGTCGCTGCAGGGATTGCCCTCAGCCGAACTGCCGATCATCCTCAGTGCTGGGAAAATTAGCCCGCGCAAAAATGTCCAAGGGGTGCTGAAAGCACTGGCCGAACTCAAAGATGAAATCCCGCATCACCTCGTGACCGTGGGGGGGGACGGCTGGGACTTTGAGCAGGTGAAAGAGCTGGTCACCGAATATGGGCTGGAAGACCGAGTGCACTTCTTGGGCTTTGTCAGTGATGAACAGCTGCGGGCACTCTATCGAAGGGCCTCAGTCTATGTCCATGCTTCCTTGTTCGAAGGCTTTGGCTTGACCGTTCTGGAAGCAATGGCTTCGACCTGCCCGGTGGTCACTTCCAACATTTCATCCCTTCCCGAAGTCGCCGGTGACGCCGCAGCCTTGGTCGATCCTCACCAAGCGCATTCGATCGCCGAGGGGATCAGATCCCTTTGCCTCGACCTTAAGCTGTCCGAGGAGATGAAGCACATGGGGCTGCTGCGTGCTAAGCAATTCAGCTGGCGCAAGTGCGCCGAAGAAGTGGCAGATGTCTACCAATCCTGTAGCAATGGATAGCGCCACGCATTAGAGCATTTAGCAGAGCATGAGTCAGTCCAAGAAACACATCCTATTCTCCGTCAATTCCTCATGGAATGTCATCAACTTCCGCAGTGGTTTGATCCAAGGTTTTGTCGCTGCGGGTTACCGGGTGACGGTGGTGGCGCCGAAGGATGACTACAGCGCCCGCATCGAGCCATTGGGTGCCGACTATGTCGAGTTGCCGATGAGGCAACAGGGGACTTCGATGCTGCAGGATGGCATGCTGATGCTGCACTACCTGCAGGTGCTGCGCAAGCTGAAGCCAGACTTTTACCTAGGCTACACGATCAAGCCGAATATATACGGTTCACTTGCGGCGCATTGCTATGGTGTGCCAGTGCTGAATAATGTGGCCGGTCTGGGTAATGTCTTCGTGCGCGGCGGCTGGATCCAAAACCTCGCCAAATTCCTCTACAAACTGGCGCTGCGCCGCTCGCGGACGGTATTCTTTCAAAACCCAGACGATCGCCAGCTGTTTCTGGAGCAAGGAATGGTTTCTCATGCTCAAGCAGGACTCCTGCCGGGCTCAGGGGTGGACTTGAACAGGTTCCAACGCACCGCGTATTCGGCGCGAGATGGTGCCGAGATGGAGTTTCTTTTTGTCGGCCGCTTGCTCAAAGACAAAGGCTTGCTCGATCTGGTGGAGGCCACGCGCATGGTGAAACGTGAATACCCTAAGATCAGGGTCTCGCTCCTTGGCTTTGTGGGAGTGGCGAACCCTAGTGCGGTAAGCCTCGCGGAAGTCCAGCAATGGCAAAGTGAAGGGTTGCTGCACTATGAGGGATCAAGTGACGATGTGCGCCCCTTCCTGCGCCATGCCGATTGTCTGGTGCTACCCAGTGCCTACCGCGAGGGGACACCGCGCTCATTGATCGAAGCTGGAGCGATTGGCCTGCCACTCATCACCACCAACATGCCAGGCTGCCGAGAAATCGTCGATCACGGTTACAACGGTTTACTTTGTGAAGCTAAAAATCCACAGAGCCTTGCCGACGTCATGCTGGACATGATCCGTATGCCACTTACTGAGCGCAAGCAAATGGCAGCGAACAGTCGAGACAAAGTGGAACAAGAATACGACGAGAAGATTGTACTAAAAAAGTATTTGGAAGTGCTTCTAGGCCTTTAGCCCCCTCTTTGATGGGGCGTGATATTACGGTGATTACATGACGCTAGCATACAAGAAAGTCAGGAAGTTCTATTGGTTATGTTGTATAATTGGGCATGAAGATTGATGTATTTGACAAATACGCTGTTAACAAGTAGCCACCTTTTTATGAATAAACACGCCCTCGATGAGGATTTGCACCCTATATTGTTATTTGATGACGAATGCAATTTTTGCAATGCTTGGGTGAGGTTTGTCATTAAGAGTGAACAAAAACCGCTTATACGATTTGCTCCTCTCGGCTCGCAATTGGCGGTATCGTTAGTTCCTGCTCCTTTACGCGAGATTGATTCTATTATATTTATAGATCAAGACGGATCGATCTATCAAGAAGCTGATGCCGTCATCCAAATAGCTCAGTTTCTTAAGCGATCATACCGTTGGATCTATGGAATCAAATTGTTGCCGCGATCGCTGAGGGGGCTGGGGTATAGAATAATCGCCAAAGTTCGTCGTAAAATTCCAGTATCTAAGGATGTCTGTGCAATTCCTAGTATGGAGCTTAGGCAGCGTATGCTAGTAGATGCTGATACGAGCGAGTTTGCACCAGAAAATCATGATCAGTTAGAGAATCTGCCTAGGCCGAAGCGATACAACATGGTCATCGTAGTTTTATCCATTTTGGTGTTCCTCGGTTCAATCATTCCTGGTAGAGGGGTCTTGTATCCTTTTGTTAAATTTCCAATGTATGGATACTCGAAAGATTCTTCCGAAATGTTCAAGACGATATCCACATTTGAGATTCTTCTAGAAGGAGGTGAGGTAGTTCCTACCAAATTTACAAGTTATAACTTTGGCTACACCAATGATGTGTTTTCTAAAGAAATTTTAAGGCCGTCAATCAATGGTGATCAAGAAGCTTTAGAGGTTCTTGTTCCATTGCTTCAACAAAGAGTCAATGAAGTGGTTGTCGGTATTCGAGCTACGAGTACGCGGGTGGATTTAAACCATGTCCCTCCACGCATCGTGTTGGTTGATGTCACGGATAATAAACTGGAGGAGAGTAAATGAGCAACAAGACAAAATCTATACCTGCATCGATCAAGAGGCTATGGGATTGTATATGGTTTCAAGGGCAGAATGCTTATGACCTCGGTATTGCTCGTGCATTGGGCTGTCTTCTGATCCTGATGTTTGCCTTACCGCCATTGGAGCTCACCATCGCTCTGGATGCCGTGAATGGAACTGCCAGCACTGAGCGACCCGCAGTCTTTTTACTTAGAATGCTCGTGGGTGACTACGCAACGCACTCTAGTATTTGGTTGAGTGTCCATTGGATTACCGTCATTTCTGGCATCTTTTCAGTCCTTGGTTTAGGAACAAAAGTATCGATTCGTATTTTTGCGATTGGCTACCTGCTCCTGGTTTCACACATGTGGTCTTTCGGGGAACTTCATCACCCTAGGATTGCGCCAGTTTGGTTCCTTCTCGTACTATTCTTTGCTCCATGCGGTGATTGCTTCTCTCTTGATGCATTCATCAGAAACAGAGGGGCGAATTCTTCTAAGCAACTGTTATCCGAGCCACAATCGTACGCGTGGGCTGGAAACTTATTTCTGGCATTAATTGCATACGCTTATTCCTACTCCGGGTTATGGAAGCTCTTATATCAAGGTGGTGTCGAGTGGATGAATGGCTTAACTAGCCGATACTATTTGTTTGTTGACGATGTTTCCTATATGTGTTCGCCCGACAGGAACTCGATCTACTATTGGCTCTACGACTCCTTGCCCGCATTAAGGCTAACTGGTATCGTAACCATTGCTTTTGAAGTTTTTTTCCCCATTGCTCTGTTTTTCCGCCCACTACGGATGCCGTTTCTTTTCATAGCCTTTGCGTTTCACGCTGGTAATTACGCACTTCGTGGCGAAAATGGAATATTTTTACTCTACCCCATTTTGGCTATGTTACTGATTACTCGTTTTGATGTTTCGCCGTCAGCTGTCGTTAATAAAACTCGTAAGCACTCTAGCTCGTCTAATGAAAGCCTATAGTAACCAAGTTACTGCACTGTCATTAGTGTAAATAATCAAGCGACATTGAAGCGTCACACCAATAATCACCACCTCTGCTGTATTGGGCTGTAAGTTATTATAACTTTAGGTATTGGGAGTGGTCTCATAGAAGAACAGGAGTAAGTTATGGATCGATATCGAGTAGAGATTGATGGGTTAAGGGGGATTTCGGTACTTGCCGTGCTACTTTTTCATGTAGGCGGTATATTACCAGGGGGCTTTGTAGGTGTGGATATCTTTTTTGTGATTTCAGGGTATTTGATTATGTCGATTATTCTGAGGGATCTGCAGAATGGTACGTTTTCAATACAAGAGTTTTGGGTGAGAAGAATTAGACGCATCGCTCCTGCTGCGTTGGTTATGTGCTTAGTGACAGTTTTGATAGGCTATTTTATCCTTTTGCCTAAAGACTACTTTAGCCTTCTGCGGTCATTGACCTGCCATTCCGTGATGATGGCAAATTGGTATTTCAACCGGAATAGTGATTACTTTTCAGATGGTGCAGAATTGAAGCCTTTGTTGCATACATGGTCGCTATCGGTAGAAGAACAATTCTATGTGGTGCTCCCAGTCTTAATGATGCTTGTATATAGATATCGAGCCAATTGGATGCGACTGCTGTTAACGTTAGCCTTTGTGATCTCACTTTCACTGGCAGTTGTATGTGTCCATACCAAGACGTCGGATACGTTTTTTTTGTTGCCCTATAGGGCTTGGGAAATGCTGGCAGGTGCATTGCTGGCAGTGTATCCGATTTTCAAAAAGGAATTGCCCCGTGTGCTCGCAGAAGTGATGGGATGGGTTGGCATCGCAATGATTTTGATTCCAGTGTTGACCTATGACAAACAAACAAACTTCCCGGGAATGGCTGCGCTTCCACCAGTGTTCGGCGCATGCCTATTCATTTGGTCAAATAATCATTATCTGAACGGCGCTGGTAAAATACTGCAGAGGAAACCCTTGGTCTTTGTTGGCCTTATCTCATATTCATTGTATCTGTGGCATTGGCCTATTATATCTTATTGTAACCATCTTTTTGTGGCATATGAACCATGGTTGATGGCCATTCAAATCACACTTGCATTTATATTTGGTTACATCTCATGGAAGTACGTGGAAAC
Source organism: Rubritalea marina DSM 17716 (assembly GCF_000378105.1). Lineage (GTDB taxonomy): Bacteria > Verrucomicrobiota > Verrucomicrobiia > Verrucomicrobiales > Akkermansiaceae > Rubritalea > Rubritalea marina. The sequence continues at coordinate 2,365 of NZ_KB899267.1, read as the reverse complement.
TCCTTTTAGAGCAGGCTTTATATCAGGTAACAAACCTTTGATCTACTTCGGTACTCTGGCCACCGTGTTGATGTTGGTGATTTCAGTTGGGCTATGGAAGTGGACGCAGCCATATATTCTGAACAAACCTCGCTACAATGTGTTGATAGATGATGTAGTAGGTGGAGGATGGAGTTCTGATCCATATGGTTTGAGTGGGAGGCATATTGGGAGTAGCTTTGACAAAGTTGATTTCATTGTTTGGGGCGATAGTCACGCGATGGCTTTAGCTCCAAAGTTGAGCGATTGGGCAAAGAGTGCTTCAATTTCAGGCCGCCTCTATGCAAACAGTGGAAGGGTACCAGTGACTGGATTGTGGGCAAACCAAGATAGGTTGAAGCGAGACGAAGAGCTGAGGAGAAGCCATGTAGTATGTCAGGCAATTATCGATTCCGGATGCCAGCATCTTATGCTGATATCTAGATGGTCTAATAAAGTGCAAGGTTTTAATGAGATTGATCAGGATCGACATACTGCTGCCGAAGAGATAGAAAACTACTTGAGTGATTATCGAACCGATTCGTATACTAAAGAACAAAGTGGAGAGGTTTTACGACGCAATTTTGTATCCATGGTCGAGAAATTTCATAATGCAGGTGTGAAGGTGTGGATTCTGAAGCAGGTACCGGAAACCGAGTACCTCAATGGAGCCCGTGACTTTTTAAAGATGCAAGCATATCCGTGCCTTAACCCGATACAGCAACGTTTCGTGCAATCTGAGGCGGCTTACGATCAACGTCAGAATGCCGTAGAAAAAATCTATCAAAGTCTCCAGCCATACAATGTGGAATTGATTGACGTGAAACCCTTGTTCTATTCGTCTGGTGAACCTGCTTCTATTTTCGCTCAGCGCTCTTACTACCGTGATGATGACCACCTCACCAAGGCTGGGGTAGAGCGATTTTTAGAAGTCCCTCTGACCCGCTTTCTTGAGAGGGTTAAGTGTGACTCAAAACAAGGCAAGTAATTACTAATTTTGGAGCTTCACTCCCAAGTGTTGTGAATGAGTTAGCGCCTACAGAGAGTGGCTGGATGGATAGAAACCCGTTGGGATTTCTGCTCTCTACTGAAACAAGCGACGCTTATCGATTATTCCTCATACCACTTCGTGATTCAAAAGAGCCACTAGACGGAGATGCTCCCTGCAAAATAAAGGCTCGATAAAGGAGCAATGCTAGTATCGTGACTGCAGAGAAACGTCTATTTTGCAGGGAGCAACCCGTAGTTATTCTCCATCCGCGTAGCGCTTACTTAAAACATTAGAGAAAAATCTATTGTCTCTTTTGGAACTCGATTTGGTATTAGTTCCCTTTAAAGGATTCGAAGGTTTGGGCGGTGATATTCTCAAAAGTGAAGCCTATCCAGAGCTTTAGATGGCGTGTGATATTTGTGATAAGGAGCAACTGCTACGCTGTAGTGCTGGCGGAGATGTGATTATCAACTTAGCTGCTGAGCATAGGGACGCTGTCATTGTATTACGAGGTGAATGTGACTGGCTCTGAAGTCCAGCCGAGGCAAGCGTATCATGTTCACTAGTTCTGTTGCTATTTATGGGTTCCCTTGTAAGTGTAAGCTTCCCCTGAACTGAGACATTTCTAAAGTAGAGGTTTTCGTTCATAAAGAAGCAAAATGAAACGAAGCAAATACAGTGAGACTCAGATCGTCTCCATCTTAAAGGAAGCCGATGCAGGAATAAAAGTAAGCGACGTATGTCGCAAGCATGGGATTAGCCAGCCAACTTATTACAAGTGGAAGAGCAAATACGGAGGGTTAGGTGTCTCCGAGCTTAAGCGAATCAAGGAGCTAGAAGCTGAACATAGTCGTCTTAAGCGCATGTATGCTGATCTAGCTATGGTGAACAATGCGCTTAAATCGTTGATTGAAAAAAAGCTCTGAAGCCAGTCGAAAAGAAAGAAGCAGTCGACTGGCTTGTGCTTGAAGGAGGACTAACCAAGTCCAAAGCTTGCCAAGCTCTTCAGCTATCTCGTTCTAGTTTTTACCGAGGAGTTACAGATCGCTTACGACGTGATAAGCCAGTCATCGACAGGCTTAATAGTGTTGTAAGTAAACATAGCCGATGGGGATTCTGGAAGTGCTACCACTGGATGAGGCAGCATGGTGATAGCTACAACCACAAGAAGGTCTGGAGAGTCTATAAGGATCTAGGCCTCAATCTTCCAAGACGCAAAAAGAAGCGTCTTCCACAGAGAGTGCAGCAACCTTTGAATGTCTCGTCAGAGCCACATGTAATGTGGTCGATGGACTTCATGAGTGACAGCCTCTATCATGGAAGGAGATTTCGAACACTTAATGTGATAGATGAAGG
>NZ_KB899266.1 GCF_000378105.1 Rubritalea marina DSM 17716 | reverse complement strand
TGGGTAAGCAAAAGCGTTGCGGTTTCAGCGATGCAGAGATCGCCGCTGTTCTGAACAATGGCGGGGAATTAACCCTGCGCGAAAGCCTTACCCAGCGGGTTCGCTTTTTCAGCAAAGCCGCGGTGATCGGCAGTCAGAGTTTTGTGGAGGACGTGATCGAGCAACTTCAAGAAAACCACTACTGGCCAGCAGCCAAAGAAGGAAAGAAGGCGAGGCAGCACAAGCCCCAGAACACCAACTTTAGTATCAACAACGAGCCGCTCAACACCCTTCGATCGAGGCGGCTAGAATAGTACCAGGCACTGGTCATTCGAGTTTCAGACCAGCATATAGACCAAGCTCAATCAACCTCGCTTCACAATACACGAAGCTCTGGCACCACTTGGCCAAATAGAAGGTGTTTTCAGGTGTTTCGAGTCGAATCGCCCAAGATGCTCGCAGATAACGGCCCATGAAGTCAGCAGGAGTTGATCATCAGCAAAACCACAGTGTTAGGCTCAGACCTTCTCTAAACTTAGTCTGTCTATGTTATTCGTTCGACCATTGTTCGTTTCTTAGCCATGACTAGAAATGCAATAAGCACTATCGCACTAAGTATGTATAAGCTGTGCATAGCAATCGACCAAGTGTCTTGACTCGACAAGAAAGAGGACCACTTCTGATCAAACCTATATCCAGGAGTTGTCTGGAATATAGATACATACGACCAAGCTAAAGAGCCAATACCTAGTAGACAAAGAACAAATGCTACAACCTTAGACTTAACTAAAAACCATGCCAATATGGATAAAATTAGAAATGATATCCAAGGTAGGAGTGTATTACGATATTGCTCTGTAGCTGCTTGAGTCAGAGCTGTGTTCACAAGATCAAGCTCAACAGCTTCTCCTGAAGATGTAGCCACGATGCTAGGATTTGTGTGATTGTATACGATCAAGGCTAGGCAGATCGATAACAGAGTGATGAATATGTAGCGTGTGATTTTCATATTTTTAGTCGAACGTTTGAGGCCTGGCACCCGCTACTGGGGGCGCACCTTCGACTCAAGTTTAGTGTTCTTCTTTTCCTGCGACGGCGACTGCAGAACGGTAGCGGGTTGGTCAGCGCCACCTTGTTCGCCTTGTTGATCTGTTGCGCGTTCGGGAATAGTGAAAGCCTCTAGAGAGGAATTGTCCCTTACTCGCTCAAACATGTCGATGACAGTCTCACCCGTGTGGTCTATCCATTCGATCTCATTCCCATCTTCAAGACTATCGTAGATTGGAAGCAGACTGGTGAGCCCAACCACCGTGTAACGTAAGAGAACTCCATCTGAATTGGTGTATTCAGACCCGCATTCTGCAAGATGTTCGTTAGTCCTCCTAAGCGCTTCGTCCGGTGTTGACGCTCGCACCAAGATCCTATTCTCCCAAACCGCCCAGGGTTCATGAGAGGAGTCCTCATCCTCATAAGCGGTCACTGGGTCAATCCGCTGGATATATGAGGCAATATACCATCCAGCGCTGCTGATCTGAGATGAATGGTAGTCTTTCTCCATATTTTCGGCGAACAGTTTATTCTTCAAACCCCTGAGCGATATCAGATCCTACCTCACCCCTTACTGATTGATCTCTGAAAAACTGCTTCATACTTTATCTTTAAAGGGAATCCCGCCTCTTTGTCGACCTTTAAATCGAGTGTTTTGTTAGTTTTAGATGGCTTAAAATTCAACAATTCCCACACATCTGATATCACCCTTCACGATATCGGATTATCATTAATTATGCATTGTCGTCCCTTCTTAAGCTCACGGAATGATCTTGCTTGAGGTTACCAATGTCATGTGAGCCTGTCATGTGAGCCTGGCACCATGTATCATGGGGAGCTTACGTAAATGGATCACTTTCCCCTCGACTTATGTGCTTCCCCTTCAGGGAAGGTGTATTTAATGAAGAGGCCTAGGGTTGCGGCTCATGCTTTGCCTTACCCTAGGCTGGTATGGGATTCGCCTTCGGCGAATGGGTTATTCCTAAGGGTCTTGTCTAGATAAGGAGCTCAAAAACCTCTAAAGTCTAGGTAGAGTAATGAAAAACGACCATAAAAAGTCAGAGCATAAAAAGTCAGACCACATAAAAAGTCAGACAGACTAATTTAGAGAATACTGGCGCACCAGTGTGTCACGCGAAACAAAAAATAGTCCGAAACAAGAAATAGTCTGTCTGAGTTATTGGTCGATCTCTGCACCGCTGGACGGCTTCTGCCTTTATGGGGGCAGCTTGGCTGGGGCCGAGGGAAAGCCATCCCTGCCGCAGCTGATTGGTGAACCTAGGGTTCTATGGCTGCTGTGCTACCCATGCCTCGGCGATTTCTCGGGCGTCGGCGTCGGCTTGGATGAGTGTGTCGAGGGTCTTGCCGGCGTTCCATGGGTGGGTGTCCATGGTGTGTTCGACGAGCTTCCAGATGTCGGTGAACTTGATTTTCTTGTCGACGAAGGCGTCTACGGCGACTTCGTTGGCGGCGTTGTAGACGGCGGGGAGGGTGCCACCTTGGGTTCCGGCGCGGACTGCGAGGTCGATGGCGGGGAAGTCTTGGCGGCGCGGGGCTTCGAACTCGAGCTTGGCGAGTTCAGCGAAGTTGAGTGGCTTGAGGCCATTGGCAATGCGCTCTGGGTAGGTGACCGCGTATTGGATCGGGAAGCACATGTCGGTGGTGCTGAGCTGGGCGAGGACGCTGCTGTCGGAGAATTCGACCATGGAGTGGACGATACTCTGGGGGTGGACGATGACGTCTACTTTATCCATTTCGACGCCGAAGAGCCAGCGTGCTTCGATCATTTCGAGGCCTTTGTTGAAGAGTGAGGCGGAGTCGATGGTGATCTTGCGGCCCATTTCCCAGGTGGGGTGCTTGAGCGCTTGTTCTAACTGGACGCCTTCGAGGTCTGCGGCGGGCCAAGTGCGGAAGGGTCCACCCGAGGCAGTGAGGATGAGGCGGTTGATTTCTTTCTCTCCACCAGCGTGACCTTCGAGGCATTGAAATATGGCATTGTGCTCTGAGTCGACGGGGAGGACTTTCACCCCTTTGCGTGCGGCGGCTTCCATCACGAGCTCGCCGGCCATGACGAGGATTTCTTTGCTGGCGACGGCGAGTTCTTTACCGGCCTCGATGGCGGCAAGCGCAGGGTGCAAGCCGGCGGTGCCAACGATGGCCACGAGCACCATGTCGGCTTCTGCTAAGGTGGCCAGCTCAACGAGACCTTCGAGCCCGGTGTAGACGTTCACCCCAGAATCAAGGTTTTCTTTGAGCTCAGCTTCTTTCTCTGGGTTGAAGATGGCTAGGTGTTTGACGCCGGTTTCCTGTGCTTGCTGGGCGAGTGCTTCGGCGCTATTGGCTGCGGCGAGGCCAACGATTTCCATGTGCTCTGGGATCTCTTGAGCGACTTTGAGTGTGCTGGTGCCAATCGAGCCAGTGGATCCGAGTAGAACGACCTTTTTGCGCTTCATAGGTGGTGTGTGTGCGTGCGATGAGCTGCCCTGGGAATTAGTTGAGCCAGAGGAGGTAGAAGTAGAGGGCGGGAGCGGTGAAGCAGAGGCTGTCGATGAGGTCGAGTGCTCCGCCGATGCCGGGTAGGGTGTTTCCGCTGTCTTTGGCATCGAGGCTGCGCTTGATGACGGATTCTGCGAGATCTCCTACGACGGTGAGCAAGGGCAGAATGATGCACAGGGTGATGACGTGTGGCCAGCCTCCTAAAGCGGCGAGGTTCTCACCATTGAAGTAGTATATGGTGGAGCCTGTGACGAGTGCCCAGACGAGGGCGCCGAAGAAGCCTTGCCAGGTCTTGCCCGGACTGATGTGCGGGATCATCTTGTGTTTGCCAATAAGTGAGCCGGTGCAGTAGGCGCCGATGTCAGTGATCTTGGTCACTACCACCAGCCAGATGAGGAGCGCCACGCCTTCGGTAAAATCACCACTTGGTGGGACAAAGAGGGTCTTACCTAAAAAGCCAAAGAGGAAGGGTATGTAGAGCACGCTGAGCACGGTAGTGCCCACACAGAGCAGCGACTTGTTTGCCTGTACTGGCTCGCGCAGCTGAAACATGAAGGTGGAGAGAATGGCAAAGGCAATGAAGGCAGTGTCTATCTGGCTAACAAAGGCGAGGCCCTCGCGGCCACAGGATCCTAGAATGCCGGCTAAGGTGAGGGTGTAGAGTACCGAGAGTGTCATGCCCCAGCGGGGTTGGCAGCGGGTGTCGCTATTGCCAATCATGCGGAAGAGTTCTACGCTGGCTGCGATGGAGAGCACACTCATCAGGGCCATGAATGCCCAGGGGTTCATACTCACCATGGTGCCGCCGACTACCGCCACGAGTAGAATCGTACTAAATAAACGAGCGGCAAATACTTGAGCCTTTGACTTTCCGGCACTCATGTTTTCATGCATCCAAGCCATAGTGCTAGAGATTTGCAATGAGATTTCGCTTTTAATTCCAATCCCTACTTTTCACTAGGAACGGTGTTTTAATCATTAAGGCGACCGACGCATCTGGAGAGACTCACCTCATTCACCCTAGGCATAAATTGATGCTTTTACTTGATTGTCTCAGATGCTAGGTCATTTTAGATAATAACTTCGTGAATAACAGAGTCACCTAACAAACCTACCATGGACGAAAGATACCAAGTTAAGCATTTGCTTGAAGAGATTAGTTACGGAAAATACTTCCTCGCCGAAGATACCTTCATTCAAAGAGATGTTCAGGTGTTTTACTACAACGCACCCGCGGTAGATGGATGGGAGGAAATCTTTAGTGCATCGTCGGCGGATTTGGCCACGGTGTCACATCCTGGATTGCCGATTGTATATAACCATGGGGTGGACGAGGATGGCCCGTACACCTTGAGACAATATGTGAATTCATCCACCTTGAATGCTCATTTGGCGGAGTATGGAGCTCTCGGTGAATACGAGGGCTGGGAGCTTGCTCAGCAAATGTTGGAGATTCACGATGCGGCGAAGGAATCCGGGAGCTTCCACGGTGCACTGGATCCTGACAGTATCAATCTGACCACCCGTCCGAGTGGCAAAAAGCTTTATGTGATCGCCGACTACGGGATTGCCGACATTTATCGCCGTATCAGTGGTGAGCAGGCCTACCTTGGTGCCCCTTATTTGATAGCCCCTGAACAAGCGGGCGGCGCAGCAGCTAGTGAGCAATCACAGGTGTATGCGATTGGTCAGTTGGTGTACCACGCTCTCACTGGTGGTCATCCTTGGCTTGAAGCGAGTGCCGATGAGGTGCTAGAGCTGCAGCAAAGCCAGCCGCTTCCTTTGGTTTCTGAATACAAGCCAGAGCTACCTGAGGCTTTTGTACTATGGTTGAACGCGATGATCAGTACCGATCCAGCACACCGTTACAAGACGTTTGCGGAGGCCTCCCAAGCGCTGCCGCATCCTGTGCAATCAGCACCGATCCCGATATCGACAACGTCTGCAGTGGCTAATTCTCCCGCGGTGGCGGTGACCGGTATGCAGGGTGTGGCTCCAGCAGGAGTGGATAGCGGTGCTCAAGGTGTGTCTGCTGCTGAGGCCTTTGCGGCACAGCAGGAAGAGATGCGTAAGGTGAAGCAGGAGGAGTTGGCTCAGAAGGCGGCTTTGTTCAAGCAGCCAGCAGTGCTCGGCGGCATTGGTGTGGTGGTGCTAGGCATCATCGGCTTCGCTGTTTTCGGTGGTGGTGATGATACACCCAAGGTGAGTAGCCAAGTGGCGAACATGTCTCAGCAAACGAAGAATGAGCTTTCGGTGCTTCCGGAGCAAGGCTTGGTCGCGTACATCAATTTCACCAATGACTCACTCAAGTCGCTCAATAATCCCGACTTGGTGTTGGAGCCGATCCTTAAAGAACCGCGTTTCAGCCGCGATGGACGCTCTGGGGAAGGGCTTTTCTTGAGCAAGCAATACAGCTTCAAGCTTGATATGGAGAAGGCGGGCATGGATTTGGATCGTTCAGACTACACGGTTTCGTTCTGGATCAAGCCATCAAGCGCACGTGACACGGAACTCAGCGTCTCTAGCCAGAGCGAATGGTCTGGAAGTACGACTGGTAATCCACGTGAATGGGCGCCAGAGAACGCTGTGGTGGCTGGCAAGTCGTGGAACATGGTGACGATTGTCCAAGAAGCAGAAAATGAGCAAGTAACGATCTACCTCGACGGGAAGCAGATTGAGCAAAATAGCTCAGCAGGACTCAATGATTTTTCCACTGATCCCTACATTTACCTGGGGAATTATAAGAACGAGTCAGGCTCGGGCATGCCGCCTAGTGTGATCGACAACTTTGCGGTATGGGACCGTCCGCTCAGCTCCACCGAGATTGAGACGCTGGCACAAAATTAAGTAGCCAATCATTTTAAAGAAAAACCCTAGGTTCCGAAATGGTACCTAGGGTTTTTTGATGGAAAGGGATCTGAGATCTCTCAGGCGCTTAGCCCACGAGGTCAGTCTGGCCGGTGAAGACGAAGTCTGCTGGGCCAGTGAGGGTCACCTCCGTGAAGTTGTTGTTGCCGTCGTTTACGAAGCCGATCTCTAGGGTGTCACCGCCAGCGACGTCTACCTTGATCGGGGAGGCGGCACCGGTGAGGATGTGGTGGAACAAGGCGCAGGCGCACATGCCGGTACCACAAGCAAGCGTTTCACCTTCCACGCCGCGCTCGTATGTGCGGATGGCAATGTGGCTTTCAGCCACCGCGGCGGCGAAGTTGGCATTGGTGCCATTCGGGGCAAAGTGGTCGTGGTAGCGGATGGCCGCACCATTGCTCACTACATCGAGTGCTGGAAGGTCTTCTACGAATGCCACCGCGTGTGGCACGCCAGTGTTGACGAAGTGCACGTCGCCGAGGTCTGCAGTCTGAACCGGGATGTTCATGGCGAGGTCGAATGGGTCGGACATGGCAATGCGTACATTGTCGCCAATGATCTCCGCACCGAGGGTGCCAGCGATGGTCTCAAAGCTGACCTCAGTCTTCGCAGGGCTGCTGAGCTGGGCGGTGTAGGCGCCGAAACAACGGGCACCATTGCCACACATTTCTGCTTCGCCACCATCGGCGTTGTAGTAGCGGAATTTGTAGTCGGCTCCAGCTTCGGCTGGCTCAACGGCGAGAAGGCCATCGGCACCGATGCCGCGGTGTCGGTCGCAGAGCAGGGCGATTTGTTCCTTGGAAAGCGTGATGCTGAGGTCGCGGTTGTCGATGACAACGAAGTCGTTGCCCGCGCCGTTCATTTTAGTGAAAGTGAGCATGGTAAATGGTTGTTTGGGTGAATGGTTGTGTGGGGAGAGCCACGCCTAGGGACGTGGGGTGAAATTATTGCCCTTTGGCAGCTTGGATGAGTGGGGTGGCGAAAGCGGCTACCTTGGCGGCCACGTCCTCGGCATCCACATGCGCTGCGACTTGACTGACGATGGCGGAGCCTACGACCACGCCATCTGAGAGCTCGCCTACCATTTTAGCTTGTTCTGGGGTGTTGATACCAAAGCCAATACAGACTGGAGTGTCGGTGTGTTGTTTGATTTTCTCTACGGTGGCTCCAATGGCTGCGGAGGGCGCTGCCTGGGCGCCAGTGACGCCGGTGCGGGAGAGCGCGTAAATGAAACCCTCAGATTGCTTGGCGAGCTGAGCGATGCGCTCGTCCGGTGATGTCGGCGCAATGAGCGTGATGTGTTTTAGGCCTGCGTGGGCGCTGAGCTCGGCATTGTGCGGGACCTCGTCTGGCGGGAGGTCTAGCAAGAGCACACCATCAGCGCCAGCCGCCGCCGCGTCGGTGTGGAATTGGTCGAAGCCGTAGGTGTAAATCGGGTTGAGGTAGGTGAAGAGTACGATCGGGGTCTCGTGGGTCTTGCGGAAATCGCGGATCAGATCGAGTACCTTGGGGAAGGTGCAGCCTGCCTTGAGCGCGCGCTCCGCGGCGAGTTGGTTCACCACGCCGTCTGCGAGCGGGTCGGAGAAGGGTACGCCGAGTTCAATCACATCGGCGCCTGCATCGGCGAGGCCCTTGATGATCTCGAGTGATTTCTCCAGGCTTGGGTCGCCAGCAGCCACATAGGCCACGAAGGCTGGGGTGTTGGACTCTGCCAGCTTTTGGAAGGTGGTGTCGATGCGGTTGCTCATGCGCGCAGTCTCGTATCGGGATCCCGAATTATCAAGTCGGAATTGAGAGCATTGTAGCGGATGCTGGCGCGAGCACTAGCTCTGCTTTGGTCTGAAGATTTTGATCTTTTCTGGATCAACTTCGATGAATGGACCGTCGATGAGGTCAATGCAATATGGTACGGCGGGAAAGACTGCTTCGAGGCACTCGCCAATCGCCTTCGGCTTGCCCGGGAGATTGATGATCAGGCTAGACCCGCGGATGCCAGCAGTCTGGCGTGAGAGGATGGCGGTTGGCACGTACTGGAGCGAGGTGGCGCGCATGAGCTCGCCAAAGCCAGGCATCATTTTATCGCACACCGCCTCGGTGGCTTCGGGAGTGACATCGCGCACGGCAGGTCCGGTGCCGCCGGTGGTGAGTACCAATGAGCACTGTTCCTCGTCGCAGAGCTTACGGAGTTGCTCTTCAATGAGCGCTTGTTCGTCAGGGATGACCGCGTATGCAGTTTCAAAGGGAGTGGTGATCCATTCTTGAAGAAGCGCAACAGCAGCCTTCCCTGGAATGTCTTCATAAATGCCGGCACTGGCACGATCCGATACGTTGATGACTCCGAGTTTCATGATGCAGCATGATTAAGCATAGATCGGACTTGCTGACAAGTGGGGGAAGGGGATGCTGGCTGAGTATCAACGCGGGCCGAGACAAGTCACTCATGCGAGCCTTTGCTCGGGGGGCAGGTGCCAAATGGTGTGATAACGACGGTGAGATCGAGAGTTTCTTCTTGTGCTAGTTTGCCGCCAGCGATGGTGAAGGCTGCTTCCTCTCCTTGGTACATGCGGATCAAGCCATCTCCGGGCTTGATGCTGCGACCTTGTGGGTGGCTGATGCTGCCCAAGTGCGGAGGCAAGACGTATTCAGTTTGAAACTTTGAGGCTGAGAGAGTGTCCTCGTGTCGTATCGACTCCAACTGGATGGTTTCTTTGATGTGTTCCCCTTCTTTGAAGAGGATCACGCGCACAGAAGCTGTGTCTGTACCGACCGTGGCGCCACCATAGTAGCTTAGAACATCGCCATTCGAGTCAATCAATGCAGTGCGGACGGCGATCGCTTCGCTACGGTTTTCAGGAAGCACGACATCAAAAAAGTGACCGTTGAGAGCACTCAAAAGCTCTTCAGCAGTGAGTTCTGTTGAGAGTTTTTCCTGTTGCGCTTTGCTCTCACCTTCGCTGATTTTGCAGCGATTGCATTCAGATTGGCAGGCATTCAAGAGCAGCAAGCTGAGTGCGCTACAGGGGAGAAAGACGTGTTTCATAGCATTAACCTAACAAATGCTGAGGTAGATACAATCTAAAGCTTGTGCAGAATGGCTGGCTTAGTCATTGAAAATCATGTCAATACGCGAGGCTTGATGGTTAGGCCTCCCTAACTGAAGCACTTTTTTTCGAATGAAAAAGAAGCTCATTTTCACTAGTTTGGTGGTTTTAATTGTTGATTTCTAGGGGCTTAGATGGATTCTTCTTCCTACTGGATTAGTGGTGTTCCATGTCACGCAATTATTTGTTTTTCATCACAAAGTATTATTTTTTGTCGTCAAAATGATGATTTTTATCTACCTTGGTAGCGATGAAAATTACACCCCCCAATAAAATTAGTCTTATCCTGCTGGCTGCCAGCACTCCAGTATTCGCTCAAACGACGATCACGCCGATGGATTCGGCGGAGGCCTTGGCGCAATCTCTCGTTGGCCCAGGTATCCAAATCAGTAACGTCCAGTACACGGGTAGCAATGGTGCTTCCGGTTACTTCAGTGGCGGCTATGCTGCTGGCAACGACATCGGTTCAGGCGTTATTTTGACAAGTGGCCTCGCCTCGTCGGCTGGTGCGAATAGCAATACTAGCGAATCGACCAGTACGAATTTACGAGCGGCAGGCGATAGCACCTTGAATACTCTGATTCCAGGCTACAGCACTTATGACGCAACAGTCCTTTCTTTTGATTTTGTGAGCAGCGGAGATTCTGCCTACTTTAACTACGCCTTTGCATCTGAGGAATATGTCGAGTGGGTTGGCTCCAGCTTCAACGACGTTTTCGGATTCTTTGTGAATGGTGAAAATGTGGCCTTGCTTCCAGGTACCGACACTGCGGTGTCGATCAATACCGTGAGCAATGTGAATAATGCAGATTTATTCAATGATAACTCGATCGGAAATGGTGCGCCATACGCATTTGAATACGATGGTTTCACAGATGTATTTACGGCGGAGATCACTGGCCTCGAAGCGGGACAGAGCTACAACATCATGATGGGCATCGCGGATGCTGGAGACAATTATTACGACTCAGCTGTGTTCATTCAGGCTGGTAGTTTCTCGCAATCAATCGTTGCTGTAGCACCTTCTGGAGCTCCAGAACCAAAAGCGATGTTCATGGTGTTGATCGCCGTGGCTGGAATGCTCTACAAATCAAGGTCTGTGCTTAGACAAGCATAAGTTCTTTGTCGCATGACAAAGAGGCTCTGCGCGAAGGTCTTGCGCAGAACATAGACTTTGTGAAATTGTCTTATGAAAAAGAAAACCCTCGGCTTACTGATATTAGGCGGTATTGCGGCACTCTGTGCAATTGTACTTGTGGTATCGATCAAGGTTGATCCCACACCAGAAAATGAAACGACTGCCGGATCCAAGCAAACAGCGGCCGAGGGTATACTAGCTCTGACCCGCGCGGGAGCCTATTCTCAGGCATACCAGCAAGCATTACTGGCTCTAGAAAATGATCCGAACCAAGGCAAGGTAGCTCTTCAAGCAGGGCACCTTGCGGTGGTGCTTAAAAAGCCTGATCAAGCTGCTGATCACATGCAACAAGCATGGGATCTGGGCGAAAGGAAGTTGTCTGCGATCCTCGTGATCGTCGATGATTTGGAAGGGTCACGTAGTGAGAAAATTGCTCTCTTCAATAAGTTGTTTGCGCATCTGGAGCAGACTCCTCGTCATCTCAATGCCAAGGCGCGATTTTATTCTCAAATTGGCGAACACGAGGAAGCTCTCCTCATTTGGAAGGCGCTGCACGAATCAAATCCAGCCGAAGGTCTGGTACTGCAGATCGCTCGCAAGCTGGAAATGACCGGTAAGCGTGAGAAAGCGATCGCCTTTCTCTATGAACAAGAGGCATTGGGTCACCTCTCTGATGAGGGGATGAACATGTTGGTGTCTCTAATGATTTTTGATAACCAAGTGGAGGATGCCTTGGAGAAGGCAAATGCCTATGAGGCAGAAGATCCCCATGGCGAGTGGCAGCTAAAGATGGCCATGCTACAAATTCTAGGAGGCGACCTACCCGAAGCTCTCGCCACCCTAGAGTCGCTAAAAGACGCCGATTCAGAGCATCCGATCGCCATCACGGTGTCGCATGAAGCTCGCATTTTCCTGGCTCTACTACGGGTGATCATCCAACAGAACGAGGCAAGCTTTAGTGATCTTCATCAGATCGCGAACGCTGAGCTAAAGCATGTCCCACCTGGGACGCTACCCACACCACTTTTGGGTCTCCGTGTGAGCCAGAAGCAAATTGAAGGTGAGCGTATTTTTTACCAATTCCTTGGCGAGTCTTTGAGTGCTGGTAGCAACTCGAACTACGCGCGGATCAGCTCGTTGATTGGCGACTCACCAGTGCTCAAGTGGTTGGGGATCCGCTATTTCCTAACTGAAGGGAAAGCCGCCGATGCTGTGGCTCTGTATCAAAGCCTGGAGTCGATCCACCCACTGGCGCGCATCGAAGGGCTCGCAGGTTGCTTTTACAAGTCTCCGTTATTTCTATTAGAAGTTGCTAGAGCATACGAGCTCAACGGCCAAGCGAGTCAAGCGCTCGCTATTCTAGCGCACTTGCACCAACGTGGTGCATTCACACCGGATTCAATCTTGTTGTATTCCAAAGTGGGTGTGGCGGCCAATGACAGTTATGATGTGCAGAATGTGGAGAGAGTGCTCAACGAACGCTTCAAAAATGACTTGAGCTTCCAGCTCCGTAAAATTGGCAAGGCGCTCGAAAATAACAATGATGCGCAGGCGCTGGAGCAAATTCGCCCGATTGCGCTGGCGAATCCAGAAAACCTGGAGCTCCAGATGATCTACTACATGGCCTTGGTCAGTCAGAACCGTGAAGATGAATTGCGCCGTGAGCTCGGTAAATCCCAAGTGCCAGAGAGGAGCAAGCATCTGATCTTGGCAAGGCTGGAGCTGAAAAAAGGCAATGCAGCGAAAGCTGAACAACTTTTCATGAAGGCGATGGATGAGGATGACCTTCATGGCTACCTAGACTATGCGCGTTTCTTGGTGATCGAAAAAAGGACCGGGCAAGCGCAAGAGCTTTACCGTGCCGTCTTGGAGAGTAATCCTGAGAATGTCACTGCCTTGCATGGGCTAGCCATCATCCACGAATTGAATGGTGAGACCGAGGAGGCGATCGCGACGCTGCGCCAAGCGGCGGATATAGATTCCAATAGTGCATACACATTCAATCGACTGGCTAAGCTCTACCTTCAATCCAGCAAAGCATCTGACGCTCTGTGGGAGGTGGAGAGAGTGCTGAATCAAAATCCCGAGGACGTGGATGCCATTGCACTGAAGGTCGTGGCCATGACCCAGTTGGCCATGGAGCAAACGATCGAGACACTCCAGAAGAGCAAGTTGGATGAGGCTCAACGCTATCTGAGCAAGGTGATCAGTCAAACACCTGAAAATCCACAGTTGGGACTGCAGCTGTATGTGGCGGCTGCCTATCGAGACCATGGCTACATGGAAGAAGCGGCCACCATCTATCAGAATATTTTAGATCTCGATTCAGCGTTCTGGGAATCGAGCCCGATCAAGCGCGGGGACATTGAAGTCGCACTACAAACGATCCATGAGTAAAGAAATGACGCAGGTTCAGCAGGCTGCCCCATGGTGGCGTATGGTTTTGACTATCGTCATCGCCGTGGCTGCGTTCTTTGGAATACCGATTGTGTTTGAGAGCTACGCTGTCGAGTTGCGAGAAGTGTCGGCGATGTTGGCCGAAGTGTTCTTGAGGGCGACCCATCTAGAGGTGTCACGACAGGGCACTATTTTATCACTGGAAGGGATGGTGTTTGACATCATTCCAGCGTGCAGCGGGTCAGAGATGATCCGAGCCTTTATCTTTACTGGGATCGTTTGGTCAGGGATTCACCCTAGAATCCGCTTATTCAACAAATTGATTGCGGTGTTGTTGGCAGTGATCCTTGCGGTGATCGCCAACAGCATTCGTCTCACAGCACTTCTTTGGGCTAGCTACCATCGAGGTGAGGTGATCGCGGACGGATGGTTGCATTCGTTGATTGGGCTCATGGCCTTCACCCTTGCTGTGGCAGCCTACTTCATCATCACGGAATCACTCGCCGATAAGAAGCAGTCTGAGCAGGTGTCTAAGAAACGTGCCAGATCTTCTAATAATGTACTTCCGATCACTCTAGCGCTTCTTGTGCTGACTTATTTGCCTGTGCTGTCTGCTTGTCTCGAAGCATGGAAAGGCACGGTGTACAACCATTACGACAAGTTCGGCTACATCTTCTTTTTGGGTGGGCTTGCTGCTTGGTGTTGGTTCTGGCATCGGACAGATCCAGACACACGTCGCATGAAGCATGGTGCGCTCCTTTTTGCTTTTGGTTCATTAGTCGCGGTACTCTCGCAGCTTCCCGGGCCCAACTACTATGTACTGGGAGTTACTCTGATGCTTTCCCTTTTCGCAGTGGGTTTGGCGTATCGCAATGTGAGCTTTGCGCTGAGAGCCTTGCCATTCCAGTTTGTGATCTTCTTATCATTTCCTAAAGTGAGTGAGATCATCAATTTCTTTCTTGGTACCAATGGGATGGTGGTGCCATTAGTGGGGAAGTTTGTGCTGACCGCGGTAGCAGTGTTTGTGTTCGTGAAGTACAGCCTGCCACTCAAACAACGATCAAGTCATGGTGAACTGAGCAATGTTTGGACGACCTCGATGCTTGCTTCTGCAGCGCTAGCATTATTAGCCATGCTCTACGTGGTGCGTGTGGAGCCGTCGAGTGTGAGTCGTTCCTCTCTGGTGTTGCCATACATTCTGGGTGATCAAATGGCCTGGGAAGGGACAGACATTGTCGATGAAGAAACTTTTGATTTCTACCAACGAGGGAACATCATTTCGCGGAATTATGTGCAAGGAGAGAAGCAGGTTGGGGTCATGATTGTGCCATCTCATGGGAATCGTAAAACCATCCACACTCCCGAGTATTGCCAATTTGGCCTCGGGTGGAAGCCGACTAGCAGCGAGTCGATCGAATTCTTGAATGCGAATGATAAGCGTGCAAAGGCGAGGAAATTGCTGCTTGTTCACGAAGAGCAGGGGATCGAAAGAACCTTTATTTATTGGTTTGGTGATGAAGACGGTAATGGCATCGACAACTACCCCGAGTTTCTGATCACCGACACTTGGCGTAAATTATTTGGCAAGCAAACGAATTGGAACCTCTATGTGGTCTGGTCAGACGAATCGAGTGACGCCATCGATGAGTTTTTACCCTGCTTGCACCTGGAGTATTAAGGAAGCATAGCTTGAATTTCCCGATCGACGTGTTTGATATCGAGTCATCTTTGGTTACCCCAATGTCTTGCTGTAGGTTGAAGAGATATAATTTGCCTTGGTAGGTATCGTTTACGGTGCCTGACGCTTTCGCATCGGCTGGGCACCGACATTGGTTTTCCAATCATCTAGCTGTTTCTTTAATCTGGCCGTGAGCTCTGGCATCGACTTGCTAAGGTTGTTTGTTTCTCCGGGGTCCTTGGATAAATCGTAGAGTTCGAAGGCGCCGGGGCGGTTGAAGGCGGACTTTTCATACCATTCGATTAGTTTGTATTTTCCCACCCTGATGGCGCCCTGTGGTCCTAGGCTGAGGCCGTGATAGTGGGGGAAGTGCCAATAGAGTGCATTGCGTCCGAGGCTTTGTTTCGGATCCTTGAGGATGGGTAGAATGCTCATGCCATCTAGGTTTTCCCGTGCGGCAGACTTGCCCGCTATGTCAGTGAATGTGGGGAAGAAGTCGTTACTGATGACGAGTTCTGGTGACTCGGAACCTGCTGGGATCACGCTTGGCCACTTGGCAATGAATGGCATGCGGATACCGGCCTCGTGGAAGTCAGCCTTGCTGCCGCGCAATGGCTTGCCCTGTTTCACCCCTTTCTGGCCATTGTCTGAGTAGAAAATGACGAGCGTATTTTGGGTGAGATTAAGCCGCTCCAGTGTCTCGAGTATCTTGCCCACGCTCTGGTCTAGAGTTTCCAGCATAGCTGCCTGCGTGGGGTTGTTTCTTTTATCTTCCAGCGTACCAGCTTTGCTTTGGTATTTCTCTACGAGCGCTTTTTTCTCGATCTCTGGGTCGTGGATGCTGTTGTGGCTGACAAAGCAAAAAAATGCCTCGTCTTTGTGTCTTTCAATGAAGTTCGTGGCGCGCTCGGTGATTTCGCGCACGTGGTGCCAGTCCTCTGGGTAGCGACTCTCCGGCCCCGCGCCTGGCTTGTGGGTGGTGAGTACTTCGTCGAACCCTTGCGAACCTGGATCGCCCGGGCGGCCAGCTTCATACTTTTTATCGTAGTTGAGATGCCATTTGCCAAAGTGTCCAGTGGCGTAGCCAGCGCTCTTTAGTGCCTCAGCCACGGTGACTTCTTCCAATGGGAGTTGCTTTTGCCAGGCCGGAGTCACGAGCTTGGTGGCCCTCGCTCTGCCTCCGGGGATGAAGTTGGTAAGGTGGAGGCGCGCGGGGTATTTGCCAGTCATGATGCTGGCTCTGGTGGGCGAGCAAATCGCGGCCGCAGCGTAGGCATTGGTAAATCTCATGCCATCTCGAGCCAGCTGGTCGATGTGCGGCGTCTCATAGTAGTCGCTGCCATAGCAGCCCAGCTGGTGCTGGCCAAGATCGTCTGCCAAGATGAATACGATGTTTGCTTGGACCTTAGGTTTTGCCTCAAGCCCACCCCAGAGAGATAGGGTGGCGCCCAAGCAATGCTTGGAAAATTTTCTAGCGAATGCGGAACTGGCTGAGAAGAATTTCATCGAGAATCGATACCGCATGATGAGGATTCTGATGACAATGCGAAGCTCTAATTTAGCGGGCGACGAATTGTGACAATGGCGCGATCCTTGTCTACTTGCAGCAGCTCTGCGACACCTCCGGAGTCGTGCTGGGGGCAATCTGGAACCCCGAGTGCTCCCTGCGCTCGACTCGGGGCTACACTCTGTGACCACTCTGTGGTCAACGGAGGGAACCCTGGGTTTCTAGAGAGGTAGTAAAGCACAAAGACGGCGAGTCGTTGGTTGAAACTACTTGGGTGCGCGCCGAATGGTTACGATTACGATGCGATTTACTGGCACATCATTCCACCAGACAATCACGTAACCCTCGCACTCAGAAACTTCATACTCGCGGAAGGTCTCAGGGTCGCGAATTTGAAAATCTCCTCCTAAGTGGTAGTTGTGTTTTAGGTCAGTGCAAAAGCGAATGATATTTTCTCTTCGCCGCCCCGTCTTCGGTAGCTGCTCAAGGCAGGCTAAGTCGATCAAAACTCGGTAGTCCGACGACATATATTCTTGGCTTTACAAGTCTTCGATATCCATTGTGCTGGCAGGGCCGTATGAATGAGTGCGCTCACGAATCTCTTTCCAAAGCTCAGGGTCTTCTTCGAGTTTGAGCTTGGTAAGATAGGAGCTAAGTTCAGACTTTTCCTTGCTGGATAATTGCTGAATTTGAGATTTTAGATCATCCGTAATCACATTGATACTCTATGTATTATTGAGAATCAATCAAGCGGTAAAAGCTACAAGAGAACCCTAGATTCCGCGGATGCTATCGAGAAACCCGAGTGTTCGCTGTGCTCGACTAGGGCTACACTCTGTGACCACGCTGTGGTCAACGGAGGGAACCCTGGGTTTTAGGCGCCTTTCATGTAAGGTTTAGAGATTTCCCAATAAGCGATCATTGAGTGATGGATGAGGAATCCATTTCTGAAATGATGACGGTTAGGTCTATGGTATCTTCTTGAGTGAGTTTTCCGCCAGAAATACCACCTGACTGGGTTCCTTCATACTTGAGCCGAATCATCCCTTCACCTGGTTTAATGCTTTTCCCTTGTGGGTATATCATATGACTCATGTGCTTCGGTAGCTCTACCGTGCCCTTGTAGTGCGACCCGTGGATGATGCCATCGATATTGGGGCTCTTGATGAATATCGCTTCTTTCATGTTTAGGCCGTCTTTAAAGAGGAAGACTCGTGTTGATTGTGCTCCGTTATGGACACCCATTCCGCCGTAATTTCTGAGAATTTCGCCTTTTGAATTGACCAGAGCGGTGCGAATAAAGAATTTCTCGGGAGTGTCATCTGGTAGCTCTACATCGAAGTAATGGCCGCCGAGGGCGGCTAGGAGTTCTTCAGCTGAGAGCTTAGGTTCTTCTGCGGTAGCGGCAGTGTCGGATGCTTCACTTGGTGAGCTGCAGCGTCTACATTCACTCTTGCAGGAGCTGAGCTGGATGACGCAAAACGCGACGAGGATGAGAGTCCAAAAATGTTGCATACCATTCTCCTAACAGATTGTTGCTTGCAGAGTCAACGAATGATGCCGAGGTTTGTGAACGAAATGGGATTCTATCCAAAGATTGAAGAAAGGAGGGACTGATTAAAACGTTCTCAGCGAGCCGATGCCGCCGTCGGCTTGGATGATTTGGCCGGTGATAAATTTTGCATTTTCGGAGAGCAGGAAGGTGGCGAGCTCGGCTAGGTCATCGGCTTGGCCTATGGATTTGAGTGGGTGGCGTTGGGCGGCGGCTTCTCGCTTGCTGTCTGAGTTGAGAAGTGGGTCGGCGAGGGGTGTCTGGGTGAGCGAAGGGGCAATGGCATTGACGCGGATCTTGGGGGCTAGCTCGGCGGCTAGCGAGCGGGTGAGACCTTCGATGGCTCCCTTGGCCATGGCGATAGAGGCGTGGAATGGCATGCCCGTTTGTACGGCCACGGTGGAGAAGAGTAGGATGGAGGCCTGAGAGCTGCGTTTGAGAGCAGGTAGGGCTTGTTGGATCACCTGCGCGGCAGCGAGTGCATTGAGCTGGAACTCCTGGAGCATTTCCTCCGCAGTGAGGCGGTGGAAGGGCTTGAGGGTGATCGATCCTGGAGCGTAGACAAGTGCGTTGAGTTGGTCTGGCAAATCGAGGGTGCCAGGCTGCGTGGCGTCGAAGTGTTGGTGGTTTGGCCCACTGCCACTGCGGCTGGCGGTGAGGACGGTCTCACCAGCGTTGCTGAGTCTTTTGGCAATGGCTTGGCTGATGCCAGATGATCCTCCGATGATGAGATAGGTTTTCATGGTTTGTAGTGTGGGTGGTCTATCTAGAAATTAGGGGATCGTAGGGAGTTCGGCTTTGATTCGGCCATTGAGGCTACCGACTAGGTGGTAGAGCCCGAAGTAGGTGCGGTTGAGGTAAAGCGCATTGGCATTCCCTCGTGAAGTGTTGAGCTTGTTGAGCTCGCTGTCGTTTCGGGTACGTTCACCAAAGGCTGCGAGGGAATCGAAGTAGGTTTTGTCGCCGAAGTCGAAGGTTTCCTCGAAGAAGGGTTTGGAGAGAAGTGCGACCGATTCTTTAAAAATCCCAGTAAGTTTGTCGGCTTCCCTTGGACTGTCGGAGTCTAGCAGAAGTCCAAGCTTGCGTAGCACTGCGCGGAACTTGGCATCATGAAGCAGCACGTCTGGCTGCATGAGCCCGAAGTAGTCACAATAGAAGCGTTCTTCGAGACCCTTGGTGCAGCCGAAGTCGAGTACCCATAGCTCATCATTGTGAACCTTGAAGTTCCCGGGATGTGGGTCAGCATGAAAGAGCTTCAGCGTGTGGATTTGGTGGTGATAGAAGTCCCAGAGCGCCTGGGCAATTTGTTGCTTCATCGCATCGTTGGCATCTGACTCGGCATAGGTGTCGAGTTGCTCACCTTCTACCCAATCCATGGTCAGGATCCTTTGGCTGCTGAATTCTGGGTGAAAGTTGGGGAAGTGGGTGTGTTTGAGATGCTTGGATTGCTCGGCGAGGAACTGTGAGCGCTCGAGCTCGATATCGTAGTTAGTTTCCTCAAGGAGGCGTTCCTCAACCTCTTTGATGTAGGGGTCGAGAGATTTCGAATCGAGTTGGAATAGGCGCATCGCGATGGGTTTGACGATGGCGAGATCGGACTTGAGGCTACTGGCGACACCCGGGTACTGGATTTTGATGGCGAAGGTTTTGTCGCCAAGTGTGGCTTGGTGGACTTGGCCAATGGAGGCCGCCGATACCGCTTTGTTGGTGAAGCTATCGAAGAGCTCAGTGGGGTGTTTACTGAGTTCTTTCTGGAAGGTATTGACGACGAGTGGGTAGGTCAGCGCGGGCGCTTTGTATTGTGCCTGCGAGAATTGGTCGGCATATTGGTCTGGGATCAAATTGCGATCCATGCTGAGCATTTGAGCTAGCTTGAGTGGTCCGCCTTTGAGCTCGCTGAATGTTTCGTATGTTTGCTTGGCTGTCACCTCGTGGAATTCAGACTTATCGTCATCTCCCATCATGGCTTTGGTCTTGTACTTGAGGTAGTTGACGCCGACCTTTACGCCTGTTTGGGCAAGCCTCCCTGCTCGGGAGATCTTGTTTTTTGGGATGCTTGTCTGTTCTTTAAGGGACATGGTTTAGTTGGTGGGGTGAGTCCATTTTCCGAGGAGGAATCGACCGAGATCGAGTGCTGAATCGAGGGTGCCTGTGCTGGCGATGTCGGCGCCGAGGCGCACGCTCTTTTCGATTAAGGCATCGGTGTCTTGGAAGTCTACGGATTGGTCGCGTTTGTGAAATTCCACCACGGCTCGGAGTTGTTCGAAGAGGAGGTGAGGGTACTTTGTGGTGAGTTGTTTGCGATCGGCAATGCTACCGTCTTGGACGCCTTCTTTGACGACCTCAGTGGCGAATTCGATGAACTTGCTTCGCATTGGCTTCATCAAGTTCATGTTCTTTGCTCCAGGGAAGTAGCTGACGAGGCGTGAGCGATGCTTCTGCGCGTGGAGGAAAAAGGTGAAGAAGAAGGCGAGTAGCTTTTGTTCTGGTGGGTAGCTTGGGTATTCATCGTCCTTGTGGAGGACGGCGATGGTGTCGGAGACAAGGCCTTCCCAGTAGTTGGCTTCGAGTGCTTCGAAGCTTGTGGCGACTCGGTAGAACTCGGCTTCTTCGATACCGATTTCTTGGGTGAAGGCGTAGACGCTAGTGGGGCGCTTGCCATCGGTGAGTAGGTGGTGCCAGTACTTGGATTCGATGGTGTGTTTATTGGTATCGACGACTGCGGGTGTGGATTCGTTTGGGGTGTCCATGGGTTTATCCTGCGTGGAGTGGTTGGAGTTGCTTGATCGGGTGGCGCTTGATCACGCGGTCGGCGCATTTCATGCCAGAGAGGATGACCATTGGCATGCCTCCGCCTGGATTGGTGCTGCCACCGGTGAAGTAGAGATTGTTGTAGCGGTTGCTGGTTTTTGGGGCTTTGAAGCCGTAGTTCATTTTCCAGTCGGTGACGACGCCGTAGATGGATCCCTTGTTGGACCGGTACATGCGTTCGATATCGATAGGGGTGAGGAGGTCCTCGGTGATGATGCTGTCGCGTAGTCCAGTGATGCCACAGCGCTCCATCTTATCTATACAGCGTTCCTTGAGTGCCAAATAGTCTTCGTGAGTGATAGAAGCATGTTCATCGAGTGGCGGGATGTGCGGTAGGATCTTGATGTTGTCACAACCTTGAGGCGCTTTTGTGGGGTCGGTGCGAGTGGGTGCTACGACGTAGAGGGTTGGATCGTCGGGGAGTTGTTTTTTGTGGAAGACGGTTTCAAAGTGCTTGTGCTGGTCTTCGGAGTAGAAAAAATTGTGATGAGCGAGTTTCTCATGGATCTTGTCTGTGCCGATGTGGAGGACGATGCCCGAGCATGCGGGGGCAAACTTTTCGAGCTTTTTGACGAAGCTTTGGGGTTCCTTGAGTAATTGTTCGTAGCATGGAATCACTTCCATGTTACTGACGATGATGTCGCAGTGATGGGTGCTGCCACCCTTGAGGCGGAGTCCGGTGACCTGCTTGCCTTGTTTGGTGATTTGTGTGACATCAGCATTGAGGTGAACCTTGATGCCTAGCTCGTTGATGAGTTTTCCTAGCCCCTGAGCGAGCTTGTACATGCCGCCGCGAACGTACCACAGACCATAATCAAATTGGATGATGGGCATTAGGTTCATGTAGCCGGGTGAATCGAGTGCGGAGGAACC
Source organism: Rubritalea marina DSM 17716 (assembly GCF_000378105.1). GTDB lineage: Bacteria > Verrucomicrobiota > Verrucomicrobiia > Verrucomicrobiales > Akkermansiaceae > Rubritalea > Rubritalea marina. The sequence goes on along the minus strand of NZ_KB899266.1, from coordinate 26,189 downwards.
AACATATTTGATGAAATACTCGAAGATGAGGCGCATTTTCGGGTCGCTGATGTGGCGTTCGATGGTGCTGGCCATGCTACCTTTGTAGTCAATTTTCCCGGCTACGAGTTGTTTCTTGTAGTGCCAGAGGAATTCCCAGAGGTTGTCGAGTCCTTCGCGGAAGTAACCTTCATCGACGATTTGGTATTGTTCGCGAGCGTATTCGAGGAATTGTGTGAACTCGCGCCAATGTTGTTCGAGGTCGCCAGGTAGCTTGGAGAGCTCGTGTTTCATCCGATCGTGCTCTTGGTAGAGGTCGATGCTTTGGTGGTTTTCAAAGAAGTTTCTCCAATGTGGAGTGACGGCATCGAGTTGGACGTAGTCATCCATCTTCCTTCCGGCTCTTGCGAAGAGCTGTTCAAAGAACTGTGGGAGGGTGAAGATTGAGGGGCCGAGATCAAAGGTGAAGCCGTCTTTTTCTAGGATGTTGAGCTTGCCACCAATGCGCTCGTTTTTTTCGAAAATTTCGACATCGTAGCCGGCGGACTTCAGGGAAATGGCGGCGGAGAGCCCACCGAGCCCGGAGCCAATGATTGCGATACTTGGAGATGATTTCATGGCCTTAAGTTAGGACGCTGCTTGTTCGAGGATTTCGGTCGCGAAGTCGACGCGTTTGCGGCTTTTACCGTATGACTCACAGATCAGATTGGATGAGATGCGTGCACTTTCGTAGATGGTTGGGAGGCCGCTCCCCGGGTGGGTGCCGCCACCGACGAGGTAGACATTCTCAAACCCTTGCATTTTGTTGCGAGGGCGCAGGTAGAGCATTTGATCTAGGGTGTGGGCGAGGTTGAAGGTGGCGCCTAGGAAGATGTCTTGTTGCTCCCAGGTTTTCGGGGTGATGATGCGTTCTTCTGTGATGTGCTCACGCAGGTCTTTCATGCCGGTCTTTTCGATGATGCGATCGAGTACCTTCTCGCGGTATTCGGCGACGGTGGCATCCCAGTCGTGGCCGTTGCGCAAGTTGATGGTAGGAACGAGGATGTAGAGCTGTGAGTGACCTTCGGGAGCGACGGTTGGATCAGTGACGCTCGAATTGCGGATGTAGATCGACATGTCGTCGGAGACGACTTGTTCGTTCTGGATGTCCTTGAGATTCTTATGATAGTCCTCGGCAAAGAGTACGTGGTGATGAGGCTCATCATTGTAGATGGTATCGAGCCCGAGGTAGAGCATGAAGGTGGAGCATGAGTACTTCTTCTCGAGTTGCTCTTCGCGCGATTCGTTGCGCTCTCCAAAAATCATGTGACGTGCCTGAGCGTAATCGGCATTCACGATGAGATCATCACATTCGATGACTTCTCCTGTGCTGAGGGTCACGTGCGAAGCCGTTTTACCTTGGTAATGGATTTCCTGAACCTCTGCGTTGAGGCGCAATGTGCCACCCTCTTCTTCAAAGACTTTTGCCATGCCTGCAGAAATGTTAGAGAGGCCGCCTTGCACGTGGTAGATTCCGTGTGCGTATTCGATGTAGGAAAGGATGCTAAAGAGAGCTGGGCAGTTCCACGGTGACATGCCGAGATATTTGGCTTGGAAGGTGAAGGCTAGCTTGAGGCGTTCATCCACAAAGTACTCGCTCAAGACGTCCATCACGGACTTTGAGGTGGCCACGTAGGGGAGCGCCTTGATTGAATAGCCGCTGAGGAATTTGCTGAGCTTGTGGTAGGAGTTCAGCAAGCAAGGGAAGATCTTTTTGAGTTTGAGTGCATGATCTTGCATGAAGCGCTGGTAGTTTGCCGATTCACCGGGGAATGCTTTCTCAATGTTTTGCATCATGCTTTGTTCGTCACAGCTAGTCTCAAGGGAAACATCTCCCCAAGTGAGAGTGGTCATCGGGTCGAGCTTGACGAAGTCCATGTAGTCCTCTGGGCGTCTACCGGTCTCAGCAAAGACTTCATCTAGAGTGAATTTTTGGTGCAAGAAGGTAGGGCCAGTGTCGAAGGTGTACCCCCCTGCTTGGATGGGCGCGTTGCGCCCGCCAACCACACTGGATTTTTCTAGAATCGTTACGTCATAGCCGCGGCTCGCTAGAAGCATACCGCTAGTGAGGCCTCCTGGACCTGCGCCGATGATGATGATTTTCTTTTTCATGGATTTTTCTATTGGGTAAGGAAATGCGTGAGGCAGCTCGCCTTAACGCAGGGCTTGAAGTTGATTTTTGAAATCTTCCATGGAGTGGAGCGAGGTGAGATCCATGGATTTGAACAATGGTTCGTAGTGTTCAGAGTGAGGGCCTCCGATGATGAGTTTGATGCTTGAGTCCATGTTTTGGCGGACTTTGAGAATGTTGTTTTCCATCATCGGGTCATCCAGTGGGTAGATGATGCTGAGTAAAACGGCTTTAGCGCCAATCGTTTCCGCGGCTCCTGCGAGTTCCTCAGGAGGTGTGGATACTCCCAGGTAGATCACGTGCCAACCGAGCTTGCGTGCGAGGCTGGAGGCAATGACTGCACCGAGTTCGTGCAGTTGGCCGGGCGGCGTGCTCACCAGTAGTTTGGGAGCATTGGGTTCGTGCCCGAAGGCTTGAGCGCTGACGCAGAGGTAGTCTTTGATGAAGCTCGTAGCGGCGTGTTCTTGCACGGTGGTGAAAGAGCCTTCCTGCCACAGAGAGCCAACTTCTTGAATGAAGGGGATTAGCACTTTTTCAAGCACGTGAGAATAGCCGTTAGCCTTGGTCGCTTCATCTAGAAGGGTGTCGTGGGCTTGCTTGTCAAATTTTTCGATGGCGATCAGGAGTTTGTCGATTAGCAAGCGATGCTGGCTCGGGGTCTCCAGGTTTTTGGGGATGCGGTCAGGTAGGTTGTTGCAGAGGGTCTGGAGCTCGGCGTCGTCGAGGTGAGCGATCTGCCCAATGCTGTGACCTCCTTGAGTGAGTTTTGATAAGGTGCTGAGGCGATCGATGCAGGCCTCATCGTAGAGGCGGCGGTTCGTGTCTGTGCGAAGTGGCTCTACGGCATTGTAGCGCTTCTCCCACATGCGAATGACGTGAGCGGAGAGACCTGACTGAAGTGAAGCTATTTTGATACCGTGCATGAAAGAAGATTGATTGCTATCCGAAACAATTAATAGACAAACTTTAGACAATAGCAACTTTTTTTAGAGAAATTAGAAACAAAACCTAGACATTAAGTGGGAAAAGTGAGACATATTGTAAACAAACCCAAGCATTGAGATGAAATCTACAACTTTATTTAGCTCCCTCGCCAGCGTTGTTGCGTTGGCCACAGCTACGGCTAACGACGTGATGACCATTGAAAACTTTGAAAATGGCAGTACCAAGATGGAATGGCGAGCCATCAATGACACGGTGATGGGCGGAGTGTCTGAAGGAGGCCCCGCTGTGAGCAAGGATGAAACAATGGTATTCAGTGGATCAATTTCATTCGAAAACCAAGGAGGTTTCTCGTCGATACGCACCAGCGGCGCCTCGCTAGATCTCGGCGAATTTGCTGGAGTGGAGCTCCGGGTAAAAGGTGATGGAAGGAAGTACTACCTCACGGTGAGGAATCCAGACAACAGACGGCTGGCATACTGGAGCCCAGTCCAGCCTGAAGCAGGAAAGTGGGTCACCTTGCGCGTGCCATTTAGTTCATTTTATCCGACTTTTTTTGGTCAAAAAGTCGACGGTAAGACCTTGGATATCACTAAGGTCAACAGCATAGGTTTCATGATCTACGACAAAAAGGATGGGCCATTCACAATCGAATTCGATTGGATTAAAGCATACAAAGAGCAGCAATCCTTCCTCTACTAGGTGGGGATTGCTAGTGCTCTCCAAACTCGCAGTAGCGGAACTAGTCGGCGCTTGGAAGCTTAGCTTCCTCCCATCCAGCGAAACCGGAATCAAGGTGGTAAATGTTGGCGAAGCCCAATTGTTTCATCACTGCGAGCGCTCGCTTGCTGCGCCCCCCACTAGCGCAATGTAATAGGTAGCTCTTGTTGCGATCCAGTTTCTCTAGCTGCTTCTTAAAGTCTGGCTTGGTGGCATCAAGGAGCTTGGCGCCCTCGATGTGACCATTGGCAAATTCATCCACAGTGCGCACATCCAGCACGGTGATGGATGGGGTCTTTTGAAGGAGAGCCGCGGCTTGCTTGGCTTCGATGTTTTGAATACCTTCAGCTAGGGTTAGATTGCCACATAATGTGGTAAGGCAAAGAATAAAGGCGATGCGTTTCATTGATTGAATATAGTTCAAGGATGAGGGGAGAGAAAGTCAGAAGCTAATTTGTTGCAGCTTTTGATCCTATCAGGTCACCGTCGCACTTATAACAGACTTCAAAGTCACCAGGATTTATTGCTGCACAATGTGGACAGATGAGTTCCTGATCCATATTGGTGGCATTCTTGTGAAGCTTTTGGGTAGTCCTCGTCATGGAGTACGCAGATATTCGGATGCATCTCAGGAATAGGAATTTCGGTGATTCCTGAAGTGCAAGTGTGCTCATTGCGTATGAGTACCGGAATGCCTTCGCTCTCTGGTAATGAATACTAGAAGCTGACAGTGACGATGTCGTGGTGACGAAAGATTTCTTTCTTGATGCAGTGTTAGAGTCTGCAGCTTCAATGCCAAGAGGCAAAGGAGAATCGCGAGGCGTGTACGCTCACTTAGTGGCCTTTATTGAAGCGTTGCATTTCGCGCTGCGCTTCACGTTTCTCGACGTGATCTTTCAGGGCGTGACGCTTGTCGGTGATGGATTTGCCCTTGGCGACACCGACCTCGATTTTGACGCGGCGGTTCTTCCAGTACATGCGCAGGCAGACCAGTGTGTTGCCTTTTTGGGCTGTCTGCTGCTCAAGTTTGAGGATTTCTGCCTTATGAACAAGTAGGCGACGCGGGCGGCGGCTTTGGTGTTGGAACCATGAGCCTGCAGTTTCCCAAGGCTGGATGTCACAGCCATACAAAAAAAGCTGACCCTTCTCGACGCGCGCGAATGAGTCAGCGATATTCACTTTCCCAGCTCTGATCGACTTGACCTCTGTTCCTTTGAGTTCGACACCCGCTTCATAGGTGTCGAGAATGTGGTACTCGTGGCGCGCTTTTCTATTTTTAGAAATTTCGGCACTCATGAAGTACTGGTGGAGCTGGGTGTTGCAGGTGCTGGAAAGTGGTTTGTGAAAGGACGAGGTTTATTCCTCTTCCTCTGCAACCACTTTGATTTTGCCTTCGATGATCTCAGTGAGAGCAATGTCGGCAGCGCCCATGCTTGGGAGCGTGTCGACTAATGGCGCACGGCCAGTGTTGAGTTGACGCACACGCTGAGATACAACGTTGATGAGGACTTGTGGATCTACTACGATCTCTGCTGCTTGTTCTACAAGGTCGCTTTTCATGGGTGTTCCTGGATAAAGAGTCGCTGGCTTGGGTTTTTCAAACGGGATGATGTTCGATGGTTCCATATGCTTCAGCTAGTGTGATTGGTCTGGAGAGCGGTGACACTCTGCGATTTGTGAAGAAACGTTCAAGCTTCTTTTTATAAAAGAATCAAGCCCAATCTGAATTGTGATTGGGCTTGATTGAAAGATTAGGCACAGAGTCGGGAAATTCCCCCCGAAATACCGACTCTGGCCGAAAGACAAGCACTGCTTGCTTTCTGAGTATTGTTTTACTCCTGATCATCTATTTGCGCAAGTTGTTTTTTGAATAATCTTGCTATTTTATTTTATGTTAGACGTGGGGTGGGGGCTTAACTTATTTAGTGTTAGCTGAGTATTTATTCTGTCGTATTGATGATTCACGATCCTATGGGGGACTTGGGTGGTGTCGCATTGCCTTGTAGCTGGCGATTTGAGAGTTGTGATCAAACAGCACCTTAAGTTTTATCTCATGGCGTGCCCTGCTGGAGGGCTTCTGAATCTGGGTTCAGTTCGTTATGGCCGTGGGGAAGCCGTTCCATCATCTGAAATTCTGAAAAACAAAAAACCTAGAGTTCCTGTGAGGTACCCTAGGTTTTTGGAATGATTTTGTTCGGCTGAGCGCTAGAACGTCGCTGTGGCTTAGCCGACTACTTCTTCGCAGCGTGCGCAGAGGCCGGACTCGAGGAGTGGCTCGTAGCGGCGGCAGCGTGGGCACATCGCGTACTCGGTGGCTTTGGCGGTGGCGCTGAGCGCGTCGCCAGTTTCCACAGTGAGGTTCGCGAGGATGAAGAATTCGGTGGCGAAGTCGCGGTTCTGGAGTTCATCAAGTGCTGGGAAGTCTGCTGGCACGGTGACGGTGACGTCGGCTTCGTTGTTCTTGTTGAATGCCTTGGCTTGGACTTGTTCTTCGATGGCAGTCTGGATCACACCGCGCGCTTCGAGGAGGGCGTCGACCTTGGTGCTGACTTCGGAGCTTGCCCATGCGTCATTGACGGCTGGGAAGTCTTGCTCGTGGACTGAGTCGGCAAAGCCAGCGTGTTCCCAAGCTTCGTCTGCGGTGTAGGCGAGCACTGGTGCGAGAAGGCGAGTGAGCGCGCTGAAGACTTCGTGCATGACCGTCTGGGTGGAGCGGCGGCGAAGGCTTTCCTTGGAGTCGCAGTACATGCGGTCCTTGGTGACATCCACGTAGATCGCGGAGAGGTCGGTGGCACAGAATTGGTTGATTTGGTTGAAGACCTTGCGGAACTCGAAGTTTTCGTAGGCGCTGCGGCATTCGTCGATGACGATGTTGAGGCGTTCGAGCACCCATTGATCGAGCAATGGCATGTCGGCCTTGGCAACGGCGTCGGTCTCGGGATGGAAGCCGTCCATGTTGCCGAGGAGGATGCGCAGGGTGTTGCGCAAGCGACGGTATGGTTCAGCGATTTGCTTGAAGAGGTCTTCACCGAATGGGACTTCGGTCTGCCAGTCGACGCTGGAAACCCAGAGGCGCACGATGTCTGAGCCGTACTTATTGTAGTAGTAGGCTGCGTCGATCGGTTTGCCGCTCTTCTCGGCTTCGGATTTAGAAAGCTTGGTGGACTCGCCATTGGTTTGTCCTGCCTTCTTGGCCTTGAGCTTGTCTTGGTCGACCACGAAGCCGTGGGTGAGTACGGACTTGTATGGCGCTGCATCGCGCAGACCCACGGAGAGCATTAGCGAAGACTGGAACCAACCGCGGTGTTGGTCAGTGGCTTCGAGGTAGAGGTCGGCTGGGCCTTCGAGCTCAGGGCGGCGGTCTACCACGGCTTTGTGCGAGGAACCGGAGTCGATCCAGACGTCGAGGGTGTCGCGGCACTTCTTGTAGCCCGCTGGCAGATCAAGGCGCTCGCAGAGCTCGGCGTCGCTGAGTTCGAACCAGATGTTGGAGCCTTCTTGCTCGATGAGGTCGGCGATCTTGTCGGCCACATCGGCGTCGATCACGGCGGAGCCTTCTTCATTGAAGAATACGGGGACGGGAACGCCCCAAGTGCGCTGACGGGACACACACCAGTCGGGGCGCGCCTCGACTGTGCCGTGGATGCGGTTGCGGCCCCACTTTGGTAGCCAGTTGACCTTGTCGATTTCTTCGAGCGCTTGCTCGCGGATGCCTTCGAGTGAGATGAAAAATTGTTCGACCGCGCGGAAGATGATCGGCGTCTTGGAGCGCCAGCAATGCGGGTAGCTGTGAGCGATGGTTTCTTTGCCGAGAAGGAAACCTTTGCCAGCGAGGATCTTGATGATCGGGACGTTGCAGTCGAAGACGTGCTCGCCCACCATGTCTGGGAGTCCGCACTCGTCGGTGTACTTGCCTTCGTCGTCGACTGGTGAGAGCACGCCGAGACCATTTTGCTGGCCAGCAGAGTAATCGTCTGCACCGTGGCCTGGGGCGATGTGCACCGCGCCAGTACCGGTCTCGGTGGTGACGAAGTTGGCATTGATGAGCTTGGATGTGCGCGCGAGGAATGGATGCTGCGCATCGAGCCCTTCAAAGGTGTCGCCCTTCACTTCTTGGAAGGTTTCCTTGAGGGCGAAGCCAGTCTTGGCTTCGAAGGCTTCGATGAGTTCCTTGGCGATGACGAGGCGCTTGCTGATGAGTTCGTCTGGCTGGCCTTTGACCTGCTTGACCTTCTCAAAGCGACCCACGACGTAGTCGAAGAGCGGGTGGGTGGCGATCCCGAGGTTCGCTGGGAGCGTCCACGGTGTGGTGGTCCAGATCGCCATCGAGGTGCCGGCACCAAACTTGTCGGAGAGGAGTGGGAACTCGACGTAGAGCGAGATCGACTTCTTGTCCATGTACTCCACCTCAGCTTCGGCAAGGGCAGTCTGGGCGCCGTAAGACCACTGGACTGGCTTCTTGGATTGGTAGACATTGCCGCGCTTGATCAGTGCGGAAAAGGTGCGCACGATGTCGGCTTCATACGCCGCATCCATGGTGAGGTACGGGTTCTCCCAGTCACCGAGCACACCGAGTCGGCGGAAGGATGCTTTTTGGGTGTCGATCCAGCCTTTGGCGAAGTCGACACAACGACGGCGGATCTCAGCAGGCTCGAGCCCCTGAGCATTCTGCACTACCTTGAATTCGATTGGTAGTCCGTGGCAGTCCCAGCCTGGGATGTAGGGAGTCTCAAATCCTGCCATGGTCTTAGACTTTAGTACGAGGTCCTTGAGAACTTTGTTGAGCGCAGTTCCCATGTGCACGTCACCATTCGCAAATGGAGGGCCGTCATGGAGGATATAGCGAGGAGCATGTTGATCGATACGACGCTTTTGAATACGCTGGTAGAGATCATTTGATTCCCATTGTTCGAGGCGTAGTGGCTCACGCTTCACCAAGTCTCCACGCATTGGGAAACTTGTTTGCGGTAAGCTCAAGCTGTCTTTGTAGTTCTGGGCGTCCTTGCTCATAAATTAGTTGGCTGAATTCGCGCCGAAGCTAGGCACAGAAAATCTGAGGGTCAATCGCACATTATGCTAATTATTGGGATCCCTGATTGCAGAGATTTGTGTGTCGCTATGGAATAATTAGATCCTCCAGGTGGTGATGTGGCTCACATGCATTTTTTCGGCTTGTGCCTCTAGCGTTGCGTGATGCGCTACAACAGCGGCTCTTCGACAATTCTGATGGTTCCTTAAAATTTTTTATAGACAAGTACACCGAGCTGCGGTAAATCGCTCCGCGTACGAGCTCATGGGCTCGAACAGATTAAAAGTTCAGTGGCACGATAGCTCAGTGGTAGAGTAGAGGACTCATAAGCCTTTGGTCCCGGGTTCAAATCCCGGTCGTGCTACCAACTTTTTTTCAGATTCTGGCGACCGCAATTCCTTCTCTAGGACTTGCGGTTTTTTATTGTTTCCAGATCCTCCACTCCAGCTTATATCTTTGGCTTACCAATTGCTTTTGTTGTGGCACCACATTCTAACGAAGAATGGATGCAAGTTCAGAAAATTAAGGTACAATAAACAAAAGGTGTTTTCTCTGACGCTCTATGGATGAAGATCAAGACAGTATGGGTGAAGCGAGCGCGCAAAATCAGAAGGGACTAGCTTGGGAGTCATGGCTCCGTGAGCATGGTTCCAAGCTTCTGTTGTTTGCGCGTCAGCAGACGCGCTCACATGCTGATGCAGAAGACATCCTCCAAGAGGCGCTAGTGAAACTAGTGCAGAAGGTGAATGATGGAAGTTTCAGTGGTGGGCAAGAAGCCTGGCTGCCTTATCTTTACACAGCGATCAGGCGCAATGCGATTGATCTCGGACGCAAGGTGGAACGACGCGGGAAACGCGAAGAAAAAGCCGAATCTGAAAAAATGCACGACACTGGCGGAGTCCAGGATCCGTGGTTTCAGAGTGCCGAGGCCGAGAGTGAATCAAGTGCCTATATCGAACAAAGTATCAAAAAATTGCCACCCAAATTTGCGGAGGTCATCACCATGAAAATCTGGGGTGAGCGAACCTTTGCGGAGATTGGCGAAGCATTAGATATCTCTCAAAACACCGCTGCTTCCCGCTATCGATACGGCTTGGCAGCACTCAAAAAATTGCTCGATGACGAGCGCAAAAATGGCCACCTCGCTATCAACTAAGTAATCACAGACTTCAGCAACTATGGATCAAGAACTCAAGGACTTTGAAGAACAGCTCAAGGCGCACAGCCCAGAGATGATGCCAGAAGATATGATCAAGCGCATGGCTTCAGCCATGGATCAATGGGGCGAAGGCTCCGTAAATGAAGAAAACATCATCCCATTCCAAGCAGCCCAAAAGCTAGTCGCCGATCAGTCACCACAGACGGTGAAGTCTAAATTGCGATTCTTCAACACTTGGGCTCAAGCTGCCGCCGTCGCATTAGTCGCCGCAGTTTCTTATTTGATGTTGAACCAAGGCGACCCATCCGCTTCACAAGCATCTGCTCAGGTGACGACAGTGGAGCCATTGAGTCAGCAAGTCCCCATGGCGAATATTGAAAGTGCGGTGCCAGCAAGTAACCCGCAACAGCCCAGTAGCCAGTTTTCTTCCCAACTCAAGAACGCCACACAAGATGTGATCACCTACGATGCGAACGGACGTGCTGTGCGTTTGATGCAAGTCGAATTTGAGGATGAAGTCATTGTGCGTGACCGTGAGGGAAATCCGCATGTCATCAAACAACCACGTGTGGAATATTACGCTGTCCCTGCAGAAATCCACTGAATACAAGGCATCAATATTGTACCTACATTCTGAACTCCCTAATCCCAACTACCCAAAATAACTGAAAGATAATCCACAGAGAACTATGCATAAATCGGTCATTATTACAGGAATGGTATCCGCAGGATTCTGCACATCAGCATTAGCGATAGAGCGGCTAACTCCCATTCAGGAACCAGATGAGTCGGTTGCTCAATTACGAGCTAGTTCTGCGAAAGCTCGCACAGTGGAAAAGCCTTGGTTAGGTGTGGCTGGACAGCCTATCGAGCCTAGCATGGCTGAGCGCTTGGGACTCACACACGGTGTCACCATTGAGTTAGTATCGCCGAACGGTTCTGCAGCGCAGGCCGGAATTCAAAAATTTGATGTGATCACAGCTATTGACGGCAAAAAGATCACGAACATGGGAGACCTCAAGCAGGCGCTTCATCAAGCCCAAGTTGGCGAAGATGTCGCAATCACTTGTTTATCCGAAGGTGAAGTGGTCACCAAATCGGTGACTCTCCAAGCCAGGCCCTCGCACTTGGCTCGTCGCGAGCTTCAGATGCCCGAAGCTGGCGAATCACAGCCGAAAGATCGTAGCCCGCAGGCAATCCCGCATTCCATGCGCCATCTGCCTAGTATCGATCAACAAAGAATTCGCGAGATGATGCAGGCGCGCACGCGTGAGATGGAAGAACGCATGGCGCAGCTTCAGAAGCAGTTTTTACAAGATTCTTGGGGAGACAGCTCGCTCACTCAGGGTGCTCATGGTTCATTCAGTAGCAGTTTTTCCCTGATGGATGATCAAGGGTCGGTGAATGTGAAATCCGATGACGAAAATGGGAAACACATCACGGTAAAAGATCGCCAAGGCAATGTGGTCTTCTCAGGGCCATATGAAACTGCAGCTGATCGCGAAGCGGTTCCGGCAGATGTTCGGGCCAGAGTCGATGCGCTCGGGGTCAATCGTGACGCGATGAGCAAAGGAACCGCGGGAATGAGCTTTTTCCCATTTGGGAGGTAGTTCTAGCGTGGGGTAGAAACACAAAAGGCACTCGAGAGGAGTGCCTTTTTTTGTTTGTGAGCGGGTGGTCTTACTCGTCGTTGTCCGAGGTTTCTTGGATGTCGGTAAGGGCTGCAATGAAGTCGCCAAGGATGTCTGCAGGAATCATGATGGTATCGCGGTTGCCGCCAACATCTTCGGTGATTTTAACAACTTTACCACGGGCGTTTTTCTTGAGGTCGAGGTAGAAGGTTTTGCGGTCGGCAATGATTTTCTCCGTGTGTAAGAGTTCGTTGTTTTTGTGCTGCATGATCGTTCCTTAATAGGTTGCTTCAATGTTTGTGATTGTCAGATTTATTATTACCATAAGTCAATGTTAATAATAATAAGTTGCAACGTTCTATGAATGAAATTACCGCATTATCACGTAATATCTATCAAGCCTTTGCACTTTTATATGGAAGTTGTGCTAAATCCTCCATCGACCACAATTTCAGACCCAGTGATGAAGGAGCTAGCGCTCGGCGAGGCCAACAACAATGTGGCTCCGACAAGTTCTTCTGGATTACCAAAACGTGAGGCAGGTGTTTGTCTTAAAATCTCGAGTACGCGGGCATCATCCAGCATCGTGGCGCTTTGTTTTGCTGGAAAAAATCCGGGGATGAGGGTGTTGACTCGGATGTCGAATTCAGCCCATTCGCGGGCAAGGTTGCGGGTGAGGTTATGGATTGCAGCTTTACTTGCCGATTGTACGAAGCGATCGGAGAGTGGGTTGATGCCGGAAATCGAGCCAATGTTGATGATGCTGGTTGGACGATCGTGTTGTTTAAAGTAGTTGCTGAAGATTTGGCATGCACGGAATGTGCCGTTGAAGTTAACATCAAATATCTTGGTGAGCTCATCTTCGCTCACGTTCTCCATCGCGTTTCTCGAATTGATAGCTGCACCATTGATGAGGATGTCGATGCGTCCTGATCGTTCACTCACGATGTCGACCAAGGCCTCGAGTGAGCCACTTTCAGTGACTTCTGCCTCGACAAAGTAGGCGGTGCCGCCTTCTGCTTCGATGGCTTCCACGCGATCGAAGGCCTTGAGCTCATCGCGCCCAGATAGAACGACCTGACAACCTGCTTTCGCCAGCCCCATAGCAATTTGACCACACAAGTCCCCAGTGCCACCCAAGACAACAGCAACTTTTCCCTTCAGGTTGAACAACGAATCAAGATAAGACATAGTACATCAAATGCCATACTTCAGGGAGGAACTCAATTATATTTCATGGGGATTGAGCCAGCGGAATTCCGTGAGATTGAATCGTCTGCCAAATTGTTTTGAATGAGTGTGAAGTTGCTTCCTTTCCACCCACTGGCCTTGAGTAGGAACCTTGTCGTATGCGTTTAGCTGCCATTCTTTCTCGGTTCCCTCGGCGGGGTCGCCAGGGTGCATGTAGTCATAACCACGTTGGACTATTGCGCTACAGTATGCGCGTGCTAGCAGTTTTCCACTTGGGCTGCGGCATTCACCATAAGCTCGAATGCTGAAGGTGTCTGAGCGTGGGCTGATACGATGTCCGATAGAGTGGAGAATGTCTGATTGGGTGATGCTTGCGGGGCAGCCATACGTGCTGTGGTAGTTGAGTGCCTCTGGATTGACTTTCCCGGCTTGGAAGTCGGCTTCGGAGCTCGCCAACAATGAGGGAGGCAACACACAATTCGCTTCATTGAAGACGCCATTGATCGCGCTGCGATTGATGGCTTCTTGGAGGCGTCCGGTCAGCAGGGAGTTGCTTTGGAGGGCGTTCGCTTGGTGGGTCGAGGCGAGGTGTGAGGGATCGAGCTTGCGATTGGTGAAGCTACTAATAGTGGCAGCTGGGCCACGTAGTTTGATTTGTGCTACGATCGCTTCAGCAAGTGTTCTGAGTTCTTTGGCTTTGAGGGCTCGGTGGCTCGAACCGTCATAAAGGCTAGGGTCTTTGGTGCTTTTTGGGGGCTTACTCAGTGGGGTGGAATGAGGCTGAGCACGCGCGTTGAAGTGTGTGAGTTTGTCATGATAGGGTGATGTTTCAGCAGTGGCGGAGAGAAGCATTTCCCATGCTTTGACTGATGTGGAGTTGATGTTGAATCCTCCTTGAAGGGTAAATTGAGTGGCTGAACGATGCGGGTCATGGACTGCCAACAAGTCTGGGTTGTGACATACGTTGAGGTGTTGTGCTCGGAGTTCATGAGCGAATGATTTCTGACTTTGAAGTTCATTGGCATAATGTCCGGTGAAGAAGTAGCGATCCCAGAGTGCGTGGTTGTATCGATAGCTAGCGTCATAGTGGGTTGAGGTGTTGCTAGATTCGTAGGCTTTGGCGTCAAAAACTACGATGCTTGTGCGTCCGGACGGGACATGGGGTGGGCAAAAGGAATTGCCGATACAATTTGAGGGGCTCAGGGCGTCGGTAGCTGAGGCATTACTTTGCTGGGCATTGTAGTTGCTGAGCCATTTGCTGAGGTTGACTTGATTGAGTTGTGCCGGTGAAAAGAGGCGCCGTTTGAGGTGGGGTAGTTTGTGCTGTATGGAGCGAAGTGAGCCATGGGCGATGCTGTCGGAGTAGCCTACGAATGGGCGAGCATCAGCACTGAGGTCTGGGGAATTGAGTGGGTGCTGGCCGATCGCGACCCCCGAGAGGTACATGGGGTTAGAAGAAAAGCTGTCAGCTCCTTCGCTATTGGAGCCTAGAGCGCCAAAGCGAGCGGCATTACTCTGATAGAAGAGTGCCCAGGGTGCTTGATAGGCATTGGAGGGTGCTAGCGCGAGAGATGATTCTGGGAGTGCGCTGAGATGCTCACCTGCGGGCCACTTTTTGATGAGTAAGGTGGTGATTTTCGGCGATTCTGTGCCATTGGAATCGACTTGAGGCAGGGGCTCGTCGTCGCCGAGAATCGTTGGTCGAAACCGCAGCGTCGATTGTGCGGTAGCCTCGCCGATATTCCAGTGCAGGCGTTGGAAGCTTGAGGCATTGGTGACTTGCAGGCGAGTTTCCTCATCGCCTCCCTCTGCGGGAAAGCGTATCAAGCTGAGTTCGAGTGGCTCGGGTGAATCCGGCTTCTCGATCAAGAGCTCAAGATTTTTACTGATGAAGCCGAAACCCATGTTGATCGGGCCATCCGCTTGAACCAATAGATTTTGTTTATTGCCAGTGATCTCGAATGTGGTGTTGCTTGCGCCTGCGGTAAAGCTGCAGGTTTCTCCTGCTGCAAGGTTGAATGGTGGCACAGTGAAGCAGGTGGCATTGAGCTGGCTGTTGCTCACGCGCGAGCTACCGGCAAAGTATGGATAGCGTATCTGGGACTCACCATGGCCACTATCCCATTCTGAGCTATGGGCGGCCTTGCTCATCCAGCGTTGGTCGAGGCCTAGCTGCAGTTGAAAGAGACTATCATAGCTGCCACCGCTATAGCCGCGGGTGAGGTAGGTTTTGAACTGGATGGATTCGGTGACCGCGATTCCTTTGTCGTACGGGTTCCAAAAGCTAAGGTATGGGATGAAGTGTTGGCGAAGTCGATATCTGGTCCAGGTCGTGCCATCGACAGGGTCGCTGTGCGCACCCAGATCCTCGAGGCTATAATCAACGGCAACTTGGAAGCGCAAGATAACTGGTGACCGGCGTACCAGGCGTGCTAATGTTTGTGGTACATAGCTCGTGTGGTAGTTTTCCCAATAGTGGGTCAATCGGTGCGCGGCGCTTCCCAGATGACTGAGAACGGGCGCGTCAGTTTGCGATAGGTTGGGCTCAAGTTCTGCACGTAAAATGTGACTACGGAATAATTCCCAAGGAGCGCTAGGGTAGTGGCTAATCGAGAGCTCGTCGCGTTCAGCCGGAAAGCACCAGCGTTGGTAGAGGAAGACCGGGTTTGGGTGATCGTATTCACTTCCGCGATGTTGGATGAGGTCTACAAATTGATCTGATTCTAGCTGGCATGCAGCATTGAGGTTTTTGCGCAGGCCGCCATGCAGCATGTCACAGAGCAGGAACTCCGAGCTGCAGGTGATGTCGTGCCGATGACGGCGCAATTCTTCGGCAAGCAAGACACCACTGGCAGCAAAGCAGCCGATCTGCAGATGAGCAGCACGCTGCACTGGCTTTTCTGGCTTCGCTTTAGACTCTAGTGCCCCTAGGTTTGCTGAGGCGGGGGCTCTATTTGGGTGTGCCTGAGTGTCTGCGAGAGGGTCGATAGAAATGTTCGCCTTGATCCCTTCGTCGCTCACCCAGTATGCGTAAGCTTGCTGGTGCTGCCCGGAGCTTGGAATACCGACGATTGGCACGCGAATCTTAGAGCTGGATTCGATCGTGAGGTAACGATCTCCTGTGCTTTCTGAGCGGCCGTGGAAGTACCCTTTGGGGTAGCTCTTGCCGATATTCGGCTTGAGTAAGTCGTAGAATTCATTGCCGGAGACCAACACAGCTGGAAGTGCCGTGCTCCGCCGCTCATGGAAGCCAGTGCCGAAGTTTCCTGGAATCTCTTCAGTTTGATAGATTTGAGTCAGGAATTGTTGTGTGTTGCGCGGGTCAATGTCGCTGCGTGCGCTAATGACTTGGTCTCTACCAGCATAGCGTTGGAGTTGGGCAATGGCGATGTTGAGGGCAAATTTGGCATTCTGCTTTGCGATTGCTTGTGCCCAAACTTTTCGACTATTGCGTTGTTGAGAATTGGCTAACTGGATGCTGGCGAGAGTCAGTCCGAGCAGCAAGGGGCTGACGATTAAGACTGTCATGAGGGCATAGCCTCTGCGAATGGAACAAAGAGACCGAAGGCCTGAGAAAGCTTTAGGAGGAAGACTTTTGCGCATGAGTCGAGATAGCGAATTGCCATTGTAGTCTTATGCTAAGGGCTAGTCTATTAAGGATGGTTGCAAATCCTTCCGCCCCTTTGGAATCCCAGTGGGGGCGGGAGATTAGGGCAGTTGGGCCGCCCTGCGTGACATTCATATTCCCTGAACTAGTCTGTCGTAAGCTCCGTCCGATCAGTGAGGGGAGGTGTCGAGTTGTTGGGGGATTGGCGGTAGGGATCTGGAAGCACATAGTATAAAAAACATCTCTATCTCCAGGTCGCGTGATCCATTGAATGCCAACAGATCTCGGATTGGGTTGGTCTAACAATCTGGTGAACCATTGTTTTACTCATGGAATATTAATAATCAATAGGCTAGGCTTTGCGCCCGATGAGAATGGATAGAGTCATAATCTGGTGCTTCGCTTTGTTGGTGTCAGGTGTTTTGGCGGGTGAGAAGACCGACACTGATTATCCCTTGGGGATGATCGGAGGACGGTATTTTGCGCAGTCTGAGTCGAATATGGTGAGGGTGAGCGAGGTGATTGATGGGGCGCCTGGAGCCTTGGCGGGTTTGCAGGTGGATGATTACATTTACGGTGCGTTTGGTGAGGAATTTAGCGATTCTGTGAGGGAGAATAGCTGGGGTATTTTCATTGGAGCGACTCGCGATTTGGGGGAAGCGATTGAGCGTGCGCAGCGCGGCGATGGCCTGCTGCCATTGATGGTGTTGCGCTCCGGTGTGGGGACGACGGTGGTCAACGTGCAGCTGGAAGGTGACGGCGGGCTTGGTCCTACCTTTCCACTCGGGAGTACGGCCTTTGAAGCGCAGTATGAAATCGCCTGTGCTGGGATTCATGAAAGTATCATGAATGATGAAAGCGCAACGGGTTCGAACTACCCAAAGCGCTGGGCGGGTTTCGCGCTGTTGGGTCATCCGAATTGGAATGATACGACGGGGGACACTCCGTATCGGCTCTCGATCAATAAAGTGCGGGATTCTTGTCTCTCGGCATTGGAGAACGCGCAGTATGCTCCGCTAGAACAGTATTTGCCAGATGGCACGGCCAATCCGCATTTTGTGAACCAGTTCGCGGGACACGAGAACTGGGTGCTGAACACTTCATTGATGTTTCTCGCTGAATATTTGGAGAAAACGAAGGAAGAGGAGTACTACGATGAGCTACAGACATATAGTGAAAAAATAGCCAACCGGGTGCAATGGTGGGCCCAGTATGGCGGGCGTCATCCGATAGCTGGAGGTGCTCATGCTGGGGTGCATAGTGATTACACAGGAAATGGATTTAATATCTGCGTGGTGCATAGTTTTTCTGCCCTCTCGATGGCGAAGAAAGTGACGGATGCTGAAGGTGAGCGGGTGCTGGACACTTCAGTACGTATCCGCGATGCGCGGCACTATGGCTATGCCAGCGAGGATGAGAAACCAGATTCAGTCAAAGGGGTCGTGCCCGAGGGATGGGATGAAGCGGTTGACCCGTCGATCGAGGAAAAGATGGCATGGCAATGGGAGCAGCTAAAGGCTTCGATGCATGAAGGGGTCGGCGCCGTGGCCTACACGTATGGCTTTAATGAATCATTTAGCCTGGATGCATCGGCAAGGACAGCGGGTGCTATTTTTGGCTATATGAATTCTCTGGAGGGAGCTGATCCCCCAGCTGCTGATAAAGAGTATGTGGATCAAATGACGGACTATTTGGTGCGTTTTCAAGAGCATTTCCAATACGCGCACACGCACACCCTAGGTGGTGTGGCAATGCACCAACTCGCGATGCCTTATTGGACGGCTCAGCAACGTCGATACTTACTAGACCAATGGAAATGGTATTGGCATTTAGCGTGGCAACCTGGTGGGGAGAGACAGGAGTATATTAGAGGCTGGATCGAGAATGATGATGACTCGAACTTTTTGTTAGGAGAGATTTTTACGGCGTTACCCTATAGTGTGGCACGTGGTGGCTATGCGACCTTACCAGGGTGGGATACTAGTGAGTGGGTGGTGGATTTTAGCGCGACTCCGCATGAATTGTTCGAGCCTGAGTACCATACTTTGGTGAGTGAGGACGGGACCCTAGATGTGTTGCTTGACGTGTTAGATGGTCTCGGAGAGTCGGTGCCTACGGATGACTACACAGTGAGCTGGACGGTGCTGAGTGAGAATGCTGCATCTGTACAACTGGATGATGCCAGCAGCTTGAGCACGGGGTTTGATTTCTCACAAGACGGCATCTACGATCTTGAGCTACGCCTACAAGGCTCAGGGCAGGAGCTGGTGGAACTGCTTAAAGTGCACGTGCATGCTTGGGCTGCACCTGATGGCTATCAGGCTGGTGTGGTGGAAAGTGAGTTTCATTATGAGTTTAATAGCACTCCGCTCACGGCCATTTCGGGAAGAGCTGACCGGATACGTCGCTATTACAGTTTGGATTTCCCACCTGAAGCCGACACCATGGGGCGCGAGGTCGAGTTTAAGGTCGTGCCAAAGGAGTCTGGCCTCTATCAGTTTTACCTCACCACCAATGATGGTGCTGAGATCCATTGGGACCCAGAGGATGACAGCAGTTGGGAGCTGATCGCTGCCTCAAGTGCCGTGGTGGAAAGAAAAGATTGGGAAGCGATATCCGACCAAAGCCCGGTGGCGGTGAATCTCACGGCTGGAGAGGTTTATACATTTAGGCTGTTCCACAAGACGGGGAAAACACCGGGATATGTATCCGTAGGCTGGACGACACCTTCTGAGTCGGACATCCACTTAGTGGATGGATCAGTACTTGTGTTAGAGGAGCCAGAGGCGGCAGTGACTCCGGCAATTACGACCAATTTGTCGGATCAAAGCCCTAATGTAGGTTCCTATGCTAGCTTCAATTTTCTCATAAGCGGAAGTGGTACGAAGATCTACCAATGGTATCGCAATGGGGAGCCGATTGGCCCGGTGACAGAAGATCATTGGTTGTGGTTATGGCCCGTGGTTGGTGGGAGCCAAGGTACGTATTATTGCGTGTGCACCGTAGGGGAACACGTGTTTGTATCCGATACGGCGACTCTCACAGTACCTGATAATACTGGGTCTGTGGCAGGGGGTATCTGGGTCGCGACTTTTGAGGAAATTGAAGGAAGCGATGTCGAGGATCTTGAGGCGAATTATCATTTCCCTTGGAACGCGACTGGCGGTTACCAAACGATTACAGACTTTGAGCTCTACACACCTTCACAGACGACGAACTCGATAGGCCATAGAGCCAGTGGTTGGGTAGTTCCTCCAACGAGTGGCAAGTACCGCTTCTATGTCACGGGTGACGACGATGTGGACTTTTACTGGAGCCCAACAGAGTACGATACCCATATGCAACTTGTGGCACATACCACGGGCTCGACAGGGGAGAAGAGCTGGTCAGACGGGCGAGCTGGCGTGTCGGAGTATTTCGACCTAGTGGCGGGCGAGCGTTATTATATCGAGCTGCGTCATAAGGAAAATAAGGGAGCGAGCCATTTTGCCGTGGCGTGGCAGAAAGAGGGTGAGGACGAACCGATCAATGGTGAGGGGGCAATCAGCGGGGACCACCTAGAGTATCGCCATGGGGGCTACCACAGCCATGGCGTGGTGCCAGCACCGATCCCATTCGATGATACTCTGGTCGTGGCACAAGATGTGCCTGCATTGATCGATGTGACAGAAAATGATGCATTTGCAGGGAGCGTGGAAGTCGTGGCGATACCCACGGCACCGAGTCTTGGATATGCGCGGATTTCATCGGATGGAAAATCGATTAGCTATACCAAACAGAGTAGTGGGTCGGTAGATTCACTAGAGTACACGATCCGCCAAAGTGACGGACAGACGGGCTCTGCGACTTTGGCTTTCAGCGAAGTGGATGCACTTGCGGATGACTTGTTAGCGCATTGGACCTTTGATGCTGAGGAAGCAGATGGCAGCTTTTTAGACAGCTCAGGGAACGCGTACCATATGACTACGAGCGATGAAGTGGAGTTGAGCTCTGTAGCGAAGCGAGGTTCCTCCATTTATATCAATGGAGACACCCTGACGATTCCACCCGCACTTACTAGTGGTTTTGGGGAGAGCGTCAGTATATCGTTTTGGGCGCAGCGTGATGGCGCGGAAGCTTTTCGTTCTTCTCAGCTGTTTCACGCGCAAAATGCCTCGAACCAAGCGGTGCTTCGCCTTTACGTGCCGAATAATAGTGCTGCTACCATTTTCGAGTTAGGTAGTGAGGGGACAGTAGACAAAATGACGACAAGTTTTGATGGCGACCAAAGCTTATTTAATGATGTTTGGAGCCATTGGGTATTTACCAAAGATAGCAGCGCCGGACTGATGCAGGTGTACAAGGATGGTGCACTCGTGGGAGCCCGCAGTAATTCGACAACTCCATTCAATGTGAGTGTGGCGCAATTTGTGTTTGGTAGCTCTACGAGTGGAGGCAATAGCTATGCTGGTTACATCGATGAGCTTCGCATTCACAGCCGTGTTCTTTCAGAGACGGAGATTGCTTTGTTAGCAGAAAAAGAGTCCAAGGGCGGCCTGAACCATTGGGTACGCACCTATCTGGATGAAAGCTTGCATGACGATCCAGAGAAAGGGGGAGTGCATGGCGATGCATCTGAAAATGGAGTGCAGAACGGTCTCTACTATGCCTTTGGTTTGGGGAATCCGAACCTTGCTCAAGCTCCCAGCCTAGATGCCGATAGCAAAAGCCACGGTCTCCCAGTTGGTAAGATGCTTTCGGGTACATTTCGCTATAGTTACATCGAGCCCAAGGAAGCAGTCGGGATCACCTTGGTTCCACAGGTCAGTACCGACATGATCGAATGGCGGCCTTTTACGGATCCATCGGTGAGTGGTTCTATTTCGAATGCGAGCATGGAAGATGTGGACTCGGATTACACCATGCATCACGTAGAATTCACGCCGCAAGGCACTCCGTTGTTCTTCCGTGTGGAAGCGATAGAAAGCCCATAATCATGTTGCGAGCTGTATCCCTATCCATGGCGGTCGCTGGTGTTGCTCTTGCTCAAACAGCTGAGCAAAAAATCGCTGGCGCTGAGCATCTCAAGCCATCCGGTAAATTCGAAGCTCCTGTGGCTGATCGGCCACACTTTGATGCGCCTCAGCAATCACTGGGACTCAAACCTGCGGGTGAGCATGCATTCACACTAGGCAGAGTGTGGCTCCATACGCAGTCGCGTATGATACGCTATGTGGTGAGCGCAGAAGTCGTAGATTCGAATCTAGAATATGCGATGACCCATTCCACCGGCAAGGTGCATGAGACGCTCTTTTCTACGGATGTTCTCCCAGCTCAGTTGCACTATGCGGCGATGCTGATAGGAGTGCAAAAAGGAGACCCAGTCGAGGTCCGGCTGAGGTGGAAGGTGTTTGAGGAAGACCACGCCTGCTCGCTCGAAGAGCTGATAGCGGTTGACGGCAAAGAAGCGCAAGAGCGGCTGAGTGGGTGGCTCTACACGGGGGAGGTAAGCCGAGCCGGATTTCTCAATGCCCACGCTGAAAAGAGCCTCATAGCGTTGATCAATGACCCTTCAGCTTTGATCAACCGAGCGGGGAACGCTACGGTGCCACAGGATGATATTTATAGTTATTCAACCAAGTTGCCCCTACCAAAGCCTGGAATGCCAGTTCAGGTGGAGCTCCATTTCCGGGAGCCCGATGGTGGGGAGTGAGGGGAGGCTACTCCATCCACTTGGCGAGGGCCATTTCTAGGGAGTCAGACTTTCTGACCTGGAATGAATCGCCTGCTATGAGGGTGGCGCGGTCACCCATGGTGTTTTGGATGTGGAGCAGCACAGGGGTTTTCCCTGGGTTAGATTCCAGAATGTGTTTGATCTCCTTGAGGTCTTGCTCGTCGTGTTTTGAGGTCCAGAGGGTGATATTGAGGGCTTTCTTGTCGGCGCCTGCGACGCGTTTGCCGGCGAGGCCTTCGATCTTGGAGCCGGAGACTCGGCGTGATTCGGGGTTGCGGTCGTCTTCTTGAACATTGCCGAAGAGGCGAATCACGGTGCCAGCTTCGAGGAGACCTTCTTCGCGCGCGGGGGTGTAGGATTCACTCCAGGCGAGGATTTCTTTGGTGCCGGTGAAGTCTTCGAGGTAGATCACACCGAAGGGTTTGCCAGCTTTCGTGACTTTGTGCTCTACTTGTTTGATCATGCCGGCGAAGCGATGGCGCTTGCGGCGGTCGCTGAGGTCGATGTCTTCGATGAGGCCGATGCGGGTGTACATGTCAGCATCGATCACCCCACGGTAGGCATCGAGTGGGTGGCCCGAGGTGTAGAATCCTAGCAATTCTTTCTCGGTGTCGAGGCGTTGCTCTTTTGGCCACTCACGGAGTACGAGGGGTGCGTCTTCCGGCTCTGGAGCAGAACCGAAGTCCATGGAGTCGAAGAGGGCGACTTGGCCTGCAGCGCGGTCTTTGTGCGAGGACGAGGCGGTGGCGATGACGGTTTCGAGACGGGCGTCCATGCTGGCGCGTGTCTCGCCGGTCCAGTCCATGGCGCCGGCTTTGATGAGATTCTCGAGGATACGTTTGTTCACGACCTTGGTGTCGAGGCGGTTGGAGAAGTCGTCCATGCTCTCGAAGGGGCCGTTCTTATCGCGATTGGCGATTGCCACAGCCATGGCGCCTTCGCCCACGTTCTTGATGGCGGCGAGTCCATAGCGGATGGCCATCTTGCCGGATGGAAGCATCTCCGGTGCGAAGCGCAGTTTGGATTTGTTGACGTTTGGCGGCAGCACCTCGATCTTCATGCGGTGGCATTCGGCGATGAATACCGCGATTTTTTCTGTATTGTTGATTTCATTGGAGAGCAATCCACAGAGGAATTCTACCGGGAAGTTCGCTTTGAGGTAGGCGGTCCAATAGGAAATGTGGCCGTAGCAGGCGGAGTGCGATTTGTTGAAACCATAGCCGGCGAAGCCCGCGATCTTGTCGAAGATTTTGTTGGCATTGGTGGCGTTGATGTTGTTGGTCTCGGCGGCGCCTTTGACGAAGATCTCGCGCTGTTTGGCCATCTCGGAGGGCTTCTTCTTACCCATCGCACGGCGCAGAATATCCGCACCACCGAGGGTGTAGCCGGCGAGCATTTTTGCCGCGTTCTGCACCTGTTCCTGATAGATCATCACGCCGTAGGTGTCGCCACAGATTTCTTCGAGCAGCGGGTGTTCGTAATCGACTTCCTTCTCGCCCTTCTTCACCGCGATCATCTCATCGATGTACTGCATCGCACCCGGGCGATAAACAGCGAGCAAATCGATCACGTCTTCGATCTTGTCGATGCCGTACTTTTTACATGTTTCGACCATGCCGCCGGATTCCAGCTGGAACACACCCATGGTTTCGCCGCGGTTGAGCAGGGCGAGGGCTGGCTTATCGTCGAGTGGCACCTGGGTGATGTTGAAGCCTGGTGTGTGCGGGGTGATGTGGTCGACCGCGTCTTGGATGACCGTGAGGTTCTTCAGACCAAGGAAGTCCATCTTCAGGAGTCCGATCTCAGTGATCGCGCCCATGTCTGCTTGTGAGACAACTTCACCTTCCTTCGCGCGGGCGAGTGGTACGTGGTGGTCGAGGTCGCCATCACCGATCACCACGCCGGCAGCGTGGACACCTGTGTTGCGCGTGAGGCCCTCGAGTTTAATTGCGTAGTTCCAGAGTTCTTTGAAGGTGGAGGATGCCTCTACGGTATCGCGCAGTTCTTCCTTTGCATCGTATTCACCTTGAAGCTTCACACCGGGAACGGCTTCGATGAGCTTGGCAAGTTTATCGGCATCGCCAAAGGAAACGCCCATGACGCGAGCCACATCTCGGAGCACCGACTTCGCGCCTAGGGTGCCGTAGGTGATGATGTGACAGACACAGCGTTCTCCATATTTCTTACGCACGTAGTCGATGACCTCAGGGCGACGGGTCTGGCAGAAGTCGATGTCCACATCGGGTGGCGAAACACGCTCTGGGTTGAGGAATCGTTCGAAGAGTAGTCCGAAGCGCATCGGGCAGATGTCGGTGATCTTCATGGCATAGGCCACCAATGAGCCCGCAGCGGAACCACGGCCCGGGCCTACCGGGATGTCGTGGTCGAGCGCCCAAACGATGAAGTCCGCGGTGATCAAGAAGTAGGAGGCAAAACCCAGTGAGTTGATGATGTCCACCTCGTACTCGAGGCGTTCATCGAGAATCTTCCAGACGCCGTCTACATCGGTATCATAGATGCCGCAGAGCTCCTGAATCTTATCCTCTGGGTAGCGCATCTTCACGCCATCTTTACAGACTTTCTTGAAGTATTCCTCACGCGGTGAGCCATCTGGGGACTCGAACTGCGGGTACTTGTCTGAAGACGTAGGATCGAGCACGAGCTCGACATTGCATTTCTCCGCAATCTCCAGCGTGTTGTCGCAGGCGCCGGGGTAGTCTTTGAAGAGGGCGCGCATCTCTGCAGCTGACTTGAAGTAGACTTGGTCGGAGTAGCTCTTGCGGTTCTCATCAAGCAAGAGGCAGGACTCACCAATACAAATGAGCACGTCGTGAGCTTCGTGTTCCTCCGCCTTGAGAAAGTGGACGTCGTTGGTGGCTACTAACTTGAGTTGGTATTCATCGGCCAGCGAGGTGAGCGACTTGATGATCGCTGGCTGGGTCTCCAGCGCGTGATCCATCAGCTCGATGTAAAAGTCCTCCTTACCATAGATGTCGATGAGTTCTTCCACCTGGGCTTTGGCGGCAGCGAGATCCCCCTTTTCGAGCCATTCGTGGATGGGCCCCTCGTCGTCGCCAGAGAGGCAGATGATGCCTTCGGAGAATTCGCGCAGCGTGTCGCGGTCAATGCGTGGCTCTCCAAAGTAATCGCCATCGAGGTGCCCAACAGAAACTAACTTGGTCAAGTTGTCCCAGCCTATTTTGTTCTTTGCTAGGAGTGTGAGGTGAGTCGCTCGTTTGCGTCCTGGGATGTCTTTTTTGTCGGTGAGGGCGGATGGGGCGAGGTAGACTTCGCAGCCGAGAATCGGCTTGATGTCATTGCCGGTCATCTTTTGGTAGAACTCGACTGTACCGAAGAGATTGCCGTGATCGGTCATTGCGACGGCGCTCATGCCATTGTCTGTTACCGCACCGGCCAAGTCCTTGATGCGGACGATGGAGTCTTTGATCGAATATTCGGTGTGAACGTGTAGGTGAACAAAGGAATCTGACATGCTGGAAGGAGCCTAATGAGGAATCTAAAAAGAGTAAAGGAGGTGCTCGGAAATTCTTTCTTCGAGGGGTGTACCTCATAGTGTCATTTGACGTCGTGACGCTTTAGCGTCATGCTGTCGATGCACAGCATTGGCCATTCTTTCCGGGATACTTGCAGTTTCTTTATGCGTGCGCCTACAAATCTGCAACCACTCCAAATACCAACGCATCGCCTCAGCCCATGGATGTATGAGAGATGGCTTTTTGTTAGTCTCGCCAAGAGTGGTCATTTGAACATGATTTAATAAGGGTGCAGCAAAAGCAAAAAAATTCGAAGCTCTTAGCTTTTGTAAGATTTTAACAGTGTGTGAATTGGGTCTCCCGTGAAGTGATATCATATCTAATGGATATATTGAAATTCAAGGTATCATAGTAAAGTGAAACACCCTTTTTTAGAGGTGGACAAGTAAGCTGTAGCCCTTTAGTGATAAGCTATGCATCACTTTTTAATTCCTCAGCAACAGCACAGCAGCACACCAGTTCATATCGCCCAGGGGTTTGAAGAATAAACTGTT
>NZ_KB899265.1 GCF_000378105.1 Rubritalea marina DSM 17716 | reverse complement strand
ACAAACTCGCGCCAAACAGCACGAGTCACACAATGGTAAATACCACCCTGAGTGTCTTGGTGGCACGATAACAAATACTTACGGGGAATTCGCATGGGAGGAGGAGGGGCTGGGAGTTAGATATCAGCAATCGCTGACATCAACTCACAGACTACTCCCACTCAATCAGTAACGCGATCTAATTCTCTGTATTGAGCCTGGCACTATGTGTGGCACCATGCATGATGTATGCGTGTATGCGAGGAAAGATCAAAATAAGTTATTTCTCAGTCTGACTTTGAGTCTGAGCTTTTAGGTTTTTCAACTTTATCCATGGGGATGCTAAATCTTATTGTGTTGCTGTTCCCTAGTGTATTCTTGTTGATTACCAATTCAATTGAAGAGGTTGCATCTAGTGGGACATTAACTGTTTTTATACTAAATCCTTGAGTTTCATTTGGCCGAAGCGGCTTTTCAGATCTGTGACCAATATAACTGGGATGAATGTTTTTGATCTTGAAAGAGTTTCCAAAGTTATCAGAAACACGAAAGCCATACGGTTTTCTACCTCCTCGATCAGAACCATCCGTGTAACCCCATACTCTATGTGTTCTAAAACTTATAAACTTAGTCTCTGTATTAGGTTTCACTTCTAAAAAAATTGAAAACGATTCAGAATATTTTGATTTGAAGATCCTGGCTGAAGAGAAAGATACTCGTACTTGTTCATCAGAGTAGGATAATGAAGAATTAGGTGTTGTCTCAGGTGTTTCTATAGTCCAGGTTCCATCGCTGAAAAGTTTTACCTTTTTACCACTTTTGGTAAAAGCATACTCTTTGAATGAAGCTGAAAGTTGAGTCGCTTCACTATCATCAACAATGATAGCCTTAGCTTCTTCAGGTGTAGCTTTAAGCTCATTATCAATCGCCCAGAAAACGAAGGTTGCTGTCAGTAAATGAATTTTCATGTGTAACTTAGAATGGAATATGCTCACTATCATCGTAGTTTGAAATACAAAAATAAACTAGAAAGACTAAAATTAGAACAATCGAGGATTTATCAGGAGTACAGCGTCTTTGATTGAGCTATAGAGCATTCGATTTCTTGATTATCTAGTACCCTGTATCTCGTTCAAGATTCTATGGAGACCCACACCGAATGACTCAGCCCCCTCTCGTTGACGCGTTCTGAAGAAACTTGCGATGACGACAAAAAAGGCCAGCTCACGGATGAGCTGGCCTTTCATGTATGTTGAGCCTGGCACCATGTATGATGTATGCATGTATGTCATAACAACTAGAATGCAGAATGAGGCACATAATCAGACTCATACTTAGAACCGCATTTATTACAAACAAACATTAAACTTCCATCAGAAGTTTTACGTTCCTCCATAACATCTAATGTACCACAACAATCAGGGCATGGAATTGCTTCTAGCTTCTTATTTATTAAATAAAAAAAGTAAACACTCACAATAAAAACCAAAATAAAAGCAATGAATACATATATATATGAATTAAAAAAATAACTAAAAAAACCACCGAAAGCCATCAATGTCACAACACACAAAGCATTCTTAACTCCCAACCTTGAAACATCTGAAGTATTTATTTTACCATTCATCACATCACAATATCTTATAACCAAATAAACTAGACAGACTAAAATTAGAACAATCGAGGATTTATGGGGAGTTCAGCGTCTTTGATTGAGCTATAGAGCATTCGATTTCTTGATTATCTAGTACCCTGTATCTCGTTCAAGGCTCTATGGAGACCCACACCGAATGACTCCGCCTCCTCTCGTTGACGCGTTCTGAAGAAACTTGCGATGACGACAAAAAAGGCCAGCTCACGGATGAGCTGGCCTTTTGTTTAAAGTGTCTTTCTTGGCTCGAGGTTAGCCCTTGGACTTTCGCTCCATGCGCTTGCGCTCGTTTGGATCGAGAACACGCTTACGAATGCGCAGGAAGTTTGGTGTCGCTTCTACGAGTTCATCTGCATTGATGTATTCGATTGAACGCTCAAGTCCCATCTTAATTGGTGGCGCGAGTGTGGTGGTGTTATCCTTACCAGCTGAGCGGTGGTTGGTGAGAGCTTTTTCCTTCACTGGATTCACAGCGAGATCCACCTTACGTGGGTTTTCACCAATAATCTGCCCCTCGTACACTTCATCACCTGGCTCGATGAAGAGCTTACCGCGATCTTCAAGAGGAAGAAGCGAGTACTGCATTGCTGTGCCTGTCGCCATAGAGATCAGAGTACCAGTTGAACGGGTGCTAATCTCGCCACAGTGTGGGGCGTATTCCTTGAAAAGGTGCGACATGATGCCGTGACCACTCGTGAGGTTGAGAAGTTCGAATTCGAAGCCAATGATACCGCGAGTAGAAACTGTTGCTTCAAGAGTCGCACCATGAGCATTTGTCCCCATGTTTTCCACGCGTGCCTTACGGTTTGCTAGAGTCTTCATCACGCCGCCAAGCGCATCATCTGGACACTCCACATAGAGGGTCTCAAATGGCTCCATGAGCTTGTCGTCGATCCGCTTGGTGATGACGCTTGGGCGTGAAACCAATAGTTCGAAACCTTCGCGGCGCATCGTCTCTACGAGAACGGCAATCTGCATCGCACCACGTGCGGACACATTGAAAACACCAGCTTGTTCGGCATCAGAAACTTCAATAGAAATGTTTGTCTTAATCTCGCGTTCGAGACGTTCGCGGATCGCACGGGATGTCACGTGCTTGCCATCACGGCCAGCAAAAGGTCCATTGTTGATGCTGAACTGCATGGTGATCGTTGGTGGATCAATATTCACGAATGGCAGTGTTTCTGCACCTTCTTCAAGTGAGAGAGTCTCACCAATATCGATGTCCTCGAAACCGGAAATCCCGACAATGTTACCTGCGGCAGCCAATGCTGATTCATCAGAGGCACTCGCACCGTATTCGAACACGCGAGTGATCTTACTACGCACCTTTGTGCCATCTTTGCGGTGCAGCCAGATGTTGTCACCCTTCTGCACTTGGCCAGAGAGAACTTTACCTAGGGCCACACGGCCCACGTAGTTGTCCCAATCAATGTTGGATACCAACATGCGGAAGGGTTCTTCAGCCTTCGCTTCAGGAGCTGGCACGCTATCGATGATTCCCTGGAGTAGTGGGAGCATGTCCTTTTGTTCGTCATTCTCGAGATCAGACACGAAGAAGCCATTCTTCGCAGAACCATAAAAGAATGGTGCTTCGAACTGCTCTTCAGAAGCATCCAAGTCGAGGAAAAGCTCCAATACCATGTCGCGCACTTCTGCCGGACGGGCAAAATCGCGGTCCACTTTATTGACCACCACAATTGGGTGCAAACCTTCAGCGAGCGCCTTCTTGAGAACAAAGCGGGTCTGAGCCTGTGGTCCTTCATAGGCATCTACTACCAAGAAAACACCATCCACCATTTTCATCACACGCTCTACCTCACCACCGAAGTCGGCGTGTCCAGGAGTGTCGATGATGTTGATCGTGTGATCATTCCAGTGAATCGAAGTGTTCTTGGACTTGATCGTGATTCCCTTTTCCTTTTCCAGGTCCATGGAATCCATCGCGCGTTCAGTCACCTCTTGGTGAGCACCGTATGCGCCACCGGCTTCCAATAGCTTATCAACTAGCGTGGTCTTCCCGTGGTCAACGTGCGCAATAATCGCAATGTTTCGAATCTTGTCAGTCATGGCTGTGTGTCTTTTCGTTGGTTGCTCAGAGCAAGAACGCACATTCTCCAGAATCTGACGAATTGCAACGCCAAACTCAGTTCAGCGCATAATTGGTCGAAATCACCCGAGCTTATTTGTAGAACTCGAGCGCCAAACCATTGTAGCTACAGAATTTACGGAAGTTTTCTTGTAGTTGAGCGTAGGTCCTCCCATTGAGCAATTTCTGGCGCGCCTCCTTCTTGCTACGACCCTGCTGAAGCGCCTTGATGTAGTCCTTGATCGCCAGCCCGTCGCGGCGGCCATCTTCATGGTAAAAGTAATACGCCAGCAACATGCCCATGGCGTAGTTCTTGTTGGCCTCGCGGCCGAAGCTCCCATACGACTGGGTCATAAATTGCTCCAACGGCTGCATTTTCACGCGCCCACCAAGCTTGCGCCCGGTGCCATCAGATAGGCCATCTTTGTCGCGCGCATAGTTGAACAATCGGTTCTTATTGCCAGCCACGTGGTAGGTGCCATTGGTGTACTTGGTTGCCGCCACATACTCGGCACTTCCCTCAATGTACCACGCATCAAAGTCAACGCCGGCGGTGAGCTGGTGCACAATCTCATGCGAAAGCGTGCGATTCGAAGCCGTCTTATCGAACACCCATTTCTTCCCTTGCTTGGTCACCCCTAGCGCAATCAATGGTACCATGATATTCCCCGTACGAGGGATAAAGACACCCGCCGAGCCATTCACCCCGCCAGCTCGCAAGTAATCAGAATAAGTGCCAAAAAGATAAATCGGGTACTTCTCATCACGCCCCATGTACTGGCAAGATGGATTCACCGGCATGCTCACTAGAAAATTACGTGTGCTCTCAAATAGCTTGGCAAACTTGTTCACCACCGTGACTTCTAACTTCGAGTCTGAGATAAAGCGGAAGTGCGTACTTTCATACACATAGTGACCCTTCTTAAACTTCTGGTAATCCGCACGCGCTCCGGAGCTCACTGGTGGATAGATTGTGCCTGGCCAAGATTTCCTGAAGGCCGAGTCAGGTGTCGCAATCCAACTAGCATAGTCGATGCTGCCGCCCTGGCGCTGTGCCCATTGCTGCACCTGCTGCTGGCTAGCACTACTCAGACTGCTGTAGCGTACTGGCCGCTTCCGTCCTGAGTTTTCAACGATCGTCACGACCTGCCCCTGAATCTTCGTCACCTTCCCTTCATAGCGCTGACCATTCTTATTTTCTAAGGTGAACGACGACGCCACGGCGCTAGCTCCCAGCCCAATAGCCAATACAATCGATGCTAAAATACGCATGCCCTTGTACTAACAATCACGGCCGAAATACTCAAAGGAAAAAATGTGGCACCAGTTCTCACTTCACATTTCCCCATTGCCCAGCTAAATAGCCGACATGGAATTTAACAATGTTACTGCACAAGCAAAAGCAAACGTCTACTTCGACGGTAAAGTCGTATCCCACGGCATCACACTCGCGGACGGCACCACCAAGACATTCGGCGTGATCTTCCCCGGATCCTACCACTTCGGCACCGAAAAGGCTGAACGCATGGAAATCATCGACGGCACCTGCAAAGTCACTCTCGACGGCACTGAAACTGTCGTAGAATACGCAGCGGGTTCACACTTTGACGTAGCTGCCAACTCAGGATTCACCATCGAAGTCCCCGAAGGCCTTGCTCAATACGTCTGCTCCTACATCGACTAGTCGAGATACCTGCAACAGAAAGCAAACTCACCAGAATGACGACCTAGGAGATCACTCTCCTAGGTTTTTTTGTGCCTCCACACCACCTATAAATACCAATATGTGAATAAAAATGAACCGACTTCAATTTGTTAGGTAGACGAATTACGCACAATTCAAACACTCCACTTTCCCACGCGCGCATTACACGCACACGGTAACATGCTCGCTCAAACACTCAAAAGTCGAGATATCTCCTAACACCAACAATTACATCATACGCATGTATGACAGTTTATGAAATATCATCTTCTTAAGTGACTAAATGCGGAGTACTTTACCTAGACCAGTACCCCGAATGTCTAATTCCCCTACCAACACAAGAATCAGACATCATGAGTATCAAAAATATACTACCGGCGCTGGCTATCTCCCCGGCCATCAGCCTAAGCGCCCAAACGCAAGAGCCTGCCATACCCATCGGCAAGCTACACATCCAGAATGAAATCGTCTACGTAGGCGATCATTCCACCCTCACATGGGATATCACCCATCCTCAAACAATCACCGACGTCATCGATATTGACGATGGTGGTGGCACCAGTTCTGAGGTGGTCGTTGTAAAGAAAGACCTTCTCGTCAAGGTCAGTATGATCGGAACAGGCATCACGGATTCCTCAGGCAAAGAGTATAGCTCCACGAGCGAAATTCGCTTCAATGGCGGCCCGTGGGAACACATCTTCACTGGCCCAGGAGCCGCCGTCGATGTGACCGAAGTCCTCATCGAACGCGTGGCCAAACCCGGCACCACGATCGAATTCCGATCACGCTACATTGGCTATGACCAATGGCGCTACCAGTACTCAGATGAGATCGAAATTTTTCTCGATGGAGACGAACCACCAAAGAATCCGAGCTCGGACACTCTAGCGACTTCAGCCGAAGAATACATGCTACCTTACACCAATGATGGCAAGCTCACCCTTGGCGCCTTAGACATGATTTACGCAGCTGAGCTAACCCACACCGATCAAAGTAGCCGCGGTTACGACATGCAGGACTCCATCGTTCTCGTCCGCTTCACCGACCTCGAAACCGGTGTCGGTTCTGCCAAAGGCGAAGTAGACGATCACATCAATGGTGGCTCTACCGAGCTCAATATTGATGCCCCAGAGTCAGACGAGGACAACAGCCAAAGCAACCGAGAATACAGTAAAGATGAGTCCATCGTGGATCACGACTACTCGGAATACGACACCAACTATGGCTGTGGTAATGCCGGTGGCGGCAAGCCGAAGGACAAGTCCCGAAAAAGTAGAAATAACGATTAGAAAGGACCAAAAAGCATGAACACACTTACCCAAGTACAAGGAGTAGGATTGGCGACTTTGGCCAGCGCTTTCTGCTACATCTACGCATCCGATTTGCTTGCTGCAGAGCCCAACAACACGGCGCAAAGCACGCTCAAGCTACGCCCTAAAGTACCCATCCACCAACGCATGGACTTCATTCAGGATCGAGGGCAACTCTTAATGATTCCCAAAAAAGCGCTCATTTACGTGCCAGACTCACTCCAGAATAAGGTGATCACAAACGGCGAAACAGATGGCAAACTAGTACGTCTCGATCAATTCATGGCTCAAAATAGCAACTGGCTGATCACGCACCCCGTCAGTTTCGACCTCGCATTAGGGAAGACGCAATTCACACCGGAAATGCTAGAGCACCTCCAGTCACTCAACAAAATCGTGATTGCCACCCATGGCAACAAGCCCATTGGCGTATCCGCTAAAGCGTGGCTGAGCGAAGTAACCGAGAACAACGAGGAGCTATGATTCGCGCCAGATTCCTATGCCACACCTTGCTCTGCTCACTCGCCACCCCCACGCTGGCAGAATACACAGACATGATTTACGAGACGCATTACACCGATACCGGCGACCAAGATGGAATCTCACTCACCCATGATGTCGACGATCGATTCTCGGTCACCAGTGAGCGCCCGATACAGCACAAAGCAGTGTTCGAGTTAGTCTCTATTAATATAGAAGATCCATCAGATAGCTACATCCTCGATACCAAGACAGTCTATGCCTCTGCACCCCAGGCTGAGATCGCCATCGTCAGCGACAGCACCGCCACTGGTATCCCGAGGACACGGGCCGACAAACCATTCTATGTCACCTACTCAGTGAAAAACCTACAGGCGGTCGAAGACACACGCCTCAACTCCGCGATCCTCGTTTACCAAACGACAGGGGGAAAGGTCTTCGATGAAAACATCACACAAAACACCTCAGCTAAGGAAAAGAGCTACTCACCCATGAGCCTCTTCTCCGGCGAGACAGCCGAGTCACTGCACGGCACCGTCACATTTAGCTTAGTGGAGAATAATGGAACTGAGAGCTACAACGACGAATTTGCCAACCAAGAGGTTCTTATTCTACCCAAGCACTCTGGAAGCATCAGCGGCATCGAAGAGGGGGAAACATACAGCAGTCTACCTAGCGTGCAGTTCGACGTGGCCAATGTCTACCCACAAGCCACCATGCAAGTGCGCCTCTTCAAATCCGACAATCCAAGCAACTACAAAGCGATCGAATGTGGCGCTACATTCATCAACCCAAAAGACGAATTGATGACACCTGAGTCGCTAGGAGCCACCTCACTCAATAATGGCTACCTGGACTCAGGAGGTGAATGGACCCTACAATGGGTCCACACATCCACAGCCTGGGGCGAGGAAGTCGTCGACCAAGTCAGCTTCAACTATCAAACCAGCATCAACGTAAGATCCAGAATCAGCACATCGAACTAACCACACTATAGAATATCCTACACATACCTGCTGAGCGCCTGTCCCTTTTTCGCTAGGCTGGTATCAGAGAAGAAATGGAAGCGCGGCGCGTGTGGTTTTAAAACCGCGATCCTCCAGGACTTCTCTGACACCACACGGACAGGCCTCAGCACTTCACTTCTTTTTCCCAGCCTGAGCTTGCACCCTCAGCTGGACTTGGCATCCTTAGTACATGCCTACCGCCTACACACTCAAAGCCATGGTCGCCATGACCCCACAGCGCATCATTGGAAAAGGCAATGACCTTCCCTGGCACCTCCCCGAAGACCTACAAGTCTTTAAACGAACCACCAGCGGCCACCCAATCGTCATGGGTCGTAAAACCTTCGAATCCATCGGCAGACCACTTCCAAAACGCCAAAACATCGTCATCACCCGCGACTCCAACTGGAGCGCCGAAGGCGTCGACGTCATCCACAGCCCCGAAGAGCTAGGCGCGCTTGAACTGCAACACCCCGAACTTTTCATCATCGGCGGCTCAGAGATCTACCAACTCTTCCTCCCACAGATCCAAGAGCTCTACGTCTCCGCCGTCTTCAAAGAATACGAGGGCGACACCCAGTTCCCCGAGTTCGAACACCACTTCAAGGGCTACGAAGTACTAGAAAGCTTCACCGACTTCGAACTCAGGCTCTATACCAAGTAGTTTACTGCTACCCTAGTTTACCTTTCTCAAGCCACTCAGGTCATCGCGCCTGAGTGGCTTTTTCGTGCATGAATGGGAATCATACTTAACAACCTAACACCCCATGAACTGAGATCATCTTGAGAATGCATGGAGGTAATCAAAAACATAACTAACATGAATCAAATTATAATAAATAAATGAATTATCTTTATATATGTTTTTAACAAAATTGGCACATGCAATGCTTAGCTCAAAACCACAGATGAAAAGTTTACATCATCTAATAACACAACACACGCTAATCATGAATAACATTAATAAACTATCCACACTCGCAGTTTCTGCGCTACTCACAAGCGGCGCACTTGCTGGTGAAGTAGAAACTCCAGTCGTAGCACCAGCTCCTGAGAGCCGAGTATCAGGCACACTTGATCTCGCCTACAACACACACTTCATCTCCTACGGTCTTGATGTGTGGGGCGCTGGTACCGACTTTGGCAGCGACGGCACATTCAACCCATCCATCAACCTCGACTACGCGATCACTGACGCACTCACATTCAGCATCGGCACATGGATGGACATCAATAACAACGCAACTGACACCATCGGCGGCGATCTCCAGGAAGTCGACTTCTGGGCAGGTCTTGGCTACACAGCAGGTTCCCACAGCTTCAGCTTAACTGGCCAGTCATGGGTCTATGGTAGCGAAGTGGAGCAGATCATCGACTTAGGCTACGGCTACGATCACTGGCTCAACCCATCGCTCCTTGCTCACTTTCGAGTATCCGAAGGTGCGAGTGGTGGCAACAACGGCGTGTTCTTCGTACTCGGCGTAGCCCCAGGCACAGACTACGGCAAGCTTTCCTTAAGCTTCCCAGTAGCAGTAGCAGCCACACCAGATGATTTCCACGGCGGCGACAGCGGCTTTGGTTACGCAAGTGCTGGCGTGCAGGCTAGTTACCCACTTCCTGGCGACTTCTCCCTCAACGCAGGCCTCACTGGTTACCTCACCAACGATGAAGTAACACTCAACGCAGACGAGAACTTCATCACTGGCAACGTGGGTGTTTCCATCGACTTCTAAGAACCGAACTCAGAGCATTATGGGGCTCTATTGGCCTATCTGTCTGATAGAGCCCCAAGCTCAACCAAGCATTTCCCAAAAATCCAACATCATGAAAAAGTTATCTTCCATCCTCAAGTCCACCCTCACCATGGGCGCCTGTACCATGCTCGCGGCTCAGCCGGCAGTGGCTGAGAGCACTGTGAAAGTGGGCGTCCTCCACTCACTAAGTGGCACCATGGCCATCTCCGAGACATCACTCCGAGACGTCCTTCTCTTCACCTTCGACGAAATCAATGCAAAGGGTGGCGTTCTCGGCAAAAAAATCGAGCCCGTAGTAGTAGACGGCGCTTCAGATTGGCCGTTATTCGCCGAGAAAGCGGAGCAACTCCTCGTGAAAGACAACGTGTCTGTGACCTTCGGGTGCTGGACTTCAGTGTCCCGAAAGTCCGTCCTTCCAGTCTACGAAAAGCACAAGGGTCTGCTCTTCTACCCAGTACAGTATGAAGGTGAAGAGATGTCACCCAACATTTTTTACACCGCCGAAGCAGTGAACCAGCAGGCGATCCCTGCCGTGGACTTCCTCCTCAAGGAAGGCTACAAGAAATTCTACCTCATCGGCACCGACTACGTTTACCCACAGACCACCAACCTCGTTCTCTTTGAATACCTTCAATCCAAAGGTATCCCAGTGGAGAACATCGGCGGTGGCCTTCGCAAGGATGCTGAGGGTAAGGTCATCAGCGCAGGCAACTACACACCATTTGGTCACAGCGACTTCCAGCAGATCGTTGCAGACATCCGCAAATTTGCCGCATCGGGCGAAGCTTGTGTGATCAACACCATCAATGGTGACGCCAACGTCCCATTCTTCAAAGAATTCGCAGCCTCCGGCCTCAAGTCTGAAGATTGCCCTGTGGTTTCCTTCTCACTCTCGGAGGACGAATTCCGCTCACTTCCAGCCAAAGACCTCGTCGGTCACCTTGGTTGCTGGACGTATTTCATGTCCATCGACAGCCCGGCCAACAAGAAGTTTAAAGCTGATTTCCAAGCGTGGCTCAAGCAAAGCAGCGTCCCAGGTGTGGTCAAAGAAAACCGCGTGACCTGCTCACCAATGGTTCTCTCCTACAATGGCGTCTACCTCTGGAAAGCCGCTGTCGAGAAAGCAGGCACCTTCGAGCCTGAGAAAGTCATGGAGGCACTCAAGTCCGGCGTGAGCTTCGACGGCCCAGGCGGCACTGTCACCTCGCAGGAAAACCACCACCTCACCAAGAACGTCTACATCGGTGAGACACTTGAGAATGGTCAGTTCGAAATCATCGAAACCCAAGAAAACGTCGTGGGTGAACCATTCCTCAAAGGCACCTTTCAGTAAACAAGTATCGATGTAGTTAAGTTATTCATAATACCTTACACTTTTCTATTCATACCATTACTGCCCCCACTGCATACCTGTGTATGTAGTGGGGAACTCCCAACTCACGCCAGTGTATGACCGCTCTGTTTTCACTTCCGAAATTCCAGAGTCTGGCACCCGGATGGCGTGTCGAGTACTTCGACGAAACCGACTCAACCAACACCCGGGCCATGGAGGCATTGAGCCACTCGAGCCCAACAATTCCAAGCCTCTTCCTCGCCGAACACCAGCACAGTGGACGCGGCAGACGCAGCAAGCACTGGCTGAACACCAAGGGAAAAGACCTGTTGTTCACCGCGCTAATCAAAGACCAAGGCTCAATCGAACAATGCCACCAAATCGCCACACGCTGCGCCCTCGCTCTCGCTCGTTCACTTCAGCACTTTGAATTACAGCCAAAGATCAAGCTCCCCAACGACATCTACCTCAATCAGAGAAAAGCATCAGGCATCCTGATCGAAAGACACAAGGGGCATCTACTCATCGGTATTGGCGTCAACGTCAATTCCACACCGTATATCGAAAACAGCACCTCCTTGCTCGCCGAGCTCGGGCACCCAGTTTCACGAGAATCCCTCCTGGCCAGAATCCTTCTTGAACTCAAGCAAACGCTCCAAGACCGCGACTACAACCACATCATCAAAGCCTTCCAACCACTCGATCTCCTGTTCAACCAAGCGCTTCGCTACACGCGGGACAATCAAAGCCACTTCGGCATCGCCAAAGGCATCAGCAACAATGGTTACATGCTAATCGACCACGGAGACGGCCCCATCGAGGTCACCGGAGGGCATGACTTCAGGCCCCTTGTAACCACATCCCACTAGATCCAGCACCACACACTTTCCAATCAACACCAACAAAACCGAACCATGAAATTCATCACTAAATTCAAAAAATCATTCGCCCTTCTCGCACTGATCGCCTCCAGCAGCCTAGGACAAGCTGAGGCACTCAAGATCGCATACTCCGACTGGCCAGGCTGGGTCGCCTGGGAAATCGCCATTCAAAAAGATTGGTTTAAAAAGGCCGGTGTTGAGGTCGAATTCTTATGGTTCGATTACGTGGCATCCATGGACGCCTATGCTGCAGGCAAAGTAGATGCTGTCTGCATGACCAATGGCGATGCCCTAGTCACAGGAGCTACAGGAAAACCATCAGTAGGTATCATCATTAACGACTACTCCAACGGCAATGACATGATCGTCGCCGCTCCTGGCATCAAGTCCGTGAAAGAGCTCAAAGGAAAGAAGGTCGGTGTCGAAGAAGGCTTTGTCTGCCACCTCCTCCTACTCAAGGCTCTATCAGAAAATGGTCTCAGTGCCGACGACATCACCTTGGTAAACACTCCTACCGATAAGACTGCTGAAGTCCTAAGCTCAGGAGCTGTAGACGCCATTGGAGCATGGCAACCCAACTCAGGAAATGCTCTCAAAGCCGTGAGCGGTTCTACCGCCATCTACACCTCAAAGAACGCCCCGGGCATCATCTACGACCTACTCAGCGTCGATGCCGAGAGCCTCGCCACGCGCAAGGACGATTGGGCTAAGGTCGTTTCCGTGTGGTACCAAGTTGTCGACTACCTCAAAGACGAAGACAACATGGACGAAGCTCTAAAAATCCTCGCAGCTCGCGTCGACGTGAAACCAGAAGAATACGAGCCATTCTTCCAAGGCACCTACATCCTCAGCCTCGATGAAGCGCTAGAAAAATGGAACAATGGGGACGGCCTCGATTCAGTCTACGGCTCTACCAAATTCGTCGACAGCTTCAACGTAAAATTTGAGGTCTACGAAAAACCACTTGAGATCGAAAACTACCTCGATCCATCACTCACCAAAGCACTCAAGAAATAAGCTAAAAAAGGCCTCATAACCCATCAGGATTGAGGCCTTTTTTTGAGCCCTCTGAGTAATACGAAACCTCAAAAAAGTGTGAACCCATGAACTCCACCACTGAGAGCAAGAATCGCCGTGAAGCTTGGTTCAGCATCGCAAAGCCGCTCAACAAACAACGCGCCACCTTACTCAGCACCTTATCCTTCCTGCTCCCACTCATCGTTTGGTGCCTGATTAGCTACACTCCCTTTCTCTGGCATCCAGATGTTAAGTTAGATCTCGGTGGAGTCTTTGGGTCGACGGTCTACACCTCAGGTGATCACGTGCGCAAAGGCTACCTGCCGGACCTAGTAGCCAGCACCCAAGCGCAAAACCTAGAAATACTCAAACAAAAGGCCACTGGTGAAGCGCGTAGCTCAAAGCGTGGCAACCTAAAGATCATTCGCCGACTGTCTGACATCCTCGTGGTGAATGAGGTGATCGCAGCCGAAGAACAGGACTCGGATAGCGCCGTCTATGCTGGCTGGGGGCTAGTCGCCAATAATCCAAACATCTTACGCAAGCGACCACTCACACCCGAAAACATTGCCATCGTTCGCGAGAACTGGGCCGAGCTTGCAGCACAATCCACACACTTCGAAAAAACCAAGCTCCCCACACAACCGTTACTCAACCTCCTCCCCCAAGGACGCCCCGCCAACCCAGTATTCCTACCAGCGCCACACGAAGTCATTCTGACCGGAATACACGACTGGAGAGCAGAACCCACTGGAGACAAACCTAGCATGCTAGGGCGCTACCTGACATCACTCAGAACCGTTTTTCTAGGTTTCCTCATCGCGGCCGCTATCGCTGTTCCAATTGGAGTTGTGGCGGGCACCTATGACGTATTCGCCAAGCTCTTCGAGCCGTTCTGGGATTTCTTCCGTTACATGCCCGCCCCCGCATTCGGCACCTTGCTAGTAGCCATCCTCGGTGCCCACCAATCCCCAAAAGTCGCTCTCGTCTTCATCGGCACCTTCCCCCACCTCTTACTCATGCTCACCAAAACCGTGCGCATGGTAGACACACCGCTGCTAGAAGCTGCTCAAACCTTGGGTGCCAAGGGCAATGGGCTGCTCACACGCGTCGTCGTGCCAGCCAGCCTACCATCCATCTACAACGATCTCCGCATCGCCCTCGGGTGGGCATGGACC
Organism: Rubritalea marina DSM 17716; assembly: GCF_000378105.1. Classification (GTDB taxonomy): domain Bacteria; phylum Verrucomicrobiota; class Verrucomicrobiia; order Verrucomicrobiales; family Akkermansiaceae; genus Rubritalea; species Rubritalea marina. The sequence goes on along the minus strand of NZ_KB899265.1, from coordinate 43,232 downwards.
TGGCTCGTCATAGCCGAACTCATCGGCGTCAAAGCCGGCCTCACCGAAATCATCGACACCCAAGGCGTGCGGCGTAATTTCGACCGCGTCTACCCCGTCATCATCCTCATCGGAATCACTGGATTCATGACAGACCAAGCTCTCGCCTACCTCAAAACCAAACTCTTTCCATGGCAAAGTAACGAAGGATAACACCGCGAACTCCAACACATCCTAAGCATGACAGCACTACAACTCCCAGACTATCGAGAGCAATCCACACAAGTCAAAGAACGCTTCGACGCTCTCAAAAATCGCCCCGTCGAACTCTCTGTGAATGCCCTAGGTAAGATATTCCACGGCAAAAAAGATGTCGAATCCTTACGCGATATCAACCTCGCTGTTCACAACCGAGAATTCCTTATCGTGCTGGGCGCCTCTGGCTGTGGCAAGTCGACCCTCATGAGAATCCTAGCCGGACTAGAGACACCTAGTGAAGGCGTCGCTCTGCTACAAGACCAAGAGATCCAGGGCCCAGGCCCCGATCGCGGCATGGTCTTCCAAAGCTACACCCTGTTCCCTTGGCTCAGCGCCAAACAAAATGTCATGTTCGGTTTAGAACAAACCGTCGGCAAAGGAAAGGAGACCGAGTCCGAAGCTCTTCAGTGGTTAGACTTTGTTGGGCTCGCCAAGTTTGCAGACTCATACCCGCATCAACTATCGGGAGGAATGAAACAACGCGTGGCCATTGCCCGAGCGCTAGCAAATCGCCCTCGCATCCTTCTCATGGACGAACCATTCGGCGCTCTCGACGCTCAATCAAGAGCTCAAATGCAAAGCCTCCTTCTACAAATCTGGAGCAAGATCGACATCACCATCATCTTCATCACCCACGACCTCGACGAAGCCGTCTACCTATCCGATCGCATCCTAGTTCTCAAACCTCATCCAGGCCGTATCGCTGAGTTGATTGAGAACCCAGTCGAGCGCCCGCGTAGCTCCGACCAGTTTCTAGAACCCAAGTTCCTCGCAATAAAACAACGCCTCGAAGAACTCATTCACCCGAAACTCTCAGAACCAGAAGCTCCAGTATTCAGGATGACCCAAGTCGGCAATGAGGTCGAATAAGCCAACCCACCATCATGCAGCACAGCAAAAACAAGGTTAAACGCGTTTCAATATCCCTCACCACAGAAGCATACGAGCAGCTCGATCGCTACACCTCCAGCAAAGGGTTCCAGAGCAGATCTCAAGCAATTGCAGACATGATCCATCAGTCACTGATCGCCACCCTCAATCCCTTCGAAGATGAGGTAGCCGCCGGCACGATCACCCTCGTCTACCAAGAATCGAAAACCGACCTACTCCATAAAATTGCAGAAATCGAGAGGCGCTACATCAACGAAGTGATTAGCTCTCAGCACATATTGTTAGAAAACAACCACACCATGGAGGTTCTTCTAGTTCAGGGCCCCACTTCGACTCTCCACAGTATCTGCAACCAACTCACCTCCTGCAAAGGAGTGCGCACCGGAAAGCTAGCACTTACCACCATCCTCATGCCACCGATCCACCCACGTATCACCAAACACTAGATCATCATGAACAGCCAAGCAATCTACCAATGGGAACTCCAAGCATCCAGCATGTGGTCCCAGCGCATCAAACGAGGCAAATCTCTGCGGCTCACCGACCTTGAAGGCGGTGCCAATGTGAGCATGTTGCTCTACAATGCAGACCACCCGCTGGAGCGCTACAACATGCCAGACACCCTCAAGGGACAACACATCTTCTACCTCCAGCACCCCTATTGCCTCCACTCGGATATGGGCCGCATCTTTGCCAGCATCACCAAAGATAGCGTCGGATGGCACGACACCGTCAGTGGCTGCACCAATGCCGCACTCATCGAAAACAAATATGGTAGCAGGACCTTCCAAGACGCCCGCAACGACTTCTTCCGTAATGGCCAAGAAACCTTCCTCATCGAACTCAGCAAATGGGGGCTAGGACTCCGGGACATCGTCCCAAATCTCAACTTCTTCAGCAAAGTAGCACCCAACGAACTGGGTGACCTCCAGTATGTGGATGGCCATTCACAAGCCGGCGACCATGTCGAACTGCGCTTTGAAATGGACACCTTAGTCGTACTCAACAACTGCCCACACCCGCTAGACCCTTCCCCGGAGTACTGCTCAAAGAAGGTGCTTCTAGAAGTCTTCGACGCACCGACCGTGCAACAGCAAGACCCCTGCATCAACTCTCGTCCTGAAAACGTAAGAGCGTTCCTCCACACCGCAAACTACTACCTCCTCAATTCCTAACCAAGCGATCAACCATGACTGAATCCACCATGAACCCCGCACTCGCAGCCTATCGCAAGGTCATCCTGGCTGGCGACCACTGGATGCATGAAATCAAGAAAGGTCAGACCTTCCGCATCCTTGACCTCGAAGGAAACCAAGCAGCCGACACGCTCTTCTATTGCTCGCACGATAGCTCAGAGCGCTACAGCGCCAGTGACACGATCCAACACCAACAAAACCTCTACATCACCACTGGCACCACCCTCATGAGTAACTTGGGCCACCCGATGCTCATGGTGACGGCCGACACCTGTGGCCGCCATGACACCCTTGGAGGAGCCTGCTCCCGTGAGTCTAACATTATGCGCTATGCCTTCGAAAAAGAACCCATGCACGCCTGCAGAGACATCTTCATCTCCGGGCTCGCACAATGGGGCCAAGGCATGGGGAAGCGCGACATCACCTGCAACATCAACTTCTTCATGAATGTCCCAGTCACCTCGGATGGAGAGCTCACCTTCGCCGACGGCATTTCAGCACCCGGCAGGTATGTCGAAATGGTCGCAAAGCAGGACATCCTAGCACTCATCTCGAATTGCCCACAGTTGAACAACCCGTGCAATGCATACAACCCGACCCCAGTGGAGGTCTTCATCTGGGACTAAAACCATGAAGAAAAAAGTTCTTATCGCCAACCGTGGCGCCATCAGCAGCCGTATTCTCAACACCCTCAAAAAACTCCAAATACCCTCGGTCGTCCTGTACTCGGATCCGGACAAGGAAGCTCCCTACGTACTCGAAGCCGATGAAGCCATTCACCTACCTGGAGACACCCCACAACACACCTACCTCAATGCCGACCGCATCATCTCCGAGGCCAAGAAGCTCGGCGTCACTGCCATCCATCCTGGTTATGGCTTCTTGAGTGAGAATGCTAAGTTTGCCCAACAATGTGCCACAGAGGGAATCACCTTCCTCGGACCCACGCCGGCCCAGCTCGAGACCTGTGGGCTCAAGCACCTTTGCCGCGACATCGCAAAGCAACAAGGGGTTCCGCTGCTAGAGGGCAGCGAGCTTCTCAGCTCGGCTCATGAAGCAATAGAAACAGCCAAGGCCATCGGTTATCCAGTCATCATTAAATCCTCCGCCGGTGGTGGAGGGATCGGCATGCAGGTCGCCTACAGCCCCGATGAAGTGGCCGACAAATTTGAGCAAGTCGTACGACTTTCAGATTCTAACTTCTCAGACTCCAGTGTCTTTATTGAAAAATACATCGAGCGCGCTCGCCACATCGAAGTTCAGTTATTTGGTGATGGCAAAGGCGAGGTTCTGACACTTGGCGAGCGCGATTGCTCGACCCAACGACGCAACCAAAAAGTCATTGAAGAAACTCCAGCTCCCGGACTCACAGACAACGAGCGTGAGGCACTTCACAGCGCCGCATCGGCGATCGCCAAGTCCGTCAATTACCAATCCGCAGGCACCGTCGAATTCCTCTGGGATGATATTGCTCGTACATTCTATTTTCTTGAAGTTAATGCCAGGCTTCAAGTCGAACACGGCGTCACCGAAGAAGTTTGGGGTGTTGACCTCGTTGGCTGGATGATCGCTCTCGGCCACGGCGAAATGCCAGCACTTTCCTCGATCATACTGCAGCCATCTGGGCACGCCATGCAAGTCCGCGTCTACGCCGAAGACCCCAAAAAAGACTTCCAGCCAAGCACCGGGTTTATCAGCCACTTCAGGCCACCTCATCGCAGCCGCTGCGACACATGGCTCCAGCCAGGTACCGAGGTCTCTCCATTCTATGACCCGATGTTGGCGAAAATCATCGTGCACCGAGCCAACCGCAAAGCTGCGCAACTCGCGCTCTCCGCCGCGGTGCTAGACACAGAGCTCTATGGGATCGAGTCAAACCTGCGCTTCCTCCACGCAGTACTGGAATCCGAAGCCTTCCAATCCGGCACCATCCACACGCGCTTCCTCAATGACTTCACTTACGCAGACAGGCGCATCGAGGTCCTCAAGCCAGGATTAGAAACCAGCATCCAAGACTACCCGGGCCGGGTCGGCATGTGGGACGTCGGCGTTCCCCCATCAGGCCCCTTTGACACCCTCCACTTCCGCATCGCAAACTCCATTCTTGGCAACTCAGCCGACGCTGCTGGCATGGAATGCTCAGTGCAAGGCCCTACCCTGCGCTTCGGCTGCGACACCTCGATCTGCATCACTGGAGCTGACATGTCACCAATGCTCAATGACCAGCACATCGCACGACACACAACCATCCAAGTTTCCGAAGGAGACACCCTCAAGCTAGGACTCGCTGAGGGTGCCGGTCAACGCTGCTATATCGCCTTCTCCGGTGGTCTAGATGCCGCCGACTACCTCGGTAGCAAGTCCACCTTCCGCCTCGGCAAGTTTGGCGGCCACGCCGGTAGAACCTTGCAGCATGGAGATATCCTACAAATCCAGAATCGTAAAAACACTCAAGCCGAAAACCCGCTTGAACCATGGGCTCTACCCACGCTCGATTCTCACTGGGAGATCCACGTCAACTACGGACCACACGCGGCCCCCGAGTTCTTCACTCCAGATGACATCGAAACCTTCTTCAAAAGCGATTGGGAAGTGCACTACAACTCAGACCGTACCGGCGTCCGCCTCATCGGACCGAAGCCCGATTGGGCACGAAGTGATGGTGGGGAGGCTGGACTCCACCCATCAAACATCCATGACAATGCCTACACTGTTGGCTCTATCGACTTCACTGGGGACATGCCAATCATCCTCGGACCAGACGGCCCAAGCCTCGGAGGTTTTGTCTGTCCCGCCGTGGTGATCAAGGCAGATTTATGGAAACTCGGGCAACTCAAGGCAGGCGACACCATACGATTCATCAACATCTCTAACGAAAACGCCGAGCAGCGCTTTGTCACCCAAGAAAAGCTCCTAGCAGGTCATAAGGAAATCTCCAAAGAAGATACAACAATACCATGGTCCACCACTCTCACAGCCGAGTCCCTGCACTCTCCCGTCCTGAGAGTCAACACACCCAATGAAGCCCCAGCATCCACCTACCGTCAGAGTGGTGATGGAGTACTCTTGGTCGAATTCGGCGACATGGAGCTCGACCTCGATCTGCGATTCAGAGTGCAGGCACTCTACCAAAACCTCAAGGACAGCCCATTCGATGGGCTTTTAGAGCTCGTTCCTGGCATCCGATCGCTACAAATCCAATACGATCCCCTGCACCTCAGCCTCGAGGCCGTATTGGAATATGTCTCGGCGATAGAACTCGCATTACCCCCCGTCGAGGCGATGGAATTCCCCAGCAGAATCATCCATCTCCCACTTTCTTGGGATGACCCCAGCACCCAACTGGCCATCGAAAAATACATGCAAATCGTGCGTGACGACGCACCGTGGTGCCCTTCGAATATCGAATTCATCCGACGCATCAATGGGCTAAAATCGATCGAAGATGTCAAAAAAATCGTCTTCGATGCCAGCTACTTTGTGATGGGCTTAGGCGATGTCTATCTAGGTGCCCCAGTCGCCACCCCACTCGACCCGCGCCACCGCCTCGTTACCACCAAATACAACCCAGCGCGCACCTGGACACCTGAGAATGCCGTGGGCATCGGCGGAGCCTACATGTGCATTTATGGCATGGAAGGCCCCGGCGGCTATCAATTTGTTGGTAGAACCCTACCGATTTGGAACCGCTACAATAAAACCGAGCAATTCCCTAAGCCATGGCTTTTGAGGTTCTTCGATCAGATCCGTTGGTACCCTGTAGGTGAAGAAGAACTCCTAGAAATGCGCGAAAAGTTCCTTACTGGAAGCTTCGAAGTCCGCATCGAAGAGAGCAGCTTTAAAGTCGCAGACTACCACCAATTCCTCGCAGAAAATGCGGAGCCAATTCAGCAATTCAAAGCCAAACAACAGGACGCCTTCGATAAAGAAAGGGAAGACTGGGAACGCACCGGTGCGATGAACTTTTCCTCCACAGAATCACACCTTCACACGGAGACCGATCCTCTCAACCTCGATGAAGCAGATGAACAAGTCCACGCCCCCATCGTCGGCAGCCTCTGGAAAATCCTCACCAAGCCCGGCAAACAAGTCGCTCAAGACGAAACTATCATGATCATCGAAAGCATGAAAACCGAGTTCCACGTCATTGCTCCCTGCTCCGGCACCATCACCAGCATCCATAAAGAGGAGGGCGCCGCAGTGACGGCTGGAGAAATCATCGCCTCCATCCGCCCCCAATAAGTCTAAAAGCAAGCTGCCCACACCATGAACACTATCGACGACCTGAGCATCCCTAGCCTCAGAGCTGCCTACCTCAACGGCTCATTGACCCCTCGGGGCTTGACCAATCTCCTCTCAGCGAAGATTGCCGCCATCGAGCCCAGCGCGATCTGGATTCACTTGCTCTCACAGGAGCAACTACTCCAGTACGCTGAGGCACTCGAATCCCAGGACCCCAGAGAGCTCCCGCTCTACGGCATACCATTCGCCATCAAAGACAATATTGACCTCGCTGGCACCCCCACCACCGCTGCCTGCCCGAGCTATGCCTACACTCCTGAAAAGTCGGCCTTCGTCGTGGAACGATTGATCGCAGCAGGTGCCATTCCTATCGGCAAAACAAACTTAGATCAATTTGCGACCGGCTTGGTCGGGCTGCGATCACCCTACGGCATTCCGGACAATGCCTACCGCTCTGAGTACATCCCAGGGGGATCCAGCTCTGGCTCAGCGGTCGCCTGCGCCAAGCAACTGGTGAGTTTCGCATTGGGTACCGACACTGCTGGCTCAGGCAGAGTACCAGCATCGCTCAACAACCTCGTGGGACACAAACCAAGCAAAGGCACGCTGAGCTGTCGCGGTGTGGTACCCGCCTGTAAATCACTGGACTGTGTCTCGATCTTTGCCAACACAGCAGAAGATGCCCAATGCATCTATTCCGTAGCTGCCCAGTTCGACCCCAAAGATCCATACGCGGTCCCGTCCCAGCATGTGCCAGAAGCAGCCCCGCTTGGCTCAGTTCAAAAGAACTTCACCTTTGGGGTTCCTGAAACAGCACAACTCAAGTTCTTCGGAGACATCGAGGCTGAGCAGCTCTACGCCAAAGCAATCCAAGGTATGGAAGCACTCGGTGGATTGAAGGTCACCATCGACTTCACCCCCTTCCTAGAAGCCGCTCTCCTTCTTTACGAAGGCCCTTGGGTCGCGGAACGCTTCGTCGCTATCGAAGAATTTATCAGAACTTCGCCAGACGCACTCCATCCCGTAACTCATAAAATCATTGCCCCAGGAGAACATTTAAAAGCATCCGACGCATTCAAAGCCGAGTACAAACTCAAGTCACTCAAACGCCTGGCCGACCAGACACTCGAAACTGTTGACTTCGTCCTCACCCCCACCAACGGCACCGTATATACCAAGAGCGAAGTTGCTGCAAAACCCATAGAGCTCAACTCGAACCTTGGCTACTACACCAACTTCATGAACCTGCTGGACTACGCTGCTACCGCATTCCCCGCTGGCTTCTACAAACACGGCCTGCCTTTTGGTGTCACCGCCTTCGCGCCAAAGTTCCACGATGCCAAATTACTCGACATCGCTGGGAGGTTTGCCACGGGAACGCCCCCCGTGGATGAGGACACAAACAATATCCCAGAGGGATGGAATGCTATCGTGGTCTGCGGAGCTCACCTTTCTGGAATGGCCCTCAATGGGCAACTCACCTCGCGCCAAGCACGACTCTGGAGAACCACTCGCACAGCCAAAACATACAAATTCTACGCCCTACCCGCCATTGGCGATAGCATCCCACCTCGACCTGGCGTGATCAAAGTATGCCCGCAGAGCCCAGAGGCAGTCTCCATCTATGTCGAAGTTTGGCTCATCCCTACGGCGCACTTTGGATCCTTCGTGACCAATATCCCAGCCCCACTAGGAATCGGCAAAGTCACACTAGAAAATGGTGACGAATGCCCTGGCTTCATTTGCGAACCTATCGCGATCCACTCACCCCAACAACCAGCTCAAGATATCTCCCACCTCGCAGACTGGCGTAAATTCATCAATCAAAACACCTCTGAATAGATTTATTAGTATATTTCCACCAAATTATATAAATGAACAATAAACACATTCAAGTCATCCATTAAACTCATTGATAGATAATTACACAATCTAATGGCACATATAATGCTAATTAGATTTCAGTCTAAAGATATGAGACCATGATATTATGATATTTTCATCCTCGAAAAAATGTCTCAGCACCTTCTGCATTCTATTCGCCATATTCATCACCATACCGTCGGCTTGGTGTGATGAGGTCAAAGCGAGACAAGTGCTAGTCGAGCTTGTCCAAACCGATGATCGCTCCACCCATCAAGCATCGCTCGATAAACTCTCAAAACTAGGCGAACCGATCATCCAAGAGATCGTAGCAGCATGGCGAGTCGGCAACATCAGTCGATCCGCTAGCACTCAAATCGTCTACTGGAAAGTCGCCGACAATACCTACCAAAACCTTGCAACGGGAGAACTCGCCATCCCCGCAGATGATCACAAAAAATCTAGGGCCAGCCGTAAGCTCAGAAAACAATTGAGCAAAATCGTCGATTTCTTGGACTTGCGCTCACCAGACATGAGCACGCGCGCCGAGGCCGCACGCAAGCTAGGCGCCACCCAAAAGCTAGAGCACCTCGAAATTCTCAGAAACCTTTCCCAGGAGCAAACATCTCATGAGGTCAAGCTGGCCTTCGAAGAAGCCATTGCCCTTTGCCTGATTGCCCACGGATCAGAAGATGAAAAAGTCACCGCGATCAAATTGCTAGGAGATCGCCATGTCCTCGCGGCTAATGGGTTCATCGAGAAAGCCAGAAAAATTGCCGTAGGCGCAGACGCAACAAACATCATCAGCGCTGCCGACATCGCCATGCGCCAGATCAAAGAACACCAACAATTTATCGACGTGATCGGCACCATCGTTCGAGGACTCAGCACTGGTTCAGTACTATTGTTAGTCTCCTATGGTCTCGCCATCACTTTTGGCCAAATGGGGGTAATCAACATGGCGCACGGTGAGTTCATTGCCATCGGAGGCTACTCCGTCTATCTCGTCCAGAACTTCATCATCACGACCTATGGGGAAAGCTCAGCAATGTACGATTGGTACTTCATCATCGCCATTCCGATTGCCTTTCTCATCTCCGCGATAGCTGGCGCAATCTTAGAAAAAGGTTTGATCCAATTTCTCTATTCACGCCCACTCGAGTCGCTCTTAGCAACCTGGGCGGTCTCCATGGTGATGCAACAAGCATTCCGACTCTACTTCGGCGCCGCCAACGTTTCAGTATCTTCACCTGACTGGCTCTCTGGCAGTGCCAACTTTGGTGGCGTGCTCATCTCGTTCAACCGCCTCAGTCTCATCATTTTTGCCATCTTTGTAGTCGTCGTCACCAAATTGCTCCTCTCAAAAACCAATTGGGGTCTCCACGTTCGCGCCACCATGCAAAACCGCCAAATGGCTTCGAGCCTCGGAGTGCCATCCAGCAGAGTGAATATGCTAACATTTGCCTTTGGTTCAGGCCTCGCAGGGCTGGCTGGCGCCTTCATCTCCCAGATCGGCAATGTAGGCCCCTCGATGGGGCAAACCTACATCGTCGACAGCTTTATGGTCGTCGTCGTCGGTGGAGTCGGTAATTTGTTGGGCGCCGCGATTTCATCACTGGGTATCGGCATGATTGATCAAGGGCTACAACCGATTCTGGGTCCAGTGATGGGCAAGATCACCGTGCTCTTCATGATCATCGCATTCCTACAATTTAAACCCGGCGGCATCTTCCCAGCACGCAGCCGTAGCCTAGACGACTAAGCAACGACTTCTCATTCAAAATGAATAAACTATCTTACTTTGATTCGGGTGCTGAAAAGACGCTCTTCGCTATCTTAGCATGCTTTGTGGCGATCTTCCCCGTGATGAACATGATCTTCCCCGAGGGTTCGCTACTTCACGTTAGCAGCTTCCAACTCAATGTCTGGGGCAAGTACCTGTGCTATGCGATTCTCGCAGTGAGCCTCAACTTCCTCTGGGGTTACACTGGGCTGTTGTGCCTGGGCCAGTGCCTTTTCTTTGCTCTCGGTGGCTATGCATTTGGAATGTACCTCATGCTCATGATTGGGGAATTAGGAGCCTATAAAAGTGTCCTGCCCGACTTCATGGTTTTCTTAGGCTACAATGAACTCCCCACCCACTGGAAACCATTCTATAGTCCAACATTTGCAATCTTCGCAGCGATGTGGGTGCCCGGCTTGGTAGCCTTCCTATTTGGATTATTAGCCTTCCGCTCACGAATCAAAGGCGTCTACTTTTCCATCCTCACCCAGGCGCTCACCTACGCAGCAGCCTTACTCTTCTTCCGCAACGACTTCACCTTCGGAGGGAACAATGGGTTCACCGACTTCAAGTTCATACTCGGAACCAACATCAATGACCCAGCTGCAGCACGTGGCCTCTTCTGGGCCTCTGGCGCCTTCCTCATCGGTGTCTATCTACTCATCGCCTGGCTGCTAAAAAGTAAGTTCGGATTGGTACAACGTGCGATTCGTGACTCAGAAAACCGTGTCCGATTTTCTGGCTATTCTACGACACACTACAAGGTCTTCATCTTTGTTTTGAGTGCCATGATCGCCGGCCTCGCTGGCGCACTCTATGTCCCCCAAGCAGGTATCATCAACCCCAGTGAAATGTGGCCCACCAAAGGGTTAGACATCGTCGTCTGGGTCGCGGTAGGCGGGCGTGGATCCAAATTCGGGCCAATCATCGGAGCCGTCTTAATCAATCTGCTCAAGAGCTTCACCACCCGCGCCTACCCGGAAAGTTGGCTGATCATCCTTGGCTTTGTCTTCCTCTTCGTGGTGCTCTTCATGCCCAATGGCGTCATGGGGCTCTGGGAACAAATCAAAGCCTATCTCGCAAAGAAAAAGTCCAAGCAAGTAACTGCCAGCGCCTAAGTCACCATCGCCATGTCACATCACCCACTTTACAAAGACACTGACTTGGTTCTCTCGATCGAATCAGTCACCAAAAGCTTTGATGGATTCAAAGCAATCAATGACCTCAACTTCTACCTTGGTGAAGGAGAACTCAGAACGATCATCGGACCAAATGGCGCCGGTAAGAGCACCTTCATGGACCTCATCACAGGACGCACGCGCCCAGACGAAGGCACCCTGAAGTACCACCAGGATGATGGCCATGACCTCGACCTAACCAAACTACGTGAGTATGAAATCAACCGCCTAGGCATCGCCAGAAAATTCCAGACTCCGAGCATCTATCAACACCACAGTGTCTACGATAACATCGTACTCTCGCTGGGACACAATCGCTCCGTACTCCACGCACTTTTCTACAAAGAAAGTAAACCCGATCGAGAAGCCATCGAAGAAGTACTTGAAACTATCAGGCTGCAAGACATGCGCCACCACCAAGCAGGCTTGCTATCGCACGGCCAAAAGCAATGGCTAGAAATTGGCATGCTCCTAGCGCAAAAGCCTCGCATCTTGCTCGTGGATGAACCTGCTGCAGGAATGAGTGATGAGGAAACCGAGCGAACTGGTGAGCTGCTGCTCAGTCTCGAGGGAAAGCACAGCATCATGGTGGTGGAGCACGACATGGAATTCATCCGCCAGATCGCACGCAAAGTCACGGTGCTCCATCAAGGACATGTGCTCAAAGAAGGAAAGTTTCTCGAAGTCGCTAACGACGCAAAAGTGAAGGAAGTCTATCTAGGTAGACAAAAGCATGAATAATCCAATGGCCCAATCAAACAAAGTCACCTTGCAAGGCATCAACGTCGCCTACGATGGATCTCGTATCCTCAGAGACGTTGACTTCAACATCCCAGAAAACTCAGTGGTTTCATTGCTTGGCCGCAATGGCGTTGGCAAGACCACCACCCTCAAAACCATCATGGGCATTGCCCCCGCAAGCTCAGGCACCATCACTCTCGATGGCAATGAAATCCAAGGTCTTTCGACAGAAAAACGAGCGCGCTCAGGCATCGGCTATGTCCCTCAAGGAAGAGAGATTTTCTCGGGGCTCAGCGTGTGGGAGAACCTCAAAATCAGCATGAGCATCCACGGCAAAGATAACGGAGAAAAGCTCGATGAAGTCTTTAGCTTGTTCCCCGTGCTCAAAGAAATGCGTAATCGCAAAGGTGGTGTTCTGTCTGGTGGTCAGCAGCAACAACTCGCCATTGGCAGAGCGCTACTCACCAACCCTAAACTCTTACTGCTCGATGAACCGACCGAGGGCATCCAACCATCGATCATCGATCAAATCGAAGATGCCATCAACTACCTCAAAAAAAACTACGATATGAGCATTCTCCTCGTTGAACAGTACATCGATTTTGCCAAAGCATGCTCAGACCACTTTGCCATCATGGAACGAGGAACCATCGTCGAAGCTGGCAAGATTTCTGCTCTTACTGATGATGTGATCGCTCAGTACTTAACCGTTTAAATCTAGCTCCTCATGCACCTAACACCCAGAGAACAAGAAAAACTCATGGTGGTTGTCGCTGCCGATCTAGCTCGCCGCAGGCAAGCGCGTGGCTTGAAACTGAATTACCCAGAAGCTATTGCCATCATCACCTATGAAATCGTCGAAGGAGCTCGCGATGGTAAAAGTGTTGCACTTCTGATGGATGAAGGGACGCGCATTCTGTCAAGAGATGACGTGATGCCAGGCATTCCAGAAATGATCCACGAAGTGCAGGTCGAGGCAACTTTCCCTGATGGCACCAAACTCGTCACCGTCCACCACCCAATCCAATGATCCCAGGAGAAATCATCTGCGCCGATGCCGAAGAGCTCGTGGCAAATACCGAGCTCAACACCCAAGTGATCGAAGTCAGTAATACCGGTGACCGACCGATCCAGATTGGCAGCCACTACCACTTCTTTGAAGCCAACAACGCACTCACATTTGATCGACCAAGCACCCTAGGTTTTCGACTCAATATTCCTGCGGGAACGGCAGTGCGATTCGAGCCTGGCGACACGCGTGAGGTCGAGCTTGTCGCCCTAGCTGGCAAACTTGAAGCATGGGGGCACCAAGCACGAGTCAACGGACCAATCAACCAGTAACGCCATGTCACTCAAACTTACCAGAAAGCAATACGCAGAGCACTTTGGGCCGACCATTGGCGATAAATTGCGACTCGCTGACACGGAACTCTTCATCGAAATCGAAAAAGACTACGTCACCCAAGTCGCGGGCTACGGCAATGAAGTCAAATTCGGCGGCGGCAAGGTGATCCGCGATGGCATGGGCCAATCGTCACAAGCACTCGATAAAGAATGCCTCGACCTCGTGGTCACCAATGCGGTCATCATCGACGCCGAACTCGGCGTGATCAAAGCCGACCTTGGCATCAAAGCGGGACGCATTGTCGGAGTTGGCCATGCGGGCAACCCAGACATCCAGGACGGCATCGGCTCGCTCGTCCCACATCCAGAAACTGGAGAGCTCGACCCCATGGTCATCGGTGCTGGCACCGAAGTTCTAGCTGGAGAAGGAAACATCATCACTGCTGGTGGTGTGGACTCACACATCCACTTCATCTGCCCCCAGCAGATCGATACCGCCCTGGCCAGCGGAGTCACCACCATGCTAGGCGGAGGCACCGGCCCAGCCACTGGCACCAATGCCACCACATGCACCCCAGGTGAGTGGAACATCAGCCGCATGCTCGAAGCCGCAGACGAGTACCCAATGAACCTAGGGTTCCTAGGCAAAGGCAACTGCGCCACCAAAGAACCGCTGCGCGAGCAAATCATGGCTGGAGCGATCGGGCTCAAACTTCATGAAGACTGGGGCACCACCCCAGCAGCCATCGACACCTGCCTCAGCGTGGCCGACGAAATGGATGTGCAAGTAGCAATCCACACTGACACGCTCAACGAGTCGGGCTACCTCGAAGACACACTCAACGCATTCGCAGGTCGCACCATTCACACCTACCACTCCGAAGGTGCTGGTGGTGGCCACGCGCCCGACATCATGAAGGTGTGCTCGCACCCTAACGTGCTGCCATCATCGACCAACCCAACGCGCCCATTCACCGTCAACACCATCGATGAGCACCTCGACATGCTCATGGTCTGCCACCACCTTGACTCAAAGATCCCCGAAGATGTGGCCTTTGCTGAATCTCGTATCCGTCCGCAGACGATCGCCGCAGAAGACATCCTTCACGACATTGGTGCGATTTCCATGATCTCATCCGATAGCCAAGCAATGGGCCGTGTCGGCGAAGTCGTCATGCGCACCTGGCAGACTGCCCACAAGATGAAGCTGCAATTTGGTAAGTTAGAATCTGAGACGCATCCTCAATCAGACAACTTCCGCGCCCTGCGCTACGTGGCAAAATACACCATCAACCCTGCGATTGCCCACGGCATAGGTGATCAAGTCGGTTCACTCATGGTTGGCAAGATTGCCGATATCGCCATGTGGAAGCCAATGTTCTTTGGCGTAAAACCAGAAATGGTTCTCAAGGGAGGGATGATTGCCCTCGCCAATATGGGCGACCCCAATGCCTCGATCCCGACGCCGCAGCCAAACTACTACCGCCCGATGTTCGCTTCACACGGCGCGGCGAAGTTCAGCACCTCATTCACCTTTGTGAGCAAGCAAGCACTCGATCAAGGGATCAAGGAAAAGCTCAAGCTCAACAAAGAACTCATCGCGGTTAGAAACACCAGAGAGATCACCAAGAACGATTTGCTATTCAACTCGGCCATGCCAGATATTGAGATCGATCCCGAAACCTACACAGTCACCGTGGATGGCGAGGTCATCACTTGCGAGCCACTCGACGAGTTGCCCTTGGCCCAACGCTACTTCCTATTCTAAATGCCCACTGAGGTCCCCACAGTATTGATTCTAGCATCTTGGTCGGACGACATTCCAGCCGAAGTCATCGATATTGAAATCGACCGTCACAGCATCGTCAAAAGGCGCTGGAGAAAGCTGGCTAGCAATGGCAAAGAAATTGCATTCCAGCTCAATCAAGCAGCTAAACACCACGACCTCTTGGCGGGAGCCGACGGCCATTGCTACAAGCTAGTACAAAGCCCAGAATCGGTCATCGAGATCCCCATGCCAAACGACCACGCGATGGCCACTAAGCTAGGGTGGTACTTGGGGAACCAACACCTCGGCATCGAAGTGAGAGAGAAGTCCATCCTCCTCGAAGACATCCATACCTTACGCAGATCGCTCGACAAAATTGGCATCCCCTACCAGCAAAAAAACGACATTTTCCTCTGCAGCCTGCACTCTAGCCACAGCCACTAACAATGGACTCTAACTCACCACAATCCCTTTGGTTAGCCACACTGATACACTACAGTGATGGCGTGCTCCCTGTCGGAGCTTATGCTCATTCCTTTGGCTTGGAAGGCATGATCCAGTTAGGAGTGGTGACAGATGCCGGTTCACTAGAGAAATTCCTGCTCCAAGACGTCACTGAGGTATTAAAATCAGTCGATTTACCCCTGGTAGCACACGCGTGGCGTGCGTCCCAATGCCGGGATCTCGCGCATCTGATCGAGCTAGACTCACTCTCCAAAGCACTCCGCCCAGTGCGCCAACTCCAAGAAGCAACGAGCAAAATTGGAAAACAACAGTGGAAGATTTTCAAAGAAACCTGGGGTGCTTCGAATGAAGAATTAACCCAGTTCCAATGGAAACATCACCAAAGCCCGGTCGTGTTAGGAATGATCCTTGAAAGAGAAAATGCTCCTATAGAAGCAGCACTTTGGTCCTACGCCTACCAAACGTACTCAGCGCAACTGCAGGCGGCACTCAAATTGCTACCCATTGGACCAAGGATGAATCAGCAGCTCCTCCATCGCGCGCTGCAGCACTGCCAGCCAGCAATCGAAGCTGCACTCAATACAGCAGTCGACGACATTGGATCCGCCAACCCAACTTGGGATCTAGCGGCTTCCTCACACGCCCACGCTCAAGCCAGAATGTTTATCTCCTAATGAACTCACACAACAAAAATGCCATTCGTGTTGGAATCGGCGGCCCAGTAGGCTCCGGAAAATCCACCCTCTGCCTCACCATCTGCGAACGCTATGGCAAGTCGCGCAAGATGGCGGTGATCACCAATGACATCTACACCCAGGAAGATGCCAAGCTCCTCATCCGTCACTCAGCCCTGCCCGAAGACCGCATCATTGGTGTCGAAACCGGCGGCTGCCCGCACACCGCGATTCGCGATGATATATCGATGAACCTAGATGCGGTGGATGAGTTAGAAAGCCGCCACGAGGGGCTCGATTTCGTGCTGATTGAAAGCGGTGGTGACAACCTCACAGCCACCTTCTCCCCCGAGCTTGCGGATGTCTTCATCTACGTCATCGATGTCACAGAAGGCGATGACATTCCACGCAAAGGCGGACCAGCAATTGCCCACTCAGACTTCCTCGTCGTCAACAAAGTCACCCTAGCACCCTACGTTGGCGCTAATGTCGAACAGATGCGTGAAGATTGCTCCAGCAAACGCGACGGAAAACCATTCCAGATGATCGACCTCAAACAAGGGATCGGACTCGATGACTTCTTCGCTTGGTTTGAGCGCGATGTTCTCTTCTCAGACATCCCCGACTAACAATAAAGAACCCATGCCATCCGCCTGTCTCCAGTCCCAAGCAACATTGCACTTTTCGTATTCCGAGGAGAGTAAACGCACGCGCTTGGCAAAGCGTCAGCTGGGCGGGCTCAGCCATATCAGCAAAGGCTATTGGGATGATGAACTCCTTTCCATCCAATTGGTGAACCCCACTGCGGGACTATTCGGCGGTGACAAGCTGGAGATCGAAATCGATTTGGCTGAGCAATCAAATGTCGCAATCACCTCACCAAGTGCCACCCGCTTCCACACCATGGCTGACGATGCACAGGCAGAAGTCAACCAACACATCACCCTAGCAGCTGATAGTCATCTAGACTACTGGCCCGAGATGCTGATCCCACAGCGTGGTGCACATGCTGTCCAACGCAGCAGCATCCACCTCTCCCCCTCCTCAAGCCTGCTGCTCCTAGATTCACTGGCACCGGGACGCGTGGCTCATGGCGAGATCAATGCCTACCGGACCTACCAAAACCATTTTGACCTTTTCATTGATGGTGAACTTCGAGTCAGAGAACGACTCAATCTGACTCCTGAAAATCAAGTATTGCCCATGAGCACCCCAGATTGGGAGGCCTGTTACATGGCCAACCTTTGGTGCTACGACAGCAAGATTGAAGTCTCAGAAAAAGTCCTAGCACAAGAACTCAAGCAAGAGCTCGGCCCCTACGCAGCAGTCTCCGATCTCGGTGAAGGCCTCTACATCTTCCGCCTGCTAGCACCCAAATCAGTCACCTTCCACAAACAGGTCAAAACCCTACGCAGCATACTCAAAAACCTAGGGTTCTGCAAAAATGTCGACTTTAGAAAACTCTAACCACAATAGTATAAACCATGAAAAAAGCATCCATCGCCCTAGCTTCTCTGACAGCTCTCACCAGCACAGTTATCGCTCACCCTGGTCCAGTAGGACACAGCCATGACGGCACCGAAGAATGGCCATTCCCTGACTTCAACTGGCCAATGCTCCTCATCGCCACAGCGGTTCTTTGCATCGTAGCCGGCATCTACAGCCTGCGCAAAAAGCAAGAAGACAAGAAATAAACACTCTCTCATAAAAACAAAAAAGCACCCTGGGTTTTGAACCTAGGGTGCCTTTTGATTTTTAAGCAATGGGCTGATTATTCAGCGGAGTCGCTGGACTCTTCGGGAGCAGCCTGGGTTTCTTCACCCTCGGTCGCTTCGTCGTCGAGTTCTTCCTCTTCATCATCTGGGACGACTCGGGCGATGTCTTTAAGAGCCACGTCATCTTTCATGGTGACCAGCTTCACCCCTGAGGTGTTACGTCCAGCTTCGCGGATGTCAGCGCAGCGGATGCGGATCGATTGGCCGTCAGAAGTCATGAGCATCAGCTCATCCTCAGGAAGCACCATGACAGAGCCGACAACTTCGCCGGTCTTCTCATTGCACTTCATCGTGATGATTCCCTTACCACCACGTGTCTGAGAGCGGTAGTCAGCAAATGGAGATCGCTTACCTATGCCATTCTCAGATGCCACAAGGAGCGTTCCCTCGTCATTGACAATCGCCATACCGACAACGTAGTCACCATCTACCGGACGAATACCTGCGACACCGGCTGTGTTACGGCCTTGAGCACGTGCTTGATCTTCGGTGAAGCGTAGTGAGAGACCCTTGCGAGTCACCAGAATCACTTCGTCGTCGCCAGTGGTCACACGCACATCAATGAGCGAATTCCCCTCGTCCAGCTTGATCGCGATGATGCCGTCTTTACGATAGTTTTTGAAGTCAGCGAGTGCGGTTTTCTTCACCTTACCTGAGCGCGTGGCGAACAGCACAAACTTATCTTCCACAGCAAGGGTGATGTCATTACCATCTTCATCGAGCTGACGCTCCAAACGCAAGGTGGCGGCCACTGTTTCCTCTGCTTGTAGGTTGAGTACATTCTTAATGGAACGGCCCTTAGAAGCGCGGGATCCTTCAGGGAGTCCGTAGACTCGTTCCACAAACACACGCCCTGTATTGGTGAAAAACATGAGGTAATCGTGCGCTTGAGCAGAGAAGAGGTGCTCGACGAAGTCTTGTTCGTCGTCATTCTTATTCTTGGTCTCCATGCCTTTGACTCCCTTGCCACCACGTGCTTGAACACGGTACTCGGCACTCGGGGTGCGCTTGATGTAGCCTTTATTGGAAAGTGTCACGATCATGCCATCATTGGCAATCAGGTCTTCGATAGCGATTTCTCCTTCATCCGGTAGGATTGGGCAACGACGTGGGGTCGCATGCTTTTCTTTGATCTCAAGGAGCTCTTCCTTGATGATGGTAAGCACGCGGGCTTCAGAACCGAGGATATCGAGGAAGTCTTTGATCTCTTCGAGAAGCTTGTCGTACTCCACCTTCACCTTGTCCTGCTCCATACCAGTGAGCTGGTAGAGGCGGAGTTCGAGGATCGCATTGACCTGGCGGTCGGTGAAGACGTAGCGGTCGTTGACGATGCTGGCTTGGTTACGAATGAGAATTCCTAACTGCTCAGCGGTCTGGGTAGAGAAGTCGTAGCCTTTGAGGCGCGTTCTGGCTTCATCGCGGTTCTTCGAATCACGGATGATCTTGATGAAGTCATCCAAGTGGCCGAGAGCCAAGAGGAAGGCCTCCAAGTTCTCAGCGCGTGCTTCCGCTTTCTTGAGCAAGTAGCGTGTGCGACGCATCACCACATCACGACGGTGCTCGATAAAGGCATCGAGCGCATCAATCACGGAGAGCTGCTTAGGGCGGCGCTCGTGGATCGCCAACATGTTGACACCGAAGGATGTCTCCATCGAAGTAAGCTTGAAAATTTGGTTCATCACCACCTGTGGACGAGCTTCACGCTTGAGCGTGATCTCGATGCGAGTCTCTTCATCTGAGAGATCGCGCATACCGGAAATGTCGGTGAGAATCTTCTCACGCACAAGCTCAGCAATCCGTTGCTGCAGCACGGCACGGTTCACTCCGTGTGGTACTTGGGTGATGGTGATGATGGAGACCCCTGAGGCCTTCTCATCCACCTCCATCGTGCCGCGCATTTTGACGCTGCCTCGGCCGGTGCGGAAATAGGAATCAATTCCCTTGAACCCGCGAATCTCACAAGCTCCCGCGAAGTCAGGACCTTTGATGTATTGTTTCATCTCTTCCACAGTGATCTGTGGATTGTCGATACGAGCACAAACACCATCAATCACCTCACCCATGTTGTGGGCTGGGATGTTGGTGGCCATACCCACCGCAATACCCGTACCACCATTGATGAGGAGGTTCGGAATTGCAGCTGGAAGCACGACAGGCTCGTCGCGGGTTTCATCGTATGTTGCCGTGAGATCGACAGTTTCCTTTTCAAGGTCTGTCATCATCGCCGTACCCATGTGGGTGAGGCGGGCCTCCGTGTATCGCATCGCCGCAGCGGCGTCGCCTTCCACAGAACCAAAGTTTCCTTGGCCGTCGACTAGCGTCTCACGCATCGTCCAAGGCTGCGCCATATTCACCAGAGTGGTGTAAATCGAGCTATCACCATGCGGGTGGTACTTACCCATCGTATCACCCACAATACGCGCACACTTCAAGTGTGCCTTGTTCGGTGACAGTGATAGATCGTTGAGCATCGCATAAAGAATGCGTCGCTGGGATGGCTTGAGACCGTCTCGCGCATCTGGTAGAGCACGAGAAATAATCACGGACATGGAATACTCCAAGAAGGAGTTAGACATCTCTTCCGCGACGTTAATCGGCTTAATTGAATCGTTCATCGTTTTAAAATTAAGTTATTAGTAGCGGTGATTAAACGTCTAGGTTTCTAACGTTAAGAGCATTGTCTTCGATGAAGCGTTTGCGAGGCTCCACGATATCGCCCATGAGAACATCGAACATCTTGTCCGCTTCGATCGCATTTTCTTCATCGAGTCTGACGCGAAGGAACTGACGTTTCTCTGGATCCATGGTGGTGTTGTAGAGCTCCTTGGCATTCATCTCACCGAGTCCCTTGAAGCGTTGAATACGCATTCCACGGCGACCGATTTCGAGCACGGAATCGAGCAACTCGAAGAGGTTGAATACAGGTACTGCTTCGGCATCATCGCCACTACCTTCCACAAGTTGGAAGAGTGGTTTGTCCTCCGCGAAGAACGGATTCGCCTGCACCCCTAGCTCTTCAATACGTGCCAGAATCTTCTGGATGGCAGTCGCTTCGTGAAGCTCATGCTTCATCGCCCGTCGCTGCAATCCATCAAACTTCTCTTTGTATGCGGCCTCTTCTTCCTCAGTGAGTTCTTCGTCAAAGAGCCTGAGGTCGCGGTTCTCTGCAGCAAATCCGAGAAGTTCTTTCTCGGTATCGAAGTAATGAATGAATTCTTCATTCCCCTGACGAACACGTACGAGGAATTCCGGAAGGTGTCCCTCATTCTCAGCGGCGAGAAGCTCACGGAAGCTACCACCATGGCCTTCCAAGGTGTTGGTGAATCGCTTGAGTTGCGCGAGTGAGTCAAGTACCGAGCGAAGCACCTCAGCATCATTGACTGCATCGACTCCATCTTTGACCAAGCGCACATCTTCTGAACCCAGCTCGATAAGAATCTTATTCAATGCCGCATCATCCGCGATGTATTCCTCACGTTTTTTACGCGTGATCTTATACAAGGGTGGTTGCGCAATGTACAAATAGCCAGCCTTCACAAGTTCCGGCATGTGGCGGCAGAAGAAGGTGAGCAAGAGCGTGCGAATGTGAGATCCATCGACATCAGCATCGGTCATGATCACAATTTTTTGGTAGCGCACTTTTTCAAGGTTGAAGGCCCCTTCCTGGTCGCCCTCACCAATCCCGGCTCCGATCGCAGTGATCATCGCCTGAATTTCCTTATTCTGAAGCGCCTTGTGCAAGCGTGCCTTCTCAACATTGATCACCTTGCCTCGAAGTGGCAGGATCGCTTGGTTGATTCGATTTCGGCCAGATTTGGCCGAACCACCAGCGGAGTCACCCTCCACAATGTAGATTTCTGATTTTGCCGGGTCGCGCTCGGAACAATCCGCTAACTTTCCGGGAAGGCCACCACCAGACATGACTGACTTGCGTACCGTCTCACGTGCTTTACGTGCGGCTTCACGCGCACGGGCAGCATTGACAGCCTTGTCGATGATCTGCTTAGCAAGGTTCGGATTCTCGTCAAAGTACTCTTGAAGCCCTTCATAGACGATGGATGAAACCACCCCTTCGATCTCAGCATTCACCAATTTGTCTTTGGTCTGGGAACTGAAACGTGGGTTCGGCATCTTCACACTGATCACGCAAACGATCCCTTCACGCACATCATCACCTGAGAGTGACGGGTCCTTGTCCTTAAGGATCTTGTTCACCTTGGCGTATTGATTGATAGAACGCGTAAGAGCACCTCGGAAACCGGTGAGGTGAGCACCACCATCGGCATTCGGAATCGAGTTCGCGTAACACAGAATATTGTCTTGGTAGCTGTCGTTGTATTGGAACACCACGTCAGCAAAGACGTCGTCTTCCATGACCTTGCCGTCGTAATCGATTTCAACCTGACGTTTGCCATTTAAGACAACAGGTTCTTCGTGCACGGTGGTTTTGCTCTCACTGAGCTGAGCCACAAATTCTTCAATTCCTTTCGCGTAGTAGAAAGTTTCTTTCTTTTCGCTCTCAGGACGTTCGTCTTCAAGGACGATAGTGAGCCCTGGGTTGAGGAACGTGAGTTCGCGAAGGCGAGTCGCCAAGCGATCAAATTCAAAGGTGATTGTATCTACAAAAATAGTAGCGTCTGGGAAGAACGTCACTTTGGTGCCGGTCTTATCAGATGGAGCGTCCCCGACAACCTCAAGCTGTTGCGTCGTCTTGCCTCGCTCGAAGGTGATCTGGTGCACCTTACTATCACGCGTGACTTCTGCCTTAAACCAATCAGAAAGCGCGTTCACACACTTCGCTCCAACCCCGTGAAGACCGCCAGAGTACTTGTAGGCGCCCTGGCCAAACTTACCACCAGCATGGAGGCTCGTGAGCACTAGCTCAACGGCCGGAATGCCAAACTTTGGATGAATGTCCACGGGAATACCACGACCGTCATCCGAAATCGAAATCGAACCGTCGACGTGCAGTGCCACTTGGATTGTGGAACAATAACCTGCTAGATGCTCATCAATCGAGTTATCTAGCACTTCAAAAACACAGTGATGTAAGCCTCTAACATCGGGGTCACCGATGTACATACCGGGGCGTTTTCGGACCGCTTCGAGGCCCTCTAACTTATCGATTTGTGAGGCGCCATATTCCTGATCTCCGGAAACATTTGTATCAGCCTCTTCGGGCTCAATTGGCGTGTCTGACATGAGTAGATAGAGCGTATAAGTTGAACCTAATATGACAAGAAAGAAGAGCGCTATTTGTGGAGTTTTTTTGTGATTCTTGGGCAAACAAAAGGGCCTCGATTTGAGGCCCTTTCAGAAAAGCTAAAAGATCTTACAACTACTAGAGTTCCAATAGCTCAATTTGCCACTTCATGAGTGCCTCAGCAGGCTCAATTTCATGGGCTGCGAGAGCTTCAATCACGGCCTTAGAGATGATAATTGATGGGTCGATTTTAAGCTCGGCAGCAACAGCATCGCGCTTTGCGCAGAGCTCTTCACAGACCTGATCAAATCGCGCATCTTTGATACGGCGCTTCGGGCGTGGCGGCAGAGTTGGCCAGAGCTCTGCAGGCACCTTCTTGGCCTCCTCGATCGCCTCAAAGAACTTCTTCCTCCTGGAACTGCGGAAATGCTTAGGAAGCTCGATTCTTTCTCCATTTAAAATCTGCTTTACCCAGCTCATCAACTGCTTGTTCCCACAGACCATGAAGGTGGGTTTATCCCACTCACTAGCCTCTGCATCACGCCAGTACCAGAGAGCTCTCAGGTACAGCAAGCCCTTGCGCTTGAGCATCCCAGCCCCCTGGATTCTCCATGGATCCTCTTTCGCAGTCGGTCTTGCCAAGACCTTCGCACGCGCGTGCTCACAACTCTCAACAAACCACTCGTAGCGACCGAGTTCCTTGAGCCCATGCACAATCTTGTCTGCAAGTGGCTTGAGGTAGAACACATCATTGATGGCGTACTCAGACATCTTCTCCGTGAGAGGGCGCTTCGACCAATCCGCTTTTTGTGATGCTTTCGACAACTCCACCCCGAGGAAGTGCTCGACCAAATTGCCATAACCAAAACTCGTCACCCCGATAAGCCTAGCACCGATCTGAGTATCCCAGATCACAGGAGGAACCACTCCAAGGTCGCGACGCAGCAGAGTGATATCGTAGTCAGCTCCGTGCATCCACAGCTCATTGTTTGCGAGCAGATCCTTCAGCGGCTGCATATCTTCCACGGCGAGCGGGTCAATCAGAACATGCCGCTCACCATCACTGTATTGCAACAGGCACATTTTCTCATGATACCGGTGCAAGCTATCTGCTTCAGTGTCCAAGCTATGGAAGCCGGTCGACTTTACCTTAAAAAACTCCGCTAGTTGCTCACTCGTTTCTATCATATCAGAAGTCATCTTTATTAGAGCCCCTTGAGAAGCAACTCGGTATTATTTTGTGTTTTTGAAAGTGCCTTCAATGCGGTTTCAACAGCATCGCCGACAGGAAGCGCGGCAAGCACCTTACGGAAATCTTGGACCATACGCAGCTCATCTGGGTGGTAGAGTCGGTCATCATTGCGCGTGCCACTCTGAGGGATGTGAATCGCCGGGAAGATACGGCGCTCGGCTAAATCTTGATCCAATCGGATCTCCATGTTGCCCGTGCCTTTGAATTCCTCAAAGATCACCTCATCCATACGACTCTCAGTTTCAATCAAGGCGGTGGCGAGGATTGTCAGACTCCCGCCCTCCATCAGGTTCCGAGCCGAGCCAAAGAACTTGCGTGACTTCTGCAGAGCCTGTGGATTCACCCCACCAGAACCGATGGGCCCATTGCTTTGCGCATTGTTGTGACCTCGAGCGAGACGCGTGAGTGAGTCCAACAAAAGAACCACATCTTTCCCCATTTCCACCAAACGCTTGGCGCGTTCGATCACGAGATCAGCCACCTGCGCGTGACGGCGAGCCGTCTCATCGAAGGTGGAACTAAAGATCTGGGCGTCGACATTTTCTTCGAAATCCGTCACCTCTTCCGGACGCTCATCCAGGAGTAAGACCAACAACTCCACATCGTCGTGATTGGCGCGGATCGACTTTGCAATCTGCTTCAATAAGATCGTCTTACCGCCGCGAGGCGGAGCCACAATCAGCCCGCGCTGACCCTTGCCAAGAGGTGCCACCAAGTCGACTAAGCGCACGCCAAGGCCACCTTCTGCCCCATTTTCGAGCATGAGCCGTTCATCTGGAAACTTCGGGGTGAGCTTCTCAAAATCGATCGGCTTCACATATTCGTCCACCGCCACGCCTTCTATCGAGATGACTTCACCAGCAGAAAGGTATTTATCGCGTCCACGTGGGGCGCGGATTTTCACCTTCACATTCTGCCCGACCAAGAGGCCGTGGTTGCGAATCAGCTCGCCGCCGACATAGAGATCATCTGGAGAGGTTTTGAATGAACGCTCTGGATCGCGCAGCATGGCGTAATTATCTTTAGCCTGCTCCATGCAACCTTCACCAACAAGCTCGGTGCCATTCTTTGCAAAGAAACTCAGAATATCAAAAATCAACTGGGCCTTAGTCGCAGTAGCCTGCGAACGGATCTTGTACTTTTCAATAATATCGTGGAGTTCAGCGAGTGGCAGAGTCCGGAATGCATTGACTGAGAGCGCCTGCGGCACCTCGGGGAGCTCGGGCTCTGCCGGGCTTGCCACTACTGATTCCTCCACCTGTTCAGCTGGAGCCTGTTCCACTTCCTCAGCATCGAGCTCAGGATCTAATGGTGCATCATTCATTGGTAATTGTTTTCTATAAATCGTTTAATCTGTGACTGCAACAAACTCTCAGAGCCTTCATTCCAAAATACAAAATCGGCACGATCTTGCTTTGTTTCAATGGGAAGTTGCGCCTCAAGGATGGCTTGAACAGTCGCCTCATCGAATCCGTTCCTCATTATCAGCCGCTGCACCTGCGTCTCGCGCGACACAGCGACCACCAGATTTGCTTCCTGACCGAAGTCAAAGCCACCTTCAAAGAGTAGTGGCACATCAGCAATGAACGATGTGGTAGTCCCTACAGTAAGCGCCTTCTCTTTTCTGGCAAGACATTCTTTTCTCACCAATGGGTGGATCAAGCCCTGAACTTTCAACTTCACCCGCTCATCACCAAAGAGCAATGCGCGTAATCTCTCTCGATTCAAAGAGCCATCAGACAGGCATAATTCAACACCCAACAGCCCTGACAATCTATCCAATACCTCACGATTTGCATACAATTCAGCCACACAGCGATCCGCATCAAACACCACGCAATCTGAATCTAGTTCCTGAAAGAGGCGACTTGCCGTCGACTTCCCTGTAGCAATCCCTCCTGTTAGACCTAAGACGTTCATCATAAAAAAAGCGAGGTAAGCATTGTCGCTTACCTCGCTTGAAAATCAATCAAGTTATCCTACACCAGAGGATTAGATCGGCGGGAGAAGATCTCCGCCTGCTTCTTCCTCAGTGTCGAGCTCACCCATTGGGTTACGCACGGACTTACCAGTAGCATCAATGATGTTCACTGATACGAAGACGATGAGGTTACTCTTCACGTGGTTTTCAGCCTTGGATTGGAAGAGACGGCCAACAAGTGGAAGGTCACCAAGTATGGGCACTTTATCTTCCACGTTCTGCACGTCTTCACGCATGAGACCACCAACTGCCACAGTGTGGCCGTCATAGATGGTAAGACCAGTGGTCACACGGCGTGTGGAGAATACTGGCATCTCAATACGGTTTTCAGTGATGGTAATGATCACTGGGTTACCAAGTGCATCAGAGGATGTGGTCTGGATTGGCGAACCGTAGTTCACAAAGCCTTCGAAATCCACAATCTCAGGAGCAAAGCTCAAGTCAATCGTGTAACCATCTTCACCGAGTGTTGGTTCCACTTCGAGAGTCACACCAGTGTTACGAGTTTCGAATGCAGTCGGTGTGGCAGGTGTTACTGGGAACACGTTACTCACAGCACCAGAGTCGTCTGAACCACTGCTGCCAACCTGAGTTGGAAGTTCTGGTGGTTCATACTCAGTTGGGTAAATAAACTCACGAATGATCTCGATGGTCGCCTTCTCACCGGAACGCGCCACGATGCTCGGTGCAGTCATAACGTCAGCACCTTTCTTCTGTGAAAGACCGCGCATGATCATCTGCACTTGGCCATCAGTGAAGAGACCTGTGAAGGACATGATACCCGGGGCTACAGACGCTGTATTCGCGGTGCGGTTCGGGTTGTTCAAGAATGCATCGATGCTGTCGCGTGTGACCGCATAACCACCTGAACGGTTACCTGCAGTCGAGATGTTGGAAACATTCGCTGTGGTACTGTCCGTCGGGATTCCAGGAATGTTGAAGCCATTCACTGGGTTGATGAAGTCCGTGCTATTACGTGGAGCACCGTTACCCACAGTACCACCACCAAGGAACACGCTACCCGCGCCGTTCAACGGTGTTGGAGTGAGCAACCAGTCGAAACTGAGTTCATCGGTGTTCTCCTGAGTCACTTCCACAAACTTGGTGGACATGCGAATCTGCTGCGGTGTCTGAGACTTGATTTCATCCACGAGAGCCTCAACGAGGTCGAGAGCATTGGATGTGTTACGCACGGTAAGTACGGAACGCGCCTTTGAGAAACTTGCAGTAGCACCATCTGGGAAGCTAATGCCTGAATCTGCAAGAAGATCCTTCACTGGTTTAGCATCCAACTGCGCACGATAAGTACTCACTAGCTTACTGAACGCATCGGGAGCGAAGTCCTTCACCACATCAGCACTAGGCTTGTACGCGTCAAATTGCTTACGCAGTTCGATCGATTGCTTTTCGTATGCATCAACAATATCGGTCTTTTCAGCGAGATTCTCTTCATTCGGGTATGGTTGAATACTGCGAAGATCAGCCTCTTTTCTGAGGGTTTTCTTGAGTTTGGCATTGGCAGACTTGTAGTCGTCCGACTGCCCCATAGCCAGCACACCGAGTGCTATTGAGCCAGCGAGGGCGCCCCCCGCGACTACGGCCGTAAATTTATTTTCCTGGATCCAGCTCATGGTAGTTATCTGAGAGGTAGTGGTTGCTTAAGTGGAATAGTGATAGTGAATGCGGCAGCGTATTGGCCCTCTTGGAGCATGCTGTCGATTTCGGAGTACTGAGCAGGTGTGAGCACCTGAACTTCTTGGCGGCCTGGCCCCGTAGATTTCACCTCAAGGGTGAAGTACTTGGAGTCATCAGCAGTGAGAGACTTTACCAGCTCATTCACCTGAGAGGCACCACCCGCACCGCGCCACATTCCTTTGATGCGGACAGCATTGATGAGTGGTGGCACGTAGCGTGGATTCTCACGGCCAGCAGCAAGGAATTTTGGCTGATCCAACTTTGGATCGGCCATCCCAGACTTACCGTATGGCAAGGTAGCAAAGTCACTGCGAACAGCTGTCTGCGGTTTGCTCTCAGCACCCACAGAGTAGTTGATCAACGGGCTGAAGTCTGTCACCCAGACATGCGTGCTACCAAAACGTTGCTTGAGATCATCAATCAGATTAAGCCAATATCGCTGACCGTCATGCGCATCCAAAAATGGGATCGTATGAGCAAAAATATCATCTTCACGCTCGATCTGCTCCTCGATAGGGTAGGCAAATTCCTCCAGCGCAGAGACGCGCTCTTTTACCTCAGCCAGCTTCACAGAAGCATCTGCTGCTTTCTGCATGTTGCCAACGTAGAGGAGAGCAAAGGCCCCGACAGTGAGTGCCGCCGCCGCCGCAATGAATGGACGACGCTTGCGCTCGAGACGTTCGCGCTGCACCACGCGTGGCACAAGATCAATATTCACTGGCGTGTTGCTGGTAGAGCGCAATGCCAAACCAACAATCTCACCCAACTGATGCGCCTGAGAGGCGACAAGCTCAGTATTCACGCCACTGCCTACTGCGACTTTCGCCAGTGGGTTGAAGAATTCCACTGGAATGCGCAGCTTCTCTTGGAAGAAATCAGCAATGTGCGGAAGGTTCACACCACCACCGGCTAAGAAAACACGTGTTGGCGCGCTGCCCCCTTGCTGGCTGCGGTAGAAATTTGTTGTGCGGGCGATCTCCGCCGGCATGCGATTGAGCGCCGTACGAATGCATGTGGCAAGCGCTCCCGTGAGCTCGTCCAACTGAGACGTGTGGCGCGTGTCGAGCGCAACCAAGCCATTCGCGATCTTCTGCGATTCCGCCTCCATGTAGGTCACGCCATATTCTTTAGATATCGCACTCGTGAGAGCCGCGCCACCAATAGCAATACTGCGGGTGAAAATCTTCTGACCCTCGATATAAATGAGATTCGATGTGCGAGCACCCACGTCGATCAACAAGCAAGTCTCGTCGACGTCACCATAGTTGTGCTTGAAGGCATTGGCCAGAGCCATGGGTGAGGCGTCTACTGTGCCGGTCCCTAGCGATGAATCACGCACGCAGTCGTTGAGCTCATCAAGCGCTTCTTCCTTGATCGCTACTAGGACGACCTCACGCTCGGTGCCCGTCGACTCCAAGAGCTGCCAGTCCCATGTCACTTCATTGATAGGAAATGGCACGT
Source organism: Rubritalea marina DSM 17716 (assembly GCF_000378105.1). Lineage (GTDB taxonomy): Bacteria > Verrucomicrobiota > Verrucomicrobiia > Verrucomicrobiales > Akkermansiaceae > Rubritalea > Rubritalea marina. Next base: position 13,483 of record NZ_KB899265.1, on the reverse strand, counting down.
GCTGCTGCGCTTCGAAGGCCACCAATTGCTCGAGATCATCTTCACCTAGCATTGGCAACTTCACAAAACGCGTGAAGACCGACTGACCAGAGATCGCGTAATCAACCTTACCCTTGGAAACACCAAGCTTACCAGCCAGCTCGGCGATCGCCATCCTCAGCTGCCCCAAACGCGCTGCATCCGCAGCGGGATCAGCAAGAATATTGGTGGTTTCGTAGGCTTTCATGATCAGCCCGCCACCTTTAGCCGGACTGAACACCCCCATGCTCAACGTCTGTGAGCCAATGTTCAATGTGATAAGAGACTGTGAATCAGCCATAATTGTATTCGTGCTTAAAGTTAATGCCAACCGATCCGATCAGTTGGCATAAGAAATCATTTGCAGCTTTAGCGGCGCTCGTTGCGGATCTCGGCGTAGCGATCCCACCATAGGAAGGCGAATGGTGTCTCATTTTTGTTGAGCAATGGAATTGCATCATAGCGAGAGAGTTTTCCACTGGTCCACCAGCCTATCTTTCCTTTGGAAGTAAAATACCTACCTTTGTCGCCATCTACGGATGTGCCATTGACTGAGATTTCACCACCGATATGACTAATCGCTCCTTTGCTGGCGCGATCCTTGCCGGTGATGCGCTTGATCGCGCTTGGAGAGAGGTACACTGATGAATACACTTCTTCACCCACTGGCACGTTCACATGAGTCACTTCCTTTTCTAGCAAGACATAGCCCTTGCCTTTCGGATTATCTACCGCCACGAACCAACGCACGGTAACTTCATCGACGAAGTGCTGTTTGTAACTCTTAGGCATTTCCACCTTAAACTTCACCTCAGCTTCCAACCACTCCTTAGGCTTCCAGTTCTTGCGCCCGGTATTGCCGCCGACCATTGGCGATTCGATCGTGTCAAATTTTGGATCAGAAGCTGCTACTTTGCCAGCCTGAGCTAGCGCAGGAGAGATCGTCGCCATGGCTGTGACTGCCATCAGCGACAACAAAGATTTCATTGTGGTTTTTTTCATAGGTAAAGGTAGTTCCAAAAGTACTAACGTCCCTACTAACGCTTTGGCGAGTACAAATGTTCAAAATCATTAAGCTTTGGCACCATTTACATAGTGATCATCCGCACCTGGCTCATTGAATCGAGGTCATACGCAGCCTATCCAATCGTAACAGTCTTGCTAATTCCCTGAGCGACGATCAATTTGAACGAATCCCACTTGCCGAATCTTCAATCAGGCGTTACATCCATGCCATGGCAAAGCAAGTAAAGACCGCGATCGAACCAACACGCAGTGAAGACTTCCCAGAGTGGTACCAACAAGTCATCAAGGGTGCTGATCTCGCCGAGAACTCTGAAACACGCGGATGCATGGTCATCAAGCCATGGGGCTACGCCATTTGGGAAAACATCCAACAGCAACTCGACAAATACTTCAAGCAAACGGGCCACCAGAACGCCTACTTCCCCCTCCTCATCCCGCTTTCCTACTTCGAAAAAGAAGCTGAATGCGCTGAGGGCTTCGCCACAGAATGCGCCGTGGTCACCCACCATCGCCTCGAGGCCACCAAACAAGATGACGGCACCACCAAAATGGAGCCAGCTGGCAAACTCAATGAGCCATACGTCATCCGACCAACTTCTGAAACCATCATCGGAGCCGCCTTCTCACGCTGGACTGAGTCCTACCGCGACCTTCCACTGCTTATCAACCAATGGGCCAATGTCATGCGCTGGGAAATGCGCACCCGCATGTTCCTGCGCACCGCAGAATTCCTTTGGCAAGAAGGCCACACCGCTCACGAAACCAAAGAAGAAGCACTCGCTGAAACACGCCAGATGCACAGCATCTATGAGAAATTCCTCCGCGAGCACCTCGCGATCCCAACGATCCCAGGTGAAAAATCCGAAGCCGAACGCTTCCCTGGTGCCGACATGACACTCACGGTCGAAGCCATGGTTCAGGACAAAAAAGCCATCCAAGCCGGCACCTCGCACTTCCTTGGCCAAAACTTCGCCAAGGCCCAAGACATCTCATTCACCGGACGTGACGGCAGCACCCAGCATGCTTGGACTACCTCATGGGGAGTCTCTACTCGCATGATCGGCACCCTCATCATGGCCCACTCGGACGACGACGGTCTCGTACTACCGCCACGCATCGCAAGCCAGCAAATCATCATCATCCCAGTCACTCCGAAAGAGGACACACGCGACGCCATCATCGACGCCTGTGAAGCCCTCGCCAGCACCCTGCGATTGAAAGACTTCCACGGTGAACCACTCCGGGTCCAAGTCGACAAGCGCGACCTCCGCGGCGGTGAAAAGAAATGGGAATGGGTCAGAAAAGGCGCACCTATCCGGATTGAGATCGGCCCACGCGACCTCGAATCCCGCAAAGTCTGCCTTCAGCGCCGCGACCAAGCATCCAACGAAAAATCATTCCTCGATAAAGAAGAGTTCCTCAGAGAGGTGACCAACACATTGCAGGAAATCCAAGACACCCTACTCGAACGCGCCACCGCGTTCCGCGATGCCAACATCCAAGAATGCACCCAACTAGAAGCCTTCGAGCAACACTGGGACGCTGAACAACCCGGCTGGCTCCTCACGCCATGGGCCGGATCCACAGAGGAAGAGGAAACACTCTCCAAAAAACACAAGATCACCATACGTTGCCTACCGCTCGACCAACAAGATGGCGAAGAAGCTCCTTGCGTCCTTACCGGTAAGCCTAGCAAAGCACGCGCAATCTGGGGACGCAGCTACTAGGCCCCATCCTACCCCAGCGCTCGATCTACCCGAGGCAATCTGCTACCCTATCAACCCTGAGCCAGCGCTCAGGGTTTTGACCTTCAATCACCGTATTCCGCCCAGGAACTGGTGGTTTCCCAGACACGGATATGTTTGACGCGAACTTCTGCGCGCACCGGGTACTCAGGGTCTGGCTCGTTGATGAAGCGCTGAAGCTGATTGCTGGTATGGTCGTAGATTGTTTTGGCCATCACTTCTGTGGTGGGGTCGAGCCCCTCGAAGCCGATGATGCGATCGCCGTAGGCTTCTTTGAAGAAATCAAACTTCGGGTCCTCGGTATTCATGCAGAGCGCGTGATCGTAGGTTTCTAGGAAGTCATCTACCATGCGCTTGACGAGTTTGAAGTCGAAGACCATTTCGTGTGAGTCTAACGTGTCTGCTTCGAAGACGAGCTCCACCTTGCGGGTGTGCCCGTGAGGGAAGCGACACTTATCTGGGTGCTTAGAGAGAAGGTGGCCGTTTTCCACCTCGATCATTTTACAAATTCTGTATGGCATAGACTATGGGGCACTTGAGGCAGATGCTTTCGGTGCTGGTTTAATGTTTCTAATTGGAGCAGGCAGGCTTCGCCTGCGTCTTGGCTTGCTGAGGCGATTCTTAGCTTTCGGAGGCATAATGCTGTTCTACGGTGGCTCGAAGTTTCGGGTGCACCCCTGGCAATGCTGCAACCATGATACGGTCGCTGAAAAGATCGTAGCGAGCTCCCATCTCATTGGTGACCACGCATCCATTTTCCTGCATGAAGAGCATCGAGGCAGCCACATCATATGGCTGGAGGTCACTCTCCCAGAACCCTTGGTACCAACCGCTGGCAACATGGGCGGTATCGAGCGCGGCACTCCCGGTTCTGCGGATACCGCGACCAAGTAAGAGGACCTCGTCAGCACAGGCAAAGAAAGCCTTGGCTAGGTCTTGAGAGCGGTATGGAAAGCCAGTCACAAACAAGGCATCTGCCTCGGTCAATGAATCTGAAACGGGGGCGATTTTTTCGCCATTGTAGTGCAACCCGCCGCCTTTGACACAGCTCCAGGTTTCGTTGCTCACAGGTTTGTGCACCACACCAAGGAGAGGCTCGCCGTCCTTGACGAGTGCGACAGCCACAGAGAAGTGGTCAATACCGCTGAGGTAGTTGGTCGTACCATCCAGGGGATCAACGATCCAAACGAGATCCTGAGAGCCTGTTTTTCCGGATTCTTCACCGTAAAAACCGGCACCATCGACCAATGGCATGAGCTCGCTCTGGAGGATTTTCTCAGATTCCACATCTACAAATGAGACCATCTCGCGCGCGGCTTTTTGGTCGTCTGCACCAGTGGGCATGGAGCGAAAGTGCTTTTTTTGGAAGGCGCTCGCTTTTTCTACTGCAGCGATCACTGCTGGCATCTGAGCTAGTAATTCCTCATTCATGCCGCTCACAGTGGTCTGGTGCAGCTGATCTGTGAAGTGCAAAATCAAGCGCCCAGCCGGATGACTCAGCAAAGCTCTCTTGCTGTAGCTATTTTTTCTTCCAAACGAGCCCGATATGTGCCTAACTCTGGCTCTAACTCTTTCTCCTTAAACCATGAAAATCAGCTCCTACCTCGCGTCCACATTCCTTGGCTTGGGAATCCTCAATGCCCAAGACTACACTGAGGACATCGCGGGTAAGCACCACGGGCCAGAGGAGTTACCTAAAAAGAAATTTAGCCTCTTCGATGAAGACGATGGCTATCTGGATATTGGGGCGTTTTTAGACAAGCCATTCGGCTTCTACCCTGTGATTGCACCAATCACGGAGCCCGCCGTGGGCTATGGTGCTGCAGTGGTTCCAGTATTCATCCATCGGCCGGAGGGGCAAGCGAGACCAAACTTTTACGCACTGGGTGGCCTGATGACGGAAAATGGCAGTGAGGGCCTATTTGCCGCATATTCTGCCTACCACTTTGACGAACGGGTGCAAGTGGAGGCGGCTGTCTTTGACGCATCCTTCAATCTGGATTTTTACGGATCTGGCACTTCAGTCATCCCAAGCGATCTGGCGCTCCAATACAACCTAGACGTCACTGGATTCACGCTGGGTGGCGAGTGGAAAATACGAGATCAATCCCCCTGGACTCTGGGACTAAAGTACTTCTACGGCGACGTCAATGCGTCGCTCAAGAGGTTTCCCGGCAGCGAATTTTTACCCCCAGAAGTCGACCTTTCAGCATTGGGCTTCAAAACCACATTCAGCACCATCACCACCGGCATTGCGTATGACACGCGAGACAATGTCTTCACACCGACCAATGGTCAACTTACTGAGCTAGAAGTTGGCTGGAGCGACCCCAGCTGGGGCGCCTCAGACCACTTCCAATTGCTCACGCTCCAGACATTACAATTTATCCCCTTGATCGATGAAAAGCTGTACTTCTCTGCACGAGGAGCAGTGACTCAGAGCTTTGGAGACGTACCATTTTACCGACTGCCATTCGTCGAGCTTCGTGGTGTGCCGATGGTGCGCTACCAAGGTGATGGCGCAGCAAACTTAGAAGCCGAGCTACGCTGGCAGATTCATGAGCGCTGGAGCTTACTCGGATTCTCTGGTGTTGGCATGGCGTGGAATGACAGCAAGTTTTTCGGTGGGAGCACAGAGATCATCGCGGGTGGTGCGGGTTTCCGCTACCTCATTTCAAAACGTCACGGAATGCACGTCGGCATCGATGCTGGCTTCTCCGAGGACACCTCGGCGGTTTACATCCAATTTGGCAGCGCCTGGCCGCGCAGTTAGCGTGACGGGTGGATCGATTGCTTAACGATGAAATGAAGCGGGATTTTCAAGCGCGTGTCGGCACCCGCGTGCTCGACGTGACTGTGCAAATACCCATCCATCTCGGTGTGGTAATCTAGCATATTGGTCAGATTGACATAGACCTTCCCCTTAAAAAAAGCGCTGGCATCCGCCTCGGCACTCGCCCCCTTTGAGAGAATCGTAAAATCCAAGCGCGCCACGGGCACCTTACCAAGATATTCAATCGCCGCCAATGTCATCCGAGCCTCGACTGCAGCCCCTTTGAGGTCGCGCTCCATCATGTGCCGGATAAAGCTGGGTTGGAATTCCCAAGAATCGCCCACGCGCATCGCGCCACCTACGAACCATTGACGCGCTTCATAAGTTTCTAGCTCTTCCAGCATTTTAGCCTGCTCAGTGCCAGAAAGGTGATCTAAGAAAAACTTCCACTGGCCGAGACTGTCTTGCATCCCTTCGACTGTCTCGCCCACCAATGGGCTTTCTTTCTCCTGTGTTTTTTCCTGACCATCCAGCACCACTGTGGTCACCACACGGTCCTTGAGCACCCTGTAGTTTAGCTTGCGCACTCCCTCTTCGACAAACTCCCTGCGGTCGATCATCTGATCCCAATTCACCCGCATTTGCCCGCGATGCAGTCCCTCATGGTCCTCTACTTTCAGCGAACCTTTCCCTGAATGGGACTGGATTTCAATCCGGGTAAGCTCCCCTGGGTTTGCTTTGAAATGCTTGAAGCGGACAAACTTCGGTAGCTCCGGCAGGGGCTCCGCCATGAGGACGGCGGGTAGCATGCTCATCAATGATAGAAATCTGACAACTCGTTGCATTGCCCATCACTACCACGATGCACCTGAGCGCACAAGAATCTAGCCCGCCCACTGATTTCTCTCTTCCACAATCGACATCGATCCGATAGCACTATCAGAAATAGGGTCAACCAGACCAAGCCATAGCGCCATGAGCAAAGTAAATACCCAGGAAGAAAATCCACTCGTCAACATCCTCATTAACGTGCTGCTGCCCACGATTGTACTCAGCAAGCTTAGCAAAGAAGGATCAGAAGTGTACCACCTGGGTCCCACATGGGCCATGGTAGTCGCGCTCGCACTACCACTCGCTTACGGTGTCTGGCACTGGCTCAAGCACCGCAACCTCAACATCTTCTCCGCGGTCGGCATGGGCGCTATTTTGCTCACCGGCTTGATCACCATCTATCTCTGGTACAACGAGTCTGCGAAGGCGCATGTGAGCTGGATTTTTGGCATCAAAGAAGCAATCCAACCACTGATTCTGGGCTCATTATTCCTCATCACCCGCCGCAGCAAAAACCCGCTATTCCGCACCTTCATCTACAATGACGGTATTTTCGACATCAAGCGCATCGAGAATGCGGTGGCGGATAAGCACCTCATTTCAGAATACGAAGCTCTGATCTGGAAGTGCACGGTCTATTTCTTTGGTTCCTTCTGCCTCAGCGCCGTGCTCAACCTCGGACTGGCCCACTACTTTCTCAGCGACCTCGCACCCAACATCCCTCAGTGGAAAGAAGAATACGCAGCCATCGTCGGCAAGATCACAGTCTGGGGATTCGCCGTCATCGCAGTGCCCATGGTCGTCGTTGCCATGTACATCTTATTCATGATGATCAACGGCCTAGAAAAGCTCACTGGCCTCAGTAGAGAGCAACTTCTCCTACCTCGATAAAGCAACAACCTACCCTAGGAACCATGCAAAAGCACAGCACCATCGCCATCACCCTAGGGCTGTTTCTCTCCCCGGCAGCCATCGCGCAAACTCCAAAAACCGACGCAGACCAGCAAATCCCTGTCGCCGAGCTCGTCCCACTGCGCCCAGCCAATGAAGCCCAATTCGCCTTCCTTTGCCTAGAAAACAACCAGTTGGCGTCAGAGGAAACAATCAAAGAAGAACTCACCCGTTGGTTCAAGTTAAACACGGACCAACAGATCCACGAATTTTCCATCGATGCAGTGGCGAAGGTGGTGCAATGGCGTATCGGACGTTCCCGCTTTGTCGCCGTACTAGAAGACGCCCCCATACCAAGTGGTGACACCCACTACGCTGCAGAAAATTCGCTCCACTGGCCAGATGCCAAGACCGAGGTAGACAAACACAAGGCCAACATCACCATCACCTGCACCAGCATCCGCCGCCCAGCCTGGCACGCAGCGGCTGATCTCACCCATGCCCTTGCGGCATTCACTGATGCGCACCCTACGATTGCCGTCTACTGGGGTGATGCTTCCATCCTCCACGAGCCTAGCAGCTTTTTGAAGCAGGCTGAGTGGCGCATCGGCTCACCAGCCCCAGCGCCATCGAACCTCTGGGTCGGGCTCCTGTTTGAGGCACACGCCAAGGGTGGGTGGAATATCTTTACCGATGGCATGCACCCACTTGGCTTGCGCGACATCGAGATTGAAAATTCGCAGCTCGACCGGCCGCGCCTCTTCGACATGCTGACGATGCTGCGCAAGCAAGCCATCGCTGGCACACTCAAGATTGAAGATGGCACGGAGGTGCAAGACTCACATGGAGCCACTTGGCAGTTCCAATCTGCCAAGTCTCTCATCGAAAAAGCTGAGCCTGTTTGGAGGCTCAGCTTGATAGAAAAAAAATAGCAGCTTAGCCGAGGTGCTGCTCGAGCCACGCGTCAATCTCGTCAACCACCTGAGGGTAATACCCCTCAAAGCAATGGTCGGCACCTTCAATGACAAGGTGCTTTTTCTTCCCCCGGAGGGTGAGGTACAGATCCTCACTATCTTGTGGCAGCACCACATCATCCGCGTCGCCATGAATGAGCAACCACGGGGCACGCACGTCCTTGGCTGCCGTTAGAGTATTATCCAGATCTGCCATGCTCTGTGCGTATGCTTCAGATAGAGGGCAATCCTCTTCATCCCACATACAGCCTTGTCCGGGCACCACATCACCAAACTCAGTATCGAAAAACTTCTTGGCTCGCACCATCCCAGCTAGCGAAACAAGCACGCTGATACGTTCATCTCTAGCAGCAGCTAGAGCTCCAACAGCCCCTCCCATGGAGTGGCCAACGTAGGCGATTCTCTTCACCCCCTTCACCTGATCGAGTACCGCGTGCAGATCATCCACTTCCTTGGGGATTGTGGCATCTTCAAAGTTTCCCTCAGAATCACCATTACCAGCAAATGAGAGGCTAAGTACTGGCCAGCCTTTAGCCACCAGGCCCTCGTACACACCACGCTGAAGCGGCCGGTCTTTGTTGCCAGTCACTCCGTGCCCCAAAACCACAAGAACATCCTCGCGTGAGGAGCTAAGGTCCTGAATATAGTCTAACTTTTCGCCGTGTTGGTTGTGTAATTTCATGCGCCTCTTCCTTTGAACGTGAGTTCCGCCACACCTGACTTATCGAGTTCGCCGAGACCAAGTTGCTCCATCTTGCGGAATTGCGCTTCTGTGGCGTCAGAGATTGGAGTCTTGATGCCAGCTTGCTGGGCGAGAGCATTGGCGATACCGCTATCTTTGGCTGCGTGACTTGCCGAAAAATAGCATTCGTGATCACGCGTGAGCATGTCTTCTGCATCAGTCTCAAGCACACGTGAGTTCGCACCAGTCTGAGAGAAAACTTCGCAGAGCATCTCTAGGTCGAGGCCCAGAGCGTCACCCAAGCCCAACCCTTCAGCGAGGGCCGCAGTGTTCATATTCATCACCATATTAACCAGAGCCTTCACCTTTGCTGCGGCACCTACAGGGCCAACATGGCGCAGCGCGACAGACATGCATTCAAGCAATTCATTTTGTGCACTCACCACCGCAGCGTCCCCCCCCACCATGAGGTAGAGCGAGCCATTGCGCGCTTGAGGGATACTAGAAGCCATTGCAGCCTCCAAAGCATGAGCCCCCACCGCCTGAGCAGCCTCGGCCGCAGCAAGGTGCGCCTCGGGACTCAAAGTAGCACAATTGATGAAAGTCACCCCTTCAGCACCGATGAGCAAAGTGTCCCCTTGTGATTTGAAAATATCCAGCATCGCTGCATCGTCACTCACCACGGTGATCACCACCTGTGAAGCTGCTGTGACTTGTGGCAGGCTGGATGCCGCTTGCGCACCTAACTCAACGGCCAGCTCACCAGCCACATCTTGATTTAGATCGTACACCGCAGCCACGTCGTAACCCTCATCGTTGAGGTGACGTGCGATATTCGCCCCCATACGACCCAATCCAACAATACCAATTTTAGGTTTCATAGCTGGATCTAAATCACAGAAGCCTCCAATGTAAAGCACACGAGAGCTTGATCATTCGATTTGAGGAGGCACTATCGTCAGCATGAAAAAGCGCTGCGATTGGTGCACTCAAGACCCACTCTACATCGCCTACCACGATCACGAATGGGGCCAGCCAGTGCACGACGACCAAACTCTCTTTGAGATGCTCATCCTCGAAGGCGCTCAAGCCGGGCTGTCCTGGATCACAGTGCTAAAAAAGCGCGAAAACTACCGCGCGCTCTTTCACCACTTCAACATCGAAAAAGTCGCAGCAATGAACGATGCCGAGCTCGAAGCCGCCCTCCTCAACCCAGGCATCATCCGCAACCGACTCAAAGTCTTCGCCGCGCGCAAAAATGCCATCGCCGCAATCCAGCTGATCCAAGAACAGGGAAGTCTCGGCCACTACTTTTGGGGCTGGGTCGATCACCAACCGATCATCAATACCTGGAAGAGCTTGGAACAGGTACCCGCGAGTACAGAGCTCTCAAAAGCCATTAGCAAAGACCTCAAAAAACGAGGCTTCTCCTTCGTCGGCGAGACCATCATCTACGCCTTCATGCAAGCTGTCGGCATCGTCGACGACCACCTTGTCGATTGTTTCCTCAGGACAAAAACCCATGACGAAGCCAAAGATTTGCAATAATTTCCGACTGGCCACCTCCTACCATACAACTATCCTGATCTTATGCGTATCATTCTAGCCCTTACCCTAGCAGTGCTCAGCGCCTGCAGCAGCCCAGCCAAAGAACCTATGGAAACCTCACCCAAGGCCCCAAAACAACCCACCGCCAAAGTCGAAAAAACCGATGCCGAGTGGAAAGCCCAACTCACCCCAGAGCAATACCGCATCGCGCGCCAAGATGGCACCGAACGCCCCAATGGCGACGTCTACAAGCAATTTAAAAAACAAGGAGCTGGCACCTATTACTGCGCTGGATGCGGAGCCAAGCTCTTTAGCTCAAAAGAAAAATTTGATTCACGCTGCGGCTGGCCATCCTTCTACGACCCCGCCAATGCCGAAAACGTGAAGACCAAGGTAGACATGACTGCTGGCATGGTACGCACCGAGGTGCTCTGCGCCGTCTGCGATGCCCACCTAGGCCACGTATTCACCGGCGAAGGGTTCTCCACCCCCACCGACAAACGCTACTGCATCAATGGCACAGTTCTCACCTTCGTGCCCGACGCACAAGCCGAAGAGAAAAGCGCGGAGTGAGTAGATACTGGTTTTGCGACGGCTGAGCGAGGTGAGGGCGCCAGCCATTAACCCAAGCGGCTGGCTCACCTTGACATTCAATCAATCCAAAGCTCTATAGACCAATCCATCACGCCCTAGCCCCCATGAATGCAAGGATCTCTCTATTTTAGTCTGACTAAAATTATTTCGACGAACTTATTGTTCGACTTTGGTTACTATCAGTCGGGCGATGAAGAATCGTCGCTCACTCGAAAGAATGATCTCAGGGGGCTTGGAGCTGCAAACGGACCAAATGGTGTTCTGAAATTATCCGTAGAAGCAGGGATCCCTTCTTGCACAATGCTCCAACTTCCCTCTGAAAGATCTGGAGAAGACCAGAGCGTGTAGGACGCTCCCGGTAGGCTTCTCCAGTCAATCGTCAGTTGATCACTCTCCCTCTGATAGTCGATCGCATTGATCGCGAGCTCATTGGATAAGGTCAAATTTCCGGCCTCGTCGAATGGATCAGACCATTTTTCGTCCGTGTAAACATTACTGCCAGTTAGAGTGGACAGAAAGGCACTGATTTGACGCCGCTCTCTCGCAGTTGAATTAAGAAGCTGTGCCATGTTCTCACCAGTCGTTGGACTGACACGCATCAATCTTGGATCTAGGTTGGTGTTGTCATCTTCATCGAGTCGGCGGAACTCATAATGCCCGAAGATGTCCTTCAGGAAAAGAGCCTGCCCAGAATGAAACATTCCTCCATTCAAGGCCTCGCCGTTGTCGCCCTCAGCTTCCCAGTCAGCTTTGATCAAATCCCGCAGAGTTGGCGAGCGCGTTCCGACAAGCCAAGATGGATCACCCGGAAAATTTGATGGCGGCCGGACAAAAGCGTTATTCAACGAGCCGGGATCAATGCTAAATTCGGGGGGCTGATGGCAAGTTGCGCAATTAAAACCTCCGCTCACGCGCATTGCCACATTGAACGTTCCTCCCGGGTCACCCGGGACATCGGCAACGGTATGAGTAGCCTCTTCCCATTGAAAATCCTCTATAAAGAGCCGCTTTCCCGCATTTTCATCATTCGTGAAATTTGGGAAATCTGTGAGATCATCACTTACCTGGGCACGGCCAGCATCGTATTTCGAGTCAAAGGACTGGATGCTGCGCACGAACTGAGCTAACGCCAGCCCCATTCGCTCCTCCGTAACCGTAGGATCACCGAAAGCTAAATTAAAGAGAGGCGGATAAAAGCTGGTGGCGGCAAGCTCGGCAATCAGATCACTCATGCCGGGATTGCCATTCTCACCGCTGTAGCCCATCTCTTTTTCAGCCTTGATCGGAATGATCATCTGCTCTTCCAAACTCTCAGCAGTCTCATCCCAACGGAATTTCACCTCATCGCCGAAGCGAGCATTGACCAAGCGCATCGAATGGCGAGGAGTGAGGTTCCCGTTAATCCCCTCGCTGAGGACAGCCAAATCGGAAAAAGCATGTTCCTGCTGGTGGCATGAGGCACAAGAAATCGTGTTATCAGCCGATAGACGCTTGTCGTAAAAAAGAACTCTCCCAAGAGTCGAACCTTCGTTGGTGATAGAGTTATGTTCGGGGCTGTTGTCTTTTGTGATATAGGTGGGAATGACCTGATTAGAGTAATTCTTGAGATTTGCCACATCAAGAAAGTCATCGCCATGCAGTAGAGTAATCAATGCAAGTGGCAACGAATAGCCAAGAGCTAGAATGAAGTTACTAGTGGACATGGAAGATCAAACCGGAACGATCTTCAAAAGTTGCAGCATTTTTCAGTCGAACGTAGAGGACAGGCAACCCGCCTGACGAGTTAGAAGCCCTAGTGATTTTTAGAGTTTTACGGGCGGGTTATCGGGTTGTCCTGCTCCGGCTGGTTCAGGTCTTTAGTTCAGGTGATGACTAGGTAGGCTATAAATAGTATCACCACTGGTGCTAAGCACGCACCCATATAGATTCCTATTTTTTTGTAGTCTTCTTTTTCTTTGGTTTCTTTTCGAAAATTCGGCGAGAGCCACCAATAGAATCCAAGCAGGACGTGGAAAAGGAAGTCGAAGAATATTATCGCATCTCCCAACCCTAGGATGGCTCTACCTATTGCAAAGAGTAATTCCATTTTTTCCTGAACGTAAAGCACACCAATCGCTGAACTCTCAGCGCGCTTTGTTTTTGGGTTAATGTTTGGAGATTGGGAATGGCTCGCTTCTCGACGGTGAGGGGATTGGGTGCAGCGTCTTCCATGAGAAGGTGTGGCAAGTGGTTTTCCTGCGATTGTTGAGTTTCTTTTGTTTTAGCGAGTGCTGGGGTGGCGAGTGGCGTCGAGAATGGGCCCGTGCTTGCTCGTCGGAGGCGCCTAGGTCGGCACCCAACAGCACGGTCGGGTGGCCCGAACGCCTAGTTGATTTAATAGCTTTCTATCAGTTAGGTGGTG
>NZ_KB899264.1 GCF_000378105.1 Rubritalea marina DSM 17716 | reverse complement strand
CGCTTGGCCACAGCCCGCGCGATACCCGATGTTGAAAAGCGTGATGCTGCTGTGCGTGCGATAAGAGAACCCTACACCCGCAGGATGTGGAACCTTTCGGAGTTCATGCGCTCGATCAAGCAAGGCTACAGCCGATGGTTCAACAAGGAACAGCGGAAAGAAGGGACCTTGTGGCAAGGGCGCTTTACCAGCGTGCAAGTCCAAGGTGGCTGGCATGCACGCTTTATCGCTGCATATATTGACCTTAATCCTTTACGAGCTGGAATCGTGAAGGAACCGCTGGACTTCAGATGGTGCGGCTACGCTGCAGCTCATGGGAGCTCAAAGGACGCACAAACTGGGTTGCTGGCCTTGATGTTGCACGAGAGTAGCTTTGAGCTCTGCGAGGCGTGGAAGGCGGTCGGCAGGGAGAAGATGCATGAATACTTGGCCAGTTTGAGGCAAGCTGAACACGACAAGAAAGGAAGTCTGAAAGAGGAGAGAAGCTTCGACTTCAGAAGCGAGAGTGCGCGCTATCGTTGCATGCTAGCAGAAGAAGGGGAGGCGGCTGTAGGAGATGCCATTCCTGGTGAGTCACAGTCGGCGCGGAGGAAGCGTAAGCTAGGTTTTGATAGAAAAGAGGTAGAGCAAATCCTCAATGGCGGAGGCAAGTTGAACTGGCGTCAGATGCTGCGCTGCAAGCTACGTTTTGCGGTGGATGGTGTGATCTTTGGTTCTAAAGAATTTGTCGAGGATGGCTTCAGCGCGCTGCAAGATCAATGCGGCGAGGCTTATGCGAATCGCACCCATGGAGCGAAGAAGATGCCGTACACCAAAGAGTCTCGCATCTACGCCCATCGACAGCATTTGAAGGATGCGTGCGAAGTGCGCCCTCACACTTGATGAGGAGACCAAAAATCGTCTCATTTTTAGCTCACTGAGCTCAGTTCAGTCTTGGGTAGAGACGAACAAGCAACTATGCGCGTCGTCTATGTACCGAAAAAATCAAACCGCTCAGCGTGAATAAAATCATTACATTAAGTTCGGGAACAGCAGTGACACCAGAATCCGTAGTCACCACTAACTTTGCATTGCTCAGGCCTACTCCCTGATAGACATTGTCATCGTAATGAAGGCTAAATCCGGTATTGCTCTCCACTCCATTGACCCAATCCGTCACAATGTCGGTAACATCCACGGTGATGTCATTGGTCGGAGCAAGTCCAAGTACATTGTCAATGAGCACCCGAGTGTCATCGGCAACGACAGTTTCCACTACATCGTGCCTGTCCCTATATGCAGTGGGAAGTTTTGGTAATGCTCAAAAAGAATCGACTACTGGAATATTCCGTGCTGAATGGATATAAAATGGAAGAAATCTAGTGAGTAGGTGTTACGCACCGATTTGACATCGCATACATGGTGCCAGGCTCCATACAGAGCACTACATCGTGCCTGTCCCCATATGCGTACGAGCTCTCTATATGCAGCTACATCGTGCCTGTCCCTATATGCACGCTATATGCACGATATGCACAAAAAGAACCCGCCCCATGGGCGATCCTTCTCTCCCAATGAGGTCTCGCCATTGGCTAAGTCTGGATAAACTTCGCACCGGTTTGTGCGCTGAGTGAGACCTTGAGGGTGATTTTCCAGCGTTCCACACGCTTACGGTGTGCTGGGATTTCCTTCTGTGGCACCCAGACTTTTTCGTATTTGGTGACGGGCATTTGTTCGCCGTTGTAGAGTCTCACCGTCGAGGTGTAGGGTTTGCTTTCGTAGTAGCCAACTACGGTTTGCTTGGGCATATCGATGACCATCTCGAGAAGCTCAGCTTCGGAGTCTAGTAGGTAGAATCCTGGGTTCCCTTGCTCCTTCGCCCAGAGCCCCGCCTGGTATTTAGCGCATTGCTGAGCTAGTTGCTTGCTCATCTCGCGATCTGGGGTGAATTCAAAATCCCAATATTTCTCGCCCTCACGCAGGCTTTGCTCGCCCTCAAGTTTCTCCACTCCGCCAAAAGTCATCACCAAAGCATCGTGGGTGCTCACGCCATGCGGCCCGGAACATGAACTAAATATCCATACTGCAGGTAAGAATCTAACAAATAAGGCCTTCAACGTCGAAAGTAGTATCAACTACTCTGCGATTACGCCAGCCATAGTTTGATTTTGGTTGTTAGATTTTGTGGTTTGGGTTTCAGCATCTAGTAAAAAAGCTATCTCATGAGTGAGATAGCTTTTTGGGACGCCACTGAGAGTGGCGGCTCTTGGGTAACATTCTATGGTTTCTGGAGTACGTAGATGCTTTCGGCATTGACGATCATGTTGCTGTCGCTGGAGCCCTCGGCGACGGTGCCGCTGAGGGTGACGTGGCTGAGCTCGGTGAGGTTGTTGACGCCACGCAGCCCTTGCTTGAGTGGGCGGCCCTCGGCATCGACGACTTGGATGGTGACGATGTTGGCATTGACGGTATCGACGTCAGTGCAGCAGACGTCCCATGGAGTTGGGCAGTTGTCATCATGGCCTATGTCGCAAGAGATGAGAACCTCAGGGTCCCCGAGGAGCATGATGGCGCGCTTGTCGACGAGCACGGTTTTGGCACCGAGGACCTTGCCATTGAAGGTGACTTGCTCGCCAGCTTTGGCTTGGCTGCGGAGTGTGTGGATGCTGATGGCGTCAGCGTGGGGCGTGTCTACAAAGTAGGTGCTGAGACTTGATTCGGTGGACTCGCTCGCGGGCTTGCTTTCGGTGCTGGCTGGCTTTTCTGAGCAGGCTACGAGGCTGAGTGCGAGGGCTGAGATGAGGATGTATGGTTTCATGATTTGTGATTTGTGATTTCGGGTTAATCGGAGCGAAGTGCGGTGGGGAGTGTGGGCGCGAGACAGCGGTATGCTGGAGGTAGGGTGCCGAGCGTGCCGAGTAAGATCCCGGTGATCACGCCAGTGGCAAGCACGCTGGGGGTGAGCGTGAGCGTGAAAGTGCCAATCGAGAAAGGCACGCTCTGGCCGTCTAGCAGAAAGTAAGCGAGCACCAAGGCGAGCAGGGTGCCACATAATGTAGCAAGTAGGGATTCTTGGATCAAGGAGACGAAGAGGGCCTTACGGGTGTAGCCGATGGACTGCAATGTGGCCATTTCTTTGACGCGGGCGGCAAAGGCGGCGTAGAGGGTGTTGAGCCCGCCGAAGATAGCCCCGGCGGCGACTAAGGCGGCGGTGACCCAGGTCATGACTTGGATTGGTTTGTAGAAGGTGCCTAGCTTGTCATAGTAGTGGTCTTCGCGGATGGCTGCGAGCTCGAGGTCGTTGCGTTGGAAGGTGAATACCTCGACATCATCAAAATCTGCGGTTGGAGCAAGCCGTATGGTGATTGAGGAGAGGCTGTCGCGTTGGCTTAGTGTGGCGAGGTCATTGCGGTCGAACCAGACTTCACTCTCCAAGACGGTGCCTGGAGCTTCAAAGATGCCGACAATGGTGAATTCGGCATTCTCAAAGTGGAGCGACTGGCCGATGGCTGTCTCGCTGGGGTCGACGCCGAGCTTGCGGTGTGCGAGGTGGCCCACCATGATTTCCCCAGACTGAGGGAAGCGCCCCTCACGCAAGGAGACCGAGCGGTGAACGAGCAGGGCGTTCTCTAGAACGCCGCGCAACAGCGCCTGCTCTTCCACGCCTGAACGGGTGCGCAAGGGTGCTTGGTAGAAGATTTCCCCTGAGATGGAGGGGGCGCCCAGTTGTTCTTGAATCCCGCGGATGGAAGTGGCGGCAATGGCTTCGGCCTCGAGGTGCACCTCAGAGCGTTGGATCGATTCCTCCGAGCCTTTGCCCATGAGGATGACGTTGCGCGGGGATCCTGATGATGAGAGGACTGCGTCCATGCCTTGGTTTAGAGCCACGGCGGCGACGAGTAAGAGCACGACGATGGCTGATCCTCCGACGGTCTGCGCGAGGCGCGCGGGGTCGCGGAAAAGGTTTCTGAGTGCGTATGAGAAGGGTAGCATGAGCTTAGGAACTGAGAGATTGGACCAGTGGTTTTGCGGTGGCTTTCCAGGCTGGGTAGAGTGAGGCGAAGAGGCCAAGGGTGAGGGCGATGAGTAGCCCAGAGAGTACAACTCCAAGACTCGGGGAAATGGCGAGCGTGAGCCCTTCATTGCCGAGGGTGAAGGATTTCATGAAGAAGAATGCGGCTGAGCCGAAGACACCAAGAGCTCCGCCGATGGTGCCTAGCAAAGAACCTTCGCTGAGAACCATGATGCCAATTTGCGTGCGCGAGAACCCCAAGGTCTGGAGGATTGCGGTTTCTTTGACCCGGCCACGTACGATGAGGAGCACGGCATTTGCGACCAAACCGAGCACTGCGATCACGGCTCCAATGCCGAGCCAGCGGGTGAAATTAATGAGCTCAATCATCTGCTTGGCAGTTTCGGCAAAGAAGGCTTTTTCGGGTCGTGTGTTGGTGGGTTGTTGGTCTGAGCTGAAGGTTTCATCGATTGCGGTGGCCACGGCCTCAAGCATGCTGGCATCCTGTACTTTGACATTGAACTGGGTGACGACTCCGAGGCCAACTTTTGAGGCTTGTTGCAGGAAGGGTAGGTGGACGTAGGCGACGTTTTGGTCTTGAGGGGCGTCTGAGGTGATGATGCCAGCGACTTCTACGTTGATCCCTACAGCTTCAAATTTATCGCCAGGTTTGAGCCCGCGACGTTGGGCGAAGTGTGAGCCGACGAGGGCGGCATCAGTACGTGAGAGGAAGGTGTCGTAAGAACCTTCGGTCACGACCAAGTTGGGGTTGTACTTCTGTAGGGTTTCAGGAGGGACCCCGCGGAATGTGATGACGTCAAGAGAGGCTCCGCAATTGTTGACGGTGATCTGGATGGGGATGACCTCACGCACGCCATCGAGTTTGGCAATGGTGGCGGCGTAGTGTTCTGGCAGTCGGGAGGTCATCGGGCAGAAGCGATTTTCGCGGTAGACTACCAAGGTAGTGTCATCGGCATTGCTGTCAGTGGCGTTGGCTAGCGAGTGCTGCATCGTCTGTACCGAGGTATAGAGGAACATGCCGGCGGCCACCCCAAGGATGGTCAAGAGCGAGCGCATTCTGTGGCGCGTCAGGTTTTTCCAAGCGAGTATGAGCATCTGCATGGGATTAGGTAGGCATGTGGTTGAGCAAGTGGCCTGAGGTGACCAGTTGGCCTTTCTCGAGCTGGAGAGCACGGTGTGCAGCAGCGGCGGCTTTGGGGTCGTGGGTGACCATGATGATGGTCTTGTTGTGTTCTTCAGCGAGGGTGCTGAGGAGCTTAAGAATGGCATCTGCTGACTCGCGATCGAGGTCGCCAGTTGGTTCGTCGGCGACGAGCAAGGCGGGGTCATGGACGATAGCGCGGGCAATGGCGACGCGTTGTTCCTGACCTCCTGAGAGCTCAGAGGGGCGGTGGTCGGCGCGATCTGAGAGCCCTACAAGCTCAAGCGCAGCCATGACCTTGGCCTTGCGTTCGGCCTTGGTCCATTTGCCCAAGAGGAGGGGCAGCTCGACATTCTCGTAGGCCGAGAGGATGGGTACCAGATGGTAGAGCTGGAAGATGTAGCCAACGTGCTCGGCACGCCAACGAGTGAGTTGAGCGCGGCTGAGTTTTGCGATGTCTCTGCCGTGGATTCTGATCTCTCCAGCGCTTGGTGAGTCGATGCCTGCAATCAGGTTCAATAAGGTGGTTTTTCCAGAGCCAGAGGGTCCCATCAAGGAGAGGAATTCTCCTTTGGCCACGTCGAGCGAGAGTGAGTCGAGCGGGGTGATGGTTTCTTTATTTTTTTGAAAGCTTTTGGTAGCAGCGTTGATTTGGATGAGTGGTTCCATGGCTTAGAATTGGGTGGTGAATGAGAGTTTGTCGCCGACTGAGAGGTGGCTGTGAGGTGGGAGTACCACCAGTTCGCCAGAGCGCACCCCACTGGTGGCTTGGATGTGGTCGTCGCGCGTCGAGTTGCCTAGGGTGATGTCACGGAGTTCGGCGCGGTGTTTACTTCCTACGATCCAGACTTGAGCGTCATTGATCAATGCCTTGCTTGGAAGGTAGATGGCGAGCTTGGTGCCGGTGTGTGGGGCAGCTGGATTGGTGGTGGATGCGTTGGTCTCAGGTGCGTAGAATTTCGCTCGCACCAGCATATCTGGGCGAAGGCGGATGTCTGGGTTGTGGATGGCGACTTTGACTTGTAGGGTGTTGCGCTGGAGGTCGGCCTGGCCATTGATGCGTGTGACTGACCCGCGGAAGGTGGTGTTCGGGAGGAAGTCGCTGACGAGCTCGACGGCTTGCCCAATCTGAAGTCCTGCTGCCTCGTTGAGCGGGACATCGATGCGGGCTTGGAGCTTCTGGGGGTCGTAAAGTTCCACCAATACCGCGGACTTGGGGTCATCCATGTTGAGCATCCGTTTTTTACCAGGCACGGCATGCAAGTGGAGGACGACGCCGTCGATCGGGGCGGTGATGATGGTGCGGTCTAGCGCGAGTTGGGCTTGGCTGACCTTTGTCTGGAGCTCATCAAGTTTGGCTTCCATCGATTCACGCTCCGCATCCAGCTGCTTGATCTTGCCCTCGAGTTCTGGGACTTGTGCTTCAGCTTGGGCGACGAGTGCCATGTGGCGAGTGACTGCGAAGCGGGTTTTGACGATGGTTTGCACGGAGACGGCGTCGCCGCCGAGTTCTTCAACTCGCTTGAGGTTGTCTTTTTCCAGGTCTAGCATGGCTTGCTGCGCTGCGATATTTTTCCTCGCGGCATCGATCTGTGCGTTGAGGATTGGAATGCCTTCGCAATGTGCGCTGATGTTGCGTTTGTGGCTGACGAGTTGTTGCCTTGCAGCATTGAGTGCTAGAGTTTGGTCGTCGTTGATGAGTCGTGCGATTTCCTGCCCTTTTTTTACGATGTCTCCCTCCAGTGCTTCGATAGATTCTACCACTCCATTGATGAGGGTGGGGACATAGGTGATGTATGGGTCGGGTTCGATCCAGCCGGATGCTTGAAAGAGCATTTGGTCGCTCGCGGTGCTAACCGGAAGGGAGGCGTCATCGCTACGCAAGGTGATGGCTTGAGATACCTGAACCTGTTGTGCAGGGATCAAACGTTCGCCAAAAAGAATGGCTAGGATGAGCACAAAGCCTACGAGAAGCCCACAAGGAAGGAGCCAGGCGAGCGAGCGTCTTGGTTTGTTGTGTTGAGATTGTGTTGCGCTATGGCTAGCTGCAGTGGTGAGAATATCTAAAGACATGGACTGATGGATTGAGTGGGGAAAAAACGGGGCCTATGGCTCCATAAAATAGGATTGCGGGTGGTCAAAGGGACCAGCAATTCAGGCCAAAGCTGAAACTAGCAGCTTGGCGAAACTCAATAGATCAAATCAAAAAGACGGCTACCATCTTGTGGAGTGGCAGCGGTGGCGGCGATGCTGGGCTGCCGCGACTTGGGTTTTCCATCACTCTGAAGTGAAGTTGCTGGGGGCGCAAGAAAGGTGCTGTGCCGGATGTGGACTGAAAATCTGAGTGGTAGACTGTTTCTACTTTGTCGTAGAGGTAGATGTGCGAGATGTCACCAATATCAAAATCGATGGTGGTTGCGCATTGTTCAGGCGGGCAAGGTTTGGGATCTACAGATGCTAGATCAGCCTGCGCTTGTCCGTTGTGACAGCAATCGGGCTCAGCGGGTGGGAGCTCCACGACTTCGCAGGCGCAATGGCCGATGCTGAAGCTCTTCAAGCACGCACAGAAGTTGAGCACAGGATGCTCCATCGCCATGACCAAGGTCATGAGACAAAGTAAAAAAGTTCCTGTGATTTTGCTTAGCATGCGTCAATAGGAGGGCGGAGAGCTGAGATTATTCCCAGCAGCGATTCTATTTATACCATTTGATCTCAAACTAACAAGCGATGATGTCTCATAATCGCAGACGGGGCTTCTCTCGTGTTTTAGAATCTCATGCTTTACATGAGATGATTTACTCTCTAGGTTGAGCGGACATGGTTGAGTCTTTCGATATCGAACAAATGCTTGAGAATAAGCGTGCAGGATTGGAGCGCATGAAGGCGCGCCAGCAGCGTGTGCATTCGCGACTTGCTGAGTTTGTCGAGTCGCATCCTGGAGTGATTGAGAGCGGGCTTTCCAAGGTGCGTGATCAACTCAAGCGCCCATTTTGTGCCGCCCGTGGCGTCTATTTGGAGTGGGAAAAGATTCTAAAGAATGGATCTGTGGCGGAGGTGGCTGCCTTGCTGCGAGACACGTCCCCAGACACGGAGCAGCTGCGTGCTTGTGCTCCTTTTAGCCTTTGCCAGTAGTCACTGCGCTGCGTTGATGCGTGACTTATCCTTGCTCGTGATGAGCGATTAAAATGTATGCCTCTTGGTTTGCTGCATTTTCAAAAAAGCGACAGAACCCGTCATAAATCTGCCAGAGCGGAGCGGTGATCATTTCTTGTTCGCTCCAATCTGAGCCATGCGGTGGCACGATGGCATGATTGATTCCTGCGACGTCGACCTTAGCTTGGAGTGCTTCTACGGCAATTTCTTGGAGGCTTTCGTGAATCTCGATGACTTGGTGGGGGAAGAGCACGCGGATGCTTTCGCCGGCGTGGGAGACGGGGATGGCGCGACTGCGTTTGAGAATGGAGCTGAGTAGTGTGTGGTCGCCACTGAGGAGTTGCACGCAGTGGAGGAGGAGTGGCAGTTGGTCCTCCAGGGAGAAGACCTGTCCCTCGCCGCTCCAGCGTTCATTGAGTAGCTGAAAGAGTGCTTCTGGGTCGGCTTGCTCTGCATTGGATGCTACCTGAATGAGGGCACTTGAGTCGAAGCCAAGCTCGGTGACGAGCGCGAGGACAAGTTCTTCATCGTGGATTAAAGAATCAATGTCGTCGCTTACGACGCGGGTGAAGCTAAGGTTCATGGCGGCAGCAATAACAGGTGAGCCGGAATTAGCCAATGAAGATCATGATGGTCGCGAAGAGCGCGATTGAGGCAATGATCAATGTCAGGTAGAAGGCGAGCTGACCCATGAATTTTGATTTTTCGGAGGGCATGACATGCGGCTGCGTGTCGAGTTGCACTGTTCGCTCGGCTTTCATGTTCTCGTACTTCTCTTCCTCGAGTTGTTTCACCAATTGCTCGATCTCTTCAGCCATTGTGAAAGCTGAGTTGTAGCGAAGGTGGGGCTTGGGGTCGATTGCCTTTTCGATGATGGGGTCGAAGTCTGGGTGGGAATCGCTGATTTCAGATGCTGGGATGTATGGTGTGCTTGGGCGCTCACCAGTGAGGAGTTCGTAGAGCATGACTCCGGTAGAGAAGATGTCTGCGCGCAGATCGACCGAATCCGGTGAAGCCGTGATTTCAGGTGCCGCGTAGCCTTTGGTGCCGAAAATCATGCTGGCGGCGCCCTCATTGCCGAGTGAGTGCGCGAGTCCGAAGTCGACGATTTTCGGCTCAGCGTGGGCATTGATGAGGATATTAGCGGGCTTGATATCGCGGTGGATCAGACCTTGCTTGTGCGCGTGGTGTAGGCCACGGCAGATAGAACTAATGAGCCTTCCCGCTTCATGCATGCGCACGCGTTTGCCTTTTGCTGAGGCGTAAAGTGACTTGCCGGCGACGAATTCCATCACGATGTAGAACATCCCGCTCATGTTGCCGAAGCTGTAGACTTTAACCAGGTTGGGATGATTGAGCTTGGCCATGATCTTGGCCTCGCGTGCAAAGGAATCACTGAACTCAGGCTTGAGGCCTAGCTCGTACGGTAGAATCTTGATGGCCACTGGGCGATCAAGCATGACCTCCGTGGCTTTGAATACAGCACCCATGCCGCCCTGAGCAATAAAATCGGTGACTTTATACTCTGGAAAATAGGGGTCCAACTCTGCCGGAGTTGGCGCTTGGTAACCGGTCGGCATCTTCGCTCTATAGGGGTTAGGCTTTCTTCATCTGGGGTGATTAAAGAAAACTTAACTAATAAGCTATGTCTTGCCAACTCGCAATATGGCATGAACCACCGGGCAAGGTGATCTTGTACGGTGTTCTGTTGGGCTTTTTGTCTTCGTGAGTGACTAAAACATAGTGGCAAACGAGCGTGGGCTCTCCCCGGCGCGTTTGAGGATGCGCGAGGCATCTTTTTCTTCAACACGTTGCTTCGTGGTGCGAAAACCTTTGCGTAAGGTGGTGACATGCTTGATGAAGTGCTTGCGTATCACGTCGATTTCTTCCTCGTAGCCGGCAGTGATTTTACCTTGCTTGTCGATACTGCTATTGACGAGAGTGTTGATTTTTTCGTTGTCTGACACGTCACTGGAAAACCTGTCGATTTTGAAGGTGATGGGGTCGATGCTATCTTTGATGACCTCGATGTTGTTGGCTTCGCTTTGTTGGTCTTCTTCACTGAGTTTGTCTGCAAGGATTTCTAGGTCCCAGAGCATGTTGTCACTCACTGCTTCCATCTGTTCGTAGTACTTGTTGTTCTTTGCTGTCACGAGCTCTTCCGCTTTGGCTCGCAGCTTAGAGTACTCGGGCGACTGGTCGATATCCAATGGTGGGAGTGGGCTGAGCGGCGGCTCCTGCCCTTTTTGAGTCTTCTTTTTTGAGGTCTTTTTGAGGCGCTCGTAGCGTGCGCGCTCATCGGCTACGATTTTCTTTGTTTCCTCGTTGATTTCATTGATTTTCTCAATGGTTTCGTCCTGCTTGGCTTCCACATCGGTGATGCGATCTTCCTTAGATTTTTTGAGTTCGATGGCGCCATAAATCCCGCCTAGGAGTACCAATATGATGGCGAATCTGGCGAAGCCAAGGCCGCTTTTTTTGCTGGGTGCTTGGGCTTGTACGCTGGTCGCAGGTGCATCCGCTGAGGGGGTCTGTAGCGGGAGTGCCACGGGGGCCTCGGTGACTGGGACTTGGAGCTTTTGAGCGATGGCGTACTGTGGGTCTTGAACGGCTACGAGGACGGCGTCGATCGCCTGAGCGAATTCGCCTGCTGTCTGGTATCGTACTGCTGGGTCTGGGTGGATGCTTTTCTGAATGATGGCATCGACGCTAGCTGGTGGTCGACTGATCGGGTCGATCACTTGGTACGGTTCTTGTGGCAGTGTCGCAGTGATCAGTTCGTATAGAAGCACGCCTACCGAGAAGACGTCAGCGGCTGGGCCCACTGATTGTGGACTCGCCACGACTTCGGGTGCGGTGTATCCGGGGGTGCCAAAAATGACGCCGCTCTCGACGTCTGATGATGGACGAGCGAGGCCGAAATCGCCGATTTTTGGTTCACCATACTGGTTGTAGAAAATGTTCGCTGGTTTGATGTCGCGGTGGAGGATGCCAGCTTGGTGGGCATTCTCGAGTCCTCGGCAGATGCTTGCAGTCACTCGGAGTGCGCCAGTGAGCTCGACGCGATAGCCGTGATGCGCTGCAAATAAGGTTTGGCCATTGACGAATTCCATGGCGATGAAGAGCATGCCGTCGATGTCGCCAAAGTCGTATACGCCGATCAGGTTCGGGTGGTTGAGGCGTGCCATTAGCTTGGCCTCTTTTTCGAAGGAATCTCGGAATTCTGGCTGAGCACTTAGCTCGCGTGGGAGCACTTTGATCGCTACTGGGCGGTCCAAAGAAATCTGAGTGCCTTGGTAGACGGCACCCATGCCGCCAGTCGCCAGAAGCGTGTCCACTCGGTAGTTCGCGAGGTACGCATCGATTTCTTCAGGCAGAGGGGCTTGGAATTCAGTGGTAGGCTGGTGTTGATCGTGAGACATATGAATCTATAGTGATTGAGACTAGATGACTGCGGGCGCAGCATAGTTTGAAATTCCAATGAAAGAAAAGCGAATAGGTGATGGATGAGAAATTAATTTTTGAAAAGATTGGGTCACATGGGGTACGTGCCATGGTGGCAGAGTTTTACCGTTTGGTTCCCGATGACTCGATTTTGGGGCCAATGTACCCAAAAGATGATATGCAAGGAGCTGAAGATCGGCTATTTCACTTCATGATGTTCAGGTTGGGCGGGGATCAGACCTATATTGAACAACGTGGGCACCCACGTTTGAGAGCAAGGCATATGCCATTTTCGATCGGTGAGAAAGAACGCGACCGTTGGGTGGAGCTGATGCACAAGGCCATGGTGGCTGCCGAGATTCCTGAAGATGTGATTGAAGCCTTGAATGCCTTTTTTTTCCAAGTGGCTGACTTTATGCGCAATCAAGCAGAAGGCTCAGGGATCGATTTCAACCCCAGAGCATGATGCTGAGGGCTTCAAGGAAGTTGGGTGCCTAACGTAGGCGGCCTGCGCGACGCGCGGCTTGGTAGCGATCGATGCCGGCCACCATGCCTTCGGCGATGCGCTGGCGGTAGTAGCCTTTACGGCAATGGCGCCTTTCTCTGGAATTTGAGAGGAAGCCGCCTTCGAAGAGGATGGAAGGGTTTCGCACGTTACGAATCACGTAGTAGCGCGCGAATTTAACCTTGCGATCGTAGGCGCGTGTCTTGCTAAGAACGGCACTGTGGACGTACTGTGCTAGCGGTTTTGATCGCTTGGAATAGTAAAAGGTTTCCACACCAGCTGCGCCTTTGCGGTAGGTGTAGTTGTAGTGGATCGATATGAAGATTGAGTTGCGGTAGCGATTGCCGATGGAAGCGCGCTTTTGCAGGGAGAGGAAGACATCTGATTTGCGCGTCATGCGCGTTCTGTAACCCTTTTTCTTGAGCATGTATTCGAGGCGCATTGCTGTATCTAGGGCGAGATGCTTCTCGTAGACTTTCTTGTAGTTGCCTCCGACATCTTTACCGCCATGGCCAGCATCGATCACAATCGTGCTGAAGGGACCAGCCAATGCCGCGGAGCTCAAGCACCAAAAGGAGGCGAGCAAGGTTACTATGAGGCGAAGTGGTGGCATGGTGAAGGGAATGAAAGCTGACCACTATCTGAGCAGTCTGAAGTGCAAAATTCTGTTGATCTATCAAGTCGCACACCGATTGCTAGATGTCAAGGTGCTACTAGATGTATTGCGGCGTGGTGTGTTAGCTGCGAGGTTGGGTTCTGTAGGTTTGAGGCTCGAGCTCTGAGGGGTTTGATGTTTGTTCGAGAAAGTGGTGGTAGTGTAGGAATGCTTCGGCAGCCTCTAGGGTGCTAATGAAGTAGTGTTGGTTGACGTTGAAGTTGAAGAATGAATGCGTTGCTCTGCTATAGGGAACGAATCGTATGTCATTTTTCTTTCGGCTGAGTCGTGAGCAAAACCGTTCGACCTGTTGGATCGGGATGAATGGATCTTCTTGGCCGTGGAAGAAAATCATCGGAGGTGATTTACGGCGCACGTTTTTGGTAGGGCTGGTGAGGCGTGCTTCGCGAGCACTTGTAAAGAGCTCCATGCCGTTGCCGTGCTTGGTGGTGTCGATCAATGCGCTCCAGAGGATGAGTGCGTTAGGTTTTGAAGTGTGGCTTTCGTCGTGGATCACTCGCTTGTGTAGGGCTGCGCAGAGTGCCAGGTGTGCGCCGGATCCGGAGCCAGCAGCTACGATTTTTTCTGGGTTGATGCCTAGCTTGTGGTGGTTTTGGCGCATCCAGAGGATGGCGTTCTGAGCGTCTTCCACGGCATCGATAGGGTTGGAGTCGTGCTGTGAGGAGGTGCGGTACTCAGCGACGATGGCGATCATTCCGAGTGAGGCAAAATTGATGGCTTGGGGTGCAAATTGGGTGACCATCGACTGGTCCCAATTTCCTCCGTGGAAGAAGATGATGGCGGAGCGGCGTTGGTCTTCAACGTGGTTTTTTGGCTCGAAGATGTGGAGATAGAGTGGCCCTTCAGGCGTTTGAGTGTATTCCTTCTTGGTTGCTTTTTGGAGCAATTCTTCGTCGCGAATCACTGCGATTGGTGGTGTGGCTGCGTTCGAAGCTTCCATGATTCTTAGGATCAGTGAGGAATTAGTTTTACCTCTAGGTAAATACATTGTGCAATGTAGCGCATGTTCATAAAGCGAATTTTTTCCATCGTGCTAACATCATGTTTACTGGGTGTTGGGGGGGTGTCAGCTGAGGAAGCTCTCAACTCGCCCAAGGTGAAGGTGTTGGAGGATGTTTACACTGCGTGGAGTAAGGCCGTGCGCCAGCGCGATGCGCAAACATGGACGCAGACCACGGCAAAAAATCGCAAGCTCAGCATGCGGAATCGGATTTATTCGGAGCGTCGCGAGTACCCTCAATCGGTATTTGATCTGCCGACTGCGCCGCCATTGGTGGGGAATTTGAAGTTGCTGCGTGCTCATGTGTTAGGGCCAACTGCGGCACTAAGTTATTTTGGGAAAGTGGATTTTGGGATCAAAGGTGAGATTGCCGACAACTTGTTATTGTTACATTTTGTCAACGAAGGTGGGCAGTGGAAGTATGACCGTGCCGACTTTATCAATCTCATGTCGCTTCCCGATGTGCGCAAGCAGTTGCAGCAGGGCAACTATGCCTATGTGGAGTCAGATGATTTCAAAGCTTCAGGAAGATTACCACAGATGCCGATTGCTGTTGGCCCTGCCGCGTTTATTGCCAAGGTTTACGTGTTTTGCCCAGGCCGTGAGGTGAAGGTGAAGGTGAATAAGATTTCTGACCATCGCTTTCAAGATACTCGGGCTGCTGAGATTGTGATAGGCGGCGGGATTGACGGGCTCAATGAGGTTCAATTCGCAACCAAGAGCTTGGAGGGGAGTACGGGGAAAGAAGCGATGTGTGTGCGCGTCTATTTGATGTCTTATGCAGAAGGTACCAAGCCTATCAAGGCATACGAGTACTTGGTGAATGAGGGTGAGGAAGTGCAGCCGTTTGGCTCCGGGAACTTTATGATCGGGCCAGAGACGAAGAAGATTATTTTCGGGAAGTGAGGGTGCGCTTCTCGACTTGAGAGTGGCTAGGTCTCAGTTTAGGTCGCCTGAGAGTGGTTGTAAGTAATTGATACTCGTGGATTGGCCAGAATTGTGCTATTTGAAAGAATATGAATTTTCTCCGTGGTGTGTTTCTATGTCTGTTGGCTGGCTTGACTCCGCTGGCATTGGTTTCCTGCAGTGGTGGTGGGACGAGTGCTTCGCTAGCATCGGGTTCTGACGCGATGACGGTGGCCTATACCAACCCACTGAATAGCCCATTGGGCTATGGGTCTCCATCATATCGCGTGAGCCCTCAGCAGATGTACCGTCAGGCTCGCGTGGAGAAGGATTTTATTCGTTTGGGTACTCATTCTCGCAAGGATCCTCATTCGATGAGGCCGCGCTATATTACGATTCATAGCACCCAAAACTATTCTCCCAGTGCCGATGCGCGTCGGCATGCCTTGGCGCTCAAGAATGGTAAAATCCGAGCCCGCAAACGTGCTGGCGTGAATCGCACGGGCCACCTTTACTGGCATTATTCTGTGGATCAAGATATTTGCGTGCAGCATATCCCGGATACCGAGCAAGGTGAGCACGCCGATTTTGAGGGACCTGGAAATCACTATTCGATTGGGATTGAGATGTGTGAGAACCGGGGGAATAGCCGAGCTAAAACCGTCGACCGCACGGCAAAGCTGACGGCCTACCTGATGTGGAAGTATGACATTCCGGTGCAACACGTGGTGCCACATTACCATTGGCCACGGCATGGCCTCTCCAAGCCTCACAAGAATTGTCCGCATTACTTGCTTGATGGCGGCAAACCAGGCGCGAAGTGGAAGTGGTTCCAAGACAAAGTCTCCACATACCACCGGAGTATCGCTGGGCCGCAGGCGCCCGTGTTGTGATCCGTCATTGACATCGAGAGGAAATTCAACGATGGCTGTCTTTGCCAAACCGCAGGGCGCTTCACATTGGTGAAGTGCATTGTACCCGAGCCTCCAAAGTTCTCCCTTTGGAGGCTCAACTTTTTTTGGGGTTCATGCGGCTCCTAAGAAATATGATGAGGAGGAGTTGAAAGTATAGGCTAACAATGTCGTATCTAGGGGGTAAGATGATTCCATCCCAGACACAACCGATGTTACAATACCAAATGAAATCCCGAGTGAAGGTCGCGGCAGTCCGCGCAGAAAATTCGTCTAACTTGATTGCCTCCCTACTTCTAGCAGTTGCGCTATTATTGATGTGCTTCGTCACGCAATCATCAGCCAAAGAGATGTTCACTGGAGCGGATATTGGCAATGGTGAGTACAGCCTGAAGCCGGACGCTACGCAGGTATACAAAACGGTGATGCATGAAGGTAAGCCAGTCGAACTCCGGATTCAGACATTCTACCCGAAAGGGCATCAGCCGAGTGACAAGCGGGCGGCCGCGGTATTTTACCATGGTGGGGGCTGGCACAGCGGGACGCCGGATCAGTTCTACCCACAGTGCCGACACCTCGCACTCCGAGGTATGGTGACTTTCTCTGTTGAGTACCGCACGATCAAGCGCTTCAAAAATAGCCCCAAGGAGTGTGTGAAGGATGGTATTTCAGCGATGCGTTGGTTGCGCAAGAATGCGGCACAATTTGGTGTTGATCCAGAGCGCATGGCTGCTGGTGGGGGTTCTGCAGGTGGGCACATTGCATCGGCTGTGGCATTTTGCGACGCCTTTCAAGAGGATGGTGAAGACCAAAGTGTGAGCCCAGTGCCAAACGCGCTATTGTTGTATAATCCCGTGTTTGACAACGGTCCTGGTGGCTTTGCTCATGGGATGGTGAAAGACTATTGGGAGGATATTTCACCAGCACACAATATTGGCGAGAATCCACCACCTACCATCATTATCTCAGGATCTAAGGACGCGCTTTTGCCAGTTTCGATTCTCGAGCGCTACACTGCCAAGATGAAAGAGTTTGGTGGGCGTTGTGAGCTGAAGGTCTACCAGGACCGTGAACATGGGTTCTTCAACATTTGGCTCAGCAGAGATGACCTTGTGCGCACGACGTTGGATGTCGATGCATTCTTGGTTTCTTTGGGTTACCTCGAGGGACCAGCATTGCTGGAGAAACCGGTGGAGAAAAAGTAAGTTTTCTAGAGCAAATCCACTGGGTGTGATCAGGTCTTGATTTTCTGGCAGAACTGCCCAATGTTCGCAGCACGTTATGGCTATCGAATCAATCAAACAAGTGGCTGGTACAGCTGTGCCGGTACCCGGTGCGGATGTGGATACAGATCGTATTATCCCAGCGCGTTTCCTCAAGTGTGTGACATTCGACGACCTCGCCGAGGGGATGTTTTACGATGAGCGCTTCGAACAAGATGGAAGCGGTAAAAACCACCCGATTGATCAGTCTGAGTACCAAGGTGCTAGCGTCATGGTGGTGGGGCCTAATTTCGGCTGCGGATCATCTCGTGAGCATGCACCACAATCGATCCGACGCTTTGGGTTTCGCGCGATCGTTGGGGTGTCATTCGCAGAAATTTTCTTTGGCAACTCGGTAAACCTTGGGATGCCTTGTGTTTCTCTGAGCCTGAAAGACAACGAGAAGCTGATGGGTTTGGTTGCTGAGTCTCCGCGCACGGAAGTGAAGGTCGACCTCGAAGCAAAGACCGTATCATTTGCCAATGAGGTGTTCGCAATGGACATGCCTGATGGAGCCCGCGAAGCATTGGTGCAAGGTAAGTGGGACACCATTGGTGAGCTTGCTAGCAACGAGACTGCGATCGAAGCAACTGCTGCCAAGCTCAGCTACGTCTGAGCTTTTTCCCGATAAGAATGACTTTCAAACCCAGGTGAAGGCCTGGGTTTTTTGTTGTAAGCCTGAGGGCTCGTTAGGACTTGAGCTTGTTTTTCTTCTTCGCCTTTGGTGAGCGCTTTTTGACGCCTCGGCGTTGGAGGAACTCTTTAGCGGCGGTGCGGTAGGCGAGGGCGCCGATGCCATTGGGATCGTGCTCGAAGATCGTCTTGCCGTGCGATGGTGCCTCGCCGATACGGATGGTGCGTGGGATGACGCTTTTGTAGAGTTGCTCAGGAAAGTAGTTTGAGACTTCCTCGACGACTTGGCGTGAGAGGTTGGTACGGCCGTCGAACATGGTCATGAGGATGCCTTCGATGGTGAGATCTGGGGCGGCGTGGGACTCTCGGATTTGCTGGATCACATGCACAATCTTAGCCAGTCCTTCGAGCCCGAACCATTCGCATTGGAGCGGGATGACGACTTCATCGGCTGAGGCAAGTGACGCGGTCATGAGCACGCCGAGAGATGGCGGTGTGTCGAGGATGCAAAAGTCGAAGAGGTCAGCTTGTTTCACGGGATCGAGCAAGGAACGAAGTCTCGTGAGATGGTCGTCGCTACGCGCTAATTCGATTTCAACTCCAGCGAGGTCCATGCCGGATGGTACCAGTGAGAGATTGTTGATATGGGTTTCCACAATTTTCTCTGCGAGTGTCGCCTCGCCGAGGAGGGGGTAATACATTGAGCCTTCGCTGTTGGGTTCGATGCCGATGCCGGAGGTGGCATTGGCTTGTGGGTCGAGGTCGAGCATGAGAACGCGCTGGCCGAGATCGGCGAGGGCTGCAGAAAGCGAGATCGCGGTGGTGGTTTTTCCGACTCCTCCTTTTTGGTTGGCGATAGCGACGACTTTCATGGTGGTGCTCTTAGGCGCGTTGGTGATTGTAGTTAGGTTGGAAAGTGGATACTAAGCATTGAAGCTAGCGGCTAGACCTTGCATAAAAATTGCCAACCTAGAAAGCGAAAAGAACCGAGTGATGAAGATTGATGAAGCGTGGATTCGCAAAGCAGCGGGATGGAAGGCCACGAAGGCTGGAAAAGAGCTCTATGAGCGAGGTTCGGTGATAGAGGTCCAGCAGAATGGCTCGATCATTACTGGTGCTTTGCAAGGTGGTGGCGCCAAGCCGACGCGGGTCACGGTACGCATCCATTCTGATACCGATATTGATGTGGTTTGCCCGAAGCCTGCCTGCCGCCGCCGTGCCGAAATCTGCCGCTGTGCTGTGGCTGTGATGTTCGCTAGTGTGCTGGGGATTCGAGAAAAGGTGTCTACAGTAGTGGCATCTTCGGGGGGGAGTTCGAGGCCTTCAGGCGCACCGCGCCGGTCACCTGAAAGGCTTGAGGCGTTGCCTGAGGGCGTGCCGGTGCCGCGTATTGGCGTCGAGTTTTCACCGAAGTTTCCCGAAGGATTGCCGGATGGTGGGCTATCGATGCGCCTCCAAGAGCTCCAAGGGGAGGATGTTCTGGAGAGTGAGGCAGACCGCCGCTTTGCTGCTTGGTTGTTGAAACATGCTGGTGGGCAGATCCCGCCGATGATGAGTTTGAAAGGTGAGAGGGCCTTGGAGTTTTTGGCGTCGTTGGCGGGGCACGGGAGACTCAGTTTTGGGGGGAGAAGGATGCAGGTCTCTGCTGATGGCGTGCGCCTTCCAGTGTATCTGGAGCTGGATGGTGATCGAGTGAAGCTCTCGTTGGACCCCAGTCTTGAGCAACATGGCAGGGTGTGGTTTAGCGCTGGTAGAATCTGGATGTGGGAGGCCGATCAGGCAGTACTTCTGGTGGTGCCGACTCAGTCTTGCCTGACGGAGCGGCTGTGGCAGGCATTGACCTTGCAAGGCGCGGTTTTTCTACCCGTGCAGCAGCTTGTTCAGCAATTGGATCGTTTGGAGGCCGTGGTGCATTGGCAGGAGCCGACGCAGCTACAGCAGATTCCTATCCGCCAGAAGAGCCCTCAGATCAGGCTCGAGATGTTCGGTGATACTCATAAGCTGAAGGCGCGCTTGATCGCCTGCTACAGCGAGGCTGCTGAGGTGGTTCTGGGGATTTTTGGGCATGCGCAAGCTGAATTCCCTGTTGCAGACCCAGATGAGGCCGGAGCTTGGATCGAGCGCAGTGTGGATGCAGAGGATGCTGCGGCGGGGCGCCTCATGAGCTGTGGTTTCCAACTCAACGGTAGTCAGGGCGATTGGGTCTTGGACGGTACTGATGCAGTGGTGGAATTTCTGTCGGGGGCAATGCAGCAGCTTGAGGAAGAATGGCACGTGGTTACGGCTGGCAAACTGCGCACTGTGAAAGGGAATCTGGTGAGGGTGAAACCGACATTCAAACTCGAAGGTAGTGGCCAAGATTGGCTCGCCTTTGATTATGGGTTTGTTACAGATGAAGGTCGTGAGATCCCACGTGAGGCGATCGAAAAGATGCTGCGATCTGGCAAGCGTACGGCGACCTCCAAGAATGGTAAGCAGGTCGTGATTTCTGACTTTGATGCCGAGATCGTAGAATCGGTGCTGCGCGATACGGATCCGCGCCAGGAAGGCGGGAAGTACTATGTGCCGAAGAATCAAGGAGCTTACCTAAAGCGCTTGAAAGCTTACTATGCAGGTGAGTCACAAAGCCTAGAGGTGGATCAACAATTGCTGCAGAAACTGCCGCAAAAAGTGGCAACATCGATGCGTGTTTACCAACGTGAAGGGGTGACTTGGCTTCATCAGCGCTGCGTCGAAGATGGTGCTGCCTTGTTGGCTGATGATATGGGGCTCGGTAAAACGCTGCAGACGCTGTCGGTACTTGAGCTTCTGCAAAAGCCGGGGCATCCGTCGATGGTGGTTTGTCCGCGATCATTGCTTGCGAACTGGGCATCAGAGGCGGCGCAGTGGACTCCGGGGCTCAAGGTGCTGGTGATGCACGGGGCAAAGCGCCATGAGCATTTTGACAGCATAGAGCAATATGATTTGGTGATCACGAGTTACTCCTTGGTCGCGAAGGACCTCAAACAATATCAAGAGCGGCAGTGGAATGCCCTCGTGATCGACGAGGCGAGTATCATCCGCAACCCAAATACGCAGAATGCCAAGGCATTGCGCAAGGTGCAGTCAGACTACCGAGTCGCCCTGACGGGAACGCCAGTGGAGAACGCGGTGCGCGATATGTGGTCGCTTTTTGCCTTCCTGATGCCGGGCTACTTGGGGACTCAAGAAGACTTTGCCCAGCGCTATGAGGCGAAGCTAGCTGGTGGACAATCCGATCCGAGTGCGCTGCGTAGGCTGCGCTTGCGCACCGCGCCATTTATGATTCGGCGCACCAAGTCAGAAGTGGCGAAAGACCTCCCGAAGAAGCTGGAACAGGTGCTCTGGTGTGAGCCGAGTAAACTTCAGAAAGAAGCGTATCAGGAACTATTGAAGAAGGGCGCGGAGCGTGTGAGTGAAGCAGAAGGAGGTGCGGCTCGCATGCGCATGTTGACCACCTTGTTGCGCCTCCGCCAGGCGAGCTGTGACCTCCGATTGTTGGGTGATGAAGGCATGCTGAAGCATGGCATCGACTCCGTTTCTTCGAAGCTTGTGATGTTGCTAGATCTGCTCGAAGAGGCGAAGCGCGGGGGCCACCGGGTTCTTGTCTTTAGTCAGTTTACCCAGGCATTGAAGTTGATCAGGCAGTCACTGGAGGAGGCGGGGCTCAGCATTGCCTACTTGGATGGTTCTACGCACAATCGCGGGGCTGAGGTGGAGCGGTTTCAGCGCGCCGATGGGCCAGATGTCTTTCTGATTAGTCTGAAGGCGGGAGGCTACGGGCTCAATCTCACCGCGGCTGACACCGTGGTGCATTTTGACCCGTGGTGGAACCCAGCGGTGGAAGCTCAGGCGACTGACCGCGCGTACCGGATTGGCCAGACGAAGCCTGTTACCGTCTACAAGTTGATTGCTCAGGGGACTGTGGAAGAGAAGATTCTCAAGCTTCAGGAGCAAAAGCGTGGCGTGATTGGTGCCGCTGTGGGGGATGAATCTCAGCCGATGATGAATGGTCTGAGTGAAGAGGATTTACGCGGTCTCCTCTCGGTGTGACCGATCTTGTCTCAATCAGTCAGGGAAGACGATCGCACGGTGTCCATCGATGATGGTGCGATCGTAGACGTGGTAGCGGATGCCGCGTGCCAGAGCAAAGCGTTCGCAGTCGCTGCCTAATCGGATCAGATCTTGGGTGTTGTGGAAGTGTTGCACGCGCTTCACCTCTTGTTCGATGATTGGTCCAGCATCGAGGTCTCGGGTCACATAGTGGCAGGTGGCTCCAATGAGTTTGACGCCGCGCTCGTAGGCTTGGCGGTATGGATTGGCTCCGATGAATGCCGGGAGAAAGGAATGGTGGATGTTCATGATGCGGCCTGAAAATTCCTCGCAGAACCAATCAGGCAGGATTTGCATAAAACGCGCGAGCACACTGAGTTCCACTTTTTCGTCGATGAGGATCTGGCGGATCTGCTGGAAGCCAGCCTCTTTTTGAGCGCCATCCATATCGATTTGGTGGAAGGGAATGCCGTGCATCTCAGCGATGTGCTTGCAGTGGTCGCGATTGCCAATGATCGAGGTGATCTCGATAGGGAGCTCGCCGATCGAGGCTCGGTTGAGGATCTCGTTGAGGCAATGCGTGGTCTTGGTCACCAAGATGGCGGTTTTCATCTTGTAGGGAAACTCGCGGAAGTGCCAGCTGCCCTGCAGGGCGTTTCCTAGTTCTTCAAATCCATCGATGAAGTGCTGCGTGCTGCCTTCATGGGCACTCATGTCAATTTCGAAGCGTGCAAAGAACTTTTCGCTCTGCGCGTCGGTGAACTGGTGGAGTTCGGTGAGGCTGCCGCGGCGATCGGCGATGTAGTTCGAGATCTTTGCGACGAGTCCTTGTTGGTCGGGACAGGTGAATTTGAGAATGAGCCCAGGCATGACGTTAGGTAGTGATGAGATCAATGGATGGGCGCGAGCGCGATGGGATCGAGCTGGCGCTGCACCTCTATGCTCATTAACTTGGGGTTTCTGCAATCTTTTTGATCTTTTTCATGAGTTTATCGTACGCCATCTTGCCAGTGGCGAGAATGCGGTAGTTGGCATCAAAGCTTGAGCCACTGTGTTCGCGCATGAAAACATCACAGAGTACGGCGTAGCTGTTGCCACCCAATTCAACGATTTCAACTTCGGGCTCCACGGCCACGCCTTCGGTGTACCATGATCCATAGATAAGCTCAGCAGAGGTGCCGCCCCATTTTTGGAAGCGCAGGCTGTTGCCTTTCTCATAGATTAATGAAAACCCCTCGGCGCGGAAGGTTTGTACCACAGCATTGCGCACGCGGCTGCGCGATGCATTGTGGATTTCAGTGGAGGCGAATGAGCTGCTGTTGTTGCCAATGCCTACGACTGAGCTGCAGCTAGGGATTGCGGTGATGGCTCCGAGCGTGAGGGCTAGAGCGAATAAGATACGTTTCATATGGATGTGGGTTTGTGGAGTCGTTGTGTCAGTGAATTGAGTTGTGCGTCAAGCTCACTGTGCTTGAGCGCGCCGTGTTGGAAGTTGTCGTGAAAGCTTGGCACACTGAGCGAGCCAACAAGCTGCGCCCCCATGCGTGGGAACGTGGCCGCGGCTGCTTCGAGCACCGTGGCGCCACCACGCGCGCCTGGTGAGGTGGCGAGTAGTAGCATCGGCTTTTCGCACCAGACTGCGTAGTCGATGCGTGATGCCCAGTCGTAGAGGTTTTTGAAGGCCGCGGTGTAGGAGCCATTATGCTCTGCCAGGGAGATCACAATGGCGTCGCAGGATTGGATGAGTTCTCTGAAGCGCTGCGCTTGCTCGGGGATGCCTTCTGTCTCCTCGAGGTCTGTCGAGAAAATTGGGACGGGGAAGTCACCAATCTTGGCCTCTTGGATTACCGCGTTCTTGATTTTTCCAGCAGCGTAATTGGCCAATTGTTGGTTGATCGATTTGCTGCTAGATGATGCGCCGATGGACAGAATATTCATGAGGTTTTTTGGCTGTTGTTTGGCCTGCAAATTGCTTTGGGAGGATTGTTGTGAAAACTGATAGCAAAGATTGCATTCAGACGTATAGATCAAAAACTTAAAAAGCGTTGAATATTAGGCATTCTGTGCGTAGGTTCATGTTTAAGAAATTCCCAGAGACAGACAAGAGCGAAGTAAATGAGACCGATTGAGTACATTGGACCCGCCCCCCAAAAGAAAAAACGTAAGCCTGTGATAGGCGGTTGGGTGATCCTGTTGATGACGGGACTCTTTGTGAGCTATTTTGCCTGGCCTACATTCGCAGACTACGTCAAGACCCAGCAGGTGGATGCTTCCGTGGATGAAGCGAATCGCATTGCATCTGAGCTGAGAGCAAGCGAGCAACTGGGAGATCGTATCGCTGCTGCGGCACTGGAGCATTCGCTACAACAACACATTTACGATTCTGGTTATTATCAGATTGATTTCCCTGCGGGCGATATCCCGCAAGAGCGTGAGGGTGAGGCAGACCTTCTTGTTCGCAGTTTCCGGTCTGTCGGGGTGGATCTCCAAGAGAGAGTGCACCAAGACATGGACAATGCCTTTCGCAGCTATCCTCAGCTTTGGGGGATGCGCAAGCCCGATAGCAACATCGACCACCGCAGAATCCCGAATCTACAGCGCTATTTTGAGCGCATAGAAGTCCAAATGAGTGTCGAACGTGACGCGGTACTCTACGAAAATGGAGATGTTGTGATTTGGCGAAAGCCAGATGGTAGCTTGATTAGCGGCATTGTGGTGCCCGGGCCAGGAGCTCGCTCTGCAGAGAAGTGGGTTGTCTCTAACCGAGGCTTTGGCTCTCAGTGGATCGACTCATTATTGGACTACGATGTGGTTGGTCATTACAAATACCAATAGCGTGAGTATTTATGCACAGCTTATCTGTGACTGCTGCTTGCAATTAACTATCGAGTTCTGTAAATCATTGTCAGCACAAGGCCACTGCCGCGTGTGGAATTAAATTTTTAGAAAGATGGAAGGCATTGCAATCATGACATCTGGCGGCGACGCCGCAGGGATGAATCCGGCTGTGAAGTGTGTGGTGGACTATGCCACCCAGAAGGGGCTCAAGCCGTACCTCGTGAGGGATGGTTTGAGAGGTTTGATCGACGGACTGATCACCGAGGCATCACGCCAGGATGTTTCTGGTATTCTCCACCGAGGTGGTACCGTGCTCCGCTCTTCTCGTTCGAAGCGCTTTTTTGAGTATGAGTACCGCAAGCAAGCGTACGACAATCTCGTGAACTTGGGGATCACCAAGCTCATCGTGATTGGCGGCGATGGTTCGTTTGCTGCTCTGAATCGCTTTTACGCTGACTTTGGAGTGCCGTTTGCAGGGATTCCAGCCACGATCGACAATGACATTCCCGGCACGGACTATTGTCTGGGGGTGGATACAGCACTCAACATGATCCGTGATAGTATCGACTCTATCCGTGATACCGCGAGTTCTTTCAACCGCGCTTTTGTGATTGAAACGATGGGGCGTGATTGTGGCTACCTCGCCATGGTCAGTGCGCTCTCGAGTGGTGCTGAGATCTGCATCGTCCCAGAGAATGAGTACGATCTGGAGAAGATTGGTGAGCGCTTGCGTGAAGATATTAAAAATGGCCGTGACCACATCATTGCTGTTGTCGCCGAGGGGACAAACATGGCGGAGTACCTGACGCGATGGATCAAGGTGAACTTGAATATGGATGCGCGCCTCACGGTGCTTGGTCACGTGCAGCGTGGTGGGTCACCCACAGTTTACGATCGTATCATGGCCTATCGTTTTGCGGTGGCAGCAGTGGATTCCTTGCTCGCCGGTCACCCCAACAAGATCATGGTATTTAAGGAAGGAGTCTTGGATTCCGTCGATATCGAGGTGGTCAATAGCTCGAAGGTGAAGCTGGCGGATGACATTGTCATGATGTCATCGCACCTCTCACGCTAGCAAGAGATAGCTTGAACCCAATTTCTAGCATTTCCTTCAGTTCTTGAGGGAGGTGCTATTTTTTTTCTGAAGTGCGCAGCTCAACCGATTTATCAAAGATGAGATCGCGCAAGTAGAAGACATGGATTCTTAGGTCTTCGAAGCTCTCGTTGGTTTCGATGAGCTTGTTGCAGACGTCGATGGCCACGTGGCAGGTGTCTAGGGCTCGCTTCAGTACGGCAATCATGTAGCCATTTTCTAGATCCACAGCTTTGTCTGGCCATAGCTCGTCGAGAGCATCGGCGACGTAGGCGGTGGCGAGAGCGAGGTCGCTCTCTGGGCTCATATCTTCGATGTTTTCGCCGATGAGGTCGATAGCTCTGCTTTGTACTAGTAGGGCGTGTTGCATGATGGGCTCGCGGGACTCAATCGCGGTTTCATGGATTTCGAGGGTCTCAATCGTAGGGCTGTAGGCTTGTGTGCCAAGGAACCAAGCCGCTTCCTCTAATGTGTCGCGAAGGCGGAGGCGTTTTTCCCATTCAAATTCATCGACCTCACCTTCCACTTCCTTCACCTGAGCTTGTGCTTTGTTCGCAGTGTGCATGATTTCGATGAAGTGCTGGAGTGCGGCAGCGTTGTCTTCTTGCTGGGTTGCTTCCTCTTCCTTGCTCAGCGTCCATTCATGGTCTGAGATTTCGATTTCGAAGTCGCTGGTGTGGATCACGACATGGGCATTGACCAAGCTGAACCACTCGAGTTGCAGAAAATTGAGTATCTTGGCCTTGCCCTTGACCAGCGAACTTTCTTTTTGCGAAGCGGTGCAGACGCCAATGGCGCCGCGCTGAACTGCGTGCAGGTTTTCGGCAACTTCGCGGCTGGGTTGTGGATTCGGGTTGTGGAATTGGACGCGTGTTCCTGCGATGTCGCGCAGACAATTCCCTCGGATGTAGAGCCGGACTGGGCGATCCACTCCGGCAATGATGATCTCACCTCTAGTGACTCCAGGGGTGGTATTGTCGATCCATCCGGAGATGATTTGTTGATCAATACGAAATGCCATTATTACGATTTTGATGGAATTTCAGCTTAAGTCAATACAGCGCTGCTGATATCAGCTTG
This sequence comes from Rubritalea marina DSM 17716, assembly GCF_000378105.1. Classification (GTDB taxonomy): domain Bacteria; phylum Verrucomicrobiota; class Verrucomicrobiia; order Verrucomicrobiales; family Akkermansiaceae; genus Rubritalea; species Rubritalea marina. The sequence goes on along the minus strand of NZ_KB899264.1, from coordinate 38,749 downwards.
AAAATCCAGCAGATACCATTACCTTCGCATCAATACCAGATTATGGAAGGCATTCTCACCGTACTCAAAACCATAGGATTTATCCTCGTGGTCATCTTCAGTTTCAATGTGATCATCTTTGTTCACGAGCTTGGTCACTTCTTGGCTGCCCGCTGGCGAGGACTGGAGGTCGAGAGATTCCAGATCTGGTTTGGGAAACCCATTTGGAAGAAAACCATCAATGGGGTGCAGTACGGCTTGGGCTCAGTTCCGGCTGGAGGTTTTGTCGCTCTGCCGCAAATGGCGCCGATGGAAGCCATCGAGGGGGACAACGAATCGCGCAAAGAACCGCTACCTCCGATCACACCCTTAGATAAAATCATCGTCGCGTTCGCAGGGCCTTTGTTCAGCTTCCTTCTTGCTCTCGCTGCGGCAGTAGTCGTTTGGCAGATCGGTAAGCCCAAAGAACTAATCGAAACGCAAACTGTGGGTTACGTGGTGCCGGGAATGCCGGCCGCGGCAGCAGGCGTGCAGCTGGGGGACGAGATCCTAGCAGTGAATGGTGAGCCAGTCTTCGGTTTTGCTGGTAGCCTAGAGTCGATCCAGGAACAGATCATTTTCAGTAAAGGGGATAGCATCGACCTCTTGGTCAAACGCCCAGGTGCCGGAGAGCTGACACTCACCACCAATTTCCATATCGATGAAGCCACTAATTTCACCAAGCGCGACGGGGTCCGGCAGGTGGGCATTGCGCCGATGGGCGAAGTCATTGTAGGGCTCGTAACGCCTGGTGGCCCCGCCGATGTGGGGGGCTTTCAAACTGGCGACCGCATTCTCTCGCTTAATGGGCGCACCGTTTGGAGTGTGTCACATTTTATCAGCCTGATTCAAGAAGAGCCCGATGCAGCCCTGGCGGCGGAGGTGATGCGAGGAGATGAAAAACTCAGCCTCAAGACCATGGCGATTGTGCCGAACAATGGCTTTTCCGTGGTGCCTGGCGCAGAGCCAAAACCGATGATCGGTATGAGCTTTCAAGCGCCGGCCAGCGCCACTCAGCTGGTGCATCCCGGCCCTTGGGAACAAGTGGCAACTTCAGGCAAGATGATGGCGGTAACGATCGAGGCGCTTACCTCGCCCAAATCCAGTATTGGACCACAGCACCTTTCCGGACCTGTAGGTATTGGCAAGGTAATGTACCGCATCCTACACACTGACTATCCACTGAGCCTCACCATGCACTTTTGGGTGCTCTTCAATGTCAATCTCGCAATCTTCAACCTCTTGCCATTCCCTGTGCTCGATGGTGGTCATATCACCATGGCGGTGATGGAGGCAATTCGCAAGAAGCCGCTCAACACTCGGGTGCTCGAGTTCGTGCAATCGGGCTTCGTCGCATTACTCCTCACCATGTTTGTCTATGTGACGATGAAGGATACCTTCACCTCGTTCGGTGGGGAGGCCCCGAAGCGCGATCAATCGGCCCCTCAGGCACCAACCTGGGATCAGCAGAAGCTAGATAGCCTACTCAACGGAGAGTGAGACAAGTCTTCTCAATCGTCGAATCCGATCGACTGTGGGGTCTTGTCTAGAATTTACGCTCTTCAGCTGCCCAAGAATCCAACGGGTGTCCTAGGCTTTTGCTTTTCAAAATCATCGATTTAGAACGCACACCTTCTACTGGACATGCGTATTCGAAGGTTGAATTCCCACCCAATACGGAATAATTTGAGAAATTCTAAAATATTCCTCTTGAAAATTGGTGGATTGTAGGTAGCTTGCGCCTCCCATGGCTAGAACAGCAGGTAAAGCAAAGACACGTAAGTCCGTAGCTAAGCGCTTCAAGGTCACAGGTACAGGCAAGATTCTTCGCCGTAAACAAGGTAAGCGACACATTCTTCAGAAGAAGAGTCGTAAGCGTAAGCGTTTCCTCGGAAAAGCAGCACTTGTTTCTGACGCAGATCTACCACGAGTAAGGGAATCACTTCCATTTCTCTAGGCCCTAACCAGTGAACACGAACCGCGAGCACAGACTCGCCCTCTCGCGAATCGAGAGGAAACTCCACGTAGCCAGTCCCACCAAGTGGGAATACGATCAGACGAGACTACGGGAGTAACTAAGAAAAACAGTTTGATCAAATAAGGAAAAGAAAATGCCAAGAGCAACAAACAGTCCGGCAAGCCGCGCCCGCCGCAAGCGTATCCTTTTACGCGCTAAGGGTTTCCGTGGTTTCCGTTCCAAACTATACCGCTATGCGAAGGACGCTGTCATCAAGGCGCGTCAATATGAATACCGCGACCGTAAGAAGCGTAAGGGTGCGTTCCGCCGCCTCTGGATCCAGCGTATCTCCGCTGCTTCCCGTGCACAGAACATCACCTACTCACGCTTCATGGAAGGCCTCAAGGCCGCGTCCATCGAAGTAGACCGCAAGATCCTTGCTGACCTTGCAGTCAACGACATCGCTGCATTCAACACCATCGTTGAGCAAGCGAAAGAAGCACTCGCGAAAAAGAACGCTGCTTAATCACTAGCCCAGCTAGAGAAGCAACTATCACTTTCATACCGCCACTTGGTTCGCCGAGTGGCGGTATTTTGTTTTCGGCCTGTTCACAGCGTCAATTTCATTGACTTCTCAGATCGGCTATAGATTCTAACACGTAATTAGTTAGCATGTTTAGTTTCTTTCCAAAGAAGCGCGCGATCAACGCGCTGATCCACATGAGCGAGGTGCTTGTCGATTTCGTCGAGCACTATGTGGGCTTGGAAGAAAAAGCGCTCGCCATTGTAGGCGACGTCTCAGGTGAAGCTGGCAAGGCGGGCTCAGAACTGCAGAAAGTCGCGGGCAAGGCCAGTGCTGCGGAGAGCGCGGTGTCCGACTTCCTGCCAAAGCAGGCCAGCAAGGCGCTCAACGACGTCACCGAGCTGGCCGACAAGGTCAGCAGCTCAGCTAAGGAGGTCAGTACGCGAGCTTCACAGAGCGAGTCGGAGAGCAAGCAAGTAAGTACGCCAACGAGCACTTCTGCACCTTCAGAGGCAGCGTCAGAAAAAGACAAGACTGCAAGCTCGGATAGCAAAGCGCCAGCAGCGTCAGCTTCAGCGCACCCAGACCTCAGCGCCTCGAAGAAGCATGAGCGTGCCCAGCAACGCGCAGCCAAAGAGCCACAACACCAAGCCCTGAGCAGCGACTCTCCGCCGCCCGCCGCAACCCAGAAGTCCGTGCTCACCACCGTGGGTGGCGTCACCGTCTACCAGACCGCGCCTTTCGATGCCGTGATCTACCAGAGCGGACTCAATGTGGATGCCGACGGTTCACCCTTCGCCTACCACCCGAAACCAGACAGCGACAAAGGGCTCGATTATCTTCCGAATGCTGGCAGCCCAGGCAATTGGTGGGGGATCGCCACTGAGAATGGTAACGACTCCGGCACCCCTGTGGTCCAAGGGCCGAACGATCCAGCCCCCGGCTACTACGTCTCCACCACCTCGTTGGAGGACCCGAACTATCCGGCCACCAGCCCGCAGGCCTACGTCAATGCCTCAGAGATTCCTTTCATTGTCCTTCCTTTGAGTCATAACAACTTTGGCGGCGCGATGGGCGATCTCGGCGCTGTGCTCAATCTCGACAATGGCAAACTAGCCTACGTCATCGCCGCCGACGAAGGCCCACCCAATAGCCTCGGCGAAGGCTCCGTAGCACTCGCCAAAGCCCTCGGCGTCAACGACAGCCCGAAAGACGGTGGCACCTCCAGCGGCATCGCCTATTGCTTCTTCCCCCGCAGCGGCAACCACCGCCCACAATCGCTAGACGCCATCAACCAAACCGGCGCCCAGTTGTTCAGCAAGTTTGGTGGGGTGGAGAATTTGAAGAAATTGTTGGGTGTGACATAAACTGTGAATCTCAGCATATGCATCATCAAGTAGAGAAATATCAAGAAAGAAGTCCAAGGGTACAGATTAACACTGCTTCTCAGAACAAAGCGCTAGTGATACAAAATTTTCTAGATAACCGTTCAGCAGACGTTTTGGAGAAAGGAGTACGTTTACCATCTTCAACAATTCAACTTCGTCCACTGAATGTAGCTGAATTGAAAAATTTAGAGGTAGCAAAAAAAGAATTTGAGGACCTTAAAATACGTAAATCAGCACTGGCTGACGCCTTAAGAAAGCGTGGAGGCTTCGGAAATTATTTAGGGTACTTTCAAGATCGAGGTTGGGCGCATGCAACTGAAGAAATTAAAATGCTAGATACAAACTTTGAAGAAATGAACGACTTATCCCGTCGAGCGATAACTAATAGTAAAGTATGTAAAACCTTTATATCTAAGGTCAATTTCTTTACTAAATCAGGTGGAATGAACCGATTTAATAACATCTTTAGTTCTGCAGAAAAGGGGTTGTTATCCAAAGAGCGAAATGATCCCACTCAGTTTACTAAAATGGATGAGATTCATTTTAGGGATTACATGGCCAAATCTAAACCTGCAATAACAGTTCTTCGAGGTGATGGAAGAGACGTTACACCTGATAGTTTCAAAGACCTACCTTTTACCAATATCCCAGCTGGAGGGACGTCGGATATTTCATTTGCTGGAGTTGTTGAACATACTCATACCAATACACTTAAAAACGGTATGGTTTCTTGTACAACGGATTTTGACACAGCACTCCACTTTGCTACTGAGAAGCACGAATATGGAGTGGTTTGGGAGTTGGAGTTAGATAAGTACATTCATGTGGCTGATCTTTTGAAAACTCGGAACTTTAAAAATAGATTTCCCCAACAATTTGAAGTGCTTCATCCTGGCTCGATACCCAAGAGTAAAATTAAATCAGCAACCCTTTATAAAAAGAATGTGCCAGTTGAAAAGCGAACAAGTTGAAATATATTTTATATATAGATGTTTGTTCTGGTGTGTTTAATTGTGTTTTTATTATGTTTAATGATGTAAGTGGATTGTGGATTTAGAGATATGTATGCGTGCGCTTATGAAAACAAAGAGAGAAACAGAGGGGCGGTCGGTCACTCTACTGTTCAGAAAAAAACTGAGGGAAAGCAAGGCTTTGGGTTTGTGAATAATCGCCCTGAATCTGTTGCTCAGAGAAAATTACAAGAATTGCCTAGTTCAGGTGATAAAGAAAGCTCTGAGCCAATCCAATATAAGGTCGTACAACTCTTAAGTTCTTTTGTAGACGCAATAGAGACAAAGCATTATCGGGATGATGGTCATGGTGTGGCAAAAGCTCAGTTGCTGGCTGCAGATGTTGGAAATACCATTTCCTCAAAAATCTACAATAAGCACAAAGCTAAAAAACACTCCGGTAAATGTGTGAGTCTGTTCCCAACCACAGTCAAAGGACAGACCATGGTAGTAGTTACCTATGCCGATTTAGAGAATGGGGTTTTGAAGTATGATACTGCCTACTTCAGCTCTTCACCTAGTAGTCCAGAGAGTAGTGCGATATCGTATCACCCAACATCTCCAGTGATCTCTTACAAGGCATGAGATACTTCTAGAAATTGAGGGAGGGATACATCATGAAACTTTTGTATAAAAGGGTGTTAGTAGTCTTTCACGCGAACGATACTGGATTAATTATCTCACTTAATCGAAAGACAAACCAACAAGCTTAGTCAACCTTCTTGCCAAGAAGCCTGCGTCGTTTGATATAGAGCTTGAGCTCGTCCATCTGGGTAAATCTCGCGGCTTTATCGATATTTCTGTCATCATCGATGTCTCTATTTTCGCCTTTACCGCTAACATCCGGTTTTGAATTTCTAGCAGCCCACGCGAACGTTGCGTAGGGGTGGAGCTGCATCAAGTGATTCATGAGGATTTTTATCTCTGTTCTTGCCTGCTGCTTCTTGCCTTTCGTCGCTGTTGGGGATTCGAGCGTGTTAAAATGTGCGATGGCTTCATCGTAGTATTTTTGATAGCTGCGTTTAGCCTTAGTGAGGCGTGCTTTCAATATGGTGTCTTTCCTCTGGCTCGAAGTGAGTTCCCCTTTGATCAAATTCCACCAATCTTTTGGGCTTTCGATTTGTTCTTTGAAACGTGAACGCTCCACTCTTTTTTGGGTAGTGGTGTGTAATGATTCATGGATTGCGGAATAACCTAAAGTATGAGGACCCTGCGGTACCCCATATTCGCTAATTGCATTGTCCACATGTGTATGTGTGTAGGTATAGAGTGTGGGAGGACGCCCTTTGGTAGAGGTCGGCACCGCTGATTCACGGTTTACAATGTTCTGAACTGCTCCATGTATTTGAGCCATTGACCATATTGCCTTCTTTTTAGCGATGTCTGTGACGATTCCTTTCACGCGTGTATCGTCGAGGTGGGGCCAGCGTTTCTTAATGGCGAGTATTAGTTCATTTTTGTTTGCAATAGCATCGCCGTTATTAAGACCTACACAGACAGTGTTGTAATTTACCTTTCTCTGAATCAGTGAATTGTATCGATTGTCGACAAAGTTAGAATGCTGATTCCTCGGTTGATTTTTTAGTGCCAGCTGGTTTAGGCCTATGAAGTGCTCTGGAGATTTAGTAGTATGAAGGTAGTGAGTATTCATTGCACATCGGTTCTAGGTAGAATCTAGCAGAAGGTATGTAATTGCTCTTAGGTCTAGCTTATTAAGTTTGGCGGGTGATTAAGGCAGTGAATTTTCTTGTAGCTTTTGTTTGAGTGTAGGATCTAGAGGTACATCACTGTATTGATCGAGGATTTGTATTGCCCACTTCCGCAGTTCTGATTTTTCAGGGTCAACGGGCTGTTGGCGAATGGTTACGGCCATACTCACATACTGTTCATGGATGCCTTCTTGTGTTTTTATCTGTTGGTAGATGTATCAAAAGTAGCCGAGTAGGAGAGGCATGAGGATGCTAGATATAGCAAGAATGGTTTGAGTCTTGGATGAGGTCTGTGTGGTGTCGTTCATGTTCAGGATCTTGCTTAGTGATGATCCTTATTTTACCCACTTGGGGATAGAAATGTTAGCTTTGAGTCCCTCAGGCTCGCCAGTGGTTTTATCACAGTCGTAGATCCCCATGGCTTGCTGGCCGGCTGGTTTCTTGGGTTCGTTAAAGCCTTCGAAGATAAAGAGTGGGATGCAGTTCCCGTGTGCGCTTCGTTGCGCTTCTAACCAGCCAAATAAATCGTTGATGTAGGTGGCTTCATCCGCTTCTTTTCCACTTTCAGCGGTGTAGCCGGTTTCTCCAACATAGATATCGATGTCGTAGGCCTTGCCTTCATTCGATTTGTGGGTGTCTGCGTTGTAGGCTTGGACACCTGCTAGATAGCCATCTAATCCGTTCTTATTACCGTTTGGGTCATAGATCCATTTCGGGTAGTGGTTGGCAAATAGGAAGGCTTGCCCGTGATTCCAGGTTGATTTCCAGTGTGCTGTCACCGTCGCCATTAGATTGTCGGAGGTACTATTGGCAAATGTTCCCCACTTGTTTGTGAGGGACATGTTGGAGAGGGAAATGGAGAGTGGGATACTTGAGTAATCGTCTGGGTGCGCAGAGAGCGCAGCGTAGAGATTATCCATGGCCTTGCCGAGTTCGTCTGGGGTGACAGAGGAGGTGTCGAGCTCATTGCCCAGAGTGATGACTTTGATCGTTTGCTTCAGCATCGCAGTGTCATTGAAGAAGCCCACGAGTGCATTGAGCCAAGCACTACAATATTTGGCTGCAGAATACGTGCCGTCACCATTGGCTAAGAGTGGTACCAAGCCGTTTGAGGTTCCCAGCGAGACTTCTACCGTAACGCCAGATTGATTCGAAGCGACAACGGCACTGAGTACGGACTGGGTAACGGGGTCGAGGTCGTTGTTGCTGACGATCTCAGTCCAGCCGCAGAGGCGGTACAAGTGGATGGTCGCAAAGTCAGGTAAAATGGTGTCGATTTGCTTGGTGACCATCGCTTCAGAGGAAGCTCCGGTGTACCAATTGGTGGCCCAGGCGTCGTAGTTGATACCGACGCGTTGGGTGAAAGGTGAGTGTTTGGGAACAGTGATGGTGGGTTTGTTTTGCATTGGGTTTACTGGTGTTGGGTGTTAGCTGAAAGAGTTGGGGATTATATCCACTCGACCCGGATGGCTTCGTGCATCCAGGGGAACTGGATTTTGGAGATGGCCCAGGGCAGGCTGGTGAGGAGCATGTCGTAGGGGCCGGAGTCGACGTGGAGGCTCCAGCCGTCTTCGTGGTGGTAGCGTAGGGAGCCGCTGCGTTTGACGAAGGTTTGAATCAGACCCTCGTGGGTGGTTTCGCCGATGGTGCTCCAGTGGTGGATGACGGCGCTCTTGAGGCCGGCGACGAGCTCAGGCCAGGAGGAATCGGGCTCTACGGAGCGCGGCAGCGGTTGCTCGAGGGGGAGATTGCAGATGATGCGGTTGAGCAAAAGCTCTGGCTCGTGCGCCTTGTATTCTCCAGTGATCACGTGCTGCAGGAGGAACACCGCCTGAATAGCGTGCTCTGTGCTAGGGAAATTGCGGTGTTCTAGCAAGCCAGCGCGGTCGACAAGCATTTCGATGTAGGGGGCAAAAAGTGCTAGCCCCGCATTCTCGATTTTCCATACTTCACTCTCCACATCGGTGACCACGGGGGCGGGAGTCTCGCTTGATTCTCTAGGCTGATTTGGCATGCTGATAGGTTCTGCTGGAATTTGTTCGAAGTGGGTTGGTACTGAGCCTGCTAGATTCGGCAATGAGATCGCTTGGTCGGGCAGCAAGCGATTTGCGGCTTGGTGGAGGGCGCGCAGCGAGCGTGGGTTTTCGAAACTGGGCGCGAGCTCTTGGATCGTCTGCCAATGTTGGGTGATCCAATCGCGGCGGTCGCCACCCTGAAGCTGCGCCACATGCTCGATCACGTCGCTGTGAAGGTTTTGCTGCGACTCCTGAAGCAGGCTCAAGGTGAGTGGGGAGAAATCGGCGCTCTCAGGCTCGGAGCGCGTAGCGACGAGGACGCGCTGCAAGTCTCGAATGAGTGAAATGGAGGCAGCAGGCATCTCGTGGCTTCGGACGATGGCGTCGAGCGAGGCTTGGCTACGTAAAGCTTCTGGCTCGTTTTCGACCAGGCCTTGTATAGCTCGACGCGCCGCGTCGAGGTCATGCCACTCTAGCGCAGTCGCTTTTTCCTCAGCTGCTTCGAGCTCCTGAAACAGCCACAGGTCAAGTTCGGTATCGCCAAGCTTAGGCCGCTTCACTTTGGTATCGAACAATTGGTAGAGGGTCGGAGTAGCTTCGAGCTCGAGTAGCTTGAAGTAATGCAGAAGTACTTCTCGCAGCTCGGACATGGGCTTCTCAATTAAGGCCTGGAGCGCGAGCATCCCAAGTTCCTGCTCGCTGCGGCGGGGAGCGAGGTCCGCCACACGTTGGACCGTTGCTTGGAGAATCGTTTGCAGGCGAGGCGCTAGCATGCCGGTTAGATCCATCTGCAGTCTTGCCGATAGGATTCGGCTACGCTCTAGGAAGGTGTCGGCATGAGTGATGACTTGCTGTCGCGCGTGTTGCGATTCGCTGTAGCTTAGCGCATGGATCGCCGCGTTGAGTTCGCGCTCCTCAGGTGTAGGCACTACCGGGTCCGTGAGGCTGAGCACGGTAATGAGTGCCGAGCTGCTAGAATCTGTTGGGAGGCTCCCTGTGAGTGAGTTTTGCTTGTTCGGAACATCTCCTGAAAGGCGTCGAAGAATGTCGAGCAACTCACCCTCTGGAAGAGCCTGAGTGTTCTTCGCTATGACCGAGTTGAGTATGGTTCCCGCATAGTTAGAAACGCTCTCACCCTCAGCATCCGCCAGTGATTCTAGTATGAGAAGCGCCAGTGACTCACTGTGATGGCCACTGCGGCGCTTGGCTGTCAGAGCAAGCAAGAGAGTCTCGGAGACGACAGCGTCGAGTTCCGACTGAGTCTCGATACCCGGCAGATGACTCGCTTCCTGCAAGGCGTCGAATTGCTCTAAGATCGCCAAGGTGCGCGTGGCAATCTGCGGGTAGATCGTGCGAATGAAGTCTCTGACTAAGGACATCGAGACGGATCGTAGCGATTGCGCAGCGTGCGTGCCGCTGAGGCTGGCCTCGCTGAGATGTTGGATCACCCTCAGCGGATCATCAGTCCAAAGCTTTTCCAACATCTGAGCCCACAGCTCGATCATGGCTTCCGTGTCGCTAGGCACCTCGAAGGGCTCCGCGCTCGGTGGTGTTTGCGTTGGGTCGATCGCCTCGATCGCCTCAGCGGAGCTCGGGCTCTCAGCTGCGGCGGTGGGTTCAGGCTCTGCGCTAGAAATGGAATGGACTAACTCCTTCCTCAGCTCGGCCTGCACGTCACAGACCTCCTCAGCCAATGACTCGAGTATCTGTTGTTCCATCTTTGCTTCGCCCTTGTCTCTAGCGAGTTCTAGCAGGTGCTGTAGCGCGCTTTGGAGAAACTCCGCTTCACTGAGCATGGGCGACTCGCCGTGTGCAGAGAGTATTGCCTTCCATCTTGGGTACACTTGCGGGATTGCTTGGCTCGGAGCGACGAGTTTAATCAAGCCGAGGGTGAGCGACTGCGGGAGGATGGCATCCTTCCAGACTCTGCTTTGAAACCAAGCTTGTTCGACTTGCTCTTTGAGAGCGCGCGGCGACTCACGCAAGGCCTGCTCGCCATGCTTTAACAAGGATTTCTGATCGATGCGATTACCCTGTTCCAGTTGCTCGATCAGCTCTTTTAGCAGCTCGATCGAACTTCTTTTTGTTTGAGTAGGCGTCGTTGCTGCCGCTGCTGTGACGTGCGGATCTAGTTGTTGTTCCAGCCATGGTTGGAACGATGCTCTCCAATCTTCATGAGTCACTGAGAGCTTCGTGCGTGTTGCCTCTAGCACCTCTTGCCAAGGAGATAGAGCCGACTGCAATTTCTTAGTTTGCTCGAGCATCCCCCGCATTAAGGTCGCGTAGAGCGTGCTAGGTGGAAGTGGTGCATTGAGGTTCTTGCCCTGCTTCAATGACCAAAGTTGGGGCAGGTATTCTTGATAGAAGTCTGCCTTATTTGGAGAAGCCTTGTTGAGAATCAGGGCTTGGATGCTCGTTGGGGCATCGAGGAAAGCCGACCAGGTGATACGATCTTCTAGCGCTCGCTTCACGTCCTCTGCGCGGACACTCTCTAGGTATTTTTGTAGCTCCGGTCGCGGGCTCGCTGCGGCGAGGTGCTGGAGCAGTGGTTTGGACGCTTGTTCATTCGGCTCGGCTGGGTCGTCGATCCGCTGGTGTATCGAGCGTAAGGGTTCAGGTAGTGGACTAATTGCGGTGAACGTTTCTAGCAGTTCTACCAAGGTAATTCCCCCAGCATTCGCGATGTCTTGATAGAGCGAGAGGAGAGCATCGTCTGCATCAATGCCCTCTGCTCCAGTCTCCTGATAGGTTTGCAGCGCGCGTTGCACGATGTCCTCAGCGATGGGGCGGCCAAGCGGCTGAAGTCTTCTCAATACTTGTTGCAGCTGCTTTAGCAAAGTTTCCTGCTCAGGGCTGAGTGTGGTCTTTTCATTCTGCTCTTCGAGTACTTCCTCGCTTACGCTACTTTCTTCATCTTCGACGCTGCTGCTTATTTTGTCTTCTGAGGGGCGGCGCTCCAGCCATGCTTGTACCTGCTCGACTAGGTCAGGGGCGAAGCTGCGTTGCTTCTGAGCGAGTGATCGACTGACCGAGTGGTAGAGCGATTTTCGGTCGACTCTGTGGTGGTTGGGGAAGGCGTCCAAGAGCGCGCTGAGATGATGGTGGCTATCCCCAGTTTCCAAGACTCTTAGGATGCTCAGGCTCCATAGGCTGTGTCGTGCGCTTCTCAGGTGCGATGCATGGTTCTGAAAACTTCCTTCTACCAGTTCCAAGGCAGCCAGTGTTTGTAGGATGAGTGCTTGCGATTGGTTGGGTGCGAGATAGCGTAGGAGGTCTTCTAATCCTTGCTTAGGGAGGCGATCGATGAGTGCACGGCGCAGGCTTGCAGAGCGCAGGTGATGTCGTAGTTCTTGGCGGATGCGTTCTTTAGAATGTGACTTTACCGCTGCTGTGATCATTGTCTGCAGCTGGCTCGGGTAGATGTTCTGCGGAGGGCGGATGAGGAAACTTCGCAGTGATTCAAGCGCGTTACCTTCGGGAGCTTCGAGCTCGCGCTCCAGTGTTTCGATCAACTCGCTGTACTTCTTGCCGCTCGATTGACGGCGAGCACGCTTGAAAAAGCGTTCGCGTTGCTTGGGGCTGAGGGCTTGGAGGAAGCGCGCTCGTAGCGAGGCTTGTTGGAGGCTCGACTCCAAGTATTCGAGCATGGCGAGTGGAGAGTCGTTGATGGCCTCGAGGAGCCAGTCGCCCAGAGAATGGGCCTGTGCATTCGGTGCCCACCAGGGGGTCGCCGCATTTTCTAGCAGATAGATGGCAGTGCGCAAGGTCTGCGATGGTGCAGCCCGTGATGGCGGGATCGATTCTATCTGAATCGCTTGGCGCAGCTGGGTGCGTATCGCTTCCACGGCTCGCTCGGGGAGCTCGGATTCGAGGTGGTCGATGTCGATGCTGCCGAGGTCGACTTCGAGGGTGTCTAGAGTGAAGTGTTGCCCCTGGCTCGCTTCGCTAAGGAGCTGGCTCATGCGCGGTTGAACGCGGTCCTTGAAGCTACGGCTTACCGTGTTCTGCAGCTCGTGGGTGTCGACCCCATCAGGCGTCTCCAACATAAAGCGCATGGTCTCGATCCGATGGTGCTCATCCATGGTTCTGGCGTGCGGTCTCCTCGAGGATCAAGTCTATGATCGGGCTACCTGCGGCGGACAACCACTCAGGTGTTGTCTGCGGGTTCTGGTAGAGGCATAGCCATGTCTCGTGGAGTGATAGGAATTGTTGGAACCACGGAAGGTCAACCCAGAGGATGTTCAAATAGATCCCACTCGGAGCCTCAGCTTGGATGAGTTCGGTCAGAGTCTGACGATAGCTGCTGTCTTGGAATGGCAATGGCCATTGCGGTAACAGGACCGTGGCCACCGAAGAATACGGATCCTTACTGAGGAAGCTTGGGACTGAGCTTAGTGTGGAATCGGTACCAGCGAGAGTGATTCCCCAGGCGTCTCCTTGGTGACTGCGCTGTGATACAGCATAACTCACCCAACTCTGGATGGCTTGCTCCGCGTCATCTGGAGAGTCGAAGCCCTGTGTGCTAGTGAGTGCGACCGGGTGGCTGGCCTCGCCATAGGAAATCTGTATCTGATAGAGGCCTGTATCAGCTGCTGGGCCAGTGACCTGGAACCTCAACCAATCTGGCTCCGTGCTGGCTGAATCCTGCTTTTGTGTAGCAAATGGTGGCAGGCAAGTGCTCTGATAGACTGCAGTTTTGGAGTTGTTATGGATCGACCAAGTGACGGTCTCTCGGTCGCCAATCGCGATTTGTTGGAGGGCATCTTGGCTGTAGCTTGCGTCACTCAGAGCCCACTGAGTGGAGTCAGCATTCTGGAGGTAGACCTTGCACTGTTTGTCCTGATCCGAGGGCCGCAGCAGGCAATGCTCGACGATGGTGACCTGGCGGCTGATGGCGTCGTATTTTGTGAAGACTTGGATCAGCGATTCGATCACTGGGGCGGCGCTGTCATCATCCGCGAAGGTTTGATTCAGCTGGCAAGGTTCGAGGAAGGTTCCGTCGGCAAGTGAACCCGCTAGGATGAGGCGGTGGGTTTGTTGCACCAAGAAGATGACTTGGAGAATGATATTCTGTTTTGCAGAGGCAGCCACTTGGTCTTTGTGCCAGTAGGGTTCCAGTGCCTTTTCCAGGTCCTTGAGCTGCGACTGCACATGCTCCAGCTGCAGCGAGGAGAGGTTGAGTGTGCATTGGCCCGAGTCGTTGTAGACTCGGAAAATGAAGCTGCCCCGATAGAGCGTAACAAGGATACTGTTTGGTGAAGCGGGGCTCTCTAGCAAGCTGGTGAGGTCTTGGTTGGCTTTGAGTTTTTTCGCAATCAAGGAGTAGCCTAACCATTGCTTTTGTTCACCCTCGCTGAGGGGGAGGTTCTTGCGGTCGAGTCGGTAGTTCTTCTTATCCAGCGCGACCGGCAGCATGGTGTTGAAATCGATCGGCTGTGACTGGCAATTGGTGAGGGTGTAGTGCGGCATCCAGGCTTGTAGCATGGAGATGTCCTTGAGATCCGCTTGGGCGAATAGGCCAAGGAAGATTCGATTCTGCTCGGTTAGAGGGTCGAAACCACAGAGGGTGTTGATGGTGTTGATCAGGCCCGAGAGATGCAGCGAAGGAGTGGCACTGCGGTAGTTCTGGGAGGTGCCACGCCGCCCACTCAAAGCAGGGAGTTGGGATAAGAATTGCTGGCGTATATCGACCCCTAGCTCGCGCTGATTTGGTGTTTGATAGAGTGCGTTGAGCTCATTGCTGAGGCCACGCCCAAAGCGTTTGAGCAGCATCTCTAGGAACTGGTTACGCCGGCGGACGAAGCTCGGTTTTCCTTCAATGATCGCGGTTGTTTGCTCGGCATAGCTTTCGAGATCCACCAGATCGTCGAGCTGATCGACCACGCGCTCCAGCCCTTGGAAGAAGCGGGTGGAGGTGACGTCTGGCGACCAGGAATACAGCTGGCCGGCGCAAGACAATTGGGTGAAGTAGTCGGCCAAGATTTGGTCAAAAATCAAGAGATAGGCTTGGAACTGACGGATCTCGGCAATACGTTCGCGCGAAGGTTCTGGCTCGCTCGGACCGTAGGGTTGCAGCTCGTAGATTCTTGGGAAATCCTCTTGAATCGTCTGGTAGTTTGCGGTGTCGCGGAACTGCCCGGCAGGGATTTCGAGATCGCGGCTGCGGGGGCTGAGTTTGGCTGCTGGCTCGCTGTAGATGAGGGTGTCGAAGGCGTATTGCAGCTGCTCTTCGGACAGCGTCAGGTTACAATGGTTGTGCTGTATGGGCCCGAGCACCGGAAGCTTGGAGGCGGGTACTACGGCTGCGTCGGTCCACTCGTAGTCATCGGGCGTTCTACCATTCGTACTGAAAGCGAAGTGCAGTTGGTTGATGTGCAAGATCCCCGGTAGGTGGCGGATCGCGTTGCTCAATTCGCTAGCTAACAAGAATGGCACACGTGGCGTGAGCTGAGCGTCATCAATGAACCCATGCTGCAGGCTCGGGCCGTTGAACACTGCATTGGTGTCGTTGGCCTGAAGCTCCATCATCTGCTCCAGACTGAGGAATTGGACTGCCGACGAGAGTGTCTGCTTCAGCGTGAATAGTGCCTGGGCTACGGTCTGTTCTTGGTCGGCACCTGGGGTGCATTGTAGGTCGAGTTTGAACAAGATAGGAACGGGCTCCAATAGGGTGACCTTGCGTAGGTCTCTGCCTAGGGGGCGGTGTTCCAGATAGAGCATTTCTGCTGCCGCTAGAGTGCTCTGTTGGAGCTCGGCCGCGCTGCGGATATTCTCGAGCACTGCGCGCAGCCCAAGTGGTAGCCAATGGTCGTCGGGTAGACGCTTGCTGAAGAATAAATTCTCTAGCAGCCCATAAAGTTGATCCATCCGTTGATCGCGTGAGCCGCCGTCAATCCCCTGCGGCAGGGTGAAGCAGCTTAGCTTGAGAGTGATCTCAGCCAGTTGATCGGGCAGCACGTGGAAGTAGGCATCGAGCGCAATCTTGAGGTCGGCCGCGTTGCGTGGCGGGAGTCCCCAGAGGTCAACCAAGAGGGTGACGAGGCTACGTGGGATGGGGATGGTCTCACCTTCAGGGACTGCAGCTAGAGTCTTGAGGTCCGCCTTGAGTTTTGTGGTCTCAGTCTCGTTGAGCTCGGTGCGCATCGCCTGATAGGAGGCGAGCCCCTTTTGCAGAGCATCACTCGGTGCAAGGGTGATGTCGATGAGCCCTTGGATGGCGCTGCCTTGGGCATCGCAGGGAGTCACCCAGGCATCGGCGATGCCGGGCAGGTCGATCATGACCTTGCGGAAATCTGTGAGAGTGACCGGGCTGGTGCTAAGGATCTCAGCGGCGCTGTAGAATTGGTCTGGGAAGTAATTCGTTCCACCATTGGCAGCGGGGCCGATGGTGAGGATGTCTTCGATCGGGAACTTACTACGGTACGATAGGTCGGTGGCCACCAAGGTCAGGATCTCGAGGATGGTGATCCCCGGGTCATGCTCGTTGTAGTCGGTCCATTGCTGTGAGCCGGACTCGATGATGCTGTCCAAGCCGAGTTGCTTGAGGATGCGAAAATTAAGCTCCTCTGGGAGTTGGCCGGGACCGCTGATGCTGGTGCTTGTGTTCGTGGTGACCATGGTTATGAGGAGGCTCCAATGAAGATGGTGTTGCCCGCCGGAGGAGCGGTGGTGGCAGGAGAGGGCGTGCTAACGGTCTTACTAGAAGTTGAACTGCTAGTTTTCGTTAGTGGTTTGCTAGGGCCTGTGGCAATGCTGAGCTGGTGTTGCTCCACCGAGCTAATGAGGCCCCAGGTATTGGCGGGTAGGATCGCCTCGCTCCCTTGCACTTCTAACGGCTGGGCATCGTCGCCCGCGGCGCTGCTCGCAATGCTGAGGCTGATGGATTGCACCGATTGGATGTAGTCTTGCGCTTGGATTTTCTGCAACAAGGTGTCGCGCGTGGTGTTGGTTTCAAAAGGATTGATAGTCGAACCACTCTGGCTCCACGGGGCGATGGCATCGACCAACATTTGGTTGAGTAGCTTCAGGTAATGGCTTGGGTCGTAGCCTGGAGTGAAGCTCAATGCCGCCTCCACCATGAGGAATTGGTACTCGGGATTACAAACGGTGAGATCAAGGAAAGAATCGCAGCGTGCCGCTAGGAATGCTTTGGTTTCGATGATGCTAGCGTGCTCTGCTAGTGGAAAAAGTGGTGCTTGCTGGGCACTGATTTCTGGGAAGATCACGACAGTGGTGGCTCCTGGGTGGGTGCTGCTCCCTGTTGCTGCTGGCTTGGTGTTGTTGAGGCAGAGGGCCGCGCGTAGCTTCGGGAATTGCTGCAGTGCGAGGTGTTCGAAGTCCCAGCGGGTGATGCCGCGGTCTTTGTGGCGTAGGCGCTCGGCCACGCGTGCGTGAAACTGGGGCTGAGTCTCTGCCGGAACGCCGCCGCTGGATGCGAGTGGCTGGACCGTCTTGGTAACTCCTGGGATCGGCGCGGCTGGCTTGGAAATGGTGCCGGCAGGCAAAGGAGCATTGAAGTGGGTGTCGAGGTCTGCACCGCTGCTGTATACCACCGCCGTTGCTTGACTCAACACATTGAGGGTCTGACAAGCTGCGCTCGCATATTCGGCCACGCTCAGACGTAGCCAAGTGAGGCTTGGCGTATTCTCAAACAAGCTCGTGCTGCTCGCCGGTTTTGACAGCAAGGTCGCGGAGAGGACGCCCGATTTGATCAATCCAGCGGTGCCATCCTGCCATTGAGTCTGTGGCAGTGTCTCCCATCCATTCGAGGTGAGGGAGGCTAGCTCCGGGCTCGCAGCCGGTAACTTGCGGTTACCAGTGGCCTCATCCAGTTCGAAGAGCAAGGTGATGGTCTGTGGTGCTTCAACATTTTCCAATCCGATGAAGAGGTAGGCTTGGTCGTCAAAACGAGCCAACAAGGGGGTAGTCTCCACGTTGCTGTTAGTGCTTGCTAGAGGCGCGCTGCAACCAAATGGCTGAAGCTGGTAGAATGTTATGTTAGAATCTGATGGGGTCGCTACCTTGAGCGCTTCATGGCTGCCGTAGTTGCTCACGATCGACTTAACTTTCGGCACCCACGGCAATGGTGGGGGCTTCAGTGGCTTGAAGACCTTGTTGGTGTCGATGGCTGGAGGCTTCGGCGCGTTCGGCTGATGAGGAGTGCCAGGGTGTGATGACGGCGGTGGGTCTTCTGTGAGGTGGTGGAGTTCTTTACCCGCGAAGTCGCCCAAGATTTTCACGAGTGCTCCCTCTGGGCTGAGGGCTGTGGCTTTTTCGGCGATGCCGATGCCATCGATTGCGGCACCGACCAAGCCGTGTTCGAGGCCTTTGGCAATGCTGTGTAGAAGCGACGGGCCTTTCGGTGGCGGTGGGGGCTTGGGTTTGTCTTTCTTTGCCTTATCGCTCTCAGCCTTCTTGTCGGCAGCGTCCTCTTTCTTCCACTGGGCGGCTTGTTGCTCGAGCTCATATTGCCAGATTTCAATGAGCGCTTTTTGGTTGTCGGGCTTCAATGCGCGGAAGGCGACAAGGTCGACCATGCGGGTCATGTTAGCGCCATTGATAGCGGCTAAAACCTCTGGATAGAGGCTGGAACCGAAGGCGTATTCGGGCTGCTGCAAGGTGAAGCGCAGGAAGCCACTTTGGCTCGCATCGCTCCATGTTGTTTTGCTAGAAAAACTGCTCGGAGCCTCGGTGTTCGTCGTTTGGCCAAGTCCCTTCGGGTCGATGATGAGCAAGGTGCTTGGCAACAAAGGCCCCACGTCTAGCGGCGACATCTGCGGTAAGCCTGGAAGCTGGGGCATCGGGAGGTATTGCCACGAGGAAAATGCTGCTGCGTTGAACTTCATCGAAGCAGGCGGCTTCACCAAGGAGGGACGCTTTGGTTCGAAATTCGTGTGGCTCTGATAGAGAGTGCTGTTGGTGAAAGGCAGCTGGAGCCACTCGAACATGTCGCTGGTGTTTGCCTTGCTCATCGCGCTCTCGGAGTCCTTGTCGGTGATCTGAACTGGGACGGAACTTAGGGGACTCCATGTCCCTTGATTGAGGATGTCGAGCGACCACTTGAAGCTGGCATTGGTGTAGCATGTGCCACTCGGGCCGAAGCGGTTGTAGAGATCATAGGGCTCGGCGAAGCCAACTGCAGCTTTTGGTATGTTGTACCATTCAATCTCCTGGCTGAGGTAATCGAGTTTCTTGCTGAAGGCCTCGTTGTTGCCGAGATAGAACTCCGCCTCTTGGATCGCTTGTTCGCCGAAGGGGGCGAAAGGCTTCTTCGGGTTGAGTGCTGAGATTTGGTTTTGCGCGGTGAAGTTGCGCGTGCCGACGGTGTCGCCTAGTAGCTCGATCTCCGTTAGTTCGAGTGGGGCCAGTAGCGGGTAGGGGTTGAGTGCCAGGGTGTCCTTTGTAGCCTCGCTGAGGTGCATCGATTGTTGGATCGTGAACTTGAGGGCGGGGTCAGTGGTGCCTAGGTTGCCACCGCAGCTCTTCTGACTCCACGCCGCTGGAGCCGCTGCTAGAGCATCGAGACTGAGGTCGTAGAGCAGGCCGCTCTTTGTTGGGCTCAGGTCGCTGGCGCTCTTCTCTGGCAGCTGGTAGGTCCAGCCGATTTGGCAGGTACTTGGAGTCTTCCAGCCTTTGGCGCTGCTGTATTCCACCTGAAAGGCCGACTGCAGAATCGTGTTGAGGGTGCTCCAGTCGATTTCTGTTGGGAAAATAGGAGGAGCCTGTGGTGGTGGTGGTGGTGGGCTTGGATGATCTGCCGCGCTTGTCGTGGCAGTGGATGCTACTGAAGCGTCTGCGTTGTTCGTCTGAGCTGTGGCTGCCGAGTTGTCTCCAGTTTTTGTGTTAGCATCTGTTGGAGTCGTTACTTCTCCATCTTTTGCCCAGTAGCGAAGGCGCTTGTTGAGGTCGAGCAAGGCGGTGACCATGGGCTCACTCGGTGCTGGCGGAGCCGCGGTGCCTGCGCCCCCATCCGAACTAGTTGGAGTTGCGGCGTCAGGACTCGGCTGATGATGCTGCATCTTGCCCAGGCCAGGTAGGTCGCCGAGCGCTTGTTGTCCGAGGGCTTTCAACAAGGAGGCATTCTTGAGTGCCTGCTCGATGCGGTCTTGTTGGTTTTTGAGTTTGTCAGCACTGGCGTCGATCAATGAGCTGAGCTGCTTGGTCTGCAGCACGTGGCTTTGATCGATGGTGCTGATTCGTTGCTGCAGGCCGTCGATCTTATCATTCAAAGAGCCAATCTTTTGTTGCTGGCTTTTCGATGCAAAGGGTTCGACGACACCGAGGACCTTGTTGGTCATGCCGAGGATCGTCGAGCATTGCTTGTTGAGGTTCTGCGGCGTGACGTGCGATTCGAGGTGCTTGAGCAGGGGCTTGCTGACGTCGCTTTTTAGGTCGCCAAAGAGTTCATTGACGTGGCTCCATCCTTTGTGGGCCAGTGCTAGGGTGTTGATGGTGTCGTCGAGCGCCTTGCTGTGCTTTGGGATCAGGTGCTCTAACTCATGCACACCCGCGCTGACTGCCCCCCCTAGCTTGGATTCAACCACGCCTTCGGCTTTTTTCTCTACCGATTGAGCGAGTGACGAGTCCGTGAGCTCGTGGATTTCTGACTCTGCCTTCTTAGCGATGGCCGAGTCGCCGACGTGTGTTACATCGGCCTCTAACTTACCAAAGAGCCCTTTGGGTTTTTCCTCTTTCGGCGCTGCTGCAGGTTTTCCCGCGGCGTCAGATCCGGGTGCCTTGGCGCTGGCTGGATGTTCTTGTTGGAGTTGCTGAAGGAAGGGAACCATCTCTGAGAGCAATTGCCACTTCTGTTGGGTGAAGGTGCTAGGTGTGACTGCTAGAGCGTGAGTGGAAGCATCGATGAGCTTGGTCTCAAGCTCTTGGATCTGCCTGCGCATTTGTACCAACCATTGTTGGCTGAAGATCGAATGGGTGACCGCCTTGGTGCGATCCAGCGCCTCCATCAATTGGAGCTCAAGGTCTTTTACTTGCTCGGTGTGGGATTCATCGCCGAGCTTTTGCAGCTCCTGTTTGATCTCCTCATTGATGCTCGCTTGCGCTTTTTTCGGGGTCTGTTTTTTCCCGAGTTTTTTGAAGTAGTCGGTGATCTTGGAGGCAGAGGCAAGGTCTTTGCTGAGTGATTCACCGGTCGTTTCTTCCGCGATTTGGTTGAGGCTGTCGCTGACTCCTGTGAGTTTGTTGGCAAGCTCTGCGTGGCCGGTCATGTCTGCGAGGGACTTGAGCTTGCCCAGTGCATCGGCCTTCGGGCTGAGTGCTTTGCCTAGTGTTTTTTGAAGGTCCTTGATGAAGCTTGAATGGAGGATGTCATGCTTCGGGTGGACGTGATGGGTGACATTGGCTGCGTGGTGGTTGTTGAGGAGGTGGTACTTGATCTGGAAGATCACGCACTCGATGCAGGCGTCTAACCAATCATCGAGTGGCAGTGGGTCGCGCCCGCTGATACTGGAAATCGTCCGCACACATTCTTGATAGGCTGCATTGAAGGTCGTCTCTAGAGTATCAAATTCTTGTTCTAGCTGTGAGAATTTGAGGGCCTTAGCATGAGCCTCTTTTTTCTGCGCATTTTCTTTGCTGCTAGGTTGTTTTGCTGGCTTGGGTTGCGGCTTGTGATGGTGGTGGAACAAGCTCCCTAGCTTGCTGAGGAATCCATGCTTGGGTTTCTTCTCTGGGGCTGGGGCGGGCGCTTCAACGAAGGGGTTGAGGTTAGGGTTGAAGGGGGCTGCAGGCTGTGGATCCGGGTTGTCTGAGCTAGGCGGTTTTGGAGCAGCGGCAGGGTTGGCCTTGGGATCGATTTGTTCGAGCAATTCCTGCCGCAGTTCCATCGCCTGCTGGTATTTATCTTTCCAAGTATTGAGCTGCGCCTGTTGCGTGGAGCTCAGAGCCGGCGCTTTGAGCTTCGGAAGCTGCAGCGACTTGATGGCGGTGGCGAGGGCGGAGATGTCCTCGTCCTTGGTGAAGACTGAGCATCGGACGCGGCGCTGACCATCAGAGAGATACAGGTCGGGGGAGGCGATGGCAAAGCCGAGCTGTGCTGGGTTGTCGACCACGTTGTTTGGTGCCTGCTGGGAGGTGAGGCCAAAGGTCGGCCAAGAGGCTGGCTTTTGGGTGATCTTTGCGCCGAGCCCATCTGCCGAGTTCGCCATCGGATTGGCAGTCACCGTTCCCCGTACCGCCTGCCTTAAAGAGTTATTCTTGGTGCCGTTGTAAACGGTCTGGAAGGCCTTGGGTTGGACCTGATTGAGCGAGAGGTCTTTTTCGGTATTGTAGAGGATCGGAGCTCCCGCGCTGCTAGTGCCTGCTAGGAAGGAAGTGCCCGCAGGGATGAAGGGGCTGGTTCCTTTAGCAATTTGGAAGGAAAGGAAGGTGCTATCCGGAGTGTGGCTCAGCGGCGCTTGTTGCAGTACCTTGTTGAGGTAGAAGTCTAGCTGGCGAGCCGAGAGTTGGTTGAGTTGCTCCCTAGCAGGTCCCATTAATTGATAGAACCCGAGAAGCAAAGCGACCTGCGGGCTATGGTTCGGCGTACTGAGCGTGTCTTGTAGGAACTTTGGTGTGGCAGTCAGCACCTGGGTGATCGTGGTCAGCAGGGAGTGGAGTAATTGCTCGTAGTAGATCCAGAAGCTCTCGATGTTCGCTGCTTGGCCATTGCCGGGCGAGCTTATTTCTTGAGCCTGCGGGTTCACCAAGGGCTGAAAGAGAATGATGACGTTCTGCGTGATCTGCGAGATGTCCTTGCCGGCCAGTTTGTTGGGCAAGGTGTCGAGGCTACTGCAGAGGACATCGTAGCTGCTGAGAAAGGATTGGAAGCCGCCGTGGAGGTTACTCCGAGTGCGCTCGATGAAGAAGTCATTGAGGCCCGAGTCCGCATTGTTCGCCGTGGAAAGCCGATCGTACCACTGGCCGAGAGTCTGCGCCTCGGTGAGGAGCAGCTCATAGAATTCTACGAGCAATTGTTCCTGTTCTGGGTAGCGCGTGGTAGCTAGAAAGCGCTTCTTTAGTGCACGCATCGCCTTGCGCACCGGGGCGACTTGATAGCGTCCGATGTCTGCGAGGACAAAGCTCACATCTGAGCGGAAGAAGGGCTGCCAGTTGCCCTCGGTGTTGCCCTGAGCATTCCAGTATTTGAGGACCTTGGCGAAGTCCTGCACGAAGTTGAGAAACTGTGCTTCAGAGCTGTCGACCACGCTCGGAACCACCGCCATATCTTGCGCAGATAGGCGAGCTGATTGAGTGGTTCCGGTTGGGCGTTGCTGCATCGTGGTGGCGGGGAGTCATCGTGGGTTAGACGCTAGGACTTGGCTGGGATGAGCGTTCCTTCAGCCGCGTAGAATGGGAATACCATGTTGCGGCGGTTGTTGGTTTTCTCCTCGATCCAGTCGATACGGATGCTGACCTTGCCATTGATGCTGTCGCTAGTGTCTATCACTAGCTTCTGCAGAATGATGCGCGGTTCGTAGAGTACGATGGCGCGTTCGATTTGGTTCTTCAGAGTCGCAGCAGTGGAAGCGCTGACGGGGCGGTAGATCAGTGAAGAAAGGTCGCAGCCGTATTCCTGCACGAGCAGGCGTTCGCCGCGTTGGGTGCCAAAGAGCACATTCAAACTTTGGGCGATGTTGTCCGCGCCAGTGACCATCACCGCGGATTGTTCGTGCTGGTTGAAGCGCGGCGGGAAGGCCCAACTGGAGCCTATGATTTTGTCTTCTGCTGCACTCATGCGCCGATCATCACGTTAGGGATTCCCACCACAATGGTGCCGCCGTGCTCGGTTTCGCTGCCAAGGAAAGCCGCTGGGCTACCGCCGATCATCACCGTGGCAGAGCCTGAAGCAATGCTGTCGGGCGGACCCACGCAGAGAGCCATGTCACCCACGCGCGCTGCCGGCATGCCACTGATCAATACTGTCGGTTCTCCAGGCCCGAGCACTGGCCCACCCACGTGCGGTATGGGGGGCAATCCTGGCGTCACTTGCGGACACACATGCATGCTGGTGATGGTTGCTGCTGGAGGCATTGTTGGGTTTTGTTAGTATTTGTTAGTTTATGTTGATCATGCCCCCTTGAAGAGTCAAGACGGCATCAGCGGAGACCTGTCCCTGCGGGGCGGAGGTCTTGAATGAAGCATCTCCTGTGAGGTTGAGATCGAGGCCCTTGATGGTCATCGCAGCATCGGCGCTGATCTGGGCTTCGCCTTCGTAGCTAGCGCTGAGGCTTGCGGCCTTGACCTTGAGTTCGCCGGTGGCATTGAGGGTGATGTCGCTGGCGCTTTTGATCTCGATACCACTCGAGCTCATGGTGATTTTGTTGTTGTTTTGATCCTCGATGGTAATCGACTGATCCTTATCGCTGAGGATGCATTGGTTGTTGCCGGGGGTCTTGATGGTGATGACCTTATTCTTGTCG
Source organism: Rubritalea marina DSM 17716 (assembly GCF_000378105.1). GTDB lineage: Bacteria > Verrucomicrobiota > Verrucomicrobiia > Verrucomicrobiales > Akkermansiaceae > Rubritalea > Rubritalea marina. The sequence continues at coordinate 14,713 of NZ_KB899264.1, read as the reverse complement.
TCCATCTCCATGGTCAGCTTCTCTTTGGTGACGATGGTTTTGATCGGATTGTCATCCGCAGGCTGGGTGGGTGGCGACATCTGGCTACTGTAGAGGCTGCCGAGAATCACTGGGAAGCGCGGGTCCTCATTGAGGAAGGCGACGATCACTTCATCCCCAATTTCAGGCATGAAGAAGAAGCCTGCGCCATTGGTGGCGTAGGGCTGCGTCCAGCGTGCCCAGAGCTCGCCCGACTCGGAGTCGGCAGTCATGCTTTGCACGGTGACTTGCACGCGGATCTGATTGTCGGGGTCCTGAGTGATGGCCTTGACTATGGCGTTTTGAAGCCCGCGGATGCCGGGCAAGAGGCCTGCGGCTGGGCGGTAGCTCGGCTCCATTTCTTCGGCGAACCAGCGTGGGTTGAGCCCAGTGGTGATCTGGGTCCACCAGTTGCCGTCCTCGATACGGTGCTCCACACCAGAGACAAAGGCGTCGCCATTGAAGCGATCGCCAAGGCCCTTGAGGGTGATGACGGTGTTGGCTTTGACATCGGAATTTCCAAAGGATTTGACCGTGCCGCGGATCTTTGAAAGGCGCGATTTGAGGAATTCGCCACTGGCCCAGTTCGTAAGCGATTGCGTCTCTAACCTCGAGGTGGTGACGAGGTTGACCTTCTTCGGGGAGAGGACTTCAGAGAGGGTGTCGCCGGTGATGTTGCCCTGGCTTGGCACGCTTGGCGAGGTGGCGTTGGCAGTCACCATTTGCTGCGAAGAGTAATCCCAACATTGTGCCGAAACAGATTCTAACTGATGTGCGGCACTCATGGTGCTTTCAATCGAAACGATGTCGTCGCCGTAGGTGAGGGTGAGCACGGAGCTGCCGGTCTCCGGCGCGGCGACGGTGACTTTGTCGTCGTCGGTCACGACCACCAAGCTATTGACCTCCGCGCGGGTGAGAAGGAAGTCCCAGTCGGTGCAGCAATACTGCACCAATTGCTCAAGCTCAGGGGTGGTGGATTTGACGGTGGCGCTGACTCCATTGCGCGAGGCTAGGGTGCTCATCACGTCGCTATCGCTTTGCTTGGTGAAGGCACCGCTCTTGCGTCCGAGCGTCATTTTGAGTGCTTCATTTCGGCATTCTACGACGAGCTCGGAGCCGCGATCTTGCATGGCTGAGATGGACTGCGCAGTGATCAGGCCCTTGAAAATCGTCTTGGTTTGGGTGCCGAAGCCGGCTTGGATTTCGATCTTGTTTCCCGGCACGAAGGTGCTGCCGCTGCTGACCTCGAAGGTGGCTTTGGCGGGTGAGCCATCGAGGATGACAATCCGTGCTCCGGCGATGCGGTTTAGACTCGATTGCACCTGGATCTCCTTCACCTGGATCGTGTCGGCAATGGCCGAGCCGCTCACCAAGATCTTGGTAGTAACAATTTCTTTGTTTTTGACGGTCATTGTTACTTGTTGACGAGTGGCGGGAAGACCAACTGCTGACCGACTTTGTTGCCGCGCAGGTGGTCGAGCTGATTGGCCGTGGCTACTTGGACGAAGTAGTTCTCACCGCCGTAGATTTGTTGGCAGAAATGTTGGATGCTTTGCTGCGCCTTCATGGTCTTGATGTGGGTCATGTCGGGCGACGACTTTTTTGCCTGCAGCAAGGACTCCTGGGTGGAGGAAGCGGTCTTGAAGGTGGCGTCTACCTCGGCGCGCACCGGGGTGCCATCGGGCTTGAAGATCTTGTAGTTCACCTTCATGTCGGCGAGCACGCCTTTGAAGGTGAAGTCCGACCACACCAGCTCTAGGGGTGGTGGGCTGTGGATGTTGCCCGAGTAGTCGGAAGTGACTTTGAGGAAAGCGTCAATTTGCTCGGGAACTGATTTGCCTTTGAGGCTGGCAGGTGGCGAGGGAATGATGCCGGTGCCATCGAAGAGTAGGGTGAGCTTGCAGTCTTCTGAAGGAATGCTCTGAAAGCGAGGCTCGGAGCCGGGGCTGCCCAGCGCCTGCTCTTCAGCGTACTGGATGCTTTGCTTGGTGTCGTAGTTAGCCGGATTCACCAAGACCTCAAACTTGCCGGTAGTGTCGGTGTAGTTGTAGTCCTTGTAGGCGGTGATGGTGAGTTGCTCTGGCATAGCGACTATCGCTCAAATCGATCCACGCTCATCTGGCCTTGGATCTTCTCTTTGGCTTGCTTGATCTCTTCCGCGCAAATGTTGCTGATTTGGCGTTTCATCTCCGGCGTGAGCTGCGAGGGGGGAGCCGCTGCAAAGCTGCTCGGTTGCTGAGCCTGGGTCACTTCTGCCCGGATGATCACTTCTCTAATTTCTACAGGCATGAATGAGTGGGAACTTGCTAGAAAGCCTTAGGTTTTAAATTTTGTGGTGAGCCTACTGAAAGCTAGCTCAAAGGTCTCGATGGCTACCTTGCCGCTCTCAGAATTGAGGTCGTCCACCTTCCAAGAAACCGGCCAAGCGTCGTAGGCGGTCCAAGTAATAATCGGATTCTGCTCTTCGTCTAGCAGAATTATTGTTACTGTGATCGGGGTGAACTCGAAGTTATAAATGGCTTGAGTGACCCAGTGCCTGAGTGAGGAGCCTTTCATGACTCCGCGGGTGAGTTTGAGGTTTTGGTAAGACGCTGGACTTGGTAGGTCGAAGAATGGTGTGGGGCCTCCCGACTTCACCTTTTCGGTACCTAACTTGGCTTCGAGTCCTGAGACTTGTTGGAAGCCACCCTCGGCGTTAATGTCCCCGCCATTGAACTTCACATCGAAGTGGAAGTTAACGGCGGGGTACAAAGCGCTACCTGAGGATGAACCTGACAAGGGGACTCGGCTTATGCGTTGTTTTGGTTCGCGATCTCCATGGTCTCGAAGGCCACGTCGAGCTGATCGATGGCGGCCGAGCTGTCATCGGATTTCATTCCCGTGCTGGTAATCTTGGTTGGCCAAGCATTGCGCAGGGTCCATGTCATGGTTGGTTTACCAGCTTCATTGAGGAGGCTGATGGTCACGGTGACACGGGCTACGGTGTTGAGTTTGATCTTGGAGAACCACTCCCAGAAGGTGTTGTCGCCAACGAACACGCCACGCTTCATGGTGACGTTGTTTACCTTACCCAAACCTGGCATTTTGATTGGGTAGAATACCGGACTGTTGCCGTGGCGGTATTCGATGATCTGAGCCTCGTTATCGAGACCACTGATCTCTGAGAAGTTGATCTCGGTAGAGCCCCACTTCACTTGGAAGTAGAACTGTGGCATTGGCCAAATCGCATTTTCTTTGCTGCCGTCTGTGGACATAATTGCTTAGTGTGAAATGTTATAGATTGTTAGTGAGTAGCCGAGCTTGTTAGCTCTTCGCCATTTCTTGTTCATAGGTGATGATGATGAACTCAGCTGGGTGGACGATGGCCACCTTGACTTCCACGCGCATGATGCCCTCGAGGATATCGACAGGAGTCATGGTGCTACCGAGGCCAACGGATACCGAGTAGGCGTCTGCAGGTGAGGCGCCTTGGAGGCAGCCTGCGCTCCAGAGGTTGTGGAGGAAGTTAGAGATCATGCCTTCAACGGTCTTCCATGTGGAGGCGTTGTTGAGGGCGAAGACGAACTGGAACGCGGCGTTGGCCACGGATTGTTCGATCATGATCATGGTGCGTCGGATCGATACGTAGCGCCAGTCGAGGCTATTGCCGTCGAGGGTGCGAGCACCCCAGATGATGGCAGGGCCGCGGCCGGTGAAGGCGCGGATGGCGTTGATTGATTTGCCGGCGATGACGTCGACGTTGAGACTAGCTTGCTCGTCGTTGTTGATAGAAACCGCTGGTTGGGTGACGGAGTTGATGTTGATGTTGGCTGGGGAAACCCAGACGCCTTCGCTATCATCCACCATGGTCATCACCCCTGCGAGCGCAGGGCCAGGAGGGAGCAAGGAAGCTTCCTTGGCAATGCCGGCCATGAGGTTCTTGTAGTCCGAATTCTGATTTTCGAACGAGGTGTTGTACTGTGTGAGCAAGGTGTTCGCGAGTGTGGTCACCTGGCTGATGGCATTGCTCATCGCGGCGAAGACCTTTTTAATCTGCGCATTGATGATGCCGTACTGGGTCGCCGGTGTGGTGGCTGTGGCAGGATACGGATTCGCGGTGGAGATCGTAGGAGCCTTGGAACCAGCTACAGTTGAGCACGCCTTTGGAAGGGTGCTGCTAGTGAGGATTCCGAGGCCCTTCTTGCCGCCGGTTGTCACGAAGTTTGAATCGAATGGAGCCAAGCCGTAGAGCAAGCCTGCGAGGTAGCCAGATGGCTTCATCATCGCATCAATGCCGCTGATGAGGTCCTGTGAGCTGATCTTCACGGATGGGTAAGGAAGAGACTTGTTCGCCCCAAGCTGGCTCAGGGTGAAGGCCATCGAGTAGATCACGTTGAGTTGCCATCTGAGGTTGCTGGCGAAGTCTGTTGGAGTCGGCGGGGTTGCTGCGCTGAAGGCCACATTCCAGTTAGGATACGGTCCCACACCAGGAGTTGCCTTAGATGGCACACTGCTCGGCGGGGTCGCATTGCCAAAGTTGTACGGCGCTGGGATGGTGAGCTGCTCCACATTCTTGAGGTCTTCGGTCATGGAGGCCAAGCTATTGAGGGCCTGGGCGCCAGGGAAGATGTCGGTGAGTGCGGTGGCGTCTGGGTTGCTCTTGCTTTGGTCGACGTTGGCGTAGGTCACCTGGCTGGCTTCTACGATGGTGGTGTCGAGGAATGGGTAGTAAGAGATTCCGTAGCTCATGTTGTTGTTGCCAATCATGTTACGGAAGTTGTCGATGACGCCGGCGTCCTCGTTGGTGAGGTTGCCGTCGTAGACATCGATGATGCCGACGCGGTCCTTGAGCTCGCCACACTGCATGAGTACTTGCTCCTGCACGGTGTAGTAGTCTGCTTGATCGAGGACCAGGGAGTCCGGGGTGAGGATCATGGTGGGCTTCGGGTCCTGGATGCGTGGCAGCATCGCAAGGCCATCGAGGAAGTGATCCTTGTCTGGAATGGTGGGACTCACCTCTGGCGGAGCTCCCGGAGTGAGGCTCGGCGCAGTGGAAAAGTAGGTGCCTACAGAGGCGATGTAGCACGGGCCGCCACCGTTTTGATAGAACAGCTGAAGACAGTGATAGAGGTAGAAGGTATTTCCTGGGCCGGCCTGACCTACCTTGTAATAATTGTCATTGATTTCGAAGTCGTAGCCGGCTGGCGCCACGCCTGGGCTCGGCGGAGTGAGCTTCTGGATCGGGTACTGGAATGGTGGTGGTCCACCGAAGTGTTGGTTGTACTCAGCCATGGACTGAATCAAGAGCGGCTCGGTGAGCGGCTTGCCATTTTTAGTGGCAAACTCGGTGTAGCCGATAAAGGCTGGGATTGCAGTCGGTACCTCTGCAACAGCGGGTGGGAAAGCACTTTTCTCAACCGTATAGACCCCAGGGGTCATAGGATTATTAGCATTCATCATAGAATTAACCTGAATCTGAGTTTGATCAATCAATGCGAGTTGGTGGGTGGGTTTGGTGTTCAACCTACCAAGGGAAATGACAGGCTCGCAGGAAGCTGGAGCCTGTCATCACTTGGCTCGTCATTGGTGGCTTGATTAGCCTGCGTAGGAGGCGCCTTGCTGCGCCGCGTTGTATTTGTTCTGCGCTTCATCCATGGCAATCTTCTTTTGGTCGACGAGGGTGTTGAGTGCTTTCACGCGCTCATTGATCATGTCGAGCTGGGCCTTGAGTTGAATCGCCTGGTGCTTGGCGAGAGAAGTCTCTTTGACGAGGCGATTGTGAAGGCTCTGAAGTTGCTTGGAGAATGAGCTGAAGCTACTGAGATACGAGGTGGTACGTGAGTAGATGCTCTGGTTGGAGATGTAGGCTTGGAAGGCTGCTTTGCAGGCGTCCTGACCAGCCGTGACGGCTGCTGCACCGGATGCTTGGGCTGTGCCGATGGCGCCCGTTACAGAATTGGTCCATGGTTGTGGTACGTTGGATGGTGGCGGTGTGTCGGAGTGCTTACTATCTTCGAACTTTTTGTTGTCGCCGTTGATCACGGTGTTCGAGGCATTGACGCGGCCAACCCCTTGGTGCACGAGGAAGCAAAGTGACTCATAAGCGTGGGTGGACATATCCTTAGCGTGTCCTACCATCTCTGCTACTGCAGCCTGTTGGCTTGAGAAGAAGGTGACCACTTTTTCTACATCTTTTTGTGCTTGTTTGGCATCTTTGAGGTTCGATTCAAGTCGCTCAAAGAGTGCTTCTGCGTTGGCGCTCTTGGTGGTGTAGTCTTTCTGCTGGGTCACATACTTGGAGAGGATCGTGTTCTGTGAGTTGTAGTTGTTGGTCGCAGTTTGTAGCTCTTGATGGAGCGTGTTGATGTACTGCTGCGCCTTGGTGCCTGCCATGTTGTCGTTGATGGCTGGTGTCTTGGAGCCTTTAGAAGCTGTTGCTGACATAATATCTTAAATTTTAGAGTTTTTTAGCGTGGGTGTTTAGCTCTTGGATGAGAGGGTTGCCATGGAATCCGCCTCGTAGGAGACATTGCCGTTTTCCATGATGGAGGTGAGGCCTGATAGGGCGCTGCTGTATGCAGTGCTTAGGGCTTCATCGATTAGGTAGGATTCCTTGGATGCGGTGTAGGTGCTGAGAGCATCGAAGTACTCGCCAGAGAGCTTGTCATAGGATGTCTGAGCGGTATCGAAGAGTTGCTTCGCGTTGGTGAGTAGGCTGTTGAGTGCCGCCTCAGCGCTGGAGCGATCCTGAAGGAATTCATCATTGAGGTTGCTGCTGAAGCCAGCGGCATCGGCCGCGAGGCGAACGGCGTCGTACTCAGCAGTGAGGATGAGTGCTTCTTTCTTGCCGCTACTACCGTAGATAGCGTTTGCCACGTCGTCGAGGCTGGCTGCCCAGTCTGCTTCGGTGCCCTTGGATTGATTGCCCTTGAAGTATAGGTCGAGCTGTTGCGTGCTGCGGCCGGAATCTTTATTCGTGGTGCTGGCGGCATCCGTGTAGCTCTGATCGAGAGCGTGTAGATCATCAGCGTAGTTCTTGAAGCTCACTGAGGCAGCAGTAATCGATTGAGCTGCTGCGATGGATTCTGTGCTATTGGTAGGCACATCCTCGTCGTAGTGCTTGTCGAGCTGTTCGAGTAAGGTGGAGGTGTAGTTGCTGATGCGGTTGATGAGCTGGTAATCGTAGGAGGTAGAGATCATCTGCCCCTGGATACCTTGCTCGGAAAGGCCGATGAATACCGAACTGACGGCTTTTTCGACAATCTTTTTAGTCTCATCGAGCAACGCTGTGGTGAGTGCCTTGGACACACCTTCGAGTTGCTTGGTGAGATTCGGGTCGGCAAGCACTTCAGCCACGTAGTTTTGCTGACCTTGCTTTTGATTCTCGATCACGCTCTGAGCAAGCTTCTGCAAGTTCGCAGTGCCGGCTACGGTGTTGATGCTGTGGCGGAGGCCAGTGCCGTCTGATGGCTTGGCTGCCTTGGTTTTCTTAGGGTCAGTTTTGCCCGCTTGGTTCGGGTGCTTCACCTTCTCAGCATCTTCCTTTGCCTCTTTCTTATTCGCCGCTGGGCTGGCGTCTTCGAGAGTGGTGGTGCTGGTGGTGAGCTCTGGGCTGTTGAGGAGCGCGTCCACGAGGTTGTCCTGGAAAGTCTCGTAGAAAGAGATCTTATCCGGGATAGGGAAGAGCTGCATGACCTCGTCGATAAGACCAGATTTGAGCATGTCTTCCTGTGCCTGAGTCACAACCTTATTGGTAGCGAGGGTGGTGACGGTGGTCTCTACCCACGTGGTGATTTCTGTCTCGTCGGTGATTGGCTCATTCGGATTGAGTGGGTTGCGAGGAAGTGTCTTGTAGGTGGTCTGAAGCGCGTTGAGGATCTTGTTGAGCTTTGCTTGCTTCGCAGCCTCTGAGGCGGCTGGGCTACCCACTAGGGCTGTTTCCACGATGGACCAGAAGTCGCCGTCCCATGATGGTTCACCCTTTGCTTGGGGGAATGCCTTGAGGAATGCGTTGTTGCTGGCTTTGGAGTAGTTGCTGAGTGCTTGGCTCACCACCTTGTAGTTGTTGTCCTGAGGTGCCGTCGTGGGGGCAGGACTCGGGAGCGCCTTGAGAGCCTTAGCCGCTGCTGCGGTGATGCGACCTTGGAAGTGCTTAAGCTCACTGGGTGATAGGGCTGCAAATGCTTCCTGTGCGTTGCTGTTCTGAATGATTTCCTTGATCAGAGCGTTGGTGCTCGCGGTGAGGGCGTTGTTGTCGAGTGACTTGGCATCGGAATTGGATGACCAAAGGTTCATTAGATACACCTCTGCTTGTCCAATGGCTGTCTCAAGATAGCCCGTGGTGGAGCCACCAGAGACTTCAAGAGCTGTGATGCTGCGCCAGTAGTCCGTTTCAGATTGTAGGTTGCTATACAGGGTGTTCGCGGTCATGCCGTTGATGCGCGCGATCATCATGTTGGCAAGGTTTGTCTGCACGTCCTCTGGGATCGTGCCGGAGAGAGAAATGATGGTGTCAGCCACCCACTGCATTGCTACGGTGTCATCCTTGAAGGTGAGTTTGCCACCTTGCACGAGCTTCTTGGATTGTGCTTGCTGCTGGAATGCTTCCTTGATCGCGATCTCTAGCTGCTGCTCGGCGATCGCCATCTCATCACTTTGCGCAGTCGGTGCGTTGAGCACGTCCTGGATGATCGGGGTGAATTCCTTTTTGTATGATGCGCGCTTCGGATTGGCTGTGCTGCCCTCCCATGTTGGTGCATTGAAGCGAGGGGATGGCCCTGCAAACTGGGTTGTAGCGTTGCTGAGGTTTGTTTCAGCATTCAAAAATGCAGTCAGAGCTGCATCTTCTGATGCGAGTTCTGCGTTCTGTTGTTTGCCTAGGTCGTCGAGCACTGTGAAGAGCTCGTTGGTGACTGGGAGCATCGCGGTGTTGCCCGCTGAAATCGCATCTTGATCGGATGGCTTGTCGCCAGAAGTCGTGGGTTTGTTGGACATGACTATGTACGTGGTTTTTTTAACTGGAAATAGAGGTTTGATGAAATTTGTTAGCTAACAAATAGCTAACGATCTAACCGTTAGTTCTAGATCTCTATCAGTCGTTTGAACTTCGTCAATGGTATTTGAAATTATTTTTTTGATGTTGTAGAATGTGGGTTTTGCAGTCTATCAATTCGATTGTTAGTTCGCGGTGTGTTCCAGTGTGTTACGGCTAACAGAATCTAACATATTGAATAATTATGGATCTTGATGCGCAATCTTGTGGCGGTAGTAATGGCTCCTTGATCGGGGTGAGGGTCGAGCACGTGGCTGACGAGTTGGGGGCTATCTTGGTGACCTTACCGCAGACTCCGTCATCGACAGATTCGAGTGGGTACGAGTCAGGGGAGTGGCGTTCATTACTGCGTTGTGTGTCGTCGGTGTGTGCCACTCACATGCGTGAGCATGCATCTTATGAGGAAAAGGTGCGCAAGGCGGCGGTGACGGCGAATGATTTGGACGGCTTTGTGGAGCTTGCTGCGAAGCGGTGTGGTTTGTTGGAGGGAGAGCCGGAAATGACTGAAGATCTGATAGTGGATTGGGGGCTTTCGACCTATCTCGAGTGGGCCGCAGGTGTGGCTATTTGCGCGTCGAGTGAGCACGTTTCGCTGCGCACGCAGTTACGAGGCAGGCTTGAGGATCTATTGTCTGAGGAGCGTGTGGTTCCCAAAGGGGGCGCCCCTGTGGATGGCAAAGCTTGGGATAGGGGCTGGCGTGATTACGTGGCCGTGGAGCAGCGTCGCTTTAGCGAGGTGCCACCGGCGCTCGACTATAGTTTAGAGCAGGTCTATATCGATCTGCGAGCGGTGTATCTAGCGGCCGATAATGAGCAGGGGGAGGGGGTTGCACCGGAGCGTGTGGGAGTGAAGCTCTGTGAACATATACGCGATTGGTTGCTCAGTGAGGAAGAGAAGCACCATAAGCTTGCGGTGATCGGTGCGCGCGGTATGGGGAAGTCTACGTTTAGTACCGTGTTCGTGGCCAAGCATGCGCTTGAGCTTCGGGAGCAAGGGTGTGTTGTGATCACACTTCCGGTGGATCAACTGCAGCTGAACCAATCCGTGGAAGATGCTCTAAGTGCCTACTGCCTGCGCCAGAGCAAATTTGGATTCAGTGCTGTGGATCCACAATTTCTCAAGCAATATCAGGTGCTGCTCTTGCTTGATGGCGTGCAGCATCTTGACGAAAGATCGAATGGCAGTGAGATGGAGGGCAGCACCTTTGTGCGTGAGACCTGCCTCATGGCGGATCGTCTCAATAGTCATATTGGGAGTACGAGGATGCACGTCGCCTTTGTGGGGATGCCGAGTATTGCGAAGCATCATGCCGAAACATTTCGAGGTAAGGCCCTATTGGAGATTTTACCATTCTCGCCTAGTGGGATGTGGAAGGCTTGGTGGCCGAAACAATCCGAGGGGGGCTTCATGGAGGTCGATCAAAATGAGCAATGGTGGGACAAGTGGCGCCGGCTCACGGGAGGGGCTCTGGAGGATCCGCGAAGCATGATTCAGGCAAAGGGTGCTGAGTCTCTCACTTGCCGCCCATTCTTCAATGATTTGATTGCCTATGCATACCAGGTGGCTGGCTTGGCTCAGGCTCAGGCGCATGACCTCAGTGCCTTGTATCAGCATGTTTCCAGTTTTTTAATGGGCAAGTTCGCCGGGCACCAAGCTGAGCGAGCGAAGGAGTATTTGCTGTGCTTAGAAGAGGTTGCGGTGTGGCGTTGGCACGGCACTACATGGGATTGTGATACTCAGACCTTACGTGATTTGCTCAATGATTCCGAATATCTCACAGAATTGCTAGGTGCCCAGGTTGATCTCAAATTGGCAGATTCGGTAGCTAAGATGGCGCGCACATTCTTCAAAGAGGATCAATTACTGGAGCTTTCTGGCGGGATTCAGAAATTTTTGTTTTGGGACTATTTGATCGCGGTCCGCATCCTCCGTGTGACTGCTGCGATTGTCAGTCGCGAGGCAGGGGTGGCCTTGGAAAAGAAGTTGCATGAATGGACGGCGCTCACAGCCTTTGCGCCCATTTCTGAAAGCACCTACTTCTTTATGTCGAGTCTCATGCGAGAGAAGTTAGAGGCGCTGGGTGAGCGTGAGCGCTGCCAGTGGCAATCAGTCTTTTCGGAGATGTTTGGGCATGCGGTGCAGCATGATGTGCCAATCCACAAGGTGATGAAGCATGCGGACTTTGGTGTGCTCCGAGCGGGGGCCTTCAATGCTGAAACTTCGATCGCGATCGTGCTCGGCCAAATAGCGCAGGTGACAGAGCGCGTTTCAGCTGTCGAGTGGAGCAAGCACAATCAGCAAGAGCTAGGCTCCTGGTTGATGCGGATGAATGGTCAGCGCGTGGACTATATTTCCTCGTCCATCTCCTATGGGGTCTCGCAGTTACTGCCTACTCCCATGTTGTTGCGTTCGCTGAATTATCTTAATTTTACCGGGCAGGCCTTGACGGTGCAAAATCTCTCTTCTGCGAATCTCAAGGGGGCTGTGCTCAGCCGTGTGCGGATGAGTCGCTCGAGTTTCCGCTACGCGGAGATGGCTCATGCACAAATGGATCATAGTGTGATGCGTCAGGTCACAATGGACCACGCTCATCTGAATCATGCCAGCTTTGATCATAGCGATCTTTCCGAAGCGCGCATGCAGAAATGTGCGATGCATGGTGCCAGCTTCATACGCGCGAAGCTCAACAATGTAGACCTCACGGACTCGCACGCTGGATCCTGTGTCTTTTCGTGGGCGGATCTCAGTAACGCCTTACTGGAGCGGACACGCCTCGATCAATCGCGTATGAATGGCGCCGTACTCAGCAACTGCAGTATTCAGAACTCATGGCTGTTGGATTGCTCGCTGGATGAGGTGGTGGCGAAACAGGTGAGCTTTCGACACTGTGAGCTCAGAGGCTCCAGCATGGTCAATGCGGTGATGAATCAGGCCTTCTTTTCGGATTCAGGCCTCGAACGCGTTGGGATGTTCCGGGCCGAGTGTGAAGGAGCGGAATTCCAGAAATGTCAGATGGCTGGAGTGAATCTAGAGAAAGCGAACTTGCGGGGCGCATCACTGCAAGCTTGTGCCATGGAGGGTGCTAGCCTCAATGGAGCTGACCTCAGCGAAGCCACAGTTTCTGCCTCCACGAACCTCAATGCAGCAAGCATGAATGAAGCGACTCTCTCCGGCACGCTCTTCCATAGGGTCGATCTCGAACGCGTCAGCTTCGAGCAGGCAAGAATCGATGCCAAGACCAAGTGGGTCGACTGTAACCTGCGCTCTGCGGACTTCAATGGAGTGCATTTAGATGGTGTCACCATGACGGGTAACACACTAGAGCGCTCAAACTTCATTGCAGCCAGTCTCATTCGCGCTGACCTTACTCAGGCGAAGCTCGGCCGAGCCTTGATGGATCGTTGTCAGGCTGAGGGGGCTATATTCAAGCAAGCTGACCTCAGTGCGGTCACGATGTTTCAGGCGGACCTACGTGACGCAGACCTCAGCGCTGCGACGCTTCATGGGGTGAATCTCCACGGCGCAACACTGGATGGAGCAAACTTGATCAAGGCCGACCTGCAAGGGGCTTCGCTCTTTGGCGCAAGCCTCGAGGGAGCAGATCTGCGTGGCGCTAACTTGGAGGGGGCAAACCTCTTCGGAGCCAATTTTGAGAAGGTGAAAATCGAGATGGATCAATTGAGTGATGAGCAACGTGGGCAGATACGTGGCACGCCAGAGTGGATCTTCAGGAACGATGCAATGAACGCAGTGTTCCGCAGGGACTCTGCTTCGCTGGACAGCTTAAAGATTGTAGAACAGAAGGAGGAAGTGGTCGTTGTGAATGGCGAGGTGGTTGAAGTGGTGGAGGAGGCCGAGGTGGTTTCTTCTGAGGTGAACCACGAGGAGGCTGGCCAATGATCGGAAACTTGTTAGCCTACGTGGCAGAGGATCTCAATCGCTACATCTGCCGCCAGCAAGGGCTTCAGGAAGATGAACGTAAGGTTCTGCTCTCCTACGTAGTCGATCAGGATGGCTCGATCGCCACCAACGAGCAAAATGTGGTGCTCGTCACTTTGGTGGACCTCGCCCTCGACCCCTTGGCCTATTCGCAGCGGATGCAGCCGATCCCCGGTGGTGGTGTCACTGAGGAAATCCAATACAATTCCCTACATGTGAATGTCATGGTTCTCTTCTCCGCCTACTTCAAAGGCGATCGAGCCAAAGACGCGCTCAATTACCTCACCCTCATCTTGCAGTTCTTTCAGTCGAAGTCCTCGTTCACTCGTGCCAACTCACCCGGCCTCCCAGATGGAATTGAACGCCTCGAGTTTAGCATGGAGCCACTGGACTTTCATGCGCAGAACCACATGTGGGGGATATTGGGAGCCAAGTACATGCCCTCGGTGGTCTACAAACTGCGCATGATTTCTTTCTTCGATGAGCAAGATCCTGAGTACGAAGGGCCAATCCGCACGATCTCTATCGACACCCAAACCTGACCTGCTCTCGTGATTTGTTCCTTTTCCATACGCCACCAAGTCAGCTTCCCGCATGCCTACTTTGACTCAGGCCTCGCTGAGGGGCTGGTGGTCGAGCCGGCCGCCTCTAGCGCCAGTTCCGTGCGTGGCGGATCTTTAGAGTTCAAAGCCCAGACTGGTGGCTTTTTGCTCATTGGTAAGGATGGCGATAGCTCCGAGTTGCCCACGCAAGGTTCGCGGGCCTTCACCATCCGCGCCGAGGGGCCATTCTTTGCCATGATCACCCAATTACCAGCTCCTAGCGAAGGCGTGCTCTATGCCAACAACCTGAGTGAAGACGGCTGGCAGACCCTGCCCTGCAAGCCCGCCGCATGGTCGTATTCGCTCGAGGCCGCGATCGCCGCTGCGCCCATCGGGCGCCGCAGTGCGCAAGATCGACTACAGGCTGGCGCCGCCGTGCTCTGCACCTACCGCGTGCTTCACGCCAATGGCGAGCTCGCGCTCGAAGCCGCCGAACTCCAGCTGCTGCGACAGATCGACCTCGACTTCCAAGGCCTCGGCGACGGCCAGTACAGCCTCGAGGTCTCCCTCGATGGGGGAGGCACCCTCGAGCCCTATCACTTCGTCTACTCCGCCGCCCTCGCCTGGAAGCCTGGCATCGGGCTCTATGAGTATTTTGAATCGCCGCCCAGTACAAAGGGTTCGGAATCCAAGGCTTCAACATTGTCCGTACCGGATCAGGCTTTGCCATTCAAGGCGATACAAAGCTATTGGCGCTACTTTCTTTTCAGTCAGAGAGCGCTTGAGCCAACACAATGCAAAATTCAGAATGGTGAGCTGAATGGCACGGAGGTGAAGTTTGGGTTCCCCAAGGCCACCATCGCACCCAATGGCCAACAAGCACTCTGCTTCACTTCCAGCAAGCCAATTCCTCTCAAACAAGCCCCATCTGGTGCTGTGAAGCTCGAGCTATTGGGGCAGTACTGGGGCGTTCTTCCTTATCCCAATCCTGGCCATAGCTACGAAAAAAAATTAGGTAAGCTGCGGCCAGTCTCAGACGTCTCGATCCGAGTCTAAGCGCACTTTATGAAATAACTCAGGTGGACTAAAAACATTGTGAGCTGGCTTTTTTGCCGTCATAGCAAGTTACTTCAAAACGATTCATAGAGAGGGAGTGGAGTCGTTAGGTGTGGGTTTGTATAG
>NZ_KB899263.1:24235-72507 GCF_000378105.1 Rubritalea marina DSM 17716 | reverse complement strand
ATCGATCTTGGAGATCGTTCTCACGCTATCTGCATCCTTGACCAAGCTGGCGAAACGCTAGAGCAACGCTCAATTACCAATCATCGTGAGAGCCTACGCCGGCTTTGACAAAAGTATCCAGAAGCGCGCATGGTGATGGAAACGGGAACTCATTGATTCAGCTGCTCCTCCAGCAGCTTCACCCCTTCGGGGCACGTCGCATCGCTCCTGTCTTCAATGTCTACAAGCCTTCAGCATTGATGCCCCTGGATTAGCCGCTTTCTTGAACACCTGTGCTTTACCTTATCCTGAATATGAATCTTCTTAAGGCGATGGATGTTCAGGCTTTGGCTTCCAAAGTGGGTTGATTGAGCTACTTGTAGCGCGTGGGCGTTAGAAGAGTTCATCTGGAGCTTTTGTGGGTGAGGCACCTATTTTGGTGTAGGCGGCGGGAAGGGCGACGCGGCCGCGGGGGGTGCGTTTGACAAAGCCTTGCATGATGAGGAAGGGTTCGTGAACTTCTTCTAAGGTGGAGGCGTCTTCGCCAACGGCGACGGCTACTGAGGAGAGGCCTACTGGCCCGCCATTGAATTTGTAGATCATGGATTCGAGGATGCGCACGTCCATTTCGTCGAGCCCATCGTTGTCGATTTCGATCATGGCAAGGGCGTCGATGGCGGTTTTTCCGTCGATGATGCCATTGCCTCGGACTTGGGCAAAGTCGCGTACCCAGCGCAGGAGGTTGTTGGCGATGCGTGGTGTGCCACGTGAGCGTGCGGCAATTTCGCTGGCGCCATCTGGGCGGATGTCGATCTCTAGGAGGGCGGCGGAGCGCGAGATGATGACTGCGAGTTCGTCGCGCGAGTAGTAATCGAGTCGATTGACGAGGCCGAAGCGTGAGCGCAGTGGCGAGGTGAGCATGCCGGCGCGGGTGGTGGCGCCTACGAGGGTGAATTTGGGGAGGTTGAGCTGGATCGAGCGTGCGGAGGGGCCTGAGTCGATGATGATGTCGAGGCGGAAGTCTTCCATTGCGGGGTAGAGGTATTCTTCTACCGCTGGGTGGAGTCGGTGGATTTCATCGATGAAGAGGATATCGCCTTTTTGGATGTTGGTGAGCACGCCTGCGAGGTCGCCTGCTTTTTCGATTTGCGGGCCTGAGGTGGTGTGGAGCTGGGTGCCTGCGGCGCCTGCGATGATGTTGGCGAGGGTGGTTTTTCCTAGTCCAGGCGGTCCGGAGAGGAGGACGTGCTCGAGTACGTCATCGCGTTTCTGAGCTGCCTCGACCATGAGCATGAGGCGGTCCTTGATTTTGTCTTGTCCGTGGAATTCGCTGAATGCGGGTGGGCGCAGCGATTGTTCGTAGTTGGTATCCGGTACGTTGTTGCTTTTTTCGAAGAAGGATTCGGACATAGAAAATTCTCGTTAGGGACGATGACTTGACTAGGTTAGTCTGCCAGCGGCAATGTGCAAGAATGGATGCACGCGATTATCGTTGTCAATTGGGGTGTGCTTCGTATTTTCAACATTGATGGCGCTAGCTAGTTCTAACATGGTGGTTGAGATCCGAGGATTCCGTAAGGAATTTAAGTCGGCATTGTTGAGGAAGCGCTTGGTGGCGGTGAAGGGGCTATCGATGGAGATCGCTGAGGGGGAGGTCTATGGTTTGATAGGGCCGAATGGGGCGGGCAAGTCGACTACGATGAAGGCTTTGCTGGGCTTGCTACAGCCTAGTGCGGGCGAGTGTCGCGTGTTTGGGCACGATGCGAGTAAGGTGGATGCTCGTCACCAGGTGGGTTATTTGCCAGAGAATCCCTACTTTTTTAAGCACCAGACGGCGCGTGAGACCTTGGAGTTTTATGGGAAGCTATGTGGCTTGCGTGGGGGAGGTCTGAAGGCCCGGGTGCAGGAGATGTTGGATTTGGTGCGCCTTGCTGATGCAGCGGAGCGTCGGCTCAGTGGTTTTTCGAAGGGGATGTTGCAGCGGATTGGGCTGGCTCAGGCATTGATTCAAGATCCGAAGTTGTTGGTATTGGATGAGCCGACGGCGGGCGTTGATCCTATTGGTTCGCGCGAGATTCGCGATTTGATTCTGTCGTTGAAAGGACGGGGGGTGACGGTGTTTTTGTGTTCGCATTTGCTCGAGCAGGTGCAGGAGGTTTGCGACCGTGTGGGAGTGATTTATGAGGGGGAGATGGTGGTGCAAGGGTCTGTGGATTCACTCTGCGGTGCTGGCGATGAGGTGCAGCTAAGCGTTGGTGGCTTGGACGATGCTGGCTTGCAATCATTGAGGAGATGGATTGTGGAGCAAGGTGGGTCCGTAGAGGCTATGGCGCGGCGTGAGCGGAGTTTGGAGTCGGTCTTTATTGATGTGGTGACGCAGCGGAAGGGGGGGCACGGTGTCTAGTGCTGGGCGAACGATGATTTTGTCGCCCTCGCGGGTCTGTGTGTTGGCGAGGCAGACGTTTATTCAGGTGCTGCGGATGAAGGTGTTTTACTTTTTGGTGGTATTTGCGGCGATCATGTTGGGGATGCTATGGGTGGATTTTGGTAGTGTGGGGAAGGCTCAGGACTCTGAGCAGAGTTTGAGGGTGATGAAGGGGGCGGCCTTCTTTAGCATGAATGTTTTTGCTGCGGTATTTGCGATCGCTGCTACTGCGTTGTTGATTCCCAAGGATGTGGAGGATCGGACGTTGTACACGATACTGTGTAAGCCTGTGACGCGTTTGGATTATTTGCTTGGGCGCTACTTTGGTGTGTTGGCGATGTTGGCGATTGGGCTACTTTGTATGGATGTGTTGCTCAGCGCTGCGCTGTGGCACACGGTGGAGGGGATGCTGGCGGAGCAGTTGCCAGCGATGCAGGCGCTCGGGTTTTCGCAAGAGCTTATTGATGAACGCGTGACGACCTTGCGTCAGCACGGGGCGGGTGTCGGGCTTCAGCTTGGGGTGTTGGCTGTGTTTTTGAAGGCTGCGGTGCTTGCGGCGGTGGCGCTTTGTTTGTCTACTTTTTCTACTTCGACCTTGTTCACTTTGTTGGCGACCTTGGTGGTGATGGTGGTGGGCTTGATGGTGGATGAGGCGCGCGGTGTGATGGCGGAGTATGCGGCGCATGGGCGTGAGTCAAGGGTGCTTTCGGTGGCGCATTGGGTGGCGTATTTGTTTCCTGATTTTAAGCTCATGAGCCTAGAGGATGCTACGATTCAGGGGCGCATGCTCGAGCTGGGTTTGATCCTGCGCGTGTGCTTGGTGGCGGCGTTGCACGTGTCGATTGCTTTGGTGCTGTCTTGGTTCATTTTTAGAAAAAAGGAGGTGTGAGGTGTTCGGGAAGCTGATCGTTTGCGGTGTTGCTTTGTTGGTGCTTGGGGTGTTGCGTTTGCCGCTTGAGCGGCGACTGAGCGCGCAGCTGAAGGAGGATAGAGTGATGGCGCCATCCTTTGATGCTGAAGCGCGTGCTGGTTTGAGTCAGAAGGCATGGATTGCTAGTTTTGGAAGCCTGCGGCCCGCCTTGGCTGCATACTATTCGTTGGGCGTGATCCGCTACCATTCGGGGCGCGACTGGGAGGGGCTGGAGGAGCGGCTTGAAGAGGTGGTGTTGCTGGATCCGTACAATCCCTTTTACTGGAATACTGGAGCCTGGCATCTGGCCTATAATGCTGCAGCGGATGTCCATGAGGACGCCTCGCTTGCGCCGCTGCAGCGCAAGCAGGGGTTCCGCGAGTGGATTGCACGGGGCGATGCGCTCTACCAACGGGGGATCGAGGCGAACCCTGATGATTTGAAGCTGCGTCTTGAGCGCGCTCGCTTGTGGTCGAACCCACATCGTATTTTAGATTATCCTAAAGTGTTAGGTATTCTACAATCTTGTCTGGATGATCTTGAGCTAACAGATGCTAGAATCCGTCGTATTGAGTTAGATCAATGTTATGCGATGCTGCGTATTCCCGGCGAGGAGCAGTCCGCCTATCAACTGGCTAGAAGGTTGTATTTGAGTGATGTTGAGGGGGCGCCTAGTTCGCTTCGTAATGGGTTGTGCGCGCTTCAGTTGCACCCGAATGTGATCGCGGAGCCGGCGATCCCGATCCAAGAGATCTATGGGTCTAGGGCGAATGCGGTAAAGCTACTCACGCATTATTTGAAGGATTCTGATCCGGATAAACCGCGCTATGGGGTGCGTGATCTTCTGGATGCGCTAGGTCACTAGGCTCAAACAGTTTGGTAACGATTTGGCATCTTTAAATTTATAGATAACGAGCATTTTTTTCTTTCCCTTTGATTCTATCCAGTGCATTGCTCTTAGCAACTACAGCTGATTTCAGCCTAATTTACCTACTGCATTCATGAAAATTGCCTTATTCGGAGACATTCACGCCAACTGGGAAGCTCTCGAGACTGTACTCGCAGATGCCGAGTCTCAGGGCTGTACTAGCTATGTATGTTTAGGTGATGTGGTGGGCTACAATGCTGATCCAGTGAAGTGCTTGGAGAAGATTCAGGAGATGGGCTGTCCTGTGGTGAAAGGAAACCACGATGAGGATGCCGGTGGTGAGCACTCACTAGAGATGATGAACCCAACAGCTGCAGAGGCATTGCAGTGGACGCGTGACCAGCTGAATGCTGAGCAGCGCGAATGGCTAGCACGCATGCGTATGGTGCGTCAGGTCGAAGATTTTACGATCGTGCACTCCACGCTCGATCAGCCAAATGTGTGGAACTATGTGACAAACAAGTTCGACGCAATGTCTAACTTTTCCTACCAGTTCACTCAGGTATGTTTCCACGGTCACACGCACGTGCCGCGCGTTTTTGTGCGTGGTTCCCGCGTGCAGGAAGCCTCACCAGAGATCGTTGAGATCGAGCCAGGCATGAAGTACTTCATCAATGCTGGTTCTGTGGGTCAGCCACGTGATGGCGAATGGCGCGCTTCCTATTGTATTTACGACATGGAAGCGAAGAAGGTGATCTTCCGTCGTCTCGAGTACGACATTGAGACCACCCAGAAGAAGATTCTTGCGGCGGGCCTTCCTAAGGTTCTCGCGGACCGTCTTGCGCAAGGGCGCTAGGTTCTCTTCGCGGTAGCGCGTGAGAAGCCTTGAGCTCTGCGACAACCTAACTGGGTTCTGCGGAGGCTGAGGGACAAGCTTCCCTACCTATAACGCAGGTGTCGCCATGATTCGAGCTAGGGGTATGTGTGCCGCATTTTCGCGGGCGATCAGCGCGCGCTTAGCATTCTAGCTCTTCGAGAGCGGCTTTGATAGTTTTTGCAGCGACAGTGGCGAATTCTTGGGTGCTGATGGGGCGTTTGGCTTCGTGCTCCACGCATGTGATTTTGACGCCATCTAGGCCGCATGGTGTGATTGATAGAAATCCTTGAAGGCTGGATTTGGTGATGTTGATGGCGTAGCCGTGCATGCCGATCCATTTGCGCACACCGACGCCGATGGAGGCGAGTTTGCGCTGCTCTACCCAGACGCCGGTGAGGCCATCGCGGCGCTGCGCATCGATGCCAAATCCCTTGCAGGCGTCGATGAGGCCTTGCTCGATGGCGCGGATGTAGGTGTGGAGGTCTTTACCCAGAGGCTTGAGATCGACGATGGGGTAGCCGACTAGCTGGCCGGGGCCGTGGTAGGTGGCTTGCCCTCCGCGATTGATCTCTACGTAGGGGTGTGGCAGGAGTTCGGGGTTTTTGAGCGATGATTGGTCGCGGGTGCGTCCGATGGTGTAGACCGGGCTGTGCTCAAGTTGGAAGTGGGTGTTTTCGGCATCTTGTTCGAGTACCTGAAGGAGCTTGGCTTCTTGGAGTGCCAGTGCTTCTTGGTAGTCGATATTGTCGCCGAGCCATTCCGTGGTCAGTTGCATGCTGTGGAGTGTGTGGTGGGAACTGAGGGGTGTGAAGTGTGAAGTGTGTCACGTGCAAAGAAAAAGCGCAGCGGGTGAGGCTGCGCTTTGGTGATTGTACAATGCCGGCTACTGGCTGCATGCCAGTAGCTGCTTTGGCTTAAACATCCTCTGGGTTGAGTGCGTTAGGAAGCTCTGTCTCCATGACTTGCTTGCGGAGGTCGGTGCCACGCGCTTTGGAGAAGATGTAAACGATTGGTGATGCGATGAAGATCGAGGAGTAGGTGCCGACGATCACACCGATCATGATGGTGAAGGAGAATGCCTGGAGTGAGGCGCCACCGAAGATGTAGAGCACGAGTACTGACACGAAGGTGGTGACCGAGGTGATGATGGTACGTGAGAGGGTGCTGCTGATCGCGGCATTCATGACATCGGCAACATTGCCAGATTTGATTTTGAGGTCTTCACGGAGGCGGTCAAATACCACGATGGTGTCGTTGATCGAGTAACCTGCAATGGTGAGGAAGGCGCCCACGTGGATGAGTGAGAACTCCTGACCGGTGACGACGAGGATGCCGAGTACGATGAGAATGTCGTGAACCAAGGCGAGGAAGGCGCCGAGGGCGAAGGAAAATTCGAAGCGTAGGGTGATGTAGATCAATACGCAGAAGATGCCGAGGCCTAGGGCCCAGATGGCATTGCTGAGGAATTCGCCGCCGAGGGTGGGGCTCACTTCTGACTGTGAGGCTTCTACAGCGTAGTCGGTTCCAGCATTTGCTTCTGGGCTGAGTGCGGAACTTTGTTCCTTTTTCTCGTCGAAGCCTGTGATGCCAGCGCGGATGGCTGCGACTGCGGAGTCGGCGTCTTCACGGCTTGTTTTGATGGTGAGGAAGGCGTTGCCGTTGGCTGGTTGTTCGATCTGAGCGGAGGCGCCTTTTTCAAGTTTGAGTCCGTCGAGGATCTCCTGTGCTTGTGTGCGGCTGACGGACTGGCCAGCGGGGATTTCGAAGCGAGTCACGCTACCGCCTACGAAGTCGATACCTAGGTGGCTGCCGCCATTGGTGGCGGTGGTGACGATGCCTGCTGCGATGAGGATGGCGGAGAGGGTGAAAGCGATCTTGCGCTTGCCGAGGAAGTCGATGGTCTTCTCAGGCACGAGTGACATGAATTTGACCTTCTTGAGGATGCCTTTGTCTTCCGACCATGCGAAGAGTACGCGGGTGCAGAGGAGTGAGGCGAGCAAGGTGCCGAAGATGCCCATGGTGAGAGTCACTGCGAAGCCTTTGACTGAGCCAGTGGCTTTCCAGAAGAGGATGAGCGCGGTGAGGAGGGTGGTGATGTTGGCATCGAAGATGGCGGAGAAGGCCTTTTCGTAGGCTGCCTTGATCGAGGCGTGCACGGATTTTCCTGCAGCGAGTTCCTCGCGCATGCGCTCGTAGATGAGTACGTTCGCATCGACTGCCACACCGATGGTGAGAATGATGCCTGCAATACCTGGGAGGGTGAATGAGGCATTGAATAGCGCCATGGCGCCGAAGAGGATGAGGACGTTCAAGCCGAGGCCGATGATGGCCACGATGCCGGAGTAGCGGTAGTAGAGGAGGACGAAGACGACGGTGAGTGCGAGGCCTGCGAGACCTGCATTGATGCCCTGGCTGACGGTGGCTTCACCGAGGGTTGCTGAGATGGTGCGCTTGTCGATGATTTCGATGTCGTTCTCCATTGGGTTGGAGAGGCCCTTGGAGAGCTCTTCACACTCGGCGAGGTTGTCGAGGCCGCTGATGACGAAGTTCTTTGAAAGGACTTCGGCTTGGAGAGTGGCGTTGTTGATGACTTTGCCATCGAGAATAGAAACGATTTGGTCGCGACCGGCGGTGAGTGAGCGCGTGAATGTTTCCATTTGCTTTGCGCCTGTTGAGGTGAGTTCGATGTAGACCTGGGTGTTGCTGGTGCGGTCTGGCCATGCGCGTGCGACTTCGCGTCCGGTGAGGCCTGGGCGGCGCTCGACGAGAACGTGGCGAGTGCCTACGATGTTGCCTTCTTCATCTTTGATTTCCTGTGGGTAGGCGCGGTAGCCTGGGATGGTTTCTTCACCGGCAGCCACGAGTCCAGCAAGTCTAGGTGACTGCGGGTGCATCTTGTGGATGGTGAGCTTGGCGGTGGTGGTGAGGATTTTCTCGAGTGCTTGAGCGTCTGCAGGGTCGATGTTTGGGATTTGGATCTCGATGCGGTTGCCTTGCACGGAGACTGGGGCGTCTAGGGTGCCGGACTCGTTGAGTCGGCGCTCGAGGATGGCCTTGGCTGTGTCCATCGATGATGGGGTGAGCTCGATGACCTCGCCAGTTTCTTCGTCGACGTTAGGCTTCACTTCGATGATGAAGGCGGTACCGCCGACGATTTCGATGCCGCCCTGTAGGTTGTGGGCATTGGCGAGTTCTTTTTCACCTTGGATGACCTGGAGCAAGCTGCTCGGAGAAATGATGGCGAAGAAGGAGAATGTGGCGATCAAGAATACGATACCAGATCCTACGTTGCGCTTGATTCTGTCTTTGTCGGTAGCGAGGTACCAGAATAGGAGAACAAGAATAGATACTCCAGCAAAGAGCACCATGGTGGTGTCGCTGCTAGCTGATGATGCGAGTAGTGTTGTCATGTGTTTAAACATCTGCAATGTGCCGTGTTGGCGCGAGGCCAAGCATCCCAAATTCCCAGCGTGGGAAGTGGAGTCGAAAAGTCATGAACTGTCTCGGGCGAACAGTCAATTGATAGTTCAGGAAATTGCAGGCTTCCTGCCGTGTCGGGAGCACTCCTGCCGCTATGCTGATTGTTTCGACACAAAAAAGCCCGCGGGATCTCTCCTCGCGGGCTTTTGTTGATTGATTATTGGCTTGGCGGTTGGAAACCGCCGCCACGTTTACGCCTTTGGCGTGGATGCTGCTTCGTGTTGTTCCTCGGCAGCTTCGAGGGCTGCCTTGGTTTTAGGGATGACACGGATGAGCTTCTTGCAAGTTTTCTCCCAGTTTTCGAGGAGATCCTTGGCGCGTGGTGAGCCGGTGAGTTCCGCATGCTTTTCGATGAGTGCTTTGGCTTCTGCTTTGTCTTCGCAGCGCTTGATCGGAAGGGCCACGACCATTTCGGTGTTGATGCGTGACTGGAAGCGACCATCTTCGTCGTAGACGTAGGCGGTGCCGCCGGACATGCCAGCGCCGAAGTTGAGTCCAGTGGTTCCGAGGATGACGATGAGGCCGTTGGTCATGTATTCACAACCGTGGTCACCGACTCCTTCTACGACTGCCTTGGCACCGGAGTTACGAACACCGAAGCGTTCGCCAGCACGACCATTGAGGAAGGCTTGGCCGCCAGTGGCGCCGTAGAAACAGGTGTTGCCTACGATGGAGTTTTCGTGAGCTACGAATTGTGCGCCAGCGTGTGGTCTGATGGTGATCTGACCGCCAGACATGCCTTTACCGACGTAGTCGTTGCCTTCACCAGTGACATTGATTTCGATGCCTGGGCTGAGGAAGGTGCCGAGCGACTGACCAGCTGAGCCGGTGAAGTTGAGCTGGATCGAGCCTGCTGGGAGGCCAGCCTTGCCGAATGCCATGGCGACGGCGCCTGAGGTGCGTGTGCCGAGGTTTCGGTTGGTGCTAACCGCCTTGTAGTCAAGAGCGATAGGTGCGCGGTCTGCGAGCTCTGCGAACTGAGCAATGTTCTGCTTGGACTTGATGTCTTCAATGATTTGGACATCGAGTTCAGGCTTGTGGATGCCGTCGTTGCGTTCGTCGACGTTGATGAGGGAGACCTCGCTTGGGTCGAGATCGAAGGCGCGTGCTGTCTCAGCGACCACGTCTTTGAGGACTGGTGAGAGATCGAGCGAGTTTGCCTTCGGGTGCTCAGGGACGTGGCGTTGCTTGAGGAATTCTGGGCGACCGATGAGGTCGTCGAGCTTGCGGATGCCGAGCTGGGCCATGATCTCGCGTGCTTCTTGGGCGACGCCATTGAAGAAGTTGATGACCATTTCTGGAGTTCCCTTGAACTTGGAGCGCCACTTTGGATCGGTGGTTGCTACGCCGACCGGGCAGTTGTTGAGGTGGCACTTGCGGACGTAGACACAGCCCATGGCAATCATGGCGGTGGTTCCGAAGTTGAATTGCTCAGCACCGAGGATGGCTGCGGTGACGATGTCTTTACCATTCTTCATGCCGCCGTCAGTACGGAGGGTGATCTTGGAGCGGAGGTTGTTCATCACGAGCGTCTGCTGTGCCTCTGCAAGTCCGAGCTCCCATGGGAGGCCGGTGTGCTTGGTGGAGGAGAGCGGAGATGCTGCGGTGCCGCCGTCGTGACCTGAGATGAGGATGTTGTCCGCATCTGCTTTTGCCACACCGGCTGCGATGGTGCCGACACCAGCTTCGGATACGAGCTTCACGGTCACTTTCGCGTATGGGTTCACTTCCTTGAGGTCGTGAATCAGCTGGGCGAGATCTTCAATCGAGTAGATGTCGTGGTGCGGCGGTGGTGAAATGAGCTGCACACCTGGCTGGGTGTTACGCAGGCGGGCGATGATGCCATTGACCTTGTGGCCAGGAAGCTGACCACCTTCACCAGGCTTAGCGCCTTGTGCCATCTTAATTTCGAGCTCGTCCGCATTGACGAGGTAGTGAGCGGAGACACCGAATCGGCCAGAGGCAATCTGCTTGATCGCGGAGCGAGCGAGGTCACCATTCGGGTACTCAGTGAAACGGACTGGGTCTTCACCGCCTTCACCAGAATCGGACTTGGCGCCGATGCGGTTCATGGCAATCGCGAGTGTCTCGTGAGCCTCTGGAGAGAGCGCACCCATGGACATTGCGGCTGTGGTGAAGCGTGTGCGAATGGTTTCGATTGGCTCGACTTCTTCGATCGGGATCGGGCCATTGCTGGATGGTGCGAACTCAAGGAGGTCCTTGATGGTGATCGGGTGGGTGTCGAGTGATGCTTTGACATACTCGGCGTAGTCTTCCGCCTTGCCAGTTTTGACGAAGGTGTGGAAGTTTTTGATGTAGTCGGTGGTGATCGCGTGACGTTCACCGGACTTACGGTATCGGTTGTAGCCTGGGTCGCCAAGCGGGAGTGCTTCGGTGACTGCTGCGCCGTCTTCGATGATGTCTTTGTAGGCTGCCTTGTGGCGGATGATGGATTCTTCTGCGATGTCTGCAAAGCCGATGCCGCCGATGCGGGACACGCAGCCAGTGAAGCAGAGGTCGATGACTTCCTTGCCGATACCAACGGCTTCAAAGATTTGAGCGCCTTGGTAGGAATTGAGTACAGAGATGCCCATCTTGGACATGATCTTGAGGAGACCTTTTTCGAGTGCCTTGCGGTAGTTGGTCATGGCCTTTTCGGGGGTCATGCCTTCGCCGAGCTTGCCCTTGGCGTCGTTGGCGACGACCTGGCGTACTGTGGCGTAACCGAGGTATGGGCAGACGGCGGTGGCGCCGAAGCCGAAGAGCATGGCCACGGTGTGGGTGTCGCGTGCTTCAGCGGTCTCTACAACGATGGATGCGCGCATGCGCTTCTTCACGCGGTTGAGGTGGTGGTGCACTGCGCCGGTGATCATGAGCGATGGGATTGCCACGCGTTCGATGTCGGCTGCTTTGTCGGAAAGGATGATCACGTCGACGCCTTCGTCGACGGCTTTTTCAGCTTCTGCGCAGACTGCTTCGACGGCTGCTTTGAGGCCAGCTCCGCCATCTGCGAGTGCCCAAGTGGTGTCGATGATGCGGTTGTTGAACCCATGCTCTCCCATTTCCTTGATGCGGTCCATTTCGTGTTCGAGGAGGATGGCGGATTCGAGGTTGAGGACGCGAGCGTGCTCTGGGCTCTCGTTGAGAAGGTTCTTCTCGGCACCGAGTCCGGCTTCTAGTGACATGACCGCCCACTCACGAATCGGGTCGATTGGTGGGTTGGTGACCTGAGCGAAGAGTTGCTTGAAGTAGGTTTGGAGAAGTCGTGGGTAGTGTGAGAGTGCGGCTAGTGGGATGTCGCAGCCCATGGAGAACACAGCTTCCTGTGCGCCCTTGATCATGGGTGGGAATACCATGTCGAGCTCTTCATCAGAGATCGCATTGGCGAGCTGCATGCGTGAGAGTGTCACGGCGTCGTAGTCTTCAGCTGGCACGATGGCTTCGTGGGAAACGTAGTCCTTGAGTTGGACTTGGTTTTCATCGACCCAGCGGCCGTATGGGGCTTGCTTGGCGAGGCGTTCCTTGACTTCGCGGTCGAGCTCGAGTTCGCCAGTTGCGGTGTTTGCGACCATGGTTTGGCCTGGTCCGAGGCGACCTTTGGCGATGGCCTTGTTTTCGTCGCATTCGATACAGCCGATTTCAGAACCCACGTAGAGGAGTCCGTCGTCGAAGAGTGCGTAGCGTGATGGGCGGAGACCGTTGCGGTCGAGGCCGGCGCAGATTTTCACACCATCGGTGAAGACGAGGCCAGCGGGGCCGTCCCATGGCTCGGCGAAGGAGCTGTGGTATTGGTAGAAGTCGTAGACTTCTTCAGAGATCTCGTTGTCGTTGCGGTATGCAGGTGGCACGAGCATGCACATGGAGTGCTCGATGTCGCGGCCGGAGAGGGTGAGGAGTTCGAGACAGTGATCGAGTGATGCTGAGTCTGACTCGTTGTCTTTGACGAGGTTCTTGACGAGCTCGATGTCTTCGCCCCAGACTTCGGAATTGAAGAATTCTTCACGGGAAGCCATCCAGTTGCGGTTGCCGCGCACGGTGTTGATCTCACCATTGTGAGCCATCATGCGGAACGGCTGACCAAGTGGCCAAGCTGGGAAGGTGTTGGTGGAGAAACGCTGGTGGTAGACGGCGATTGCGGTCTCGAAGTCAGGGTTCTGCATGTCCAGATAGAACGCGCGGAGCGTGGCTGGCATGGCGAGGCCCTTGTAGGAGATGAGGCGTGCGGAGAGTGTGGGGATGTAGAAGTCTGCCACGTCGGAAGTGGCGTGCTCTATGGTGCGACGCACGAGGTAGAGTTGGCGCTCGAAGTGGAGGTCTTCCCAGCCAGATGGCTTGGTGACGATGAGGTGCTGGATGTCTGGGCAGGACTTCTGCGCTTGCACACCGAGTTCGTCCTTCGCCACTGGCACTTGGCGCCAGCCGATGAATGTGATGCCACGTTCAGCGAGTGTTTTTTCAGCGAGTTCTTGGATGTTCTGGGCTGCTTCCGCGTTGTTGTTGGGGAAGAAGAAGACACCAACTCCGAGGTCGTCAGCATTTTCAACTGTCGCGCCAAGCTTCTCGGCTTCTTGCTTGAAGAGTTTGCGCGGGATTTGCGAAAGGATACCTGAGCCGTCACCGGTTTTCATGTCGGCGTCGACACCACCACGGTGGGTCATGTTGCAGACTGATTCGACCGCTTTGTTAAGAATGTCGAATGATGGAACACCATTGATATTTGCAATGGCGCCCATGCCGCAGTTGTCACGCTCATTGCTGAACGAGTGAAGCGAGCCGGTAGTATCCGGAGTGAATCGTTGGTCGTAAGGGCTGATCTTCATTTCCAAGTTGTTGATAGTGAAAGTTTTGTCCGACTTCTGGTGTACCAGAAGCTTGCTCTAGTTCGTTGTCTAGAGCTGAAGGGCTGTGCATTTAAGATGTTTCAAGGCTACTTGGAAAGCGTAAATGTCGGATCTGGTGAATTGTTAGTAAAATACGGCTCTGAAGAGCTGGTGGAAAGGTTTGCAATCATTGAAGAAGCTTAGACTTTCTGTGGTTTTTGTCCGCTGAATGGTGTTGCGTTTTTCGCGCGATTCGGAACAATGGCGGCATGACTGAAGTGGCTGAGAATTTGGGGCAGATTAAGCAAGCGATGGCTGCGGCGAGCGAGCGCTCTGGGCGTTCTGTTGATGCTGTGAGCTTGGTTGCGGTGTCAAAGACTTGGCCAGTGGAGCACGTGCAGCTTGCGGTGGATGCGGGGCAGATGGTGCTGGGTGAGAACAAGCTTCAGGAAGGTCAAGTGAAGATCCCAGCGATGGATCCAGCGATTGAATGGCATTATATCGGTGGTTTGCAGCGCAACAAGGTACGCAAGGTTTTTGGATTATTCCAGTATGTGCACAGCATCGATTCGATGAAGCTTGCGCGCTACGCCGATGGGGTGGCTGCTGACATGGGGATCGTGCCTCGCGTGTTGCTGCAGGTGAATATTGGTGGGGAGCTGAGCAAGGGAGGATTTGAATTGGATGAGATTCGCGCAGGGTTTTCCGAGCTGGTGGCCCTTGAGCATCTTGAGGTGAGGGGGCTGATGTGTATCCCGCCAGCTGTGGCTGACCCCGATCAGGTGCGGCCGTTTTTCCGTGCGATGGTGCATCTCAAGGATGAACTAGAGACCAAGCACGGGGTGAGTCTGCCCGAACTCAGCATGGGGATGAGTGGGGACTTTGAGGTGGCAATCGAAGAGGGCGCCACCATGGTGCGGGTCGGTTCCTCGATCTTTGGAGCCAGGAATTACAGCCCTCGTTGAATTGAGCCCAAAGAGGTTTCTGTAGCAGCTCGGCTGTGAGAGGAGCCCCCGAGTGTCGTCCGTGGCGCTATCTGTCTACAGCCAGTGCTTTTGTGGAATACTTTTCCTTGCTGGCAGCCTTCCTATCGAGCATTTCTGGGTAGCTGACCAAGAAATTATTTTCATCAATCAAGTTGAGAACATAGTGGGTGGTACCGTTGGGCAGCTTGGCTGTGACTGTTTGATTTGCTTTTAGCTCGGCGGGTTCGCGAAACCATTCCTCGTAGCGGTGACCGCCATTGAGGGTGTAGATAAGCTGAGCTCGTAGCACCTTCGCTCCATGTTCTTCGAACTGGAAATGCACCTGATTGCCGACTTGCTGGTGCGAGGTGACTGAGCAGACAGATTCTTTGTGCTGCAGCTTGTGGCGCGTGGCCGGGTTGAAATAGGGATAGCTCGCTTCCATCTCGGTGAGGATTTCGCTGAGCTTTTGATTCATCGCCATGGCTTTTTCAGGCATTTGTTCCGCTAGGTTTTGAGCTTCCTCGATGTCTATGCGTTGCTGCTTGCCTTCTTTGCTTTGGTAGAGTTGGAAGAGTTCTAGCTCTGGGGTTCTGGGGTTGTCGACGTGATCGTAGTTTCGCACGAGTTTGAAGTCACCGACGCGGATCGTGCTTTCGAGTGCGATGCTGTTGGGGAAATGCCACACCATGGTATCGCGAGGTGAGCCGTCGGACTCTTTCACAAGGGAGGGATCCGTGGGGTTGTTTGCCAACAATGCTGCGATGTCGCAGCCGTCGAGTTGCTTGTCTGATGGAAGGTCTGCGCCGGTCCAAGTGAGGATGGTGGGGTAGAAGTCGAGTCCATTGACCATCACGTCTGACTGGACTCCTGCTTGAATGTTGGGGCCAGTGATAATGAGTGGGACGCGTGTGCCTCCTTCCATGGCTGAGATTTTACCGCGATCTAGCGGGTAGTTGTCGGTGATGATTTCACCTGGGTGTTTTTCCATGCCGCCGTTGTCGGAGGTGAAGATGATGTAGGTGTTTTCACTGAGCGTGTGCCCAGGCCAGCGTGGGTCGTCAGTCGTCTCAAGGTATTGGATTAATTGACCCACGTAGTAGTCGAGCTCTTCAACCATTGCGCAGTAGAAGGGATTGCTTTGACCTTCACCGTTCCATTCATTGGGTTTTTGGGGGAGTTCGACTCCCAGTTTTTTGCAGTATTTCTTTAGTAGGCGCTCGTTGCGTGTCTGGATCGGAGTGTGAACCAACCACGTGGCGTAATAGAGGAAGAACGGTTGATCTTTGTTTTCCTTAACAAAGGTTAGAGCGTCCTCACTGTTTTGGTGATAGGCGAAGCCATTTTCGTCGAGGCGGTAGGGATCATCAGCCCTTGATGTGGCGAAGCCGGTGAGGCGGTTGGGCTTCATGAGTTTGGTGATTCCTAGGTTGTGTCTGCTCCAGTCGAAGCCTTGATCTTTTGGTTGTGGGAATGCGTTGTGGTTGATGGCCATGTGCCACTTACCGCAGTGGCCAGTGGTGTAGCCATTGTGTTGGAGTACCTTGGCCAGCGTGACTTCATTTTCTGGCATGCGTCCGCTGTACCATGGAGCCATCATGCGGTGTTGAAGCTTGTTGTATGGGGTGGGTGGCGCTCCGCCAACCACATGGGTTTTTTGAGCTCGAGCTGGGTGTTTGCCGCTCATGATGGCGCAGCGCGTGGGAGCGCAGGTGGGAGCGGGGGAATAGCCTTGCCAAAACATCACACCTTTTTGCGCTAGAGCGTCGATGTTTGGGGTTTCCATAGGCGATGGTGCATCGATGTCATAGCACTTCACATCCTGCCAGCCGAGGTCATCGGTGAGGATGAGGATGACATTGGGTTGTTCTGGGCGTTGAGCGGCAATGCCGGGTGTGCTGATCGCGCAGAGGAGGCTGAGTGAGGTGAGTAGTGTGAATTTCATGGTGTTTGGTTATCTAAATACGTCAGAAGCGTGGTATTATTGCGAAGTTTCTCAAACTATGAGTCATGCATGAAGTGGCTCATTTGCCACTCTTCCAGAGTTTGATTTCCTGCAGATCGTTTTGAGCTTGAGGTCCTTTGGTGCTTCTGCCCATTGCCACATCGGATTCCAACTGCGCTAGGAGGCGCGCTACAAGTTCGGGGTGAGTCGTGTAGAGATTGGTGGTTTCACCTGGATCGTTTTCTAAATTGTAGAGCTGCGCTACCGGCGCTTCGGTCTTTTTAGCATCGGTTTCCTTAGGGGCAGTCCACCCACCGGAGCCACGCGCTAACAATAATTTCCATTTTCCTTCACGGTACGCAAAGTGTCCACTGATTGAGTGGTGAATCACTCCCTTGCGGGAGGACTTGATGGGTTTCCCTGAAAAGGCAGGTATGATGCTGACGCTATCTTCTGCAGCATTATCTGGTAGCTGAGCTCCGAGCAGGTCGGCACAACTGGCAAATAAGTCGGTGTGGCAGATCAGTTGGTCTGAGTGTGTTCCTGGTTTGATCTTGGCTGGCCAGCGCACGAGGAATGGCACGCGATGGCCACCTTCCCATAGGTCTGACTTGGAGCCACGTAAATGCGCGCTTGGGAAATGGCCTTTATTTTCTAGCCTGCTGAATTGAGCTGCTTTTGAGCAACCGTTGTCTGCAGTGAAGATGACCAGGGTATTATCAGTGAGACCGCAGCGATCGAGGGCATCGAGAATCTCGCCGACTCCAGCATCGGTCTGCATCACAAAGTCCGCATAGGGAGAAATACCACTTTTTTTCTGCCATTCAGGGGTGGGTACGATTGGTGTGTGAGGGGACCCATAAGGGACGTATAGGAAGAAAGGTTTGGCTTGGTCTTTCTTTGCGTGATTCTCAATGTAGCGCACGGCTTTATTGGTGACGCGCGGGAGCATGTTGATGACTGGGTCGTGTGCGATCACGGTATCATTTTCGATCACACCTTCCATGTCGCCAGCGTGGTGAAAGCCGTGGAAGTAATTGAAACCTCGGTGTACTGGCCCATCTGGAATTTTACTTCCTACTGGAGCGAGCGCTTTTCTTTTGATGCGTTTGAGTGTTTTTCCTGTGCTTGGGTCGGTGTATTGAAAATTCAAATGCCATTTTCCAACAATGGCGGTGTCATAGCCATGTTGTTGGAGGAACTTGGCCACTGTGGGGCGGTCTTCTGAGATGAGGCAGGGTGCGAACCCTTGAACGACACCAGACTGTAATGTACTGCGCCAGCTGTAGCGACCAGTGAGGATCCCATAGCGGGTGGGGGTGCACACGGATGAGCCGGAATGGGCGTCGGTGAAAATCATGCCTTCCTTGCCGATGCGGTCCATTGCCGGCGTTGGGATCTTGCCACGCTCGGGATTGAGCAATGACACATCGCCATAGCCCTGATCATCAGTAAGGATGTAGACGATGTTTGGTTTGCTGGCTGCCTGGAGTGTTGCCGAGGAAATGCATAGGGCTGCTAGGAATCTGGTGAAGCGGTTCATGATACTTAGTTTGCGAGTTCCTCAACGAGGGTTTGGCAGCGCTTGCGTTGCGCGGCGAGAACCGAGGAGTATTCAGGGTTGGTTGCTAGATTGACTTGTTCTTTCGGGTCTTTGCTCAAGTCGAAGAGTTCTTCATAGATCGGCTTTTCTCCATTGATTGAGGCATCGGGTAAGTATTGTTTTCGGTCGTTTTCACGGCTGAAGTAGCGGATGTACTTGAACTTCTCCCCACGCACGGACTCAGCTCTTGGGTATTCTTGGTCGGTGAAGAGGTTTTCAAAAAACACATCGTTGCGCCAATTTGAGGTGTCACCCTCCAGCAAGGGCACCATGCTTTTACCTTGGTAGGTATCGGGCACGTCTAACCCGCACATGTCGAGAATGGTGGCCGGGATATCCTGACCAACCACGAGAGAATCGAGACGTTGACCGGCCTTGGATTGTTCCATGAATGGTGAGTAGATGATCAAGGGAACGTGAACTGATTCTTCGTAGAGCATGCTTTTGCCACTGATGCCATGTTCGCCGTAGATCAATCCATTGTCTGAGCAAAAGATGATGATGGTATTCTCGCTTTCTCCAATCTGCACGAGGAGATCACGGAGGTTTTTGATGTATTGGTCGATTCCGAAGACTGCGCGCGCTGTCTTCAGCTTCGTGTTGCGCAATGCTTTTCCTTTGAGTCGGTAGTAGCCGGGCATTTTCTTGATGCTGAGAACCTCATCAGGAAATAAGGGTGTGTCTCTAGGGATGATGATC
Organism: Rubritalea marina DSM 17716; assembly: GCF_000378105.1. GTDB lineage: Bacteria > Verrucomicrobiota > Verrucomicrobiia > Verrucomicrobiales > Akkermansiaceae > Rubritalea > Rubritalea marina. Next base: position 53,936 of record NZ_KB899263.1, on the reverse strand, counting down.
TGATCTTGCTTCTCCTCGTAGAGTGTCGAGTAGAATTCTGGGTCGCTCGGAAGCGAGCCCATCCCGCCGAGGCTCGATTGATGGGGCAAATTTAAATTCACCCAAGCACAGAATGGCTTCTTAGGGTCGCGCTTCTTGAGCGATGCTTTCACCTTGGGGTCTGCGTTTTTATAGAAATAATCAAAGTCTTCATCAGTCGCTAAATAGGCCTTGGTCGCTTCGAAAAGCCCTTCGGTTTGCGATGTGTTTTTTAAGTTCGAAAACTCTTTATGCTTTTTCGCTGGGTGGAAGCCCAGGTGGCCCTCAGCAAAATAACAAAAATCAATATGATCTCTGAGTGGCGTGTTGTTGCGGTCCACAATTTTGGTGTGGTGTTTGCCGAGGAAGGCGGTCGAGTAACCTGCCTGCTTGAGCTGCATCAAGAAGCTATTTTCGAAGACTTCCTGTGAAATGATATTTTTTGATAGAAAGTTAAAACCAATACGGTTTTTGCGTTCCCATTGGCCGGTAAAGATGTTTGCCCGGCTGGGGCCGCAGATCGGGCTGGTGACGAATGCTTGATCGAAGAAGACCCCGTCAGCAGCCAATTGATTTAGGTGCGGTGTCTGAGTGATGGGATCTCCTGTCATCCCAAGCGAATCATAGCGTTGGTCATCGGAAAACACAAAGATCACATTGGGCTGGTTAGGCTGCTGTGCGCTCTTTGCTTTAGTGCTCAAGTTGCTTCCCAGCAGCAGTCCCACGCAGGCAGCGTGAAGCAGGGAGATACCTAAGAGGGAATCGAGGTTGAATGCGTTTGTTTTCATGGTTGATAGCTTGAAATTCTGGGTGCGAGGGGGGAGTCCGAATGGAATATTCTCCCAGGGGTCGGTAGTTAGTTTCTTTGGTAGAATTGATGCCCCGGGAGGCGCTTTGTCTTGTCACTCAACCCAAACAAGTGGTGATGACTTTGATCCATTGGTAGTGGCGAAATGACTAGGTCAGTATCAGCCAGATTTACGGGGGTGAAGATCACGGTTTCCCCTTTATTCAAATCGATCGAGTAGCAGCCTTGCGCAGTGAGTTTCACTTTGCTCTTTGGTGCCTCAGTTCCGTTGATGTAAATTTTAGCATTCGAGATGTCAGTCTGTACCGTGCAAGGGGATCCAGCCAAGCTCTCGACTGAGACAAACTGAGTCGCGCCATCTCGTTTCTTTGCGCTGACGAGAAAGGCTCCCTGAGTACGCAGATTGTGGAAGGCGAGGTCTGTCCATCTCTTTGGAGTTCCGCGGAATACGCGGATGCAGCCACCCCAACTCTGCAGGAGCATGTCGTGCAGTGCGGTGGCAAAGGAAAGTGGGCTCTCGATTACCGGATTTCCTTCAGCGTACATGGTCGTGGTGGAGACATTTCTATGCTGGATGAGGAAATCTAAATAGTGGTAGGCCTTCTCTGGTTTTCCAGCCATGGCATACATGGAGGCGGCCCCCGTAGCGGTGTAGCCAGTCACTGGCATCGCAGTGTCTTTCTGCGCGCCGTTGATGCTCGTGTCGAGCCAGTGGTCCAGCGACTTGGTTAGGAGATCGACGCCTTCTGGTGCGTCGGGTTTGAGAACAGCCAAGGGGTAGAATGCGAGTAAGTGTGAGTAGTGGCGATGCGGCTTATCAAAGGGGATGTCCTTGCCAATGCGCAGACCGTTATCATCAATTTGGAACGCGACCAAGTGGTCGATTATGTGTTGCCATTCGCTCGATAGCGGGTCATCCAATGCAAATTCTTGATTGATATTTAAAAGCGTCTGGCAAGACCAGCGGAGGAGTGCGAGGGTGAAGTTGACGTCTTGGCCATTCCCACCAGGGTATTCTGGCGACCAACTGCGTTTGATGTGCACTGTGCCATCTGCAGAAGGTACTTGATTGTCTTTGAGGTAGTTTAAGTAGCTGTTTACCGTTTGTTTGAGCAGGGGGAAGAGCCCGTCGCGCATCCGTTCTCTATCGCCAGCGTATTCACAATGTAGCCAATAGTTGTGCATGATCCACGCCAACATGTCGGGCACTTTGGCCTTGTTGTTGGCTAAGCAATTCTGCGGGAAACAAGCAGCAATGGCGGCGCTATCTTTCCATCGCTTTGGAACATTTTTTGACAGATTCGCAGCGTATTTATCTAGGTTGTTTGGCAGTGATTCGCCAACTGCCATTCGATTGGCTGTCAAGTGGGTCCAGTACTGCAATTGCACGTTCAAATCGCCCCAGACCATTGGCCAGAAGGTGTCGTGGTACCATGGACCCATTAGGTCGAGGATTGGGCCATTTTCACGCATGGCTGAGCCAAGTTTGTACATTTGAATCCAATAGAATGCTTCCTTTTCTGGGTCCTTGAGGGTGAGAAAGCTCTGTGGGTAATAGGCATGCCACCAAGCTCGGTGTGAGCTGAAGAAATCGCCGTCTAGCATCAGGGCGCGTCCTCGATTGAGAGATGATTCTACGGTTTGTTTGCTATTGGTTTCACCCGGAAAACAATGGTGGACGCTGGCGAGGAGCTGTTGTTTGCCAGTGGTGCTACCATCGATCGTCCACCCTGTGGTTGTTTCACCACGTTGCTGATGGAGTTGTTGCAGGCAGAAGTGGGTCCCTTGTTGTGTGCTATGCACGGGTTCTGGTGCGAGTGGGTAAGGAGCCTTTCGCATGTTATCCCAGCTGCCGCCCTTGGGCCCGCGCCCAGCATCCAACGTTTTGCGCACGGAGGAGTAGGGAATGGCTGGCTTCCAAGTGATCTCTACCGACTCACCGTCTACCGCATCGGTTTCGAAGTAGATCACATCCAATTGGCTGTGTGAGAGCGCGCGCACCTTGTAGGAGCCACGCGTGGTGGAGACCGTGCCAGTAAGCTCGGCATCCCAGAGTCTCAGCCGCAGGTCCACACCCGTGATGTCACCTTGAGATTGTAGTTCAAAGTGTCCTAGAGGGAGTCTGCAGCGATAGATCCACAAATGTTCCTTAGCCCCTTCAGGCAAGCGATGGTCGTAGTAGTCGTGTCGGCCAGTATGGATGGACATCACATTCTTACTTTTCCCTTGGTAGAAGAGAAAGCCTACATTGCCATTCCCCGAGTAGGGAGCGTGCTCCCAGCGTTTCGGAACCATTTCCCATGTCATATCATGACGCGAGAGAAAGGACTCCCAATCGATGTTGAATTGGGCTGGCTTCGAGAATGAGAGCTGACTAGAGGCTAGAATGACGATGCTTGCCCAGCAATGGATAAGAGCGCGGATAGACATATCAATGGGCGAGATGCGGGTGGCAGTCATGCTAGGCGATATTCATCGAATGGGAGTGTCATTGAATCACTCTAGCATGTGCGCCCAGGGTGCTGCAATGTGTTCTTATTCTGATGTTTGTGTTAGCGGCGGCGTCGAGTGAGTAATGTGAGGGTACTGAGTCCGACGAGTGCCAGGCTGGATGGCTCTGGAACGGCAGTTGCAGTGACGGTGAAGCTTGCTCCGTTGTCCTGGAAGTCGAGTGCTAGCCCGGCTCCCACACGCAGGTTGTTATTGGTGTCAGCCTGCAGGCTTGCGAAGTTTGCGTACGCTCCGCCGTAATTGGCTGTGAAGGAGCTACCAGCAGCATCAAATTGGAAGTAACTATTGGTGAGGTTGTTGCCTATGTCAAAGCGTTCGTCGACACTTCCGGTGGAGATGAGGGAGCCTCCATTGAGGGTGAAGGTGACGTGCTTGTTATTGTCTCCGTAGAGAGTGAGGCCGCTGTTGATATTTAAGATGCCGTCTGCATTTACCTGATAATTGAGTGTGGTGTCTTTGTAGCGACGGAGGAGGTAACTCGCATTGTTTATGTTGACCGTGACATCGCCAGCTAGTCCGAGACCGTCGCCAACGGTGAGCCATGTTCGAGAAGTTTTTGAAATAGGTCCATCGTCGAAGCTGCTAGAGAGATCCAAAGCAAAGCTGCCGCCGCTGTTGAATTGGAGGTTGGAAGCATTGGTGCTAAGGTCACTGCTAAAGCTGGGGATGTTTGCCGTGGGCATGTTGCTTCCATCGAAGATGATGGTGTCGAAATTATCAGGTCCGGTAGGAGATGATAGGCTGGAGGGCGCTGAGCCACCGGCCCAATTCCCTGAGTTAAGCCAGTCTTGGTCGTTGGCATTGCCGTTCCAAATGTATGTTGCAGCTGAAGTGATCCCGCTTGTGCAGAGACAAGCCATTGTTGCGAGGGCTGAATATTTCATAGCCTCGAACCGTAGAAACTTTGCACTCTTTTCGTCTATAGCGTGTTCACGTCATAGGCTGTGTGTGGCAGCGTTATTCAGCTGAGAACAACCGGATGGCGTATGCTTTGGTGATGGCTTCAGCAGCATTGCGCACACGCATTTTTCTATAGATGTTTCTCACGTGTGAATCGACGGTGTAGTAGCTAATCCCTAGGCTGTCACTGATTTCTTTTTTCACCATCCCGTCGCCTAAAAGGCGTAGGACTTCGATTTCTCGATCTGTGAGCACCTCGTCTCTTCCATTTTCATAAATTGGAGAGGTTTTTGGTTTGATCTGGCTAATGATGTACTTGGCCACCGCCGAGTCTAGTAAGGTGCCACCCGCTGAGATCGAGCGAATCCCACCCAGGATGCTGTCGATCGTGGAGGACTTGAGCAAGTAGCCAGCAGCTCCCATGCTGATGGCGGCTACGACATCCGCTTCTTGATTTGAGTTGGATAGTACCAGGACCTGTTTGACCGCGGGGTACTCGAGGATCTGAGGCAGCGCTACGAGGCCATTCATGCCTGGTAAATTTAAATCCAGCAGAATGAGGTCTGGTTGCTCAGAGGCGTCTGATTCGGCAAGCTTCCTCAAGGCTATCTCAGCCGTGCCGAAGGCAGCATAAAGCTCTATGTCATGTTCCTTCTCAAGGGCGAATTCGAGCACGCTGCGGTATTCTAGGTTGTCTTCCACTAGCATGACTTTGATCGGCTTTAGCATTTGATTGATTAGAGTTTGAGTTTGGTGAGGCTCAGACGGATTCGAACGCCTCCTTGGCTTGATGTTTCGATTTCGGCTTTGGCTCCGAGCAAGCGAGCACGGCGTTGGAGTGCTTTCGAGAGTCCGCCATCGTATCCATTTCCATTATCTTCAACTACAAGTGAAATGGCGTTTGTTGTGGCTTTTAACTCAGTGGCAGCTTCGGTAGCGCCTGAGTGGCGAATGATGTTGATGAGGCATTCTTTGTAGAAGAGAACGAGGTCAATCTGGGTGCGGCGTGTCACCTTTTGAAGGAAAGATTCTCCCTCAACATGCATGCTGTGCTTCAAGTCTACGAGTATGCGCGAAGCATCGCGCTGCATTTCATCGACTACGTTTTCGCAGATTCCTTCAGCTTCCATCATATTGGCACAGTGGATCGCCGCGATGCCAGTGCGCTCAGTGACTCCCCGAATGCGATCGAGGGTTTCATTGAGCTCTTCGGGGGAGTCTGCCAGCCTTTTAGCCATGTCGCCAAGTAGGCCAATCGCATGCAAGTTCGCCCCTAGTTCATCGTGGAGGTTTGCGGCAATCCGTTCACGGATTTTAGCTGCCTCACGGGTGCGCAGTGTCTTAGTGTAAATTAAAACCACTGCGACACCTGCCCCACTAAGTACCGTGAGACAGATGGTGATCCATAGTAGTTTTTTTTGCTTGGTGTAGCGGGCTTGAATTTCTTTGGAAACGATTGGTCGCTCAGCCTCGAGCTGGTGACGTTCTGCAAGCTCACGAAGCCAATCACGCATTGGGAGAATGGTACCGTAGAGGTTGAGCCCGTCGGTATAGCGCGAGAATGTCTGCTGGCGGTCGGATAGGGAGAAGTTTCCGGTGACTGGTTTGCCGGAGGCGACATTTTTTCCCTTGGAGGTAATTTCTATCTCAGCAAAGCCTACGCGATAGAGCTGAGCGTGTCTCAGCTGTGTGGCAAAGGAATCGAGTACGGTGAGTTTGAGGTATCGGCAATGGTGCTCAGGGAAGTTCCACATCATGATGGTGCTTTTGTCGAAAATAGAATCGAACTGCAGCTCCAGTAAGGTCTTGCTATCCGAGAAATCTGCGCTCATGGCTCCCTCAAGTCTAAAGTGGTGGGGAATGCCAAAGTCACCGGCAAATGATTGCGGTGCCGTGTCACTTTGCTCCACAGCATGAAGGTTGAGGCCATCAACAGGCTGGGCTTCTTCGAGATCAATGATGAACTCAAAATGTTCTTGTGGTGATTTTTTTGCTTCGCTAGAGCTTGCCACAGTGCCTTTACCGCGTGGGATATTCATCAAGTACGGGGTGGCGCCGTCGGTGAGGAATGCAGGCCTCCACGCTGGGATATCTGGTCGTGTTCCAGAGTTGCTAACTGGCCTGCGCAGAGCAACGTTCTCTGTGGCGTCAAAGGCAGCTATCTCAGAGAGCTGGATGGCGTATTGGTTCGTCCTGCGCCAGAGGGCAAGGGATTTGAATTCAATCTGGATCCATTTGGCGCGCACTTTGGGCACCGGGATGATGAGAGGTGCCACTCGCGGGGCTATGCGATCCGAGCGATCGTAGTGAGCGACAAGTTCGCCTTCGTCAGTGTCGGAGATCCCCATTCGAACGGTGAATTCTTCGGGGAAGGCATCTGAAAGAAATCCGCTTTCAAAATCCCGCCATATTACTGGAACCAAGACCAGTTCCTCGAGTTGTTTTACTTCGCCTAGATCGATGCGGACCCATTCTTGGTAGTCTGGGGTGGTCTTGATTTTGGTGCGGTAGCCAATTGCTCCGACACCTGTACGTGGGCTATACCGAGCGATCATCTTAAGCCGCTCATCAATCTCTTCGAGCCGCTGTTCCAGGGCGTTTAGTGACATCTTTTCTGGCGAATACTGCAGGCGTTGAGCCCATGCAGTGGGGCTGAGCCATAAGCTGCTCAAAAAGAAGAGGAGTAATACACGGTTCATGATTCAGTCTATGCTTAGGGAGCAATTCGATCATGTAGATACGAGAAGCTCAGCTCATTGCCTAGAATAAATGAGCGGTTCATGCACTTAGGATTGAGTATTGATACGGCTCCGGCTGCCACCCTTATCCAACTATTTTGTACAATTTCAATTTCTGAGGCATGAGCGCATCCCTTGGATGAGGCCGCTATTCATAGGGCTTGAATAATGTGTGGTTTGGCAGCATAGCTAGTGATGATGAGTGAGTCCTTGCTAGTGCTGAATGCATTGATCCCGGTGTTTGTGGTGATTGGTGTGGGAGTGTTGCTTCGCAAGTACAATGTGCTGCGCGAGGAAGTGGAGCGTGGGATGATGGAGATGGTGGTGAAGGTGCTGATGCCTGCGTTGACACTGGCTAATATCATTGGCAACGAATCACTGAGCGACCTGCGTGAGGTGGGCACCTTGGTAGGATATGGATTTTTAAGTTTGTTAGTGGCAGTTCTGGTGGCTTATGGCTTTGCGGGACTTTGCAAAATGAAGCGCGGTAATGGCAAACGAACCTTTGCGGTTTCCGCTGGTATCCAGAATTACGGATACATGGGGGTGCCATTGCTACTGTCGATATTCAATGATCGGGAGTTGTTGGGAGTGTTGTTCACTTACAATGTGGGGGTGGAGCTTGCGATGTGGACTGTGGGGGTGGCAATGATGCGTGGGGATAAGAAATTTACCTGGCAATTGGTGATGAAGCCACCAGTGATTGCGGTGTTTTTTGGTTTATTGGTGAACTTGTTGGGCTTGGATTACTTGTTTACTGCGCCGGTGATGGGATCATTGGAAATGCTTGGGGCGCCTGCGATTCCTGTGGCATTGATTGTGATTGGGGCGGGTTTGGTTGAGTTGTTGCGAAAGGAACGCTTTGATTGGTTGGTGGGCGCAGGTGCGGTGTTGCTGCGCTTGGCGGTGTTGCCCGTGTTGATGATTCTATCGGTGTGGTTGATCCCGGTGCCAGAAGAGTTGAAGAAGGTGGTGGTGGTGCAGGCTGCGATGCCGGCTGCGATGTTTCCCATTGTGCTGGCAAAGCATTATGGGGGGCGCCCGGAGGTGGCGGTGCAGGTGGTGGTAGCAACCACGATAGTGAGTGTGGTGACGATGCCGCTAATTGTGGTGCTTGGGGTGCAGTTCTTGGGCTTGTGATCGAGCCTTTCCATTCAGGAGAATCTATGCGATGGCTGAGGGGATGAAGGATACCTGGTACCAATGCGACCGTTGTTTGGCCTGCTGTAAATGGCCAGGAGATGTCCGTGTGGAGGAGAATGAAATTGATGCGATTGCTGCGTTTTTGGACATGGAGGTGGATGACTTTATTCAGCGGTTCACGCGATTGCGGACCAATCGTAGCGGCCTTTCTTTGATCGAGCGTGAGAACCACGAATGCATCATGCTGGAGAATGGCGGGTGCAAGATTCAGTCGGTGAAGCCATTTCAGTGTAAGGGGTTTCCGAATCGGTGGAATTTCCCAGGATGGCAGGAGCAATGCCAAGCGAAGCCAGTGCCAATGGAGGAGGCTGTTGCGCTGGGTTTGGTGGATGAAGGAGCGCTTTCGGCAGACCACCAACTCAGGGGCCGCGACCTGAGTCATGAGCACTAGCCACTGATGGGCATAAAGGGGTGTTTGTTTTGTTGTTTTGAGTCAATCTCGCTGCTCCTCGATTCAGATGAATTCTATCGGCGACAGGACTTTTTTTATTGGTGTGGAGTGTAAGTCGCTTGTGAATAAAGGGCTGCGAGGCTGTTTCTTTGTTAGCACTGTGGGGCTATGAAAAAACTCGTGAAAAAATAAGAAAAAGTACTTGCGCGGCTGGGGGGGATGTGGTTCTTTGTGCCCGCGCTCAGCGCTAACCATTCAGTGTCCCGTTCGTCTAATGGTTAGGACTCCGCCCTTTCACGGCGGCAATAGGGGTTCGAATCCCCTACGGGATGCCATTTCTTTCAAGAAATGCATTATAAAGAAGCTCGCCAGCAATGGCGGGCTTTTTTTGTGTTGAGGATGAGAACATTGGTAGGGGCATGTGTCCCCTGCACAGTCCCCACATACCCGCGTGATACCTAAAGGCGTGCTTGCTGGGAAACGTTCCACGGACGCATAAGGCTATGCGTCTCTACCTTGCACTACCTGTGGCGCATGGTATGGGCACAAAAAAAGAGCCACTGTGTCCAGCGGCTCTTGGCGTGTTTGCAGTCGATCGGTAGCCTTTATTTCGCTGGGGCTGGGATGGTGACCTCTCCAGTGCCAGCCCACTCGACGAGGCGGGCGAAGAGGACTCGGAAATCCTTGCTGTCGAATGCTTTGCCTGCGTGACCTAGGCTGGTGTATGCGGTGCGGCCTTTGCCGTATTGTGACACGAGGGTGCTGGGCTCCCAGATCCCTTCGCCACCAGATTCTTTGGAGGAGAAGTTTGAGGTGATGACTTTGGCATTTTTGTCGGTGACGTGGATGCTTTCCCAGAGTTCATCCCATTTTTTGAAGTTGCTGAGTCCTTTGGTGACTGGGTGTTCTGGCTTGTCCATGCGCACTTCGAAGCTGTGGTGTGGGCCGTGGTGGGTGCCTTTGCTCCAGGTGGCGATCGAGAGTTCTTGGTATTCTTTCCAGCCCCAGTAGGAGGAGGAACCGGCGTGGATAGAAACGTGGCCACCACCATCTTTGACAAAGTTGATGTAGGCTTCCTTCATTTCTGGAGACCAGCCGAACTCTGGGTAGAGGTTCTTGCCTTGCTTGAGGAGATTCCAATTGCTGAGGAGTACATCAAATTCTTGGAGACGTGCAGGAGGGAACTTTTCCGATGATTCGGTAACTTCGACTTTAAACCGGCCGGTTTCTTCTAGCGACTTGATGATGTGTGGGTCGACTTCTTTCCAATCGTGGTTGTTCTGCCCAGTGATGAGGAGTACGCGTACTGGCTCAGCTTCGGCAACGAGTAGATTGGTGAGGAGTGCGGCGATGAATAGGTATAATTTCATGGTTATTGTTCTATCTTTTCCGTGTCGTTCAATGGGGCAGGATGAAGGACATTGACTTCGACGTTACGGGTGAAATCTAGCACTTAGGATGCTAGAGACCAGAGAATTTTCATAGGAGGCAGGCTGCCTGGTGTATTGCGAGTGTGATGGCTAGCGCCGTGCGAGCACACGCGGTTTGCTAGCATTGCCGTAGCGATCGACGCTGGTGACGGCGATGGCGCTGGGCTTGCCTTTGATACGGGGGTTGCGGTGTGGGACGGTGGCAATCGAGTACCATTTATTGTTGTAGCGTGCTTGGATTGCGAAGCGGGTGCCTCGGGCGGCATTGCCGATCTTGAGGTCGACGGAACCGCCATTGTTGCGTGCGCTGAATTCTGGAGTGGCTGGGCTGCGTTTGGAGATCCAGGGCATGGGTGGCACAAGCGCGGGTGTGGCGTAGGTAGTGGACTGAAGCTTGGTGGAGATGCCGTCGCGGTTTTGCATGAGTGACTTCATACTCCAATGGATGGCGCCTGCCCAATTGCGTCCAATGCTGCGGCTGTAATTGACTTGTTTGATAATTTCGGATGAGCGTCGTGAAGGATCTTTGTCGCTTTTGATGCGTGCGGTGGCGATGCCTGGCCAGACGGGGCGGCTGCCTTGCTGGCGCCACCACTCGAGAAGTGTGGTGTAGGATTGCTTGCGCGGTGAGATTTGCCAGTAGAGCTGCGGTGCTAGGTAGTCGACCCACCCCTTTTGAAGCCACTTGCGGGAGTCGGCACAGAGGTGATCGTAGGCGTCGATGCCTGCTTCTATTGAGCTAGGCACGCCGGGTCGCCAGATGCCAAAGGGGCTGATGCCGACGCGGACCCAGGGCTTGGTAGATTTCACCTTGCGGTAGAGGTCGCTGACAAATTGGTCTACGTAGGCGCGGCGCTGGGCATTGCTTTTGCCATCGGGGAATCGCGGAGAGGCCTTGCCTTTGACAACGGTCGGGTATGGGTAGAAATAGTCGTCGAGGTGGACACCGTCGATGTCGTAGCGCTTGACCACGTCGAGGATGACGCGCAGGGCGCGGTCTCGGCTGAATGCTGATGCTGGGTTGAGCCACTTGTAATTCTTGTAGGTGACGACGTGGCGCGCGTGGGTGCGGCTGACGTGGTTACTGGCGGTGGGTAGTGACTTGTTTGGCAGGGCGCGGAAGGGATTGAACCAAGCATGGACTTCGATGCCGCGCTTGTGCGCTTCCTCGATGCAGAAGGCCAGAGGATCGTAGCCGGGGGATTTGCCCATGGTGCCTGTGAGCCAGTAACTCCAGGGCTCGAGGCTGGATTTGTAGACCGCATCGGCATTCGGGCGGACTTGGAAGATCACGGCATTGAGTTTGAGCTGTGCTGCTTTGTCGAGGATAGCGAGGAGCTCGCGCTTCTGGGAGCTGGCGCTGAGGCCGCGTTTGCTGGGCCAGTCGATGTTGTAGACGGTGGTGATCCAGGCGGCGCGGAATTCGCGCGGGAAGGCGGGAGGCTGTGCGTTGCTGGGAGCGTAGCTTTGGGCGATGGCGCTGAGGGCTCCGCAGAGGAGGATGCTGAGGGTGAGGAGGGTGTTTAGCTTGTGGCGCATGGGTGGTGGGAGCTAGGACGGCTGCTTATTTTTCGACGGTTTCCTCGAGGCGCTTTTGTAGGCGCTTGGACAAGAAGGGGCGGGCGAGTCCGTAGATGAGGTAGAGGGTGAAGATGAGGGTGGGGGTGTACCAACGGGTCTGTTCGTTGAGTAGGAGCATGAAGAAGATCGCGCCGATGACCACGCCCCATAGTGAGCCCTTGGTGCGCCAGTCGACTTTTTTGAAGCTGGGGTAGCGGACGTTGGATAGCATCAAGGCCGATAGCCCAAGCATGGTGGCTGCGAGCACGTAGTTCCAAGCGCCGAGGTCGGGGTCGTTGTTGGTCGGGCTGCGGTAGAGGTGAATGATGAGGAATGTGATCGAGGCGATGAAGCCTGCTGCCATCGGTATCGGGATGCCGCGGAAGTCCATGTTATCGTTGGGTTTTTTCGGCATGTTGGCGAGGCAGTTGAAACGCGCCAGGCGCATGGCTCCGCAAAGCAGGTAGATGAAGGCAATGGCCCAACCGAGTTTGAAGTCGCCGAGTTGCTCAGAGAGTGGGAAAAGCACGGCCTTGGATACGAGAAGCGCGGGCGCCATGCCGAAGGAAACGACGTCGGCAATGGAATCAAATTCTTGTCCGAAGGGAGATTCTTGGCCGCCGAGTCGGGCGAGCCGGCCGTCGAGTAAATCGAAGATGCAGGAGCCGAAGATGAGCATGATGGCCTGTTGGTAGTACTTGTAGGCTTCGGAGAATTCATCGTGCTGCATGCCATTGAAGATGGTGAGCACGGCAAAGAATCCGCAGCACAGGTTCCCCGCAGTCATCAGGTTGGGAAGAAGGTAAATCTTTGGTTCTTCGTATTGATCTTCGGGCCTTGTGCTCATCGTTTCTAGTTGTAGGCATAATTCAGCTAGAAGAAACAGTGGAAAATGGTGGCAGATGCGATTACATTGCGGTCCTCATGGCAGATCTTGATCCATCCACAGCAATGTCCGCGCTTTTGGCGGCATATCCCGGCGCCAAGCGTGCACTTTTCGCCAAATACCATATTGGTGGTTGCAGTTCTTGTGCTTACCGCGATGACGAGACATTGGCCGAGGTCTGCGTTCGCAACGAAATCGTGGTGGCAGAGGCGGTGGAGCACATTCTAAAGAGCCACGAGGTTGATGCCGCGATGCTTGTTGAAGCGGGTGAGGTGCAGCAATGGATCGAGCAAGGCAAAGACTTTGTATTCCTTGACGTGCGCACTCGCGAAGAGCATGAAGCGGTAATGATTGGCGGTTCAGAGTTCATGACCCAGGAGCGGCAGCAGGAGCTCTTCGGCAGCGCCAAAGAAAACGATCCAATCATTCTGTACGATCACAATGGCTCCAAAGTGCTGGATACCTGCGCTTGGTTCCAAGGCCACGGCCTGAAAGGCACAAGGGGCATCATTGGAGGGATTGATCGCTGGAGTCAGGAGGTCGATTCCTCGATCCCGCGTTACCGACTGGAAATGGATTAGTCGCTGCTGGGGCGAGCTCGATAGCAGGCGACTTTGCTCGATTGCTCGTGGTTCCTTGACGGGCTGAGGCATTTTGTTAGTCTCAGTGAGATGTTTTCCCTCTTGGCTGCAGGATCTGAGATCCCACCTTTTTTTGTGTTATTGACCATTGTGTTGCTGGCAGTGGTTTTGGTGTCGTTGTTTTTGGTGCGAGCCAAGCAATCGTTGTTGGTTGGGTACTTTTTGTGTGGGATTTTGATCAATAATTCTGGGCTCTTGGGGGTTCTGGGACTTGAGGATGTGGGGGCGATTGATGCGCTTGCAGAGATTGGGGTGGTGTTGTTGTTGTTCACATTGGGGATTGAGTTTTCTCTGAAGGAAATGAAGGCGCTACGGATGCCGATCTTCGTAGGTGGTGGGGTGCAGGTGGCAATGTGTGTGTTGGTTGGATTTTTGGTGGGTGCTTGGTATCTGGACTCTTGGAGTTTGGGTTTATTGCTTGGTTTTGTGTTGGCGTTGTCGTCGACTGCGGTGAGTATGAAGAGTTTTGAGGATTTGGGGATGCCGGAGAGCCCGCAGGCGCGCACGGCGCTGGGGATGGCCATCTTCCAGGATCTCGGTGCGATCCTCTTCATGGTATTGATTCCGCCGATAGTGAGTCAAAGTTCTGGAGAGACCGGGCTCGGAGCGGCATTGGTTAAAGGGCTGTTGTTCACGCTATCAATCATTTTGCTGAGTCGTAAGGGTTTCCCTGAAATGCTGGATGCGGTGGCGCGTACGCGCAGTCGCGAGTTGTTCACCCTGACGGTGATCGGGCTGTGTGCGGCGGTTGCATTGGCCAGTGGCTTACTGGGCTTGAGCCCGGCGCTTGGAGCATTTGCGGCAGGTGTGGTGGTGAGTGAGTCGATTTATTCACACCGGGTGCTTTCAGACATTCTACCTTTCAAGGATTTGTTTTTGACGGTTTTCTTTGTGTCGGTGGGGCTCTTGATTGACCTTGGGGTATTGATGGATCTGTGGGTGGAGGTGCTGTTATTTTCGGCCTTCGTATTGGTGGTGAAGGCTCTCATTGTGGCATGGGCGGCGAAGCTTTCTGGGCTGCGTCGGGGCAACTGGATGGTGACGGCGGCTGCGCTCTGCAGTACTGGGGAGTTTTCGATCGTGCTGCTGGCACGTGCGCAGGATTTTGAAGCGCTACCGGATGAGGTGGCTCAGGTGATCTTGGTGAGCAGTGCGTTGACGATGGGATTGGTGCCGGTGCTGATGAAGTATAGCCTGGGCTGGGCAAAGGCTTATTACCGCTGGACACGCGGTGGGCGCACGGTGCCTGAGAATCACACCTTGGGCATGAGCGGGCATATCAGGGAGATGAATGAACACGTGATTATCTGCGGGTTTGGTCCCGTGGGGCGCAACCTTTACGAGAATTTGCAACTGGCGAATATCGATTGCTTGGTGGTCGAGATGAATCCTGAGACGGTGAAGCGATTGCAGCGCGAGGGTGTGTGTTGTCTCTTCGGTGATGTGCAGGACATGGAGTTGTTGCTGCTTGCTCGTATCCGCCATGCTCAGGCAATTGCCTACACCTTTGCCAACGATACTGTGGCAATGAAGTCATTGAAGGTGGCGCGCGAGTTGAGCCATGATCTGAGAGTCTACGCACGTGCTAATTTTGGATCACAGGTGGCGCCGTTGCAGCGTGCTGGTGTGGATTTCGTACTCTACGATGAGGAGCAGAGTGGGCGGGCCTTGATCCGCTCGGTGATGCAGGGCTATGACGCGGATATTGAGCCAGTCTGGCAATCGCCCGATGCGTGAGAATTCAGTGTTGTCAAAGTCATTCCTAGCATCAAGCATAGTCACCATGCTGCGTCTTGAACATATTGCTGCCATTGGTACTGAACTTGCGATCGCTTGGAGTGATGGGCTCGAAAGCTACGTCAATTTTGAGACCTTGCGTCGTGCTTGCCCGTGTGCCAATTGCCAGGGGGAGCCCGATGCTCTGGGGCGCGTGGTGAAGCCTGAGGTGACCTACGCCGAGAATAGCTTCGATCTGCTACGGTATGAAGTCATTGGCGGCTATGCCGTAGCGTTTCATTGGGCTGACGGCCACAATACTGGAATCTACAGCTTCGAATACCTGCGCAAGGTCTGCGACTGATTCCCGCGATCTAGCTCAATTAGCTCTGGTATTTGTTAGGTATAGATAGTAAAGATACCTTAAGTTTTTTTAATACCTACCAGACATGATTGAATTCCAAAGAGATAAGCAACAAACAATCCCCAACTCTCAGGTTAAAATTGTGGGTGTGGGTGGTGCCGGCCTAAACATGATCGACCGCGTCATGTTGGATGGGATGCAGGGGGTGGAGCTCTTGGCTTTGACCTGTGATTCTCGTTCGTTAAGCAGCTCGGTGGCATCGGAGAAGATTCAATTGGGAGCCAAGCTGACGATGGGTTTGGGATGTGGTGGTGATCCAGAGCTTGGTGCGAAGGCAGCAGGGGTGCACGAGCAAGAGATTAGCGATGCGCTTCGTGAGCATCACATGGTGTTTATCTGTGTGGGACTCGGTGGTGGTACTGGCTCTGGTGCGGCTCCAGTGGTGGCGCGAATTGCACGCGAGCTTGGAGCTTTTGTGGTGGTGTTTGCGACGATGCCGTTTGCCTTTGAAGGCAAGCGTCGCCGTGATCAAGCGGAGTCGGCCTTGAATGAGCTTTCTGTGATTTCGAATGCGTTAGTTACCTTTGAGAATAGCAAGATGGGTGAGATGGTACTTGCTGCGCAAGGGATTCACGAGGCTTTTGCCGCTGCAGATCGGATGATTTCCGAGAGCATCAAGGCGGTGACTCGCCTTGTGGTGCGTCCTGGATTGATCAACGTGGGTCTTGATGATTTGATCAAGGCGCTTGACGTTTCTCGCTCGCGTTGCCTCTTTGGCTCAGGGATCGCTTCTGGCGAGAATCGTAGTCATGCGGCGCTTAAGAATGCGCTCTCCAGCCCGCTTCTCGACAAGGGAAAGTTGTTGAAACAAGCAAGCTCCGCCTTGATTCACATTTGTGGTGGTGAGGGCATGACCTTGTATGAGGTTGAGTTGCTGATGCGCGAACTTAGCAAAAATGTGCCAGAGAATGCTCACATCCTTTTTGGTGCCGCTGTTGATGCGGAGATGGGTGATAGCTTGAGTGTGACGATTTTGAGTGCGCTTCCAGAAGGCTCTGAGGTGGAGGATGACGATGTGGATGAATCTCCAGTTGTCGAGACTTCGGCTCTCCCAGTGATCGCAGATTTTGAGGCGGAAGAGGAGGATCGTAGCGAGGACGCCGTGGCTCTGGACCATACTGAAGAAGGAGTTGAGGACGTGATCGAGGAGTACCCTGAGGAGCAGGAAGTGAAGTCGATTGCGCAGGAAATTACCGAAGAGGCTGAAGATTTAGTGGCGGAGATGGAAGAGGATCTAGAAGAGGATTCCGATAATGACGCCGAAACAAGTGACAATTCTGAGCTTGAGACCCCAGAGGTGATTGAGACCCCAGAGGATGATGGCGCACTCATGTCCATCGATGACGACGCGCCAGAGGAGGTAACTGAGCCTGAACGCGAAGAAACAAGCGCATCGGACACCACGATGGATGATGACGCTTTGATGTTCGAAGAATTTAAGAACGATGTGGCAGCACCCAGTGGGGCTTCAGAGGCTTCTGGGTCACAGGCTGAACTCAAGCTGGACGGGGCCAAGAAAGGTAAGTTTGAAGGCGAAGATCCTTATGTGGTCGATGGAGAAGATCTCGATCTCCCACCATTCATGCGCAAGTAAGTTTATCTAGCACACGCAGCATTGGAGAAGGTGGCCGCAGATGGTCACCTTTTTTACGCAGTGAGGTCTTGTGGCTGGCTGCTGCGGCGGCGATTACGGTGACAAAGGGCACCGATCAGTGAGAGCGCTAGCAAGCTGGCGCTACTCGGCTCTGGCACGCTGGTCACGTAGTCCGGTACGTTGGCGGGATTGTTTTCGAATACAAGGTTGGGATCTTGGTCTATTCCATCAGTACCATCGAGATCTCCCGTTTCAATGACTGGGAGGTTGTCTAGTGGGCTATCCGAATAGATAGAGACGGAACCTCCGTTGCCGGCGCCAGCATCCGAGACATCATCCCCGCCAACTGCAGAGATGATTGCATTTTCTAGATCCATGTTTGGAGCTGCAATTGCGATGGATCCAGCATCGCGGCCATCAATGTTTCCAAAGGATTCTAAACCGTCCGTTGTGATGGTTGCGTTGATAGTGACCGAATCACCGGCGACAAGTGCAATTCCTCCATTTTGATCGTTGAGGTAAGGTGAGTTCAGTGCGATGTCACTGTTTAGGTTGATGTCCGCTTTTGAGACAATCGCCAATTGTTGCTGATCTCCAAAGAGACCCAAGAAGGAATTGCTCTCTACAACGATGTCGACGTTGGAACCGACTGCGAAATCATCGAAAACAAACGTAGAGTAGGTGCCAGCACTAGTGGAGACAGTGAGACCAGAGCCTGCAATCGTCGTTCCACTCCCATCATTGTAACTGTACGTGAGATCACTTAAGTCGAAGGTCAAGGTGCCAGTTGTCGCATTCAGCGATTGGCTACCACTGTCGTCGATGGTGTCGGGGTTGAAGAGCTCTAAGTCACTGAGATCGAGCGATGCTCCACGTGCCATGTCCATTGAGCCAAGGCCCAGGAGGCAGAGGCATATCAATGTTAGATTGTGGAAGACGGATTGCATACAGGGAAATTGATTATCGTTTGTGATATTTCTTTGGTTAGGCTTCCCGTACACGATGATGTGGTTTAGTCAATGATCGAGCGCTGAAGCATACACCTTTCATACCTTTTGAGTATCAATAGCTATAAATTATTCCCGAAGGATAGAAAATCTTTGGCGGCGCAAGCTATGGGCAATGTTTAAAAATGCAACTGATAACTTAAGGTAGAGTAGTTATATGGCTTGCGTTATTCTGTGGAATTGCGCCTATGCGAATGTATGTTTAAATTATCATGCTGGAAATGCGTTGAGGATCTATCGTGTTGAATAGCGCTTTGGTGGCTCAGTTTAAATCAATGAGGTGTGTTTGATGTCATTGAATGGGGTCTGTTCGTCTGAATTTTTTTTGAGGCTAGGCAATAAAAAAACACAGCATTTAATGAAAAATGCTGTGTCAAAAAGTGGGTGTACTGCCCCCACAATCCTCCCAGTTGGAGAGCAGTACTTAGTCAGCTAGCTGACCAAAATGGATGTTGAGTTCAATGAGAACAAACGTACTACCCTTAAGAGGTGCCGATCTGGGTTTTATTCCCATTTTGCCGGTAGATCGATACGTTTATCTCGTCGTTTAGTCGGCGGACATGATTTCGACGGCTTTTCTGAAGGTGGTTTGTTTGAAGTTCGGGAATGCTTGTTCGAAGCTGCTGCTATCGATCCCGGCCTGGAATGGGTATGGTTTTTCGATGTGGTCGACGAGTTCCTTGCCGTGGTAGCGGTTGATTTCGTAGCAGATGTCAGCGACTGAGAGTGATTCGGCCACGAGGTTGTAGCACGCAAAGTCGGCATTATCGATCATCAGAGCCAGCGCATGGGCGAGGCCGACATCAGCTGAGTAATGGAATCCTGTGGTGCCACCGAAGGGAATGGTGTATTTTTTTCCTTTCTTGGCTGCGAGGATCGCCGCTGTGACGCCAGCGGTGGAGCCTTCCGAGAGGCGGTGTGGGCCATAGATGATTTGCGGGCGTAAGATTGTTGTGGGTTGCTTGGCGTGGTAGGCATTGCCTTCAAGCAGGGCTTCAGCGGCTAACTTGGTAGCGGTGTATGGGTTGAGAAGGGCTTTGCGTGCTGCTTCTTTGGTCATGAAACTCGGGCTATCGCTCACGGCGTAGACTGCCGCTGTACTGGTGAAGACCAGGCGTTCAATCCCACCCACCGCCTTGATGGCGTCGATGACATTTTGGGTGCCCTTGACATTGACCTCAAAGGCTAAGCTTGGGTTGTCTGAGCATTCCTTGGTGCGCAGCGCGGCGCTGTGCATGACGTGGGTGATTTTGTGTTCTTCGAGCACCTTGATCAAGGATTCAGGATCAAGGATATCTCCTACCACGTATTGGTATTTTTTAGAGCTATTTGCGTTGGAGGCTTTGCGTGAGAGAATAAAGATCTCAGCTGAAGGCTCTAATCTATTCAGTGCGTAGGCAGTTGCGGTGCCAACACAGCCGGTGCCTCCTATCAGTAATACCTTAGTCATTTGTTGATAAAAACGTTAGAGGTAGATTGGAGAGTTTTTACCCAGCATCCAAGAAAAACTGTCCAGTTAATTATAGGATGGATTTGATATGGGATTTACAAAGTATGGGAATCTGTAGATGGTGTCGCCATGTCCGAGATTTACGATTCTTTGAAGGAGGTTTTGTTGGCTAAGTCGGTGCGTACAGGTGAATTCACCTTAGCATCTGGCGCGAAATCTGACTTGTATATTGACTGTAGGGTGACAGCGCTCGACCCAGTCGGCGCGGGCTTGATTGGCAAGCTTGGTTGGGCTGCAGTACGCGAGCGGATTCAGGCTGAAGGGCTCGACATTGATGCCATTGGTGGCATGACGATGGGCGCTGATCCAATTTCATTGGCGGTGGGCATGACATCTGCGATGGAGCACCCAGAGGAGATGATTCAGGTTTTTAATATTCGCAAGGAGCCTAAAGGCCACGGACGCGGCAAGCAAATTGAAGGCAATTTCAAGGATGGTGACCAGGTTGTTGTCGTTGATGATGTGATCACCACGGGTGGATCGACCCTCAAAGCAATCGATGCGATCGAGGCTGCGGGTGGTAAAGTCGCCTTTGCCTTGGTTCTTGTAGATCGCGAAGAAGGTGGTCGTCCAGCGATCGAATCCCGCGGAATTCCGGTGGTCTCACTCTACTCGCGCAGCACGCTTTTGGGCTAAGCGCTTCGAAAGATTTTTGATCAATCAGGTCGGTGTCACGCATGTGGTGCCGGCCTTTTTTTGGGTACTGAGACCACGTTGGGGGCTGCGTCTAGCACAACGCCCTGTGGTGGGGGGCATTTTTGATCTAGGAGCAATGCTTGGCTAAGGAACAAAAAAGCGAGCCCTATGAGGGGCTCGCTTTGGTGATGCTTGTTGAGTCGAGGAGTAGCTTCGCAGAGCGCTTGCGCCCTTTCTACTGCCTACTATCTACTCCTTTAAAAGTTGAAGGTACCGATGTCGGTGCGGCTTTGCATGCCTGGGAAGGTGACTTTCTCGAGCTGAGCGTAGGCGGCTTGGACGGCGGACGGGCGGTCATCGCCACCAGCAACAACCGCGAGTACGCGGCCGCCATTGGTTTCCCATTGGCCGTCGGCATTTTTGCGGGTGCCAGCGTGGTAGACGCGGGCGCCTTCTACTTGGTCGAACCCAGTGATGACATCGCCGGAGCGCGAGGTCTCTGGGTAGCCCGCAGAGGCGCGCACGAGGCAGACCGACCATCCTTCGCTGAAGCTCAGGAGGTCTGAGCTGAGCTCACCTTTGGCGCCGTCGAAGCAGAACTGCGCGAGGTCGCCGCCGACGATAGGCATGACGGCCTGGCATTCTGGGTCGCCGAAGCGGCAGTTGTATTCGATGATTTTTGGTCCAGCTTCGGTGATCATGAGACCGAAGTAGATGAAGCCACGGTAGGGGAGATTGTCTTTCACGAGTCCATCGACTGTGGGCTTGACGATTTTTTGTTCGATCTGGCTGAGGAGTTCTTGGCTGACGAGCTGGCGTGATGCCACGGCTCCCATGCCTCCGGTGTTCGGGCCCAGGTCGCCATCTTCAGCGCGCTTGTAGTCGCGGGCTGGAGTGAAGATGAGGTATTTGTCGTCGACCACGGCTGCGAAGACGGAAACTTCTGGGCCGATGAGGCATTCTTCTACGAGGAGACGACCATCGCCGAAGCGACGCTCGACGAGGACTTCATTGAGAAATTCTTCGGCAGTGGCTTCGTCTGGGCAGACGGCGACGCCTTTGCCGGCAGCGAGGCCGTCGAACTTGAGCACGGTTGGGTACTGGCCATTGATGGCGGCGCGTGCTTCATCGATGTCGGCACATCCGGTGGCGGCACCGGTTGGGATCTCGTGGCGGAGCATGAATTCCTTGGCAAATTCCTTGGATGCTTCGAGTTGAGCAGACTGGAAGTGAGGGCCCCAACAGGGGATGCCTTCTTTTTCACAGAGGTTGGCAAGGCCTTCGCCAGTGACGAGGTAGCTTTCTTCGCCGGCGACACAGAGGTCGATGTCGTTGGACTTCATCCACTCGATGAGTGGCTCGAGTCCGTCGACCTTGACCAATGTTGCGATTTCGGCGATGGCATCGCTGCCTGGGAAGCTGAAGAGTTCGGTCTCGGTAGGAGACTCGTTGAATGCTGTAAGAAGCGCGTGCTCGCGCCCACCTTTACCTACGACTAAAATTTTCATATCTGCGGGTGAGTGAAAACTAGAGCTGTCCATTGTCCAAGGCTGAAGTTACAATTTTGCTCTAATTCATTGCTAATCCTGTAGGATTTGCTCGACAATTTGACAGCAGTTGAGACAACACGACCGTGAGCCCGATCCCAAAAGCACTACCTAGCCTCCTCGGATACACCGCCGATGATCTAACAAAATTGCTCAATGATGAGCACGGACAGCCAGCCTATCGTGTGAAGCAAGCGCTTGAGTGGATCTACACCCACCGTGCTGAAAAGGTGGATGAGATGCTCAATCTGCCGGCTGCATTGCGCGACACCTTGAAAGAGAACTTCCGGATGAGTCCGCTGGAGCTGGCGCGGGTGCAGGGTTCTGAAGACACGACGCGTAAGTATTTGTTTAAGCTTCACGACGGCCGCTATGTCGAGACGGTGTTGATCCCTGCCTCACCGGCCTTGTATGGGGAGCGCTCTGATCGGCACACCGCCTGTGTTTCTTCACAGGTAGGCTGCGCCTATGGCTGCAAGTTTTGTGCCTCTGGGCTAGATGGGTTCACGCGCAACCTCAGTGCCGATGAGATTGTGGGCCAGTTGATGGCGGTGGAAAAGCATTCTGGACGCAAGATCAACAACATCGTCTTCATGGGGATGGGAGAGCCATTGGCCAACTTTAAGAACCTCAACCACGCACTCGACATCATCACCGCGCCATGGGGGATGAACATTGGAGCGCGCCACATCACGATCTCCACCTCAGGCCTCGCGCCAATGATCAAAAAGCTGGCAGATCGTCCGCAGCAGATCCGCTTGGCCATCTCATTGCACGGGGCTACCAATGACACTCGCGACAAGATCATGCCGGTGAACTCGAAGTGGAAGATCGACGAGCTCTTTGAGGCGCTGCACTACTACAAATCAAAGTCGAAGAAGCGCATCACCTTCGAATACATTCTCATCCAAGGGATCAATGATGATCTCGCGCAGGCAAAGATTCTGGCGAAACGCGCCAAGGCGCTCGGCGCTCTGGTGAACCTGATTCCCTACAACACGGTGGAGGGGCTGGAGTGGGTGCGCCCTACTGAGGAGCATTGTTATAAGTTCCGCGACATCGTTCGCGCAAATGGAGTCACCACGACCTTGCGCATCGAGAAGGGCCATGACATCGATGCTGCTTGTGGGCAGTTACGCCTGAAGCAAGAGACAGCAGACGGCAAGATTGTGGAGTCATAGATGCTTTGACAAAGGCACTAGCCCGCGGCGATTTTTTCCATGCGTAGGCGAAGGCCTGGTACAAATGTGGATAGGAATAGCGAGGGTCTTGTGCTATGACTAAGCATTGATGGACAGAAAAGAATCAGACTGGCGTGCATTGCGCGATATGACGGGCACTCTACGTGAGCGTTACCTTGAGAAGAAGAACCGTGAGCTGCTGGCAACTCTGACAGATACCAACAAGTCACCCACCGAGCAATTTTGGGACACACACGCTCAGATGGGGGAAGAGAAAAAGGTGCTGCAGCGTTGTCTGGATGACATCCGCCGTTCCTCCATGGATGTGACGATGGCTGTGATGTTGAATCATGAAATGTTGCTAGAAGAAGATCTAGAGTCCTTCAGTCCAGAACTTCAAGAGCGCCTCCGAAACTACTTGGACGTGATGTCCACCGTGGGTGACAAGGCCTAGACTTCATTACGAATAGCTTCTTTGCGGTTAAAAGAATCCACCACCTCAAGGCACAGAGCGATGTCATCGGCAAAGTGTTGAACCGCCGCAAAGTCATTGCAAGGTCTGCGGATGCTGGGCTCAAACCATGGTTGATTGATCTCGAAGATGACGACGACTTTGGATTGTTGGAAGCAGAGCATGAGTGACTTTCCTATCTTCTTTCTGAGAGAAAGGATCTGGTCTTGGAGTGCTGGAGTGAGCACCCGGTGAGTCTCTTCCGGGCCGCCACTGCGCACGACATAGGCCTTATTAAAGCGCTGCTGTTGGAAGCCTTTCACTTCTTTCTCACTGGGATAGATGTGATGGTCATTCCAGCCCAAGTAGCCTTGCATTTCACGGGGTGCCACGGTGATCTTGTGTTCGATGCTTTGTGGGATTTCGATTTCTAGATAGATGCCATAGAAGAACTTGCTAGACCTGAGGAATTCAACCGTGGTGCTATCGATTTGGCCCGAGTGGACATTGACCTCTCCGATGGCGATTTGCATGCTATCGATGGAACCGCGGATGAGGTCCTCAGAGGAGTACTGGGTGATCTCAGATTTGATCAAGCCAGTGGATTGGAAGCGCTCAAAAGGAATGCCTTTGTGGGCTTCATGATTCAGGCCGGGGTAGAGTTGCTGCAGGATGAAGCCTACCGTTGAGTCTTTGTAGGACTTCGCGAATGCGATGCGTGGGCGGCGGATCAGTAACTCGCGAATCCGAATCAACCAAGCAAGGAAGAGAATGCCCATGGCGAGCACTTCAATCCGCTTCGTTTGTCTCTCTGGCGATTGTAGCAACCAAACGAACAAGGGGGTAAAGACGGTGAAGGCGACGGTTTGCTCGATGGTGGCGCGCTTCTCCAACTTGAGGATGGAGAGGCGTTTCTTTTCAAGCTGATCCAGCCGCTGCTGGATGAACGCTTGGATGTCTATAGGAATGTTCATGCTTTAGGCCTACTCCTTGGTCCAGATGCGGGTGTTGAGGTCGAGGTCTTCCACGGTGGAGGTGATGAGTCGGAGCTCGCTGAGGAAGGATTCGAGGCGTTGCCATGGGATGCCATTGCTCTTGTGATCGGGCTCAAACCAATTTCTATCACTTTCTATCATGAGGATGAGTTTTGAGTGTTGGAAGCTGAGCATGACCTTACTACCGAACTTAGATTTGAGTTCGAGGATCCGTTGCATCATCGCGGGGGTGAGGATGTAGCGGGTTTCGATCGGGTCATCGCCGCGAACCACGAAGTGCTTTTCAAATTCCGGGTCTTCGAGGTGCACGACCTTGCCACCGAGCGCTTGCATTTTCTTGCCGAGCCAGCCGAAGGTACGTTCGGCGAAGTCTGGCATGACGGTGACGCGGGTGCTGAAGTGTTTGTGGAAGTCGGCCTCGAGGTAGATACCATCGAAGACCGTGACCCAGGTGGTGCGGGTTCTGCCTTTGCTGTCGGTACGGGTCTCTTTACGCTCGGCCTTGCACTCGGCAAAGCTGAGTTCGGTGGCACCGACCTTGCCATCAAAGAAGTCCTCGCTGTGGTAGCGGTCGATGCGCGAGTTGATCAAGCCCGAGGCTCTGAATTGTTGCTTGGAGATGCCGTGGAAGGGATCATAGCGGAAGCCGGGCAGTAGGGTGGAAACTAGCTTGGTGAAGATGCGGCTCTTGAAGTTTGTGGCAAAATGCTTCCGAGGTTTGGTGACGTAGTAATGCTCGATGCACATGCTGATGACGATGGTCACGACTGCGGCGCTAATAGCCACGGCCATCGCCTGTGGGCTCTTACTTAGAAAGCTGGCGAGAGCGACTCCCACCCCAATCAGGGCGACAACACCTTGAATCTGGCGTCCCTTGCTCGCTGTGGCATTGGCTTCGTGACGGATGGACTCGAGCTCGTTCATGCAGGGCGCAAGCTCTTGTTTGATTTCGTCGGTGAGAATCATGATAGAAAATGGATGATGCGTGAGGCGGGCGATTACTTGACCTGCGGCACAGAGGTTTCGATGGCATCGATGGCGTAGAGGTCGCGTGCCTTGAAGCCGAAGACTCCAGCAATGATGTTGCTAGGGAACATCTGGACGCCGTCGTTGTAGGCTGTGGTGGCGGAATTGAAGGCGCGGCGCGCTGCGGAGATCTGGCTTTCAATCTCGGTAAGATTGCGCTGGAGATTCATGAATTGTTGATCAGCTTTGAGCTCTGGATACGCCTCGGCGAGGGCGACGATGCTCGGAATTTCGGTGCTGATTTGGCCTTCGGCGAGGGCGCGTTGGTTCCAGTCCCTTGCATGCCTCGCCTCGCTGCGCGCCATGGTGACTCGTTCGAATACCGCTTTTTCGTGGGCGGCGTAGCCTTTCGCTGTAGCCACAAGTTGGGGGATGAGGTTCCAGCGCTTCTTGAGCTGAACATCGATGGCTGATAGAGCGTTGTCGGCTGCATTGCGGCGACTGACGTGGCCATTGTACATCACAGCAATAAGGATAAATGTAAGGATGGCAAGGCCCCCTACCATGCCGATGGCTGAAGAGATCTGCATAAAGATGATCGGGATCTTGGTCACGCTATGTATCTATCAGATTCTAGCTATCCTAGCGAATACAATTCAGATGGAGGATTGTAATCCTGTGAGTGTCACAGCAGGTTTGCTCGCATCTCTATTTTTGATAGAATGTGCGATTGTGACAGGGTGGTCACATTTCTCCCTTGCCAGCCGCGCTATATTGCTATTGAGATCTATTCGCAATTAAAAGCCTATTCATGTTTTGATGTCTCAGGAAGAGGCCTTGAGAGTTTGTGCTATGGGTGAAGATGAAGCCATGAAAAGACTACACAGAAAGCAAGAGGCACTCGTGCTCACACTGGGCGCATTGGGTATCACGGGACTGCATGCGGAAGACTTCTTGGAGCCAACAGTGGTAACGGCTACACGCTCTGAACAAAGCGAGTTGGACGTGCCCTATGCTGTGGAGACTGTGACAAGTGAAGACATCGAGGAGCGCATGACGCGCACGGTACCCGAGGCCTTGAAGGACATTTCAGGTGTGCTTATTCAGAAGACGACGCATGGTCACGGTAGCCCCTTTGTGCGTGGTTTCACCGGCCGTCAAAACCTGCTTTTAGTGGATGGCATCCGCATGAACAATTCGACTTGGCGCAGTGGTCCGGTGCAGTATTGGAATACTTTGGATGTGCATGCTGTGGATCGTATGGAGTTGGTGAAGGGCCCGGGGTCGGTGATGTATGGTTCGGATTCCTTGGGGGGCACGCTGAACCTCTTGAGCAAGGGAACTGGCTACCAGGATCACAAAGGCAATTATGCAGACGGGTCGGTGTACTACAAATTTGATACGAATAGCCAGAGCCACGTTGGGCGACTGGAACAACGCGTGGGTGAGGGCGGCGTGTGGGGCTTGAGCCTCGGCGCGACCTTGAAGAACTACGGCGATATCCGCGATAGCTACTTTGGGCGGATGACCAACACTGGCTACCCTGAGCAGAATGTGGATTTAAAATTTAACTACGCACTGAGTGAGCGCACCGAGTTGGAAGCCGCCTTTCAGTACCTCAATCAAGACGACATTTCGCGCTGGCATAGCACGACGCAGAATCCGGGCTGGGTGCACGGCGATCACGTGACCCAACCGGGCACGCTCGATTACCGCATCTACGATCAAGAGCGCGCATTGGCGTACTTGAGGATCCGTGGTAAGGAATCGCAGAACATGCTCTCCAGCTGGGAAGCCACAGTTTCTTATCAGAACAGCAAAGATTCAGAGCGCCGCAGCGACCCGCGCTGGGGGGCGTCATCCGTCGACACCCTAGGGCTCACCTTCCAGGCTGGGGGAGAGCTAGGGCCGGGCGACTTACTCTACGGGGCAGATTTCTATCACGACATGGTTTCCTCGGATGCCAGCGACCCGAGCCGCCGTCCGGTGGCTGATGGAGCTGACTATTCCTCTTTGGGAGCCTTCGCACGCTACAACTGGAAGCCGGTAGAGAAGTTGGCGATCGAGCTTGGTGCTCGCGCGAGTTACTTTGATGCTTCTTGGGAACGTGCGTGGAATCGCAACTTGGGCCAAGACGAATCCGGTGGTGGCAATTGGTCAGACCTTTCCTTGAGCTTACGAAGCAATTATGAACTCACTGAGGTGCATAGCATCTACGCTGGGGTTTCTCAGGGCTTCCGAGCCCCGAATCTTGCAGATCTCACGGGCTCCACAGTGTCGCGTTCGTCCGACGAGGTGATTGGATCCTCCGATCTCGAAGCAGAGAAGGTGGTGAGCTTTGAGCTAGGCACCAAGGCGGGCACGGCGGACTTGAGCTACGGCGTCGCCTCCTTCTACACCTTGATCCAAGACCCAATCACGGCGGCAGAGCAGACGATCGACGGCACGGACTTCCTGCGCCAGCTCAATGGCGAGGACGGCTACATCTGGGGCTTGGAAGGGGACGTGGCTTGGCGCTTTGCTAGCCAATGGCAGCTCTTCGGCAATTTGACCTATCAAGATGGGAAGCAAAAATCGCAGGCGGTGGTCGGTGGCCCGATTGTCGAGGACACGGTATCTCGCCTTGCGCCATTGATGGGCTCGGTACGCGTGCGCTGGGCGCACCCGGGCGGAGCCTTCTGGCTTGAGGCGGAGTCGACAGGTGCCGCGACGCAGGACAAGCTTTCGCAGCGTGACCTCGGGGATGACCAACGCATCCCCACGAATGGAACGCCGGGCTACATGATCGGCTCAGTGCGCGGCGGCTGGCAGGCACGCGAGAACCTTTTGCTCACACTCGCGCTTGAGAACCTTAGCGACGCAGACTACCGCGTGCACGGATCAGGTGTGAATGGCACTGGGCTCAACGCGATCCTTGCGGTGAAGTGCGGCTGGTAAGCAAGAGTACATGACTGACTGAGGGGGGGATCCATGGGATGCTGCTGGGCGACTGACATCCTACTTTCAGAGGCGCTAGCCCATGTTTGGGCACCAGCCTCTGAGGAGCTAGACATCGTGGATCAACCACTTCGTATGTTGACTGTATCCAATGGGCTGCGCACACCTTTGCCATTCGTTCCAGTGGCCACATGCGTGTAGATTTCAGTCGTCTTCACATCTGCATGTCCGAGTAAATCCTGGACGGTCCGTAAGTCACTCCCAGCCTCTACTAGGTGAGTCGCGAAAGAATGCCTCAGCACATGAGTCGTCACCCGTTTTTTGATTCCAGCCGCCACTACTGCTCGTTTGACATGCTTGCCATACACTCCTGGATGCACATGGTGACGACGCACGAGCCCAGATCCAGGATCTCGTGATTCAGCCTTTGCTGGAAATAACCAAAACCATGACCAACTTTTGGCTGCACATGGCATTTTTCGCGCCAATGCGGGGGGCATCTCTACTCCTTCCGCATGCCGCTCCCGATCTTCGTCGTAGAGCTTCCTACAGCGCTCTAATTGCCCTTGTAGTTCCCCTACCAAGCACTCTGGTATCACTGTTACTCTATCGCGTGCTCCTTTTCCCATCCTCACGGTGAGCTGCCGACGCTCCAGATCAACATCCTTCACACGCAGCTGCAGCAGCTCAGCCACGCGTAATCCCGCACCGTATTGCAAGCGAGCCTTCAAGCGGTACTTAGGCTCGACCTTTGCAATGAGGTGCATCAGCTCAGATACAGAAAGAACTGTAGGAACATGCCGACTACGTTTATGCATTCGCACACCTAGATCCACTTCTTCCATTCCACACACCTCTTTGTAAAAGAAAGCTAGAGCATTAAGTGCCTGTTTTTGGGTGGAAAAGCTCACCTGAGTTTTATTGACGATGTCAGCTAGCCATTGGCGTGCTAGAGCTGGATTTTGAGCGTCCTTAGCATGCTCCAGAGTCATGCCAAAGCGGCTGACCCAGCCTGCGTAGGTTCTTCGTGTCGATAGTGCCAGCCCCCTTCTTGAACCCAAATGATGCACAGCATTGGCCATTCTTTCCGGGATACTTGCAGTTTCTTTATGCGTGCGCCTACAAATCTGCAACCACTCCAAATACCAACGAATCGCCTCAGCCCATTGGGATAGCTGCCAATCCTGCCTCTTTTTCGCGAGCACCTGAACCTGCCAAAATAGCTTACAGGTCTCTCTTCCTGCCTCTAATCGCTGGCTAATGCGCCATGATTCTAACCATCCAATCAAAAAACCATGGTGCTGCTTTTGATTTCTATCCAATTCCCTCGAATGCTCAATATCCTCAACCCATGGATGAAGGAGCGATGGCTTTTTGCTAGTCTCACCTAGTGTGGTCATTTGAACATGATTTAATAAAGGTGCAGCAAATGCAACAAAATTCGAAGCTCTTAACTTTTTGTAATATATTAACAGTGTGTGAATTGGGTCTATCGTGAAGTGATATCAGATCTAATGGATATATTGAAATTCAAGGTATCATAGTAAAGTGAAACACCTTTTTTAGAGGTGGACAAGTAAGCTGTAGCCCTTTAGTGATAAGCTATGCATCACTTTTTAATTCCTCAGCAACAGCACAGCAGCACACCAGT
>NZ_KB899263.1:0-24135 GCF_000378105.1 Rubritalea marina DSM 17716 | reverse complement strand
AAGCTTTCGCAGCGTGACCTCGGGGATGACCAACGCATCCCCACGAATGGAACGCCGGGCTACATGATCGGCTCAGTGCGCGGCGGCTGGCAGGCGCGTGAGAACCTCTTGCTTGAGAACCTTAGCGACGCAGACTACCGCGTGCACGGATCTGGTGTGAATGGCACTGGGCTCAACGCGATCCTTGCGGTGAAGTGCGGATGGTAAGCCGCCGCCGCTAGCGGCTTCTTCTTTGAATTGGTTGCTCCCTCAAGGGAGTGGCTCAATTTTTTGGGGGAAGGGGCGAGCTTAGAAGCTAGCACCAATACTGAAGTGGAAGGCGCCACGGGCTTCGCGAGGCTTGGGGTCGAGGTTGTAACCGTATTCAAAGCGGATGGGCCCGATCGGGAGGTGGACGCGTGCTCCAATGCCGAGTGTTTGGGTGGGCTCTGAGAAGTCGAGATCCTTGGCTGATTCGTAGACTTGGCCGAGGTCGTAAAAGACTGAGGTGAAAATGGGCCCCTTGATTTGGCGAACGTATTCTGCGCTGCCGACCCAGTAGGACTGGCCACCGAGCGGGTCTCCGGAGATGGAACGAGGTCCTAGGGTGCGTTCCTTCACTGCGCGTACCGAATTGGAACCACCGGAGAAGAAGCGACGATCGATGGGTAGTTTGCTGGAATCTTGGGGGCTGATGATACCGAGATCAAAGCGCGAGATCAGGTGGTGCTCCGGCCCAAGGGTGAAGCGGTAGGAGTTGCTCACATCGACTTTAAAATAGGTAGTGTCGGCATCACCATTGATGCTGCCAAATTCAGTGAGTAGCTCGCCATTGTAGCCGTGGTAGGGCATGATCGGGTCGTCACGTAGATCGAGCTGACTGCGTAGGCCGATACGCGAGTTGATGTAGTCTTTTGGGCCGAGTTCCTCATCGGTCATGGTGGATGAGGTGGTGGAGACGGTGGAGCCGCCGAGATAGAGGCGGGTGTTGAACTTCTCGATAGGGCTCCATGTCCATGAGAGCTCAAGACCAGCTTCTAGTTTGCTGTAGCCATCAGGCGAGCGTCTCAGTACGAAGTTCCGAACGTTGAAACTGACTTGTTCACCTGCAAAGAAGGGCTCAGTGATACCGACTTCACCGAGAAGACCACGTCCGGTCCATTCGCCACGTGCTGAGAGGTTCCACATGTTGCCGAAGAAGTTGAGGTCTGTGTAGGATAAGCCTAGGATACCGCCTTCGTAGGAGTCCGTGCCGATGTAGGCACTGGTGGTGACGGTCTTCGCTTCCTCAACGGCGATGTGGAGGTCGAGGAGGTCTTCGCCCACTTGCTTCGGGGTGATCGAGGCTCTGCGGAATACGCCCGATTGCAGCAGCGAGCTGGTGGCTTTATCGATGCGTTCGGCATCGTAGGTTGTTCCTTCGACCCCATCGTAGAAGCGTTTGATTTTGCGCGGCTTGGTATCTTGGTAGCCAGTGATTTGGATACTGCGGGTTTTGAAGCGTAGTCCTTGATTGATGCGGAAGGTGATTTGGGTGTGTGTGGTGCTGTGAGTGATGTCTGACTTCACTTTGGCAAAGTGGTAGCCTTCGGTGTAGAAGTAGTTGTTGACGGCGGCGACGATGGCTTTGAGGTTGGCTGAGGTGGCTGGTTTGCCGACCCATTCGGCGCATGTTTGGCTTAGGCTTTGCTGGGTGTCGGCAGGAGCACCTTGATAGTGTGGTGGGGAGATTGAATGGCGGCGACCTTGTTGGATCTCGACAGCGACATCCACCGTTTGGGTTTCGTTCTGACGCTGGGCACTGACTAACTGGACTTGGGCATTCCAGTAGCCGATCGATTTGAGGTAGTTTTCGATATTTTTTACGCCAGCATCGACGTATTCTTGGATGAAGGGCGCCTTGGATTTTGGAACTGCTTCGGACTGGATGATTGGTTGATAGAAGTAGTCAATCAGGAGTTCGTCGCTGAGTGTGGTGCGACTTGATGTGCTGATTTTGCCAAAGTAGAACTGGGCGCCTTTGGTCACATGGAGATGGATGACGCCTTTGGAGATTTGAGGGTTCACCTCGGAATCTGGGAAGCCCCGGCGCAGGATGACTCGGTGAAGCTGGAAGGCTGCATCGTCGGCTCGCCATGAGGTAGCTGGGCGTGAGGTGATGAATTGTAGCTTGGGCTTGATCGCATCCATGAAGCGTTCATTCTCTCGTGCATCCAGACCGTGGATCTGGATCTCTGCGGCATGGAGAACCATGCTATAAAGGCTGATACAGAGAGCTATGAAGTGCAGGCGCATGGCAGAGAACTATCGGAACTTGAGAACGAAGACGACGAGGCCGCGGGTGTTTTTCTCTTCATCGATCTGCGCGGTCACGAAGATCTTAGGGTTGAGGTTGATTTTGGCTGAGGAGAACTTGCGGCCGGTGAAACCGTCTGTCTCATTGACGTTGAATTCGAAGTTCTGGACCGAGGAAAGCAGGATTTCCAACAGCTTTGCTGAGCGGCTGTCTTCGGAGTTTTGTTTGACCTTGGCAAGGAGGAGCTGGATGGCGCGCAGCGTGGCTGCTTCTTTATTATTTTTAAGGTCATTGGGAGTGATGCCGGTGGCGATGAGTGTGAGGATGTCTGCTTCAGGGAGGGGTGGTTGGGAGGTGAAGGTGATTTTGGGATCGAGGGGCGAGCCGTAGATGAATAATTCGGTTTGGTATTTGTTGACTGTGGAGACACCTTGGATGTCGAGAATCGGGAGGAGGGGGAGGCGTTTGGAGTCAAAAACGATATTGCCTTTACGGATTTCCAATTGCGAGAACGGTAGTTTTACGAGGACATCTTTGGTGGCGATGGTGCCGTCTAGCTTGGGGCGTTCTAGGGTGCCGGTGGCGCGTACTTTACCGGCGACTTCACCACGAGCGATGTTGCCGCGAATCAAGAGTGGGTCGGCGAATCCTAGGACAAAATCGAGCTTCCAGGTATTGAATGGCTCTGGGATTGGGAGGGGGAGTCCGGGCATGGTGACTGGTGGGAGGTCAACGGCGGAGACTGCCGAACTCGGCACACCAATGGGAAGGATGTCGATGTCTTGGTAGAATAAGGATTCTGCGAGTTCGAGTTTGCCGCTGATACTAGCGTCGCTGAGTTTGCCTTCCACGTTAATGTTGGCATTGGCACGAATGGAGACTTTATCGTCGCGAAAGATGAGTGCGTGATCAGTGGTGGCATTGACCTTGAAGCTGGGGTCTTTGAGATCCTTGAAGTCTGAAGTGGCGGTGACCTTGTAGGGGCTGCCATTGACCAGTGCGGTGATCTTCGCATTGAGTGTGCGGTCTGAGAGAACCTTGCAAGTGAGCTCGAGTTTGCGCACGTCGTCGATGTTTGGGTTGTCTATTTCGATGTGCGGTACGCTGAGATTGGTATCGAGGGTGAAGGTGGGTTCGCCGATGGTTCCAGTTAGCTTGGCTTCGGCCACGAGAGCGCCTTCGATGTCTTCGATCTGAGGGGCGAGTTCTTTGATACGCTGAAGTGGAAGGGAGTGGATGTTGAGGCTGCCTTCGAGTGGCTCAGGAGCGAGCATTTCCATGATTGGTTGGTCAGCGGTGGCCCATGTGTAGGGTTTGTAGGGGAGGTGGAATTGAGCATCGACACGTGGTTTGTCTTGGTCGATGACTTGGGCTTGCACGAAGAGCTTTTGTTGTTCTGTACCGAGGTCGAGGTGGAGGTGGATGGGGGATGTAAAGTTTGAAGTGCTGAGCACGAGGTCATCGAGGTAGACCTTGCCAGTGAGCTCTGGTTGTTTGAGGGAGCCTTGGATGTTGAGCTCGGTATAGAAGCTGCCCTTGAGCGCGGCGAGTGTGGGGTCTTGGATTTCTGGAATCCAGCCTAGGGTCCGAGGGATGTCGAGCTTTTGGGTTTTGATGTGGAGGTCGATTTCTTGGTCTTGGAGGAAATAGGAATCGAGGCTGAGTTTGTCTAAGTCCAATGGGATTTTGGCATTGATGGCGGCGAGTGGTTCTTCGCCGTGCGAGAGGAGGCAGGAATGGAGGGAGGCGATTTCCCCATCCCAAGCGGCATTGAAGTCTGCGTGGAAGGAATCTTCGGTGATGCTGAGCTTGGTGACTTCGATCGACTGGGGCCAGTCGTATTGGAGTGCGGTTTCGATGGTGATTGGTTCGAGTTCGAACTGGGTGGTTTTCAGGGTCATGGGCTCGAGCGTGAGGTCGCCTCGGTGTGGGCCCTGGGGTGTTGCTGTACCGCTTCCTTTCCACTGGAGTTTGAGCGCTTCGGTGATATCGACTGGGACATCAAATTGCTGGAGTGCGGTGTTGATCCAAGTGCGATCTTGGGCATCGAGTGTGAGGCTCGCTTGGTAGAGCATCTGGGGGATGTCTAGGGTGGCTGCCAGCTGCAGAAGGGGGTGGTCTTCGAGGCTCGCGGTGAGCTTGGCTTTGGCTTGTTGCTCGGTGTTCATCGATGCGTCGAGCTCGATCAATGGGAGTGGGTTGCCCATGAGCATTAGCTCGCTAAGCGAGGCGTGGGTGGTGGCGCCGATGAGTTTGAGTTCGTTTACTTCGGCATCAGCGTGGAGCTGCACCATGGCTTTGGAGGTGTCGAGCTCGAGGTGCTGCGGAACGTAGTGGTTGGTGAGGCGGCGGAGTCGGCTGAGATTGGTGTCTAGCTTGACCTCGAAGGACGCCCACCAGGCTTGCTTCGCCATGTCCTTGAATTCAGCATCGACGAAACAACGCACGAGGGCATCCATGTGCTGGGTGTTGAATTCAAGGTGTAGGGTGTCGGCTTGTTTGCGCAGGTCGAGCTGGGTGCTGCGGATTTCATATCCTTGGGAGTAGATTTCTGGTAGAGCGAGGCTGGCATTGAGTTCCCAGTCAGCAGGTGGGGCTTTCCAGTTTTGGAGACTGAGGCTGAGCTGGTCGACTTGTGCATTGATAGGGATGTCAGAGGGAAGAAGGGCGATGATGTCCTTGCTTGAAATGAGGCCTTGGCTGAGCGTGAGCTCACAGCCTGTGTCGATCGAAAAATCGATGGTGGCATCGCTGATGGCGAGAGCACCACGCACGCTGAACTCTGGACTGAGTGAGAGCTGGAGTGCATCGATGCCGAGCTTGGGTAGGAGTTCGATCGCGGTGACTTCAAATGCATTTTCTAACCAGGTGATGGTACTGGTCTGTCTAGGAGTCATGAGCTCGGCACTGCGGATCAGCTGATAGCCATTGAGGGTGATGGTGTCGCTATCCGCAGGGTAGTGCATGTCGCCGAGGAGCATCTGCAGAAGAAGTTCGCCGTCATTGAGCAGGGTGATGTCGAGTGCGCCTAGATGGACTTCTGTGGGGCGAATCCATTGGCGCACGGTGTTGAGTGTTTGACGGACTTGTAGTAGATCGATGGGGGTGGATTCCTTGTTGGGAGACTGAGTCTTCTGGATCTTGGCGACATCGATGACGGTGGTGACTTGTTCGAGGCTGAGCGAGCGCAGTTTCTGCTGCATGAGGACTTCGCGTATTAGGCGATAGTCTACTTCTAGCAGCCCGATATCGAGTTGGCTGATTGCTTGGTCACCCGAGTAGCTGAAATTACTAATATTGAAGCCGGAGGCGATGGTGCCGCTCAATTGGAACTCTCCATGAAGGCCAGCAGATTCTAGTCCTTGATTGGCAAAGTGCTTGATGGCTAGGCGCGCAATTGGCCCGTTCACACTCACGATGATGGTGAGTAGAGCGGCGAGGGTAAGGTAGAGCCATTTCAGGCGTTTAGGGTGTTTGGGGATGGCTTCCATGCGCGCTTGCTGGGGACAGGTGGACCGATCTGCATACTGTCAGTTAGGCTAAGCTCGGTAAAGCAACTAGTGCACGAGTTGACAGAAAAAAGCTGGAGCACATCGGCTCCAGCTGGGTACATGCTATAGCTCATGAGCTGAGCGATCGTGGGGGAGACTTAGCTAGGAAGCTCTCCACCATGACGGATGTCCGTCGCGGTTTCCATATAGATCACATCCTCCGCGATGTTCTCTGCGAGGTCTCCGACTCGTTCGAGCCAACGGCTGATGAATACGAGGTGGAGGTAGGCTTTGTGGTTTTCGCCTTCGCCTTCGAGGCATTTGGTGAGTTTCTTTGTGGCTTGTTTATGAAGGTTGTCGAGGGCATCGTCGGCTTCGATTACTTTCATGGCAAGCTCTAGGTCGCTATTCGAGTAGGCCGAGAGAGCATCGGTGAGCATGCTGTTTGCTTGCTTGTAGAGTGGTTCGATGAGAGCGGTTTCAGGTAGCTCAGGGAATTTATTGAGCTTGCGGCTGCGCTTAGCGATTGAAACGGCGTGGTCTGAGATACGCTCGATCACGTTGGTGATCTTCATGGAAGCGACGATGGCACGTAGGTCAGAAGCAAATGGACGGTACTTGGACATGAGCGTCATGCCTTCTTCGTCGATTGAGATCTCAAGTTGGTCGACATCTTCGTCCTCTGCAATGACTTTGTTGCAGAGTTCGGAGTTGCGTGAGATCATTCCTTGAATGGCATTTTCAAGGTTTTGTTGGGAAAGGCAGCCGATGTTTACCGTTTTTGACTTAAACGATTTGAGGGCTGCGTTGAATTCGCTGAGGATGTGACCACCAGTTTGCATATTAAAAGGTTGGGTATGTGGGGTTGTTAGGGCTTGGGGGAAAGGCATTAACCGAAGCGGCCTGAGATGTAGTCCTCAGTCTGCTTGATTGATGGGTTGGAGAAGATCTTGTTAGTATCATCGTACTCGATGAGCTCACCGAGGTAGAAGAATGCCGTATTGTTAGAGATGCGGCTTGCTTGCTGCATTGAGTGGGTGACGATGACGATGGTGAAGTCGCGGCGCAGCTCGGTGATGAGTTCTTCCACTTTAGCGGTAGCGATCGGGTCGAGAGCGGAACATGGTTCATCCATGAGGATGACTTTAGGGCGCACGGCGGTGGCACGTGCGATACAGAGTCGTTGTTGCTGGCCACCGGATAGCCCGAGGGCGGAGTCCTTGAGGCGATCTTTTACTTCATCCCAGAGGGCAGCACCTTTGAGTGCGCGTTCCACGGACTCATCGAGTGTGGATTTGTCTTTGATGCCTTGGATGCGGAGGCCGTATGCCACGTTGTCGTAGATTGATTTTGGGAATGGATTGTATTTCTGGAAGACCATGCCGACTTGCTTACGCAGCTCGATGGCTGAGACTGATTTGGCATTGATGTCTTGTCCCATGATACGGATTTCACCGTTGGTGACTCGGGAGGTTTCCACGAGGTCGTTCATGCGGTTGATGCATCGGAGGAGTGTGGACTTTCCGCAACCAGATGGCCCAATGAATGCGGTTACCTGCTTCTCTGGAATATCTAGTGAGATATTGCGCAGGGTGTTGGTTTTACCGAGGTCGTAGCTGAA
Source organism: Rubritalea marina DSM 17716 (assembly GCF_000378105.1). Classification (GTDB taxonomy): domain Bacteria; phylum Verrucomicrobiota; class Verrucomicrobiia; order Verrucomicrobiales; family Akkermansiaceae; genus Rubritalea; species Rubritalea marina. Next base: position 16,748 of record NZ_KB899263.1, on the reverse strand, counting down.
TGAAACATCATCGATCTCGATCATGGTTTGATTCGCAGGTGTTGGATTTGGAGTGGTTTCCATCGTGATTGTCGAGTTAGAAGAATTGAGTTCTGCATCCACGTTGGTGCCTTTTTGTAGAACGTTGGGGGCAACTGCTGTGAGTGTGGACATGACGAGATCTAGTTGATTTGGTTTATGAGGAAGGCAGTGAATTGTCTACTACCATTTGATTTTGTTACGGATACGGATGCGTAGCCAGACGGAGAAGGCTGCGAAAGTCATGACAATCATCATGAAGACAAGCACTGACCCGTATTGCATGGGTTCAGTGTACTCCGACTGTGGGATTCGGCCAGCCACGGTGTAGATGTGGTAAGGGAGTGCCTGGACGGATTGCTGAAGGAAGCCGACAAAGGCATCGAGGCCTGTGGCATTGATGCCTTGCCACGGCAGATCAGAGCGCTCGGCTACGGCCGCCGTGAACATGATGGGTGCAGTTTCACCAGCCACTCGAGTGATTCCCAGGATGGAGGCGGTCAAGATGCCTGGGAAGGCATAGGGGAGAACGGCGGTGCGGATGGACTGCCACTTGGTGGCGCCCAAGGCCAATGAGGCTTCGCGGAAGCCCATGGGAACAGCACTAAGCGATTCTTCGCAGGAGGTGATGATCACGGGAAGTACCATGATGGCGAGGGTGAATCCACCAGCAAGCATGCAAGTGCCCCAGCCTTGGAAGGAAATGTACTGCCAACCATCATAGAAACGGGTGCTTCCAGCAGCGGCTGCTAAGTTACGCACCTCGTCGGTACCCATTTTCTCTTCACTGACGTAGATCTTTTTATCTTCGACCTCCCGAGCCCCGATATCTGAGGCGATCGGAGCAATGGGGATGATGAGTTTGGATTCGACGTTGGGTTGGCTTGTGAGTGTCGGAGCGAGGATCACGAAGAGTCCGAGGCCGAAGAGTCCAAATACGATGGATGGCACACCTGCTAGGTTGAGCATCGCCAGGCGGACGGTGGCGATGAATTTGCCCTTTGCCGCATATTCATTGAGGAAAACGGAGGTTGCGATACCGGTAGAAAGGGCAACGACCATGCAGATGATCACCAGCAATGCGGTGCCCACGATAGGGCCGAGAATGCCACCGCCGGAGTAAGAATGTGTCTTTTCTGAGAGCGGGATGAAGTTTCCAGAGGCTTTATTGCCTAGCGTGATGGCTTCGTAGTCATCGATGTCAAAGCGTAGCTCGGCATCTTTACTGAGGGAGAAGCTGATGTAGGTTGATGCGATGTCTTGGTTTGAGACATTGGAGATTTGGAGCCCTGGGTTTGCCTTGCGAAGTTCCTCAAATTCGTTGCTTGGAACCGTGAGAGTGAGCGGCTTTTTGTTATTGAAAATGATGGATCCGCGCGCGGTGTTGTGTTGGGAATTGGCGCCGTGTTTTTCGAGGATGGCGAGTGCGTCTGGAGCTACTGCGTGCGTCCCTGCTGGAAGTTCGAAGGTGTGGAACAATATCTTGTTTGGAATGGATTCTTCGGCACTGAGCGGCAAGGTGCCGCGCTCGTCTTCATCGAATGCGGCGAAGTAGACAGCAGCTTCGACGGTGATGGTTTGGGTGCTCGGAATGATGACTTGGTTGATTTTGTCAGGCTCGTCATCTGCGAAGGTCTGGCGCATTTGGAACACGAGTTTGGTAGGGACCAAGGCATCGTGGGCGGATTTGCCGATGGGGTATTCACCTTCTTCGATGGTGACTTCAAATTTGGAGAGGTTGCGTTCAGCCACTTCGACTTCAGCAGGAACGATTTCAGGAGCTGATGCTTTGAGGGATTCGAACTCAGGATTGCGAAGTGTGATGCTTTTTGGGCTTTCGAGGGTGAAAGCAACTGGTGACTGTGTGTCTCGTTTGTCGAATCGTAGGTAGAAGCCTTTATTTTGCTTTTCTAGGTTCTTGAGATATCCCTCACCAATGACGGATCCTGGTGCAATGTCGAAGGTGGTGACATTGGTTTGATGTTGGACTTCCTTGATGTTGGTAAAGAGGTCGCTGTGCTTGGCATTGCTCTCTATGATTGAGTCAAAGTTCTTAACGGGAACTTCGATGTGATCCGATTTCTCTACCTCGATGACGTTGAGGGTCTGAGGTTTTTTGAAGATGAAGGACCATCCTTTGCTCGCGAGTACTGGCGTGCCTTTGATGATGATGTCACCAAAGATGAATGCAGCAGAGAGAAGGATCACATAGGTCGCAATAATGAAGAGGGTGCGGATGGCATTCTCTTGAGTTTTGCGAGATTCCTGTGATTTACAGAATGGATTGTCCTTTGGTGCTTCTGGAGTGGACATAGAATCGTATAAAGGTGAGTGGGTGAAGTGGCTGACTTAGTTTGCTAGTCCTTATCGTTTAGCAAATTTGCGGAGGGTGGTCTGAGCCACATAGTTTAAGGTCAAGGCGATGACGAAGAGCACGAGGCCCACCATGAAGAGTGCGCCCCAGTGCAGGGAACCTTCATCCACTTCGCCAATCTCTTGGGCGAGAATCCCAGTCATCGAGTGTGCAGGGTCGGTGAATGACTTTGGAATGGCGATGCGCCCGCCCATGACGAGGAGGACCACCATGGTCTCACCGATGATGCGACCAAAGCCGAGGAGAATGGCTGCAATAATACCGGATGAACAGCTGGGGATGATGACGCTGAGGACGGTCTGGAGTGGTGTGGCTCCCAGTGCTAGAGAGGCTTCTTTGTAGGCTTTTGGGACGTTATTCAGAGCATCTTCAGCCAGTGTGAAGATCGTAGGAATGGACATGAAGGCCAGGAGGATGCCGGCGTTGAGAATCGTGAGGCGCCCTTCAACTGGGAATCCCGGAATCCAGGAAAGAATTGGCGATTGTGAGTGGGTCTGGAGTAATTCGCCAAGAACGACCACGCCGAAGAAGGCGAGAACGATGGATGGGATGGCGCCAATAAACTCGATGACGGGCTTGATGAATTTTTGTTCAAATGGGCTGGCTAGGCGGTTGACATAGATGGCGCCGCCTACAGCAAATGGGATCGCAAGAATCACGGCTACAATGGCGACACAGACAGAGCCAGCGAGCAATGGGAGGATGCCATAGAAGTCCTGCCAGGAGGAGTTAGTGACCCATTTGGTACCCATGAAGAAACCGGTCACGGCAGTCATCATGCTGACTGGCTTGTTGTGATCCCACGTTTCCATCTGGTGGCGTTTTTCTTCGAAGAGATCGGAGATATTGTCTTCAATTTGCTCGATATCTCGGATGCGACGTTGTGCTAGCTTCGATTGAAACTCTGATGCTTGGGGCATTCTGGCAAAACCTTCAGCGGTTTTTGCAGAGAGCACGGCTAGCATGTCCTTGTGTTTGGGGAGGCTGTCGTAGAGTGGTTGGTTGAGGCTGGTATAGTCTGGCTCGATCGTGAGGACTCGGGCAGACTCGATACGGGCCATTTCTTGTTCTTCCTCGCTTTTGGCAAATGTTTGCTTTTTCTCGAGAGCTTCTTTACGAGCAGCTGCTGAGGTGAAGGTGACAGCTTGGCTTTTATTGGTGCTGGCAACTTTTCGCAGCGATGAGACAAACTTGTCGAAGTCTTTCTGCGGAGCTAAGAAGTTGGAGCGGGCTTCATTGAGGTTTGTGATTGCAGGTGTGGCGTCGATCAATGCCACCGCTTGCTTTTCTCGTTCTTTGGTTTCAGCGACGAAGTCTGTGCTGAATTTACCTGTCATGATGCTTTCTACGACGGAGGCGCGAATCGGCTCAAGGTAGGTAGGATCGGTTTTCCACGACTTGTTCGACAAGGTGGAGTAGTTGAGAGTGTTGACCGCTGCAACTGCGGCATCTTGGAGTTTTGCTTTTGCTGTGTCGTAGACTTGCTGCGCGGCATCAAGTTGTTCAGCGGGAGTGTCTTGCTCGTCCTGGAGGTCATTGAGGCGAGTTTTTTCACGTTCGTATTCTTTGCGCTCCGAGCTGATGAGCTTGAGGGCATCACGTTTGAATTCTGCGTGGATCGGACGTACGTTGTAGAGGGCTCCGAGTTGGTGCTGGATCTCGTATTCGCGTGCCTGGGTGGCTAGCGAGCTGAGTTCTTTTTGAGCGGTGAGTTGCTCCGAAGCGTAATCGGTGAATTCCTGACCAGACTTACGGTAGAGGTCGAGTTTCTCGCGATATTGCGGGAAGAATGAATAGGAATGGTAGACGAGGAATAGGATGATCATCGAAATGACGATGATCGCGAGTGTTGCATTTCCGCCGAAGAAGTAGCGGATGACATCCTGCTTGCCGATACCCAGAACCTTTAATTCGTTCGAATTATAGAATGGGTTATTTTTATCTGAATGCTTGCTCGCTTTCATAGCTAGTAGGTCTCGTGTGAAGACACTTGCAAAGAGCTATAAGTTGGACTTTAAGTCAAGACAGCACCACTCAAAAATGGGTGGTGCTGCTTGAAAGTATTATCCCCAATGTTATGAATAGGGATGGCCCGTAAGTGAATTACTTAGTAGGAGGAGCGATGAAGCCAACCTTTTCGATCACCTTACCTGCGTCCTTAGAGGTCTTGGCCCAGTCGAGGAACTTCTTCACTTCACCAGTTGGCTGACCAACAGAGTAGTAGTAAAGGTTACGAGAAAGTGCGTACTTAGCAGCGTTCTTTGGCTCTGGAAGGACGCCGTTAACTGCTGCAGCAGAGATGCCTGGCTTGCTTGTGTATGCAAGACCTACGTAGCCGATGCCGTTTGAGTCTTTAGCAACTTCCTGAGCGATTTGCTCGTTACCAGCCATTTTCTGGGTGTTCTTGCCGTAATCGACTTTGTCCATAGCGAGCTTCTGGAAGGTCTTGTATGTACCGGAAGAAGTGTTGCGTGTGAATGCGTTGATCTTGCCAGCCTTGCCGCCAACTTCAGACCAGTCAGTGATGGTACCAGTGAAGATGCCCTTTACCTGGTCCTTGGTGAGTTCCTTAACGTCGTTGGCTTCGTTTACGATCACAGCGATCATGTCAACACCAGCTACGTGCTCTACGAGGTCCTTACCTGCAGAAGCGAACTTGTTCTTTTCAGAAGACTTAACTGAACGTGATGACATGCCGAAGTCAGCAGTGCCAGCAAGGAGGTTAGTGAAGCATGTTGAAGAACCTTCAGCAGCGATTTCGAAGCTAACGTTGTTACCTTCGGATTTGTATTTTTCAGCAAGCTGAGGAACCATCTTAGCGCCGAGTGTGTCGGAACCTTTTACAATGATTTTAGTTTGTGCGGAAGCAACTGCGGTGAGAGCAGCACCTGCTACGATAGCTTTTACGAATGCGTTGAATTTCATCGTGTTTAGTATTTGTTAATTGTTCTCCTTGTTGTGGAGCGGCGCTACAATCACCGAGTTTTGATGATCTGCCAAATAAGTTAGCGGGGCGAAGTTGTCACATTCGTGCTCGTCGTTTGGGCGGAGTTGAACTACGGGGCAGTGGGGGTGTTTTTTGTGAGACAATCGAGCGGTGTCACGATGGTGAATGTGGTATCGATACCAGGCTGAGATGTCACATTGATGGTGCCGCTGTGCGCCTCGATGGCACGCTTCACGATGGAGAGTCCGAGTCCGGTGCCTTTGATGTCGGACTGGGTGTGGTGCTTATCTACGCGGTAGAAGCGCTTGAAAATGAAGGGTAGGTGGGAGGAGGGGATGCCGATACCATTGTCGCTGATCTTGATGCGCAGCTGTTGATTGTCCGTGACTTCGATACTGAGTGTCACGGTGAGCTCACGGCTCGGGTTTTGTTTGATCGCATTTTCGATGAGATTGAAGAGGACTTGAGTCCAGTAGAAGCGATCGCCATTGAGGATGATGCTGTCGACGGAGAAGTTTTTCTCCAGGTTGGTGTTAGAGTTCTGGATGATTTGTTCGAGGCGCTCGATTACGTCGTTGCAGCAATCGATCATATCGAATGGTTCGCGGTTGATCGCCGCGTTTTCTCCAGATTCTAAGCGTGAGACCACGAGCATGTCATCGATGAGGCGGGAGAGGCGTTGGCCGTGCTTGCGCATCGTCCCTAGCATCTTGCGAGCCATCTTTGGTTCTTCGAGGACGTCATCATCAAGCAGGTTTTCTAGGTAGCCATTGATGATGGCGAGTGGGGTGCGTAGCTCATGAGAGGCATTGGCCACAAAGTCTGTGCGGATCATATCTGTTTGATGTTCCGTGCTAATGTCTCGGAGTATAATGCAGGTTTGAGGGTTGCGGATGTGGTTTGGGAGGGGGGTGCATTGGATGATCCAAGCGGTTTCACCCTCCTGCGAGGAGCCGCCCAGGCTGTGGCCTGAAGCTGTTAGGGTGAGTTTCTCCTCGCATGGTACTCGATCCTGCACCATGCGTGCGATGATTGTGCTGAACGCTGGCGACATTAGAATTTCGTCCAGTGGCCGACCGATCAGGTCTTCGTTGCGAAAGATTTCCTTGGCTTTTTTATTGGTGCGTTTGACTTCTAGATCAGAGGTGATGAGAAAGTACGCGTCACTGAGGGCGTCAAGCGAGACTTGGCTGTCAACGGTGACTTCTTCCAGCTGGGCTTTGGATTTGCTGATGCGTTGATCTGCTGCTCTTAGTTGGTCTCTAAACCGTTCAGACTGAGCCCGCATCTTGCGCGCCTGAAGGAACAGGAATGCGAGCAAGATGAGGGTGGAGGTAATGGTGATTGCTTCCATTCGCTTGTGTGTGTTTGGGGGGAGCTAGCTTGAGGGGGGCTTTGGTGCTATTCAGCGGCCGGAGTGTCGACAATACGGTAGCCGACACCTCGTACTGTCTCAAGGTAGTTGGAGAAGGGCTCTAGTTTTTTGCGTAGGCGCTTCATGTGGGTGTCGAGTGTGCGTGAGTGTACATCGCCGCTGTAGCCCCAGACTTCTTGGAGCAAGGTGCTGCGATCTTGTGGTGCATTGACGCGTTCGCAGAGGTAAATCATCAACTTGAATTCGGTTGAGGTCAGGTCTTCGAGTTGTCCATCGAGGTAAAAACTGAGGTTGTTTTTGTCAAATTTGAATGGGCCGTGTTCAAGGACTGTGCCGCTGCTCTTGGTGGAGGTGCGCTTGAGTACTGCCTGCGCGCGCAAGACGAGCTCTTTGGGGCTAAATGGTTTGGTGAGGTAATCGTCGGCTCCTGTCTCGAGACCTGTGATGCGATCTTCAGTTTGCGCCTTTGCTGTCAGCATGATGACCGGAATGTCACGGGTGCGGGAGTCGCGCTTGAGTTCCTTGTTGATGTCGATGCCATTCATGGATGGTAGCATGAGGTCGAGCACGATGAGGTTGGGTGCAGTTGTTAGAGCGGCGTTGAGGCCCTCGAGTCCGTCGTGTGCCATGCTGACATCAAATTGATTGCGTTGAAGGTTGAATGCGATGAGCTCGGCAATGTCCACTTCGTCTTCGATAATGAGAATTTTTTGCATGGTTTGGTGGTGATGAAATTGAGGATGGGTAGCTCACTTGGTAGGTGCTCAGTGTGTGGCCATCTGGACACAATGCTACATAGAATCGATAGTGTCGTATAGGGCGATTGTGCATCACACGAATCTTAATTGCGTGGCAATTTTGACACGAAGCAAAAGAAATGCCCCAAGAAACTTGGGGCATTTGATTGGTGGACTGAGAGTTTGCTCTCAGTGTGTCCTCCACCTCTGGTGCGTCTTACCAGGAAAATGGTTTGGTGTGTGTGTAGGAGAGAAGCTGGTTCTGCTGCTTGGGGTTTAAGTAATAGAATTGGTAGACTCCTTTGCACAATGTGTTGGCAGCTACTTTGCGAGGTGTGGCGCTTGAGCAACGGATACTGAATTGATCACTGCTTGGGTGGTAGGCGCTCACCACGAGACTGTGCCGGGCCAATGCTGGGGATCGTGTGCCGGTGATTTCGCCGTAGTTGTGGATGTCTACGGCTACTGGATGGTAGCGAAGGTGCCGTAGGATGACTCTTTTGGTTTCTGCAATATTGTTAGGTGTGTGCTTGACCATGCGGTATTTGGAGATCCACTTTTTGACCCAGAGTCTTGTGGGGGTGTTTTGTGGTAGCTGGAAGAAGGCACTTTCCTTATTCAATTTTTGATTGTGTTTCTTGATGATGAATTGAGCGGTATTTCGATTCCACCGGCCTTGTGATTTGAGGCGCATGGCTTCTTTGCTAATTTTTGCTCTTTGCGAGCGCAGCGCGACCACGCTGGCTTCGAGGTTGGTGCTAAATGAAGAGCGTGAAGGTAGTTCCTTTTCGCTTGCGACTCCGTAGCGGGTGATGAGATCGAAGTCCTTGAGAATGTGGCCGGTCTCAGCGTAGTAATGTGGCAACTTTCGGTGCACCGCGGACTCTAGGTGATTGCGCACGAGGCTTCTGGGGGATCCTTTGGCAAAGTGTCGCACAAAAAGGTCGCGTTCGGAGAGGTTGATGTATTTACCAGTTTCGCGCCAGTATTCGGCTTCGATGAGGGCGATCGTGGCATAGCTATGACATGCATTTACCTTTCCTTGGCTCTCTCGATGTTTCCAGTAATTTGAGGCTTCGAGTGAGTGGGGAGATAGGTAAGTCAATACCAACGTGAATGGGAGGAGGAGGAGTTTCACAATGCCTACAATGCTCTTATTTAGAGTAGGATGCAATGATTTTAGAGTATTCTGTGTTCTGCAAGTTTTTGACATCCATGAGTGGGCGGGTTATGGGAGCTCACATCATGGATTTGGATGCCCTTAAGGATGCCTTTGAAGAGAACTTTCAGTCGCGCGGAGAATTGGGTGCCTCGCTTGTTGTTTGGAAGGATGGAGAAGAGCTTCTTTCTCTTGCTGGGGGCTGGATGGAGCGTGAGAGGCACCGTGAGTGGGGGGAGGCCACTATGGTGCCCTTTTACTCTGCTACTAAGGGTCTGGCAGCGGCTACAGTGCTCAGCTTGTTGAGCGAGAATGGTTTAGGTCCAGATGATTTAGTCAGTCGTGTATGGCCAACCTTCTCAAACAATTCAGCAACATTTAGCGAATTGCTAAGTCATCAATGTGGGCTCGCAGCACTGGACCAAGCAGTGGGAGTTTTTGACTATGATTCTGTGATAGCCGCGCTGGAGGCACAGGAGCCGAACTGGCCCCTTGGCGATGGCCACGGTTACCATCCCCGCACCTATGGGTTTCTTTTGGATCAGATAGCTTTGTTGCTGGAGGGTAAGAAGGTGGGGCAGGTCTTTAGGGAGCGTATTGCGGAGCCTTTGGGGCTTGAGCTATGGATTGGTTTGCCGGATGAATATCATGACCGGGTGGCTACCTTGTATCCTGGCAAAATGGATAAGAAGGAATTGGATTCGGGGTTTTACAAGGAATTCAACCAACGCGGTTCATTGGTGCAGCGTGCGTTTACCAGTCCTAGGGGATTGCAAGGGGTGCAGGAGATGAATAAGCCAGAAGCTTGGCGTTCTGGTTTGCCGGCGATGGGGGGCCTTGGGACTGCGCGAGGATTGGCCAAGTTTTATCAAGCCGCCATCGGTGCGATCCCACACTTTTCGGAAGATGTTTTGGATTGGATGCGCACGGAAGTGATTGCGGGAGATGATCAGGTATTGATGGCGCCAACTCGCTTTAGCTGTGGGTTCCAAATGGACCCTATAGGTAAAGATGGTAGGAAGGTTCGCCACAATTACGGCAAAGGGGATAGCGCATTTGGGCACCCGGGTGCGGGAGGGAGCCATGCCTTTGGGGATCCAGAGTCAGGTTTATCCTTTGCGTATATTATGAACCAAATGGATCTATCGGTGCTTCCGGGGGCGAAGTGTACCAGCCTCTTGGATGCTTTGCGTGCGAGCCAATAATGGTTTCTTGTTGATTACTGGGTCGCCTGGATCGCGGTGAGGGCGATGGTGTAGATGATATCTTCTACTGAGGTGCCTCGGCTGAGGTCGTTGACTGGGCGATTGAGGCCCTGGAGCATGGGGCCGATGGATGCTACTTGGGCGGAACGTTGCACTGCTTTGTAGGTGGTGTTTCCGGTATTCAAATCTGGGAAGATAAAGACATTGGCATTGCCTGCTACTGGGCTATCGGGTGCTTTGGTGGCGGCCACTGAGCGATTGCTGGCGGCGTCGTATTGGAGCGGTCCATCGATGCTGAGTTCTGGCATGCGTTGTTTGACGAGTCGGGTGGCTTCCATCACCTTGTCCACATCTTCGCCAGTTCCAGAGCCTAGGGTAGAGTAGGAGATCATGGCGACTCTGGGTTCGATGCCGAAGGCGATTGCTGAATGGGCGCTTTGGATGGCGATATCAGCCAGTTGTTGTGCATCTGGGTTGGGGTTTACAGCGCAATCGCCGTAGATCAGCACCTGATCGGGCAAGCACATGAAAAAGATCGAAGATACGATGGTGGCATTGGGGGCCGTTTTGATCAGGCTGAGTGCGGGGCGTATGGTGTGAGCGGTGCTATTGATGGCACCAGAAACGAGGCCGTCGGCTTCCCCGAGGGCGACCATGAGGGTGGCCTGCATGATCGGGTCTTGCAGGAGGTCGCTGGCGGTGGCGGCTGTGATGCCTTTGTGTTTGCGGCGTTCTACCAAGGGGGTGATGTAATGCTCTCGGGTGGCATTGGGGTCGATGATGCGAAGGTAGTGTCCAACTGATCCACCGAGCGATTGGATCTTGTCGGTGATAGAGATGGGGTCGCCGAGGAGCGAGCAAATGGCGATTTTGCGGCGTGAGCACTCGACAGCGGCAGCGATGGTGCGTGGTTCTTCACCTTCGGGGAGGAGGATGTGTTTGGCGGCTTTGCGCGCGAGTTGGGTGAGTCTGTATTTGAAGGCGACGGGTGATAGTCGTGACTGTCGGGTTTCGTTGCACCGTTGTTGCAGCCATTGGGAGTCGATCCCTCGGGCAACGGTATCCATGACGAGGTTGATGCGGTCGATGTCAGTGACAGGCACCTCGGTATTGAGTGAGAGGAATGCGGTGGTGGCGGAGAAGGAGCTTTCATTCACGCGCAACACGGGGAGTCCTCCATCTAGGCTGAAGGCTGGAACGCAGAATTCATAGAGCTTCTGGTTGATGGAGGTGTCGCCCGTGAGCACAATGCCGGCGAGGCGGACGCCTTTGGTGACCGCGAGGGCGGCTGCTGTGATGATGTCGCTGCGGTCGGCTGGGGTGACAATCAATGCGCCGTGGGTGAATACGTGTAGCAGGTTTTCGACCTGGCGTGCGCAGAGTCGGTAGTCGATGATTCTGCGGTTGGCAAAGTCTCCATGGTGTACGATTTCTGCTTGAATCGAGTCTTGGAAGTCATTCATGCGCATGGCGAGCAACGAGGCATTCTCTGGGACGACGCCGATGACGTGGTAGTGCGGGCTGCGCAGGGACTCATTGGCGTGTAGGTAGATTTCTTTGGGCGAGAGGGCGGCGGTGGCGGAGTCGAGTGCGTAGCGATTGATGATGACCGCTGGTAATTGGTGTTTGTGTGGTTGGTCGAGCGACTTGACCTCGCGCTCGAGGATTTTTTTCAGTTCGTAGTGGTTGTGCTCTGATTGGCCGATGACGAGGATTGTTTCAGCATTGAGTGTGCGTGCGAGTAATGCATTGATTTCGCGCACTTTGGAGAGCTCGGCGTGGGCGATTAAACCTTCTAGGATGAGCACATCATGATCTTCGAGAATTTGGTTGGTGGTCTCGATGACGCCTTCGAGGATTTCATCGAAGTTGTTGCGTTCAATGGCTTCGCTCCAGGTCTCGGGCGGGAGTGGTGCTGGTGGGCTGTGCTTGGTGACCGCGCGGATGTAGTGCGGGCCTGGGTCCTCTTGGTTGGAAGCGTGCGACTGGGAGAATGGCTTGTAGTAGCTGACCTTGACACCGAGGCGGTCGAAGGTGCGCACGAGGCCGATACTAACGGAAGTGAGGCCAGTTTTATGGCCAATGGGAAGGGTGAGGAAGACGTGTTTCATTGGAGGCTGGGCTTAGCAAAGTGAGGCGGTTTGGCGCGCGATTTCGAGCTCTTCATTGGTCTTGATGATTGCAGCTAGAGGTGCGGTGCTGGTAGTGATCGCGCCCTTCGCATCACCGGATGCTTGATTCAGGGTGTCGCTGAGCTCGAAGCCAATCCATGCGAGTGACTGCAGCACGCGGCGGCGTAGTTCGCAGTCGTTCTCGCCGATGCCACCGGTGAAGATTAGGGCGTCGAGTTTGGCGTCGAATGCTGCGAGTTGCCCCAAGAGTGTTTGATTGAGCCGGTAGAGGTACATTTCCATCGCGAGAATGGCGCGGTGGTCGCCCTCGCGGTAGAGTGCCCAGATGTCACGCATGTCTGAGCTGGTCTGTGAGAGTGCCAGCATGCCTGATTGTTTGGTGAGGGTTTCGGTGATTTCTTCGAGTGTGAGTCCCGTATGTTGGGCGAGGTAGAGATGGATACTGGGGTCGATACTGCCGCTGCGCGTGCCCATGATGAGTCCATCCAGAGGGCTGAGTCCCATGCTGGTGTCGATGCTTTTTCCTCCTTGTATGGCTGAGATGCTGGCGCCATTTCCGAGGTGGGCGACAATGATTCGAGATTGATCTGGGGAGAGGCCGAAGCGCTTGATTGCTTCGGCAGAGACGTAGGAATGGCTCGTGCCGTGGAAGCCGTATTTACGGATTTTGTGGCTTTCAAACCATTCTTCTGGGATGGCGTAGCGGAATGCTTTTTCGGGAATGGTTTGGTGAAAGGCGGTATCGAAGACGGCGACTTGTGGGAGTTCTGGGTAGAGGTGGTGAGCGGCTTTCACTGCGGCGAGGTTGGCCGGGTTGTGTAATGGTGCGAGCGGAGAAAGGCGTTCGATGCTATGGATGACTGCGGGGGTGATGATGGTGGGGCCTGTGAATTCTGAGCCTCCGTGAACGACGCGGTGTCCAATCGCCTGGATGCGCGCTCCATCGGACTCAAGCATTTGGTTGAGCGCAGCCAGCACGTCTTTGATCGCGCTGGCGTGGTCTGTCCCTTGGAGCTGGATTTTGTTGGTGTGTGGCCCGTGCTCAATCGCTCCCTCAGCCTCATGTGTACCAATTTTTTCGACGATGCCGGACATCAGGCTGGTGCTTGAGCGGGTGTCATTGACGGCGAACTTCAGGGAAGAACTGCCAGCATTCAAAGAAAGAATGATCATGACTTTCTGTTATAGCCGACCGGGTGCGTGTTGTAAATAAAGTGATCGCGACGGACTTGTTTCGAATGGGTTAGTGATCGGCGAGCGCGAGTGATACTGGTGGGATGAAAAAATCTCTGAAAAAGGTCTTGCGTGGGATTGGTAGAAGGGATAAACCCTCTCGCACAGCAAGGATTTCGGGGCATTAGCTCAATTGGTAGAGCGTCTGCATGGCATGCAGAAGGTCGGCGGTTCGATTCCGCCATGCTCCACCATCCTGGCCGCAAGGCAATCAGGGTGGTCATCTGAAAATCTTGTGCTACATTAAGCATCAATGATGCAAACGAGCTCAATGCATGTGAAAAGCCATCGTTTCGATCGGCTTTTTTTTTGCCTCTACGCTCAACAACGTAATCAGAACGACTGAGTCAACAAATCGATGAAAGCAGCAGAAGGTAAAGAACTAGCAATCGCTTGCGCGCGTGCCGTGGATGAAAATAAAGCAGAAGACATTCGTGTGCTCGATGTGACTGGCATCTCACCATTGACGGACTTCATGGTGATCTGTTCGGGCAATTCGATGCCGCACCTGAAGGCTCTATTGAGAGACACTGAAGCGATCGTTGAGGAAAAGCTTGGCCAGAAGCCCTACAGTGGTGAGGGCCGCGCAGAAACCAATTGGGTCGTGCTCGATTACTTTGATGTGATGGTGCATGTGATGAGTGAAGAAGCTCGTAGCACTTACGACCTAGAAAACCTCTGGGGGGATGCTAAAGAAGTTGACTGGGCCTAAGCTGGAGCCCCGTGATTGAAACCAAGTTAGCCACGTCGTCATGATGTGGCTTTTTTTGTGTCTAGATGGCTGGCCTTCTGGCTTGCTTGCTACAAAATGCATGACTGGGCTTGCCTCATGGCTCTCCCTCAGCATGATAGAGTCATGAAGCAAAATCGATTGGGTAAGAGCGGTGTTGTGGTCAGTGAGATCTGCATGGGCACGATGACTTTCGGCGTGCAGGCTGACAAGGCGATGAGTTTTCGCATCATGGACCAGGCCTTGGAGGCTGGGGTTGATTTTTTTGACACTGCGGAGGTGTACCCAGTGCCGCCGAGCAAGGAATTGGCAGGGCTCACAGAAACGTGGGTAGGTGAGTGGTTGAAGGGAAAGGATCGTAGTTCCGTCATCATCGCTAGCAAGGTTGCTGGTGCGGCGCATGCTTGGTTCAATCCGCCGGTGCGAGGTGGTAAGGCGGCGTTAGATCGCGTGCACATCCGCCAGGCAGTTGAGGGGAGTTTGAAGCGACTCCAGACCGACTACATTGATCTGTATCAAGTCCATTGGCCAGACCATGGCATGCGACCTGAAGACACACTCGAAGTCCTCGACGAGTTGGTCAAGGAGGGCAAGGTGCGGGTCATTGGCAATAGCAACGAAGATAGCTACGGCTTGATGAAGTCGCTCTGGAGCAGCGATAAACATGGCTGGGCGCGCTACGAGACGGTGCAAAACAATTTTTCGATCAACCATCGCCGCTGTGAAGATGAGCTAGCTGAGTGCTTGCGTCGCGAGCAGGTGAGCTTGCTTCCATACAGCCCGCTTGCCGGCGGTGTCATTTCTGGAAAGTACAACGATGGGAAGCAACCAGAAGGTGCGCGCTTTACCGCCTACCTGAAGGGGGCGGGTGAACGCCAACGCCGCATGGTGGGGCGCTTCATCAACGAAAAAAGCCTGGCTACCACTGAGGCCTTGATCGCAATTGCCAAAGAAGCCGATATGGATGTGGTGACGCTCGCCACGGCCTGGAGCAAGCAGCACGACTTTGTGCCAGCCACTATTGTTGGAGTTTCGCACCAAGACCAGCTAGCCCCGATCCTAGCCGCCGCCGATCTAGAGCTCAGTCAAGAGGTGCTCGATGCAATCGACGCAGTCTCCACCAAGTACCCGTATCCGATGGGGCCGATCATGCCATGAGGCGATGCCTGGAGCATAGTAGAAAGTAGATAGCCTCCATTGCTGTGAAGCCTAGTGCTGAATAGGGTGAAGGCATAGATATGATACCAGGGGGTAAGAATATTGAAATGGGTGTGTTTTGGGTGAAGGGCACACCCATCTAGCTGCTAGTTTGATGGATTACCTCTCGGAAATGAACTTGTTAAAATCAGCAAGGCTGTTAGGTCTTGCGTAGCACTCCGACCGAACAAATGTTCGGCGGGTGTACATAACTGATCTGTAAAAAAATGAAGCACGCCTCCACGGTTTTGATTACACTGATTTTGACGATCTTGGCGCTCGTGTTATTTCTGCATGTCCATGCTGAAGATCATTCATTTTCACTGACTTCGATCCCCAAAGTTGAAAAAGGAATGACTGAATCCCAGAGGTATGTTCAGTATAGCGGTGACCCAGGCTCCTTACTTTTTGGCTATCGGCACCAGATTAAACAAGTCGATATGGAGCTGCCACGACTTAGCCTTAACTTCAAAAGCAAAACAGATTTCGACCTGCAAGCTGCCAAAGAGAATCCGAAAGAAGGGAAGAAAAGAGAATATACCCTTGGGTTTTCAAAATGGACGACCGGAGAGAAATCATCTGACTTCTATGGATCCTATACATACGTCAGGTTCTGGGTGATCGAGCTGTTTTTGATCCTTCTGGCGGCCATAGTAAGCTTGCCGATCATCCTCCAACTCATCCGGAAGACAGATCAAGGCGGAGTGATCAACTCCGAGTCGCTGCGCTCCTCTCCGTGATCATCCTCGACGTTATCCAATAACAATAACTCAGACCAATAACTCAGACAGACTATTTTCAGAGAAGGTCTGCGCCTAACACTGTGATTTTACTGATAATCAACTCCTGCTGACTTGATGGGGAGTTATCTGCGACCATCTTGGGCGATTCGACTCGAAATACCTGAAAACACCTTCTATTTGGCCAAGTGGTGCCAGAGCTTCGTGTATTCTGAAGCGTGGTTGTTTGTGCTTGTTGTATATGCTGGTCTGAAACTCGAATGACCAGTGCCTGGTACTATTCTAGCCGCCTCGATCGAAGGGTGTTGAGCGGTTCGTTGTTGATACTAAAGTTGGTGTTCTGGGGCTTGTGTTGCCTTGCCTTCTTTCCCTCCTTGGCCGCTGGCCAGTAGTGATTTTCTTGAAGCTGCTCGATCACGCCCTCCACGAAACTCTGACTGCCGATCACCGCGGCTTTGCTGAAAAAGCGAACCCGCTGCGTTAGGCTTTCGCGCAGGGTTAATTCCCCGCCATTATTCAGCACCTCGGCGATCTCTGCATCGCTGAAGCCACCGAGCTTTTGCTTACCCACAGGGCCACTGGATGATTCCTCTTGGTAGAGGTCGCGCCCTTCTTCGTAGAGGAACATGCGGAAGCGATTGGCAATACTGCGCCAAGCGTACTTGTCGTTCACTTGGATTGATTCGAGAACCGGCTGCGCGCTTGTCTGGGCTTCGCAGTACTCAAGGAGGCGGGCGATCCCGAGCCTTGCTTTCTCGTTACCTGCCACCGCCTCGGCATAGCCACACCAATGGTAGTCTTCGGGTCGCTTGACCATTTTTGCTCTAATCGGATTGAGCTCGATGTAGCCAGCCATGGTGATGGCGCAGGTGGTTCCCTCCACCAGTGTGCTATCGAAGCG
>NZ_KB899262.1 GCF_000378105.1 Rubritalea marina DSM 17716 | reverse complement strand
CAGGCTTAGCCCCTCTTCACTTTGAAAGCGGGAATTACAAGGGAGTGAGAAAAATATACGGTGGACGCGCTCGGCCACGAACAGCTCTCTACATGGCTGCGGTAGTAGCTTTGAGACATAACCCTGAACTAAAAAGCTTTGGAGCTAGACTTCGTGACGCGGGAAAAGCAGGTCGAGCCATCGTGATTGCTGTTGCTCGGAAACTTCTTATCCATCTCAATTCTTTGGTTAAAAAAGAAATTTACGGAATATAGTTGCTGGTATGTGAATCGCCTTCAGCGATGGATTCCCTTTGGTTTGCATTGCCATTAGCTGTGGATAGTTGACCTGTATCACCAGAGCTGATCAAGGTGCCAGCCCAGTCAAAGGCGCAGCTGCATGGCTGGGATTTAGGTGCGAATAAAGATCTTGCCTGAAGGGCAAGGGGATAAGACCAGCTCGAACGCTTTCGTCACATATCTAGGACCTTAGTTCGCCTCGCTGAGCTCGAGTAGTGCGGTGGCGAGCTTGTGGATGTGCTCTTCGCTGTGGCTGGCGGTGATGGTGATGCGCAGTCTGGCGGTATTGCGGGGCACGGTGGGGTAACGGATTGCGGGGCAGATGAGCTGGTAATCTTCGCGCAGTGTTTGCATGAGTGAGAGTGCTTTGTTGGTATCGCCTACTTGCCATGCGATGATCGAGCTCTCAGGTACTGGGGTGTTGGTCAGTTCCGCGAAGAGGTTGAGGTTGTTCCAGAGTTTGGCGCGGAGCTTGGACCCTTCATCGCTATGGATGAGCTTGAGAGCGGCTAGGCCGGCTGCGTACTGGGCGGGTGGGGCAGCGGTGGAGTAGATGAAAGAGCGCGCTTTATTTACCAACAATTGGATGATGTTGTGGCTGGCGGCTAGGTAGCCACCGGCGCTGCCGGCAGCCTTGCCTAGGGTGCCCATCTGCAGTTCGATCTCGTCTGAGCATGCGAGTTGAGACGCGAGGCCCATGCCGTGTTCACCATAGATGCCTAGGGCGTGCGCTTCATCGACCAGAAGCCAGGCGCCGTAGCGGTTTTTTAGATTGATCATTTCGCGCAATGGCGCGGTGTCGCCGTCCATGCTGAAGACCCCCTCGGTGACGATGATGCAGCGTTGCTCAGGCTCGGATTTGGCCCTAACCGATTGGAGGATTTTTTCTAACTTCTCTAGGTTGTTGTGGGGGAAGACGCGGATGGTGGCGCCCGATAGGCGGGCACCATCGATGAGTGATGCGTGGCTGAGTTTGTCGAGGATGATGGTGTCACCTTTACCTACGAGGGCGCTGAGGGTGCCTACCGAGGTGGTGTAGCCATTGGCGAAGACCAAGGCAGCTTCGGTGCCTTTGGCATTGGCGATCCATTGCTCCAGCGCTTTTGAGGGTGTTTGGCTGCCAAAGACGAGGCGAGATGAGCCAGTGCCAGTGCCCCATTGCTGGGTGCTGCGAATCGCGGCATCGATCAGCTTTGGATGTTGGGCTAGGCCGAGGTAGTCGTTGCTTGAGAAGTTGAGGTATTCCTTGCCTTCGAGCACGATGGTAGCCCCCGCCGCCGATTCATTGTGGCTGAGCTTGCGTAGCTGGTTGCTCTGTTCGAGGGAATCGAGCTCAGACTCGGGCGTGCGCATGGTTGTTCGTGCTACCTGGCTTAGGTTTCGGGAGTTGCTATAAGCCCAGTCCCCAGTTGAGTAGGCGTTCGGAGTCGGTCCAGATGGTGCTGGAGGTGGCGCCGAGCACCACGGCGATGACGGTACGGCCGTTGTGGGTGCCGGAGCTCACAAGGCAGCGTCCGGAGGCTCGGGTGGTGCCTGTCTTCATGCCGTTGCAGTACGGGTTTTTCCCTAGTAGGCGGTTGGTGTTTTTGAGGAGTTTCTTCGAGCCATTGGAGTAGCGGAAGTGATAGCTTTGGATTTTCATCATTTCGCGGATCTCTGGTCGGCTGTAGGCATTGCGCGACATGATGGCGACGTCGTAGGCGGTGGAGTATTGGCCTTTCACGGTGAGACCGTTGGGATTGATGAAATTTGAATTGTGCATGCCCAATTGCTTGGCCTTGCGGTTCATGTATTTGGAGAAGGCCGTTTGGCTTCCAGAGACATCGCGTGCGAGGGCGCGAGCGACGTCGTTGGCGGATTTGACGATGAGCACCTGGAGTAGATCTTTGCGGGTGTAGCGTTGGCCTGGCTTGAGGTAGAGTTTGGTGGGCTCGCAGTATGTATCGCTTTGCTGGATGGTGACGGAATCACGTAGCGATCCGGCATCGAGCACGCAGAGGGCGGTGAGGAGCTTCTGAGTGGAGGCTACGGCACATTTTTGGTGGGCATTTTTGGCGAAAAGGATTTTGCCGCTACGGTAGTCGATGACGATGGCTCGCTTGGCACCGATTGTCGGCGGGGTGGAGCGAGCCTCTGCGCTCGTGCCTGAGAGAATGGTGAGTGCGAGTGAGCCTAGAATGAGGGATTTGAGAGAGAAAAGAAAGCGACGTGATGTCATGCCGAGGATGATTCCCCACTGGGC
The DNA here is from genome assembly GCF_000378105.1 of Rubritalea marina DSM 17716. Lineage (GTDB taxonomy): Bacteria > Verrucomicrobiota > Verrucomicrobiia > Verrucomicrobiales > Akkermansiaceae > Rubritalea > Rubritalea marina. Next base: position 77,201 of record NZ_KB899262.1, on the reverse strand, counting down.
AGAAAGAATCAAGTGCTCAGTCGATCGTTGATCGATAATGCGCCGATTCCTTTCATTCTTGAAAATGAATTGATTACGCCTGGAGTCAGAAACATCGGTAAAATAAAATCCTAAAAAAGAGCAAAAAAGATCTTGCAATGAAATGGGAATCATGGATATTTCCGCCGTCGTCGCAAGGCGGCACGCAGCAAGTGAACGCAGGAATAGCTCAGCGGTAGAGCATCTCGTTTACACCGAGGCGGTCGGGGGTTCAAATCCCTCTTCCTGTACCACTTGTTTATGATCACCGGTCAATCTCTGAGAGATGGCTGGTTTTTTTATGCCATGAAGTATGTCATCATACTTGTCACATGAAATAATCAGCGCGATGAAGCAGCGGAAATTGAAACTTGGTGTGCTGGGCTCGGGGTCGGGCACCAACATGCAGGCCATCCTCGATGCGATTGAGGCTGGTTCGCTCCATGCTGAAATTGTGTTGGTGCTGAGCGACCAGGAAGATGCGTTTATTTTAGAGCGCGCCCGCCGGGTTGGTATACCGGCCGGGTTGATTGATTGTGGCGGATTCCGCAGCAAGTTTCCGGAGGAGAAGCAAGCGATTGTGGCGCAGCGTTTGCTTGGCGCTGGGGTTGATTTGGTTTGCCTAGCGGGCTTCATGCGATTGGTGAAGGCTGAGTTGCTCAATGCATTTCCGCAGCGGGTATTAAATATTCATCCCTCCTTGCTTCCTGCTTATCCGGGTTTGATGGCTTGGAAGCAGGCAGTAGACGACGGAGCGGCTGAGAGCGGCTGCACCGTGCACTACGTGGATGTGGGGATGGACACGGGGCCAATCATCCAGCAGGCGCGCGTGCCGGTGCTGGAGGGGGATACTGCAGAGACTCTGCATCAGAGGATTCAGGTTCAAGAGCACAGGCTTTACCCCGAGGTGATTCAAGGCATGGCATCTGTGCTTTTAGGCTGAGCCCGGGTGATTTGGCCGATCATTACGATGGCAGAATCTTCTTGGGGTTCTGGCTGGCTAACATTGTTAGGATCGGGTAAATCTTAGAGATGCGAGCGGGAATTGAGCTTGGGGGTACGAAGGTGGTGGTGGCGATAGCGGCTGCAGATGGTTCGGTGCAGGAGCAGTATCGTTTTGCTACTACGACGCCAGATGAGACCCTGGAGGCGGCAGGGGCTTGGCTGAATGAGCGCGGTGTCGTGACGCAGCTCGGGGTGGCCGCGTTTGGCCCGATCGAAGTGAACCCTCGTAGCGTGGATTACGGTAAGGTGTTGAACTCACCGAAGAGCGCGTGGATCGGGTGCAATGTGGTGGAAGTGTTGCGTGCTCATTTGCCGCAGGCGCATGTGGTGCTGGATACCGATGTGAATGCGGCGGTCTTGGCTGAGGCGAAGTCGGGTGCGGCGCGCGGGTATGAGAATGTGTCATACATCACGGTAGGCACCGGAATTGGTGCTGGATTTTTAGTGGATGGGCGTCTTAGCCACGGGGCTTTACATTCGGAGTTTGGCCACCTTAAGACGCCTCGGCATCCTGAGGACTCCTATGCAGGTGCTTGTCCCTTCCATGGCGATTGTTTAGAAGGGATGGCCTCGGGCACGGCGATTGCGCTGCGCTGGGGCTGCGCTGCGCAGGAGCTGGATCCCGGGCATCGGGCGTGGGATTGGGAAGCATGGTATCTGGCGCACGGCATTTTAGCGATGCTTGCGATCACCAGCCCGAGTGTGGTGGTGTTGGGGGGTGGGGTGTCTCAGGTTGAGGGACTTCATGCTGCGGTGGAGCGCAGGTTGCGTGAGCTAGCAGCTGGGTATTTTCCTGTTTTGGATGGATCTGAGCAATTCGTTGTACCGCCATGTTTTGCGCAGGATGCTGGGATTCGAGGGGCATTTTTGTTGGCAGAGTCATGCTGAGTGGAGGAGTGAACACCTGACTCATGATGGATTTATTTGCAGAGGAGCCGCGCAACATCTTAAGGCATGATGGTGAGGTTTGGTACCGTGCTGAGGCATTGGATGCTCAGTGCGGTGATGTTTGGTTTGCCGCGTTGTTGGCAGATGAGCATTGGAGCAATGATGTCTTGATGATGTTTGGCAAGGAAGTCACGACGGCACGTCAGGTGATTTGGTATGGGGATGCGGGCCTGAGTTATCGATACTCTGGGGTGACCAAGCACGCGATTCCGTGGTCGGATACGATGCTAGAGATTTTGGATTGGGTGGAACACGTGACTGGCGAACGGTTTAATTCCTGTTTGTTGAATCGGTATCAGAGTGGTGATGAAGGGATGGGGTGGCACAGCGACAATGAGCCGGAGCTCGGTGAGGAACCGGTGATTGCGGCATTGAGTTTGGGCGCTGAACGGCGGATGCGCTTTCGCCATATTTCTAGCAAAGAAACAGCAGCGATTGACCTCGTGCATGGTAGCTTGTTGGTGATGCGTGGGAGTACTCAAGAGCGTTGGCAGCATTGCATCGCTAAGACAAAGAGAATCAATGAGCCGCGCGTGAGTTTGACCTTCCGTCGAGTGGTCCAATGCTAGTGGCTTTGCGCATGGACTAAGATGGCAGCAGCGGTGGATGCTTTGGCTGAAAGGATCCTCTCACTTTGGGGTATTATTATGGTGAAAGAATCAAGACGTATCGTTAGTATGCAAAACGATGATCAAGCGAATGTACCCATACCTGTGTGCGGCAATAGTGGGATTGCCAGCTCTCGGCACTGCGGCTGAGAAGGACACACTCCCCCCGTTGGTAGACGGCAAAGCGCCGCAAACTCATGAAGAAGCTTGGAGCGGCTTCGACCCGCGCAAGGAACCATTGGATGTGGAAGTCCTCAAGGAGTGGGAACAAGATGGCGTGGCGCTTCAGGTGCTGCGCTATCGTATCGGGGTATTCAAGGGCCAGAAGGCGATGATGATCGGGGTATATGGCTACCCGAAAGACGCGATGGAAAAGGGTGAGAAAATCCCAGGTTTGGTGCAGATCCACGGAGGCGGCCAGTACGCGCACGAAGCGGCGGTGCTCACCAATGCCAAGCGCGGATACGCTACGATTTCGATCTCATGGGCTGGCCGGATCTCGGCGAAAGGATACTTTGTGAACCCCAATGTGGTGAAGCTCTTTTGGGAAGGAAAGACCGACAACCCTCAATACAAACTCACCACCGACTGGGGTGCATTGGATGCCTACCACGCGCCGAGCCGCCATGGCAAAGACGCCTTTGTCGCTATCCGCAAGGGTGAGGAAGATTGGACTCTCGACTCGGTAGAGTCACCGCGTAATAGCTCGTGGTTCCTCTGTGCCCTTGGCGCCCGCCGCGCCTTGACTTTCCTAGAACAACAACCAGTGGTGGACCCAGAGCGCCTCGGTGTCTACGGCCACTCCATGGGTGGTAAGCTCACGGTTCTAACGACCGGTGCTGACTCTCGTGTGAAAGCGTCCGCACCTTCCTGTGGTGGTGTCTCTGACTATGCGAACGAGAACCCACTGCATCGCAATGTGGTGGGAGATTCGACGAGCTTGCAGAAGATTGATTGCCCTATCCTGTTCCTGAAGCCGGCCAACGACTTCCACGGTCGCATCAACGATGTGCCGAAGGCGGTGGATGATATTCAGACGAAGGAATGGCGAGTGACAAGCTCACCGCACCACAACCATCAAGACACCCCGGAGTACGAAGTGGCGACTCAGCTGTGGTTTGACGAGCACCTCAAGGGAAGCTTCAAGTTTCCTGAGACACCAGGCTTCAAGGTGGATCTGAGCAAGGGAGTGCCGAAAGCCTTCGTGCAAGTGGATGCTTCACGCCCGGTGCAATCGGTGGAAGTCTTCTACACCCAACAAGGGAAAAACCCAGGGGCAAAGCTTGATATCGACAATGTGAAGAACCGCCATTGGCGCTATGCGAAGACAAGCAACAAGGGTTCCTTCTGGGAGGCCGAGATGCCATTGATCAGTTCGGATAAGCCGCTCTGGGCTTACGCCAATGTGACCTACGGGCTGGACGAGCCCGTGACGATTGCTGGCTACTATTATGCGGTGCGTAGCGCAGACAAGTTTGTGCTTTCCTCATTGCTCTCGATGACGGCGCCGGCGCAGCTTCAGGAAGCTGAGGTGAAGGCGACATTGAAGCCGAGCAACATGATCGAAGACTTCTCTGAGGGATGGCAGAAAGAATGGTTCAGCTACAAGCCGGGCTGGGGCCGTAGCACTCACAAGGTCTATGACCCGCAGTGGAAGGCTCCAGAGGGAGCCAAGCTCGCACTCCAAGTGTCATGCAAAGAGAAGAATGCCTTGGTGATCACCATCGATGGATACGCTACGGAAGTGGCGCTTGAGGGTGGCAATTCTTGGGAGGCGATCGAGCTCCCAGCCTCAGCATTCAAGAATCAAGCTGATGAGGCTCTAGCGAGCTTCCAAGGGATCAAAGAACTGCGCCTTTCACCCACCGAGGTGTTGCGAGGCAAGCCAGAGAACAAGACTCTGGGCAAGGAATGGGTCGGTCCAGACCCAGTCTTCAATGACCTCCATTGGGTGCCGGGAAAGCCTGCAGCGAAGCAAAGCACTGCGAATAAAGGTGGCTGGTCGCAGGCGCAGCCAGACACGACTTGGACCTACAAGACGGTGGATGGCAACGACTTCACGCTTTCAGTATTTTTGCCCGAAGGCTACGCAGAATCGGATGAGGTCTACCCGACTTTCGTGGTGTACCACGGCGGTAGCTGGCGCACTGGCGAACCTAACTGGCATTACCCAGATTGTGCCTACTGGCGTGACCGTGGGATGGTAGCTGTGTCGGTAAAGTACCGCCTGCAGAAGCGTGATAATGTGGAAGTGCCCTTAGAGTGTGTGAAGGATGCGAAGTCGGCGATCCGCTATCTGCGCAAGAATGCGGCGAAGTTGAAGATCGATACGAACAAAATCGTTGCGGCAGGTGGCTCAGCGGGTGGTCAGATGGCAGCAGCTGTGGCGACCCTGGACGACCCATCTACCAATGATGCGGTCTACGACACCTCGATCTCTTGTGTCCCGAACGCGGTGATTCTCTACAATCCATATTTCCGTTGTAAAGCCGAGCTTTCACCGCCGAATTTTGTACGATCAGGATTGCCGCCATTCATCACATTTTTGGGTGACCAAGACCCGGCGATTCCGGTGAAGGACTTGCTGGCATTTCATGAGAAATTGAAAGCATCAGGTGGTGCTTCTGAGTATTATGTGGGGAAGGATGGCAAGCATGGCCTCTGCAATGGCAGGAACCCACGCAATCCCTACTTTTATTGGTCATTGAATTTAGAAGATCAATTTCTTGTGAAGCATGGGATCTTGACTGGTTCTTCACTCGTGGCAGTGCCTCAAGGGGTGAAAACCATGGTGGATGGCAAAGACTACCAAAGCTACAAATAATAAACACACTCTCTCCGGAAAAGGTGGCGCAGCTAAGAATCGGTGCCACGACTTCGGCCATTGAGTGTTGAGACGAAATTTACACACAATCAAGCTGCTAAATGATTGACTATGAAGCCCATTAATCATAGGGCAAAGTCAATCAGAATTGGCATAGTATAAATGAAGGATATTGCGATGAACGGAAATAAAAATTTGACCTACCTAGGAGTATTAAGTGTGGTGGCTGTTGCCGGCTTGAGCTCGTGCGACAAGCTACCATTCAAGAGTGTGGACGCCGATGGCGCTGAAGCTAATGAGCCGACTCGAGAGAAGGCGTTGCCATTTGACAACCGCGACTATTCCTTCGGTTATTGGAAAAACGGCATGCGCAAGCATCGCGACGATAGCTCGGCTGATGTGCTCAGCATCGAGACCGGTTACTTTGGCTTGGAGGTCGATGTGGCAAAGCTGCAGGACGCCAAGTTTGGTTTCTTCAACGACAGCTTAGACTACAATGAGGCACTTGCCGCTGACGGCAAGCGCATGGAGCTGCTAAAGCCAGCGGAGCTCTTGGTAGAGTTGGAGCATGAGGGCAATGTCTATCGTGCCTTCACTAGCCGTGCAGCGCGTGAGCGCGAGCAAGGAAAGCGCTTTCAGAGCACGCGCATGTGGGAGTCTGCGCGCTTGGCGCAGTATTTCGATATCCAGAAGCTAGAATTCAAAGATGCAGAGGGCAAGGCTCTCGGCGTGGATGCGACTCTGAATATCCAAACTTGGCCCGATTCTTTGGCAATCAGTGCCGAGCTCGAGCCAGCGATCGATTACAAGACTGGACCTGAAGAGGGAATCGTGGGCAATGGGCTCTGTGTGAGTGAGAAGTCCATCGAAATCCCACATGAAGCGGGCATGGAGAATGAGACATTCACCTTTGAAGCGTGGATCAAGATTCCTGAACGCAAGTTTAATTCTAGCAATGGATGGATCCTAGCGAAGAACCATCATGAGAGTTTTGATGGTAACTTTGGTTTCATGTTTGGTCACATGCAAGCGACTGCGGTGATGAACATTGGAGGTAAAGCGAATCGCCACTACCTCCGCTCCGGTGGCCATTCAGTGCTCCCAGACAAGTGGCATCACTACGCGCTGAGCTACGATGGCGAAACCATGCGATTTTTCCTCGATGGACGTGAGCGTCAGTCCAAGAAAATTGGGCGTCCTCGTAAGACTAGTAATGGCGTGATGCGCATTGGCCAACGTCCAGACGGTCATGGTGCGATCAACGAAGTTGTGGTGGATCAGATTCGTATGTGGAACCGCGTGCTTCCAGTGAATGAGCTGCGCCAGCATACCCACCACCCCGGCAAGCTGAGTAACCGTAATGGCCTCACCTACGAGAACAACTTTGAAGATGGTTCGAAGATCGAGCGTCCAGCCTGGAAGAATGCTACCATGCGCGTGGCTCTCAAGACTGAAGGGAACGACTGGAAGACCGAGCATCTCGTCGAAGGAGATTGGAAAGTGGGTGAAACGCAGAAGCTCATTCTCAATTGTGATTGGGAGAAAAAGGACTACAGCGATGTGAAGGTCACGACTTCGATGAAGTTGAACGAGCTTCCAGCGGTGGAGTTCCGCAAGGACTATGGTTGCTTTGTCTCGCTGGTGAATCGCCCGAAGCGCGACTTCAAAAAAGGATACACCGACATCCGCGCCTACGATGAACTCGACATTGTGGTGCAGGCATCCAGCAAGAAGAACGTGCCATTCATGATGGAGATGTTCGATCCTGCGAATGTGACTGGTGTCTGCCCAATCCTCTGCGATGAGCATGGCGTGCCTACTGGCATCCCAGTACAGCTCAGTAAGAACTGGCACGAAGCGCACATGGGGCCGTACTCCCGCTTCTACGTCTTGCTCCCAGCGAGTGCTGAGGAAAAGAAGTACAAGCTAAGAATGCCATACGGCTTTTACGGCACCCTACCTACCACGCACCATGCACAGCTTTCCTTGGTTGGATACGGCGGCAATGGCCGTTGGGACCAGCTTGGTATCGGTTGTTGGGGTGAGACCTACTGCATGGACATGGACATGAGCTGTGTGGATGTGGTGGTCACTGACGTGCGCATGCTGATGGCACGCGATGGCAAGGAAGGTAAAAAGTGGGGCTGGACTGATGCTGGCTGGGGTGGCGATTGGCTTGGCTTGAAAGATGGCAAGGGTCAGAAGCACCTCTTCAATGGTCTTAAAACCGCCTACATCGCTCACGGTCCCTGTCTCACTGAAGTTCACTACGACGGCTACTACGGTGCCGAGCGTCAGGTGGATGTGGCCTCTACTGTGAGAACTCTCCGTACCGACGACCACGCCCGAACCTTCACCACCATGAAGTATGTCTTCGACAAGCCGGTGGATGCCAAAGGTTGGCTCTTCAAGATGGGTCGCACCAGCGGCTACATCACACCTAAGATTGCATACGGTAATGTCGATGGCTTGATCAAGGAGCACGACGTGCCAGAAGGTCTCAAGCTCAATGAGGAATTCGTAAAACCGACCACGCTGCAGGGCGAAGGTCCGTGGTGGGTTTCCTTCCCAGGGGCACATAGCAAGCTGCGTAAGGAATGGGGAACAGGGTACCGTGCACTGGTGATTCGCTCCTACAAGGCAGTGATCGGCGGCAAAGAGTACACCAACCCAACCGTTTCCTTCCCGATGTTCCGCTGGTCTGAAGGCCAGAAGCCGAACCTCGACTGTCTCCTCACCGCGCCAGAAGGTGTGACTGAGTTCCAGCCAGGCGACTCGGTGGAGTTTGATGTGCAGTGGATCACCTTACCACGCCAAGCCGACGACTACTACGGACCAAATGAAAGCTTCCGTAAGCACGTGACTGAAAACCCAGCATCATGGGTGACCACACATCGCGAGGCGGTGAAGAACAATCTCAAGGTGGATGTCAGCGGTGGCAGCTTGCTGCACAGCTACCCAGTGATCGTGAAGGCAAACCAGCAGGATGAGATTGTGGTCGATATCCAGGGTGGTACCGGCTATGTGCCAATCCGCTTCGAAGGCCTCCACGAAGGCTCTGGCTACAGCCTCTACCAGGTGGTGGATGGCAAGGAAGTGAAGCTCGATCAATCGGCGCACGGCAACGACTTCTGGCAGACCGACTACGACACCAAGTCCAATAGCTTCAAGTTCAGCTACAACCTTCCGCTCGACGACGTAGCAAGCTCCAAGTGGGTGCTGCGCCGCGACCAATAAGGAAGCCGCTCTTTCCAACATCCCCGCTGATTGATTGGGCGGGACAAGAACAGATTCAGCAAGGCAGGCGTTCGCGTCTGCCTTGCTTTTTTCTGCCCAGACTTGTCATACAGAAATCGTGCGGCTTAGCATTTTTCTGATGCCTGTTTGAATGATTCGTCAGAATCTCGCAGTAGCTACTGATGCACCCACTACAAATTGAGTAATACTAATAAATGATACTATGATGAAAAAATATCGAATCATACTAGCCGTGATGGCGGCTGGTGTGAGCCCGCTGTTGGCGGCCACCCTAGATAAATACGATGTCGTTTGGGATTCTCCGAGTGAGAATTGCCACGGATCGATGCCGATTGGCAATGGCGACCTAGCAGCGAACGTCTGGGTGGAGCCGAATGGCGACCTGGTGTTCTTGCTCTCGAAGAGTGATAGCTGGAGCGCGCATCAGGAATTGATGAAGCTTGGGCGCATCCGCGTGCGTTTGGATAAGCCATTGGTGGCAGCAAATGCCAAGTTCGAGCAACGTCTCGACCTCGACACCGGGACGATTCAGATCCAGGGGGCGGGGAAGACCTTGCAATTCTGGATCGATGCCAACAACCCGGTGGTGAATGTCCAGATCCAAGGTGATGAGGCGTATTCCGCCAAGGTGATGCTGGAGACCTGGCGCGCCGCGGGCAAGCCGATGAGCGGCGGCGCAGTGCCCGACGTGGTGCTGCCTGCTAAGGACAACTCCCTCCGTTGGTACCAACGCAATGTCAGTTCGATTTTCCAATCCACCTTTGACACCCAGCACTTGGGTGAGTCGGCCTCCAAGTACCATGACCCACTCAAGCACCTGACCTTCGGTTGTGTCGTTTCGGGTGAGGGTTTGGTGAGCCAAGACCAGAGCAACTTGGTGACAGCAGCTCCGACCAAGAGCTTGAATATTCAAGTGCATGCACTCACCGCACAGACGGATACGCCGGATGCTTGGGTGCAGCAGATCGAAGCGCAGCAGGATAGCGTCGAGGCGAAGCCGCTGGCGCAGACCCGCCAAGCACACGACGCCTACTGGAAGGGCTTTTGGTCGCGCAGCCACATCTATGTGTCTGGCAGCCCCGAGGCGGAGCAGGTGACGAATGCCTATGTGCTGCAGCGCTGGATGCAATCTTGTGCTGGCCGTGGTGCCTATCCGATCAAGTTCAATGGTTCCTTGTTCACGGTTGATGGATTGATTCGAGATCATAAGACCAAGGAAGTGCGAGATCACGGCCCGGACTGGCGCCAGTGGGGTGGACCGTATTGGTTCCAGAACACACGCCTGAGCTACTGGCCAATGCTTTATTCTGGCGACTACGCGCAGATGAAGTCGCTCTGGGAAATGTATCGCAAGGCGATTCCTTTGCTGCAGGAGCGCACCAAGACCTACTTCAAGCATGAAGGGATTTACTTCTCCGAAACGATGCACCCGTGGGGATTGAACCGCATTGTCGACTTCGGGCGCAACAACCCAGGCTTCATCCCGCAGAACCCGTACATGAAGTACAACTGGGACTGTGGCTTTGAGCTTTCCTTGATGATGCTCGATTACTACGCCCACACCGGCGATCAAGAGTTCGCGAAGACGACACTCATTCCGATCGCTGATGAGGTGCTCAAGTTCTACGATCAGCACTACAAGCGTGCGGAAGACGGTACCGTCAAAATCTACCCATCAATGGCCTTGGAGACTTGGCAGGATACCGAGAACCCACTTCCAGTCGTGGCTGGCCTACGCTCCGTGCTCGATGGTATGCTAGCTCTCCCAGCCTCCCTCTCCAGCGCGGCGCAGCGTGCGAATTGGCAGCGCTTCCTGGGTGAGATCCCACCAGTGCCATTCGCGGAGGAAAATGGTAAGAAGTGGCTCACTCCGGGTAAGGTCTTCAAAGACTTGAAGAACTCCGAGACACCTGAGCTCTACGCAGTATTCCCATACCGCCTCTACTCCGTGGCTCAGCCAGATGTGGAAATGGCACGTGAGGCCTACCACCGTCGCCGTAACAAGATGACTGGTGGCTGGAGACAGGACCCGATCCAAGCTGCCATGCTCGGCCTCACTGATGAAGCGAAGATGCTTGTGGTGACCAATGCGACCAACCGTTCTCCGATCGGCATGAAGCAGATCGAAGAAGCTCGCTTCCCCGCGATCTGGGGGCCGAATTTTGATTGGCTTCCAGACCAATGCCACGGCTCTGTGACGATGATTGCGCTGCAGCGAATGATCATGCTACCAGAGGGTGAGAAGATTCACCTTCTCCCAGCTTGGCCTAGCGATTGGAATGCGGAGTTCAAGCTGAACGCACCAAAAAATACCGTAGTTGAGGCTAAGGTAGAAGGCGGTAAAGTGGTGGAACTCAAGGTCACACCTGAATCACGCCGCAAAGATGTTGTGATCATCGGCGCACAATAAAGAGAGTCTCACATAGCACTCTCAAACATCTCTCACACGGGCAGGCTACTTGGTCTGCCCGTTTTTAATTCCCTCACTTTTTGCAGCGCTTTCTTCGCAGTAAAGTGAGAGTGGCTGAGCCCAGGAGAAGCGTGCTGGTGCTAGGCTCAGGAACAACAGATCCCGCAACAGCTATGCCTAGGTCATTAGGGTTCGAGACTCCAGTCACGTCGGAGATCAGGCCTCCGTAGTTGATGTTTAGTTCAAGGTCCACGGTCTTGTTGGTGCTGGTATCGAGAATTGCCATGTCAGCAGCGTCATAAGCTGTGACAATCATACTGAAGGAAAGTGGTCCAGAGCTCACAGGCGTATCTAGTTTATACACGGACATGCCATTTTCGTAATCTTTCATGTACTCGCCAGCATGTGAAGCTGAGAAGAGTGTGCCGTAGTTGGGGCGAAGAAACTGCGGGTTGCCGTCGAGATCGAAGTCGAAGGCGATAATCGAAATGCCATTCGGAGTTTTATCAGAGTCTGTGACATTGGTGAAGTCGACAGAGTATTGAATGCTATTGTTACTCAAATCGTAGATCACATCTACGGAATGGATAATCGCTCCAACGCTGATTTCGCATAGAAGGATTGATGAGAGAAGAAGAGTGCGCATGATATTCATGTGAATGGTAGGAGCGGGACGCTAGTTCATACAATACTCGGGTCAAGTAGAATTACGTCTACATGGTGACAGGCTCGATTTGAACACGATTTGAACACGCGATATGAGCGTAAGTTGCCTAGCATCAATCTACTGAATCATGTGTGAGTGAGTGTTTTACGACGGGTGAGACATATTCCAGAGAACACAGGATAGAAAGTAAGTGACCATGAGCTATTCTAAGCAACATGATGAATATGTTTCGATTGGGCTCAGTGACTACTTTTTTAGCGATGCCTCTGATGGCTGAGGATCGCGGTGGCGACACCTTGCCACCACTTACGCCAGAGACAATGCCAGCAGACGTTGCCTCGTTGTGGGCTACCTTTGATCCCGTAAAGGATCCGCTGGAGATGGAGGTCTTGCATACTTACGAGAAAGAGGGAGTGACAGTGAAAATGATCTCTTATGTGGTGGGCACCTTTAAAGGAAAGAAAGTGCGAATGGGGGGGTATTTGGCTTGCCCGAGTGAAGCTAAGGGCAAGTTGCCTGGCATCGTGCAAATACATGGGGGTGGGCAACGTGCCGATCCGGATTACGCAAGGGGGATTGCTCAGAATGGTTACGTCGTTTTATCCACCAATTGGGGAGGTAGATTGATGCTACACCAAGAACCAGGCCAGCCGGGTGAAGGGAAGGTGGGTACGGATTGGGCACCACTCGATGCCACCCAAAAACACAATGGTTGGTACGCAAGCACGAAGCCAGATCCGCTCACCTACGATGATTTTGATTCCCCACGCAATAACAATTGGTTTTTGATCAACCTCGCCAACAAGCGCGCGATCACCATGCTCCAGCATTTAGATCAAGTGGACTCAGAGAAGATCGGAGTCCATGGTCACTCGATGGGTGGCAAGCTCTCGGTCATGTTGGCGGGTACAGACAAGCGCGTGAAGGTGGCAGTGCCATCCTGCGGTGGTACTGGATCTGCCCCAGCTGAGCTGAAGGCGCGCAAGGGAAATTCTGCGCGTCCAAGGCCACTAGAACCACTCTATGCGAAGTACATTGACGATGCCAAGATGCTGCCATTGATCACGTGTCCGATCATGTACAAGGGACCGCACAACGACTTCAATGGCTTGGTTTCGAGCATGGCCTTCAACTGGAGGAATATCCCGGCAGAGACCGAGGTGCGCTACTCGATGACTCCGCACATGAACCACCGCCATTCCAAGGAAGGTGACTTTGTCGATCTGCTCATGTTTGAGCAATACCTGAAGGGGGACTTCGAGGTGCCTAAGAACCCTGAGCTCAAAGTCGACCTCAAAGGTGACCAATACGGGCCAGTGATCACGCTGCGCCCAGACACATCTCAGGAGATTGAAAGCGTGGAGATATTCTATTCACAGGACCCGAATGGTCAGTTCCGTTTCAACCGTTCGGCTGAGGTGAAAAAGCAAGGCGATGTCTATGTGGCCTCAGCGCCGATTACTTCGAAAAACCTAGGGTTCTTCGCCACCGCGAATGTGAACTACAAGCACCCTGAGCACTTGAAGCTGCAGGGGCCGCGTTGGAGTAAAGATCCTGGAAAGACATTCATCATCAGTACGAATATTGAGAAGTTTGAAATCCCAGAGGTGCAGGCAGCGAATCCAGCCGTCACCGATAGCTCGACTCGCATGATCCAGAAAAGCTTCGCCAATGACGGTAAGCCAGATTGGTACCGCTATTCCCAGCGCAGGCTGAACACTCGCAAGGTTCGCGATCCCAAATGGCGTGGCCCGATTGGGGCAAAGCTTGCGGTGGAGGTGCTCGACCCCGCAGCGAAGAATGTGATCATGGAGTTCCGCTTCAATGACTATTCGAAGTACGGTCGCGAGTACCCGCAAGGTGAATTCTATGCTGTGGTGCCTGTTCAACCGTCTGCAGATTGGCAGCAAGTCACAGTCGACATCAATGACCTCAAGCCAGTGAAGGCTGACCAAAAAGGCATGCCAGCGGACTGGCAGACGCTCGACCACCTCACGCTCACCCATCGATTGGATGTGACGGTCGACGGGCAGCCTCAAACCTACCACAGCAATGCCAAGCATGGCCACGGCCAGCAACTGCGCAACATGCAATGGCTCGGCGGGCAATATCCACAAACCATTCTCATGAATGGTGGTGGCCTTGAGCTCAGTCCAGAGGCCTACGAAAAACAATTCTCAGATCAAATAGACGTCTCCATTGAGCTCGAAGAGAAGGTCGATGGACTGAAGAAGGCGAAGCAATAAAGCAAAGAGACATGCAACAACTACACATGAAAGCATTCTCCTCAATCCTACTTTGCACCCTCGGTGCCAGCATTGCCCAAGCAGAAATAACTTGGGACGGTGAAGCGGGAGATGGGCTTTGGAGTTCTCCTTCCAACTGGAATCCAGACGGACTGCCAAGTGCCAGTGATGAGGTAAGTGTGGGAGCTACCGTGACGGCGGCCACCGCGGACTTTGCGACCTTGACGATTGAGTCCGGGGCGAGTGTCGACTTCTCCACTGACAACGTGAGCTCGAAGGTGCTCAACATTGGAGGCACCCTAAGTTTTAGTGGGGCATTCAGGCCCAAGGGAAGCACCCTGAATTTTTCCAGCACGGGGGTGATGGGCAGTGGGATCAACTGGATTGATCTGGGCACTGGTGCGGTCTTGAGTTTTGATGATGGTGCGAGCTTTGGAACCAGCTCCACCCTAGAAATGCGTGGTGCCACCACCCTAGGTTTTACGCTTTCTGATTCGGGTTTCGATACCTTGAATTTAGGGGCACTCTGGGATAGCGGGATCGCTGGATGGAGTGAGATCACGGTGAACCTTGATGTGAGTGATTACGATATCGTGAATGGCTCCAGTGTGGTTTTGATGGATTTCAGCAATGTGGTGGGTGACTTCACTGGCGATTTTAATCCAGTGGTCAATGTGGTGGCTGGTGAGAGTGGGCTGGAAGGTGAGCTGAGCTTTGATAGCGGCTCCGGACAATTGCTGTATAGCTTTGCAGAAGGCCCATTGTCATGGGACGGTGAGGCTGGTGATGGCCTCTGGTCGAGCGCATTGAACTGGATGGGCGATGCCGTGCCGACCAATGCCGATGATGTCCTAGTGGCTGGCTCCGCAGTGGTGACTGGGGCGAGTACCGACTTCAAGAGCCTAGAAATTGGGCAGGGTGCCAGTGTGAGTTTTGCTTCATACTTTCCATCCAGCAAGTTGATCAAGGTGCACGGCACCCTAGATTTGGATACGAATAGCGCCTTCCGTCCCTACGGTTGTGAACTAGAATTTTCAGCGACTGGTAAGGTAGGTTCGAACCTAGGGTGGTTGGACATAGGGACAAATTCGCATCTAAAATTCACTGACGGCGCAAGCTTTGATGTGGCTAGCACCGTGGAGGTGCGTGGTGCCACAACCCTAGATTTCACCTTTTCAGAGACTGGATTTAGCACCCTAGCTTTGGGTGGCTTAGCTGATGGTGGCACCCTAGGTTGGAGTGATTTCACAATGAATGTGGATCTTTCTGAATACGACACGAGCAATGGGCTCTCGGTCGTTTTGATTGACTTCAGCAACCATGCGACGGACTTCGATGGGACATTCAATCCCACGGTGAATGTGATCGATGGTGGCACTGGTATTGGTGCCGCCTTGAGTTTTGATACGAGCACCTCACAGCTAGTGGCTACGATTGACGCCGCTGGCAATGATGCTCCGGTGGCGAGTGGTCGCAGCTACGCCTATGACGGCGAGAATGTGGTGAATGTCACGCTAGTGGCGAGCGACATCGAGGGGGATGAACTCAGCTACAGCATCGTGAGCAACCCGAACCACGGTTCTCTTTCCGGGACGGCACCAAACCTCGTCTACACCTTCACAGGTGACTCACCAGCGCATGATAGCTTTAGTTTCAAAGTGAATGATGGTGTTGATGATTCGAATGTGGCCACAGTGTCGATTTCCTACACGCCTCAGACATCCTCAGACATGTGGGTCTGGCTTCAGGATAAGATCGAGAATGATCCCTTAAACACGGCCACCGTGACGACCTGGACTGAGCCTCACAGCGATGGATCTGGCGATACGATCACGATCTCGCGTATTACTTACGAGCTAGGAACCCTAACTGGGAGCCAGCACACGGCAAATCCAGTGATTGCGGCCTATTATGCCCGCCCAACCGGGGCTTCTAATTTGCCTGGTTTATTGCAGAACCATGGCGGGGGTCAACGGGCGCAGAGTGTGATTCCAAAGTTCTGGGCCGAGCAAGGATACGCTGCAATTTCTATCAATTGGGGTGGCTTGCACCTCAGTGCGGCAAATCCAGACGAACCAGCACCCGCGGAAGGTGAAGTGCATCCGAATACCGACTGGGACGGTATCGCAGGTGGCTTTACCCGAGTTTCTACAGATAGCGAACCACTGGAAAACCCTGTCACTGAAGCGATCTTTTGGGCCGCTGTAGATCCAGCGACATTTAGCGATGGCCAGACGCTCTTCGACATTCCGCACCCAATGAATAGCAGCTGGACGCTGAATGGGTATGCCGTGCGCCGTGCGATTACTTTCCTCCAGTCCCAAGCGGAAGTGGACGATAGTAAGATTGGTGTGCTGGGCTGGAGTATGGGTGGAAGAACGACGATGATGTCATCGACTGATCCACGCATCACGGTGCTGGCGCCTGCAGTTGGCGGAACTGGCTACCTTTATGAAGATTTCTGGGGGCTCCCAGGAACCGCACGTCATTCCACCGGCTGGCAAGATATTGAGCTCTTCAAGAATGCGGTGGCGGATCAAAGCTACTGGCCGCATGTCTCTGTCCCGGTGCTCTTTCTCAATGGATCTAATGATTTTAATGCACCATTTGACTTAGCGACGAAGAGCTTATCGATCCACGAAGTGGGCTTAGGTGATGTCTCACCGAATAACCGCTTGGTGACCGATCCTCATTACAACCACAGAGTGACCGATTCCTCGTTGGCTGCACGGGTGCATTGGATGCGCCACCACCTCAAGGGGGATATTGATTTCCCAGAGACTTCAGATTCCGAACTCGAATGGTCAAGTGATGACGGTGTGCCGCGCTTCAGAGTATTCCCTGACTCATCGACCTCATTCTCTATTGTTTCCGTGGATGTTTATTATGGCACGGATCGTGATTCGCGCACGCGCTTCTGGCGCCATGCAGAAGCGATTGATCAAGGGAGCCACTGGGAGGCTGCATTGCCCGTCTTTGATGTGGAAGAAATGATGGTGGCGCATGCTGTGATCACCTACGATGTCGGCTTTTCGCAGGACGTTCCATTTGGCTCGCCGACGGAGCATCTGACGATCGCTTCCAAGGTGCACACCTATTACCCAAGTGGCGTGGATGATGATTACTCGCTACCCGATGATCTAGACACAGCGATCCATCAAATCCATGTGCTAGATCCAGATGCCTTGCTAGCGAGTGGGGTGAAGGAAACTGCGGAGATTAGCGAAGCGATTGATGACCCATCGGCAAGCCATGGGTTCCGTGATTGGTTTGTCATCAATGGGTCAAACTCGCAGGCTTGGCAGTTCCACACCCGCAAGATCAGTGACATTTGCTACCGTGGTGGTGTAGGAGCGACGTTCCAATTTGATCTGACAGCAGATGCTGAAAATACCCTCGTGGTACGTTTGGTGGCTGATGATTGGAATGGAGGATCTAGTAATACCTACATGGCCTATGTGCCTATTACGATTGGGCTCAATGAAGTGGAGTTGGAGCTTTCTGACTTCAAGTTAGCCGACGGCACTACCGAGCTGGGCGCTTGGAGTCAGGCGAAGTTCATTGGTTTTGGTGCTGAACAAACCTTCAATCTGGGAGCAAGTGCTTGGACTGGATCAGTCCCAACGATCGCCCAGCTCAGCTGGTCGGGTGGTGAGCACACACTGGAACATGGAGTGACGACTAGCTGGCTAGACACCTACGGGTACCGCTGGAGCAATGACGCTTTGCTCGATGATGCGGATGGTGACGGGCAAGCCAACTGGGAAGAATTCATCACAGGCACTATCCCCAGCGATGCATTCTCGGTCTTCCGTGTTACCACGAGTTCCTCTGAAAATGGTGACTTCGTCATCCAATGGCCGGCAGTGAGTGGGAAAAGCTATTCGATCGATCATTCATTCGATCTCAGTAACGAGGGGTGGGATGAAATCGCCACTGGTCATGTGGCGGATGAGGCGATCGAGTCGGTCAGCATCGAACTCAACCCAGAAGATAGAAAAGGCTTCTTCAGAGTACGCGTCGAGTAGAGCAGATGCTGACAGCAAACATTCAACAAACAAAGGCTATGAAAATAAGCACAACACTACACGCAATTACCCCCATAGCACTGACCTGTATAGCACTGGCTAATCCTGTCACTTGGGATGGTGAGGCTGGTGATGGGCTTTGGACTTCACCGCAGAATTGGTCAGTCGATCGTCTACCTCGGCTTGGTGATGATGTGGTGATCAAAGACGCGGAGGTGATCTGGGATAATACATTGGAGAACGGCAACCTACTGGCTGAATCACTACGATTGGATGGGAAAACACACTTGAAAGTGGCAGCAGTGATTCGCTTTAACCACGCTCAGATTCACATCGGGTCTAAGGCAAAACTTACTAGTGAACAAGAGCACCAGATGTTTTTGGATTGGCTGGGTGGGCAAGTCACTTTCGAGTCTGGGGCTGAGCTAGGAGGCAAGGTGCTCTGGGAAAATAAGCTGCAGCCAAGCTTCACCTTTAAGTTGGATGCTCAAGGGTTCAAGCCACTGCGTCCCTATATATTCTCAGTGGATGCCCCACCTGAAAATGCGGCAACCCGCTACGTAGTGGATCTCAAAGATTATCGAGGTCCGTCACAGAAGCTAGTCTTAGTGCAATTCGATCGTTGCTCGAAGGACACGTACCCTGAGTGGTTTTCGACGAAATCAACAGAAATCCTCAATGCTGGTGTCTACCAAGACTGTCGCTTCGAATGGGAAAAAGAAACCCACTCTCTCGTGCTGCATATCGAGAAAAATCATTCAGCCCGCGATGCTCAAGATGGTACGACTCTCATCAAAATGGGTAATCTAACCCTCAATCAACACCGCACCAATAGCAGCCAATAATTCACGATATAATCTTTCCTCCCAAAACCCAAAGCCATCCGAAATCCAATGAAAAATCCAATCCTTAAAAAAACAATCACGCTGATTCTGTTCAGTATCTATGCCGCGCTGTCGTCAATGGCAGCGAGTATCGATGTGTCACTCAATCAGAGTGCCCATGGATCGCCCGGTACAAATCCAGTGGATATCTCAGCTGAGGGAGATCTTGATTGGGGGGTGTTTGCCAATAGCACATTGGCGCCGAGTACTCGGATGAATGGTGGTGCCGGCTACGTCAATATGACCTACGTTGGTGGTGCCTCGGATGCATTTTATAACTTTTATGGTGAGAATAGTTACACTTGGAATAATGGTGACTCACCGGGTACGGGGAGCAACAACCTGACCACCAATGCCAATCTGGGAGCTGATGGTGACGGGGTGCGCCTCAGCTTTAACTTGCCAAGCGCTGGCACCTACCGACTTAAGTTTTACGCGACCACCTCACAGACGAATTTGAAAGCCACTGCCACCTTGGCGAATGGTGGTGTCAGTGATCTTGCGACTGGAACGGTTCCAGGCAATTTGGGCAAGTATGAGTTCACGGTAGATTTCACGACTGATAGTGGTGACACGCTCACGCTGGATGTGGTGAAGGATGGCGGTAATATTATTCTCGCCTATGAAGCCTTTAGTTTGTCTGCAGTGGATGTGACTCCAGTGCCGAACCTTAACATCGATCCGAGCTTTGGCTTCGATAACGATTCAGCAGCCGAGACGTTCCAGCTTCCCTACAACAACAATGGGCAGGAGCCATTGTCGGTGACTGGTGTCACTGTTGGTGGTGCTGATGCCGCACACTTCACGGTGGGAGCTTACAATTCATCGCTCGCCGTGGGCGCTGCAGGCAATATTGCGCTCAATTTCAACCCAGGCGCGGGAGACAAAGTCTACAATGCCACGCTGACGATTGCATCCAATGACTCAGATGCACCCAACACTGTGGTGAACATTGCTGTGAGTTCTGGCGATGTGGCACAGGTAGTGGACCTCTTCATCATTGCTGGGCAATCGAATGCGAATGGGCAAGGGGAGCGCTCCAATTTAATGAGCCCAGCACAGTCAGGACCGCACGATGTGATGTTCTATTGTTCGTGGCACAGCGATGGCTACAATGCCGAGAGCACTCAGAATTTCTCCGATTGGGCGGAGCAAACTGAGGCTGGCTACACTCGCGCATATTGGTACGACAATCGATTTGGTAATGGTGGCGCCTTGGGTGGTGATACGGCTGCCGGTGCCCTAGGGCCAGCTGCGTGGTTTGGTCCTGAGATTGGCTTTGCCGCTCGTGCCAATGAAATCAATCTGACGGGTAACCCGATCGGGATCATCAAATATGGTGTGGATGGTTCCGGCCTCAGCACCTCGACGGAGGTCACTGCCGCGTCGGACTGGGATACAACTGCGACGGGCTACCGACAGGGTGATGCTTGGCGCGGGTTCAAAGCAGCGATTTCTGATGCGGTCACCAAGCTAGAAGCGGATGGCCACACCCCGAACTTTAAAGGCATGATCTGGTGGCAAGGTGAGAATGGCACATCAGCAGCGGCTTTGAATGAGTTCATCACAGCAGTGCGCGCTCACCTTGCGAGTGAGCATGGCTTGCAGGATTCTGCAAATTTCCCAGTGGTGATCACTGGCAACAACCGCTGGGGAGCAGGTTTGGAGGCTGGAGTTGCAAATCCAGATGACGACATCGCCTTTGTTAACTCAGATCACTACGGCCAATCGAATAGCCAAGTTCACGTAGGCAAGAGCGGTGAAGGATCGTCCGATAACACTGGGAATGGCACCAATGACATGTACGACATTGGTGAAGCCTATGCGGATGCTTTGGCTACTGTGGTAGAGCCTAGCGAAGTAACGCCTCCGCCAGCGGGTGGCGACATCGTGGATGTCTTCATCGCGACTGGGCAGTCGAATGCGGTGTACCCGATGGACAATCAATACGGCTTTGGCCGAGGGGTTCAAGCGGCTCTGAGTGCTTCTGGCGAATTTTCCAACCCGACGGTGGTATTGCAGGGGGATGGTGGCCGCCCGATTGCTTATTGGTGGGCAGAATTCTGGGCTGCTGGCGGAGCTGCTTACACCGGATATGACCGTCACTTCTTTGACATCGATGGCAGTGGTGAAGGAAGCCTCCAGGCGAAGATCAATGAGATCATCGCAGCGGGCAATACACCTCGCTTCCGCGGCGTCTTTTGGTGGCAGGGTGAGAGCGATGGACTTGGCCCATATGCCACTGCCAATACCACACAGGCAGATTATCAAACCCGCTGGGACGGCTTGCTGGCAAAGCTAGATGCCGATCTCCAAGCCGCTGGGCTGGACCACACTCAATACAAGTTCGTGGTGAATACTGTGGCTGAGTCTGGAGACCAAATCAACACGATCCTCAATGCTGTGGCTGACGCTGACCCGCGTGGAGCCATTTATGATGCGCTCAATTCTCCGTATCATAATCAAAATATCATCGTGGAAGCGGAATATGGCAATCTTCATGATTACAACCACTTCGCGGTGGGGCAGGCAAATGCTCAGCTCTTCATTGATACTTTCGAAAACACGCCAACTGGCTACACGATCACCTTCGTTAATGTTGATGGATCGCAGTCATCTCAGTCGGTTTCTGCAGGAGTGGTAGCGACCCCACCAGCGGGAGTGAACTCGGGTAACCGTACTTTCACAGGCTGGCCGACAATTGCTCCGGCCACCGCAGATGCCACCTACACCGCAGAGTATACTGAAGCAAGTGGTGACATTGTGGATTTGTTCATCGCGACTGGTCAGTCGAATGCTGCTTGGCCGTGGGATTCCGTGAATCAGGTCGGTACTTTCCAATTTGGTGCGGGCGTGCAGGCGGCACTGACCGCTTCTGGTCGCTTTACCAATCCGACGGTCGTGATCCAAGGCGAGCCGGGCATGGCAATTGAGAATTGGTTCAAGGATGGTGCTCCGCAGTGGGCCTATCAGAAGAACTTCTTCGGCACCTATCAGGGTGGGACGGCAGCACTCGAAGCCAAGATAGCTGAGCTCGAAGGCCAAGGTAAAACCGTTCACTTCAAGGGCCTCTTCTGGTTCCAAGGAGAAGCGGATGGTGATGGAGCCACCACGGGGGTAAGCACCCCAGATTCGGTCTATATCGAACGTTGGAATGGCATGCTCAATGAGCTGGCTGGCGATGTAGGAAGCAGTGACTTCCGCTATGTGATGAACACTGTAGGCAATTCGGGGCAACGGATTAATAATGTCCTCGCTTCGATCACGAATACGGACTCCCGAGCTGCGCTTTTTAATACCCAAGTGGCTCCTTACCGGACCAACTTTGCGGACATTCACGGCTACGATCATTTCGCAGTCGGTGAGGCCAATGTGCAGCTCTACATCAATAGCTTTGTCGATGGTGCCACGCCTTCAAGCTACGAGATTACTTTCATCAATGTGGATGGTTCTACGACAACTCAATCGGTTCTGCAAGGAGTGGTGGCGATTCCTCCAGCGGGTGTGAGCACCCCAGATCGAACCTTCACTGCCTGGCCAAGCATCGCTCCAGCGACTGAGGATACAAGCTACTTAGCCCAATATCTATTGGTGGGTGGTTCCGCTGATTTGGCCGTATCGCTGAGCCAGAGTGCTAGTGGGGCGCAGGGAAGCACCGCAATTGATCTCAGTGCTGATGGCACTCTAGATTGGGGAGCTTGGGATGGTGCGCTTACGGTTCCTGGGCAGAGCATGGATGGTGGCATTGGATTCACCAGTCTGACGGCGATTGGCAATACCAGCTTTGATGGTGGCTCGTTTTATGGCCAGAACCAGTATTCTTGGAGCAATGGTTCTCCTACCGCTTCAGGAAGTACCAGTTTTGCTGGAAATGCAACGATTGCCGCTGTTGGTGATGGAGTACGTCTCACCCTAGATGTGGCTAATGCGGGCACGTACCAGCTGAAGTTCTATGCCACAACCTATGAATTGAACCTCGATGCCACGGTGCGCCTAGCGAGTAGTGGCACCACTGACACGATTGCTGGTAACTATCAGAGCAATAGCACTGAGAAGTACGAATACACCATCGACTTCACGACTGATGGCGCAGACACCTTGACACTAGATTTAGTGAAAAGTGGTGGCAATAATGCGATCTTTGCCTACGAGGCCTTCTCGTTGGCAGCAGTCAGTGTGCATGAGCCGGTGGAAGGCTTAGGCAAGATCATCTGTATCGGTGATTCCCTGACCGAAGCCTCAGCCACTCACACTGCCGGTGACGGTAATTGGTCGTGGCGCTATCCATTCTGGAAGCATCTAGTGGATCAAGGGATTGCCCATGAATTTGTGGGCACGAGCACGAACAATTACGATCCAGTAAATCCTGACGCGTTCTCGGTCTACCCCGACTACAGTGGTCAGACTTTTGTCAATAGGCATGAAGGGTACTGGGGCTTGGGGGCAGTTCATCTTGCCAACATGGCTCCATCATTCCTGAGCACCCTGAAAGATCAGGATGAGACCCCTGACACAGCGGTTGTCTTCTTGGGCGGGAATGACATTGGTCACGATGATACGACGACTGCTGAAGACGTCAGAGATAACCTCAAGTCCATCGTGGACAACCTTCAGGGGGATGTCGGCAGTCATGGTAACCCGAATATCCGTATCTTATTGGTGTCGATTCTTCCACGTTTCAATGCTGATGTGAATGGTGACTTCACTGTACCAAAGGCTGAGAACCTGCACTATGTGGCGATCAATGGTTTGCTGAGCACCCTAGCTGCCGATGAATCTACGGCGAGCTCTGAAGTCAGCTTTCTAGATCTAGCAAGCACCTTCGATACGGCTGCTGACGTCTACTACGACGGGGTTCACCCGAATGCTAATGGTGAGCAGATTGAGGCAGATTCCATCTATGGAGCCCTCGTTGGGCCACTCGATAGTTTCACTATCACCTTTGTCAATGTCAACGGAACTGAGACGAACCAGACAGTAGCTGCAGGAGAGATTGCTGAAGCACCAACTGGTGTGAGTACGGAGACTCGTAACTTCATTGCTTGGCCAACGATCGAACCTGCTACGGCCAATGCCACCTACACCGCACTCTATGAAGAGATGGTGGTCACCTACACCATCACTTTTGTGAATGTGGATGGCTCAGTGAGCACTCAGACTGTGGACGCGGGCGTGGTGGCGACTGCCCCAGCCGGAGTGAATAGTGGTGACAAGATCTTCACCTCATGGCCGCAGATTTTGCCTGCGGCTGCAGATGCGACCTATACGGCGAATTATCAGATCGATGTCGGTCAAGTCGACATCAGTTGGGTCGGTGGTGCTGGCGATAATTTATGGACATCTGCTGCAAATTGGTCGGGGTCAGTCCTGCCGAGTGCTGGTCAAGTGATCGCAATCAGCAATGGTCAAGTCGTTGACATCCCTGCCAATTTCTTTGACCTAGCAAACGACATTGTCGTGAATGTGGCCGGAAATTCACAGATCGACAACAGCACTGCCGCTGCTCGTTTGTATGAATCGATGACCTTCAATTTTGCTGCTGGAAGTGGTATGAGCGGAGCCTACATTGACCTCCTATATGGAACCCTCAATTTCGAGGATGGAGCCACGTTCACGCCAAGCAATATCCAACACCGTGGGACGACGAGCTATGGGATGACGCTCTCAAGCGCAGGCTTCACAACCCTCACTCCGGGGGCGCTGCACGACGCGGGTGATGAAGATTGGTCAAAGGTGACCTTCAACATCGATGTGTCAGCTTACGACATCGCCAATGGACTCACTGTGGACTTGATCGATTACGCAAGCCACAGCGCCGCATACGGAGCAAGCTTCGACCCAGTGGTGAATGTCACCGCCGGCGATTCTGGGCTCAGTGGTGCGCTCAGCTTTGAGGTGGCGACTTCTAAAGTGGTATTCACCTTCGACACTAGTTATGAGATCACCTTTATCAATGTCGATGGCTCAGAAAGCAGCCAATGGGTGATGACTGGTGAAGTGGCTGTTCCTCCCGCGGGAGTGAGTGATGGAGACAAAATCTTCACGGCTTGGCCAGTGGTTGCTCCGGCATCTGCTAATGCGACATACGTGGCTCAATACCAAGTAGACCTAGGTGCTGTGGATGTAACTTGGGACGGTGGTGCTGCGGATAGCGTATGGACTTCTGCAGCGAACTGGACTGAAGATTTGCTCCCAGCTCAGGGTGATGTGATTGCCATCGCGAATGGAGATACTGTGGATATTCCAGCCAATGATTGGTCACTCCCAGCTGGGATTACGGTCAATGTTGCGGGTGACTCACAGATCGACAACAGCTCGGCTGCAGCCCGTCTCTACGGTGGGATGACTTTCAACTTTGCTACCGGCTCAGGCATGTCAGGTGCTTGGATTGACCTCTACGATGGCACTCTGAATTTTGAGGATGGTGCGACCTTCACGCCAAGCAATATCCAGCACCGTGGTACGACAAGCTATGGATTGGTGGCTTCAGCGACTGGATTCACCACCCTCACTCCCGGAGCCCTCAAGGATTCTGGTAGTGAAGATTGGTCAGATGTGACCTTCAACATCGATTTGAGTGCCTATGACACGAGCCATGGTAAGGTTCTCGAATTGATCGACTACGCTAGCCATACGGCAGCATACGACGGCAGCTTCCATCCCGTGGTGAATGTCGAGGATGCTGGTGCTGGAATCACAGGTTCGCTGACATTCGACCTCGAAAACTCAATGGTGGTCTTCACGGTTGATACGAATTATGAGATTAGTTTCGTCAATGTGGATGGCTCCGTGAGCACCCAGACGGTGGCTGAAGGGCAAACGGCCGCACCACCAATCGGGCTGAATTCGGGTAGCCGTTACTTTGCGGGCTGGCCTGTGGTGGCACCTGCGAGTGGCGCTGTCACCTACACAGCGCACTACCTAGAGCTTGCAGCACCAGCAGATCAAATGTGGCTCGGTGGATCAGGTGACTCACTCTGGACATCTTCTAGTAATTGGAGCAGTGGAGTGGTACCAGCGAATGGCGAGACTTTGGTCATTGCAAATGGTCAGACGATTGACATCCCAGCCAACGATTGGTCGCTCCCAACTGGGGTCACCATGCACGTGGTGGATGGCGCTCAGATCACGAATAGCGCGGCAGCTGCGCGATTGTATGGTGGAATGACTTTCCACTTCTACGATGGCAGCGGGATGGATGGGGCTTGGATTGATCTCCAGGATGGCACCCTGAATTTTGAAGATGGAGCCACCTTCAGCCCGAGCAACATCCAGCACCGTGGCACGACCACCTACGGGATTCACTTCTCTAGTGCGGGCTTCACCACCCTCACTCCTGGGAATCTCTACAATGGTGTGGATGAAGATTGGTCGGATGTGACCTTCAATGTCGACCTGTCTGAATACGAGCTAGAGAATGGCTTGGTCATTGATCTGATCGACTACGCGAGCCACGCTGCCGCCTATGATGGCGAGTTCAACCCTAGCGTGAACATCAACGATGGTGGGCGCGGAATTGCTGCGGTGCTCGAGTTCGATGTCGCGCGCTCAGCTGTGACCTTGGTCATTGACCACTACCTGAGTGAAGATGGAAATACCCACCACTTTGTGCTCGATGAGTCTGGCTTCATCACGGTCGAAGAAGATAACTTGGATGGCACTGACCGTTCATGGTCGGACATCACGATCCATGTGGATGTCTCGCAGTACGCGGGGGACTTGGATTCACCCATCATCCTGATGGACTACTTGTCACACGATGCGGTATTTGATGGCGTCTTCAACCCGAATGTGGTGATCGTGAGTGGCGACTCAGGCTTGGCGGCCACTCTCTACTTCGACACGGCAAATTCCCAGCTCGTCCTTGACTTGTTCGTGGAGCTTGCTTGGGATGGTGATGCTGGAGATAATTCTTGGCTCAGTGCTAGCAATTGGGAGGGAGATTCCCTGCCAAATATGGATGATTGGGTGAGAGTGAGCCAGGGTGCTGCCGTTGTGGATGGTAAGCGTGACTTCAACTCGCTCACTGTGGAAGCGGGGGCATCGGTCACCTTTGCTGATGAGTTCATGGATTCAAATTACTTTGTGGTGGATGGGGAAATCGATAAGTCTGGAGTCTTCCGCTTGCAGGCATCGGTGCTCGAGCTCCGTGGCAGCCTTGGTGCTTCCCTCACATTCCTTGATACCAATGGAGCACTCATTGAATTTCACGATGGGGCAGCCTTTGCTAACCCGAACATGAGCTTTGAACATAAGGGGCAGAATACCTTTTCCTTTAACTTGTCGGCTGCAGGTTTCACCACAATCCAAGCAGGCAGCCTGATGGGTTCGGGATGGGACAATGTGACCTATGAAGTGGATCTATCTGATTACGATATAAGCAATGGCACCACCGTTGTTCTGATGGATCACAGCATGCATGCTGGCGCTTATGATGAGCCATTTACTCCAGCAGCAGTCAATGTTTACTCAGGGTCTAGCGGGCTCAATGGCACCCTAGGTTTCGACACTGTCACATCGTCATTGGTCCTCACCATTGTTGAAGAAAATTAGCCCCTAACTTGGAACCCTAGGTTTGTAGCATATGCGTGAAACCTAGGGTTGTTTATTCTCTAGATGTGCTCCCTAGTCCTGTGATCACAGGGCAGACTAAACCCAGCTGGCCAGTCTATGCTATGGCATCAAAATTGCAAAAATATGATGCGAGCAAATCAATGGAAAAAGTGGATGGCACTGGCGCTGGTGGCGCCGGCACTGGGGACTGGCTTGGAAGCAAAGCCTGAGAAGAAGGAGCCTTTCGATCGAGCCTGGGTGCCGCAGCCGGTTTTTGAGAAAGAACCTGGCTATGTAGAACTTTACTGGACCGCCTGGCAGCAAGCCTACGATCACGTGGCGCACAAAGAAGGGATCGCGCAAACACCCTACATGGATGAAGCATTTTCGGATAGCCATGTGTGGATTTGGGATACGTGTTTCATGGTCCTCTTTTGCAAGTACTCACCTGAGAAATTCCCCGGGGTGGAGACCTTGAACAACTTTTATGAGCCCCTGCATTCTGATAAATATGCAGGTGGGACCTTTCCCTTGGGGATCCGCCATCCAGACAATCCACCCTTGTTCGCATGGGCTGAGCACGGAAATTACCTTTTCACCGGGGATGACGATCACGCAAAGACATTGCTGACAGAAACCAAGTACCTGCAGAAGCACCACCATTGGTTCAACCAACTAGAATATGGCTGGCAGTTGCAAACCCAAGAAGGCCCGAGTGCTGAGGTGACATTGGAACCAAAGAAGCTCGGCTACAAGTGGACCGGATGTTCCAGCGGCATGGACAACACCTCCCGCAATCGTGATGGCCTCTGGGTCGATGCCATTGCCCAGCAAGGGCTCTCAGCATTGGCAATCCAGCGGATGGCGGAACGACTCGGAGAGAAGGAAATCGCTGCCAAGTGGCAAGCCAAGTACGAGTCGGTCAAGCAAATGGTGAATGACTACTACTGGGACGAAGAAGATGGCATTTACTACGATATTTCTGAGGACGGGAAGACATTTCACAAAGTGAAGACTCCCGCATCGTTTTGGCCGATGCTTGCTGAAATGTGCTCGCCTGAGCAAGCGCAGCGGATGGTAAAACACATCACTGACCCCAATACCTTTGGCGGCGAGAGACCCTGGGCCACGGTGGCGCGTGATCACCCTAGCTTTGTGGCACCAGATGGAGCCTACTGGCGTGGTGGTATTTGGTTGCCCACTGCCTACATGGGCACCAAGGCCTTGGAAAAATATGGCTTCCACAAAGAAGCAGACGAGGCGGCTGAGAATCTATTGGCACACATGTACCGCACCTACAAGGCCGTGGAGCCGCACACAATTTGGGAATGCTACAGCCCGACTCGCGACTACCCAGTGGTGCGTAGGAATGGTCACATCGTGCGCAAAGACTTCTGCGGATGGTCAGCACTTGGCC
The DNA here is from genome assembly GCF_000378105.1 of Rubritalea marina DSM 17716. Taxonomy (GTDB): domain Bacteria; phylum Verrucomicrobiota; class Verrucomicrobiia; order Verrucomicrobiales; family Akkermansiaceae; genus Rubritalea; species Rubritalea marina. The sequence goes on along the minus strand of NZ_KB899262.1, from coordinate 48,335 downwards.
CCATTTCTATGTTTATAGAAAATGTGATGGGCTTTCACACAGTGGATGCGAAGGAAAAGCGGATCGAGTGGAGGCTCCACCAAGAGCAAAAGCATGGCCTGAAGAACTTTAAGTTTGGTGAGACCGTGGCAGACATCCTCTACGATGGAGCGGGCCGTGTCACCGTGCAAAGCAATACCGCATTCGAGCTTGTGATCAATGGCGAGAACCACCAGATCAAACCAGGAAAGCAATCGCTGAAAGCAATGCCAAAGCAAGGAAACTAAGATGTTGAACCAATACGCAAAACTATTCGGAGCCTGCACCCTAGCTATGGCAATGAATGCCCAAGCTGAGGTTTCTCTGCCGAAGGTGATTTCCAGTCATATAGTCTATAGCTGGGCGGATAACATCATCTACAATGCCATGATCGCCCCGCTGACCCCCTATGCGATCAAAGGAAGTATCTGGTACCAAGGGGAGTCCAATCGTGGAGATACTCAGTACTTTAAAAAGCTACAAGCCTTGTCCTACGGCTGGTCGAAAGCATTTCGTGTGCCTAACATCCCGCTCTACCAAGTGCAAATCGCACCCTATGATTACAGCAATGGCCAGCAGCCAAAGAATAGCACACTCTGCGATACGATCTGGGCTGCCCAGTACAAAGCTACCGAGGAAATTGAAGGCGTCGAACTGGTGGCCATCCACGATACAGACATCCATGTCAAAGACATCCACCCCAAAAGCAAGCAACCGGTCGGTGAGCGGCTCGCTTCCATGGCGCTCGCCAAAATTTATGCCAAAGACGTAGTCTGCGCTGGCCCCAGCTTCGCTTATGCGCGCCTCGTGGGGGACAAGGTGCAGGTCGAATTTTCTCAGGTTGACCGTGGCTTGCAGACAAAAGACGGCAAGGAACCATCGTTCTTTGAAGTTTCAGCCGACGGCACAGACTTCGTGCCAGCTTCTGCCATCCTCCAGGGAAATACCGTCTTACTCAGCGCTGAAGCTTGCCCCAAGCCACGCTTCGTCAGAATGGGGTGGTCAGACATCGCGATCCCGAATTTACAGGATGAAAACTCTTGGCCAGTGTTCTCATTCCCTGCTCAAGCGATCCAGCACTAGAGAAAGACCCTGTGATCACGGGAAAGACAAATTACCACCACTTTGACATAGTTATTAATCCGAACTGCCGATTCTAAGGAGCCAGTTCATTCAATCATACAAATAATCCTGAAATTATGAAAAAACAATCCACTCCTCAATTGCTCGCTGCCATAGCCCTGAGCGCAATACTACCAATGGGAGCTCATGCTGCGACAGTCACCTGGGATGGCAGCGAAGCTGATAACGATTGGAACAATAGTGCTAACTGGGACGGTAATGCTGTTCCTGTAGCTGGCGATGATGTGTTCATCACCGATGGATCCTCTGTCACAGCTACGGAATTCAACGGTTCTTATACAATCAACCTTTCAGGCGGATCTTCATTAATAGATCCTACCACTAGTATTGCGGGTGGTGTTTTACGTCTAGGTAGTACCACAGTGAACATTGGTGCTGGTTCGACTTTTGGTGGTGGCAGCTTTCTTGACCTCAGTGGTGGCACTATCAATTTTGTTGATGGTTCATCGGTGAATGCATCATTTTGGGAGCATAAAGGCACCAATGCTTTTAATTTCGAACTCAGTGGTAGTGGCTTCACATCCATCAATGCTGGCAATTTATTATTAGGTGGAGGAGCTACCATGGCTGATGCTTCATACACCGTGAATGCCGATGCGTTCAAGGGGATCGGCACACTCACGCTCATGTCATTCTCGAATAATGCCATTACTGATTCAGATTTCCAAACTGCAACCCTTGATGTGCAAAACCTTGATGGTGGACGTGATTGGGAGTTGGTCTACGACTCTGGTAACGTCAACTTAGTGGTGACTACGGCAGTCCCAGAGCCAGCAACTACGAGCCTCCTAGGCCTCGGAGCTCTCGCGCTCTTCGTGCGCCGCAAGCGCTAGGCACTACGAAACATATTCTCATTTCAGATGCCGTCATTCCTTCGGGAATGACGGCATCTTTGTGTGTGCTGCGGCCTAGAACTCGATCTGTTAGCGAACTCCTACATATACAGGGTGTTTTTAGGTTGATATTAAGTGAGTCATGTAACAATATACTCTTTGGCCTCAATGAACTGAGGAAGCTAACACCATATTGATATTTGTGATGAAAAACCTACCCAAATCCAAACTACTAGGAACATTCGCACTCTTCGCCATTTTGCCAATGGCGGCGCAATCGGCCACAGTCGTGTGGACTGGCGGCGCTGCTGGGAATAGTAATTGGTCGGATGCCGCAAACTGGGATGGCAATGGCAGCGGAACTTCTGGAGCTCCCGGAATCGGTGACACTGTAACCATCAACAATGGCGATACGGTTATCATGGACTTAGCTGGTGACAATATTACCTTTGGTGTCGATCTCACCCTTTCAGGCAATTCAAACCTTTCTAGTGATGGAGTTGTATTTAGGGCTAACAATGCGACCTATCACGTGAGCTCAGGATCTTCTTTGAACGGAGGAGGATTCTGGGATCTTGATGGTGGTACATTTAATTTCCAAAACGGAGCTTCCGTGAACATGGGTAACTGGGAGCAGAAAGACCTCAATGTCTTCAGTTTTGAATTAGGGGCTGCTGGCTTTACCACGCTAACACCAGGTACATTTAGACTCGGTAATGGTGGCATGACAGGAGCGATCTCTAATGCTACCTACAATGCTAACATGGCCGCTTATACTGGCGGTGTGGGGGTGATCACATTAGTGGATTTCAGTAGTGACGGCGCAAATATGGACAACGCAACTTTCACAGATGCTGCGACTGGTGCCAACTTTGGTGTGAGCGGGCTGGGTGCTGGACTTCAAGCGGAATTCCAATGGAATGATTCCACTGAGGCGATCGAACTCCATGTCACAGCCGTCCCAGAGCCTGCTACTACGAGTCTCCTAGGTCTCGGAGCTCTCGCGCTTTTCGTGCGCCGCAAGCGCTAGTTTTGTACCGTGGCAGGGATGCGTCTCTGTCGCTGCCTGAGCTTTGTGGAGGGGCGAGCGTTCTTGGTGAAGGCACTTCACACTTTTGACTTCGCACGTTTCACTTCTACAAAATCCCTTGTTTGAAGGCTTTGCTAATCGCTTCTGGCGCGTTGCGGACGTCGAGTTTTTTGTAGATGTTGCCGACGTGGCTATCGACGGTGGTGTAGCCGATGTTGAGTTTGGCGGCGATTTCCTTTTTCACTAGGCCCGAAGAGATGAGTTCGAGGACTTCGAGCTCGCGGCTGGTGAGGGTGGCCTCGACTTCGCTTTTGGGGAGTTTGTGTTTGAGGGTGTTGAGGATGAACTTGGCCACGCTTGGGTCGAGGGTGGCGCCCCCTTTCATGACTTTACGAATGCTATGGGTGATCTGATCGAGCGCTGCGGACTTGAGCAGGTAGCCATCGGCTCCCTCGGAAATGGCATTGAGGACATCTGCCTCGCTGTCGGACTGGGTGAGGATGATGATCTTGATCTCGGGGGAGATTTGTTTGAAGAAGGGGATGGAGTCGATCCCGTTCATGCTGGGTAGGTGGAGGTCCAGCAGGATGAGTTCTGGAAGATCATTAGGTTTGGCATTTTGAAGCGTGCGCAGTGCGACCTCTGCAGTGCCGAATTGGCTGATGAGATTGATGCCTTTTTCATCTTCTAGAGCGAGACTAATGACTTCTCTGTAGTGAGGGTTGTCTTCGATGACGGAAACTTTGATGGTGTCTTGCATGGTGTGATTTCCTTGGTGAGCTTGAAGAGGTTTTGAATTTTTATTTTGAGGCTGAGTACAGTGGAGGTGGCCCCACCCTCAGGTGTCTGGAATGGATGTCTAGGTCATCAGTGATGATGTCCCCACTATTTTCTGTGATAGCGACTTAGATGGTTTTTGGGAGCTGTCAGAAGCATCTGTCAAGAGAGCCATGACCAACGAGTAGGTATGATTTCATGATGTCGCGCATGATGTATAGAAATATTTGATACTCTGGCATTTCTTGTTCGGCCATTTCGCGTTGAGTATTGGTGTGATGTGACTTCCGTGGCTTTGCCGGAGCCATCATCTGCCATTCTGATCAGCTTGAGTGTTTTTCGTGGCGTGGATCTCATACCTGTAGAATGGCATCCCGTGAATACAGGATACTCGCTGAGACTTACTCGTGTAAATTAGGGTTATATGTATAAGTGGGTGATATTAAGTACAATGACGCTCTTGCCTGTTTTAAGTGCAAAGGCAGAAGATAAACTCCAGGATACACTGGCGCCTATGAGTGCAGATTCATTGCCAGCGGATGTGAAGTCATTGTGGGCTCGGTTTGATGCCAGTAAGGATCCATTAGAGAAAAAAGTACTCCACAGTTATGAACAAGATGGAGTGAAGGTGGAGATGATATCTTACCTAGTAGGGACATTTAAAGGGAAGAAAGTATGGATGGGCGGCTACCTCGCCTACCCAAGCAATAGTGACGAGAAGCTTCCTGGCATTGTACAAATCCACGGCGGTGGTCAGCGAGCAGGAGCCGACTACGCACTCGGTATTGCTCAAAATGGTTATGTGGTGCTCGCCACCAATTGGGGTGGTAGATTGATGCAACATCAAGAAGCTGGGCAGCCAGCAGAGGGCACCATTGGTACCGATTGGTCACCACTTGACGCGACCCAAAAAAACAATGGCTGGTATGCTCGTACCGATCCTAGCCCACTCGGTTATGACGACTTTGATTCACCGCGAAACAACAATTGGTTTTTAATCAACCTGGCCAATAAACGCGCCATCACCCTCCTGCAGCAGCACGTGATGGTAGATCCAGAGAAGATTGGAGTACACGGGCATTCGATGGGAGGAAAGCTCTCTGTGATGCTCGCTGGCACTGATGATCGTGTGAAAGTTGCCGTGCCATCCTGTGGTGGTACTGGTGCCGCGCCAGAGGCACTGAAGCAACGCAAGGGGAATTCCTCGCGCCCACAGCAAATGAAGCCTCTATATGCAAAATACATCGACGATGCACAGATGCTTCCATTGATCACGGCTCCCATCATGTACAAGGGACCACACAATGACTTCAATGGCTTGGTCTCGAGCATGGCATTCAACTGGCGCAACATCCCAGCAGATACAGAAGTGCGTTATTCGATGACGCCGCATATGAACCACCGCCACGCGCTTGAAGGTGATTTTGTGGATCTCTTGATGTTTGAGCAATACCTGAAGGGGACTTACACCGTTCCGAAGACACCGGAGATCGAAGTCGATTTGAAGGGCGATGCCAATGGTCCGATCATCACCGTGCGCCCAGACTCGTCTCAGGCAATCGAGAGTGTTGAAATCTTTTACTCGCAGGACCCAAATGGTCAGTTCCGATTCAACCGTTCGGCTGAGGTGGAGAAGCAAGGAGATGTCTACGTGGCCTCCACTCCCATCACATCGAAGAACCTTGGCTTCTTTGCTACGGCGAATGTGAACTACAAGCACCCTGAGCACTTGAAGCTTAAGGGCCCTAGGTGGAGTGCGACACCAGCAAAGACATACTTCATATCGACGAATATCGAGAAATTTGAAATCCCGGAAGTTCAGGCAGCGAATCCAGCCGTCACTGATAGTTCGACTCGTATGATCCAGGAAAGTTTTGAAAATTACGCCAAGCCAGATTGGTATCGTTATTCTCAAAACCGTCTCAACACGCGTAAGATTCGCGACCCTAAGTGGCGTGGGCCAGTGGGGGCGAAGCTCGCGGTGGAGGTTCTTGACCCAAATGCCGAGAATCTCATCTTGGAATTTCGCTTCAATGATTACGCAAAGTATGGGCGTGAATACCCGCAAGGTGAATTCTATGCCGTGGTGCCGCTGAAGCAATCGGATGAATGGCAGTCAGTCGAGATCGACATTGCGGACCTCAAGCCAGTCAAGTCGGATCAAAAAGGCATGCCAAAAGATTGGCAGACTTTGGATCATCTCACGCTGACACATCGCTTGGATGTGCGTGTTGATGGACATCAAAAAACCTTCCACAGCAATAACAAGCACGGCCATGGACAGCAACTTCGCATGATGCAGTGGGTAGGCGGTGCGTACCCTAAAACGATTCTGATGAATGGTGGAGGGATCGAACTTAGCCCGGAAGATTACGAAAAACAATTTGCTGATCAAATTGATGAATCCATTGAGCTCGAAGAGGCTGTGGATGGAGTCAAAAAAGCACAAGAATAGCAGCTAGTTATTCACTTAAAACGATTTGGAGCTGTGAGGGAAACACCCCCCAAAAAGCCCAGAAAACAAAAACAAAAACAAATGAAAGTAAAACAACAACATAGTTTGCTCGGAGCTATTGCCCTCACAATGGCGAGTACTGCGAGCCTAGAAGCGGCCACCGTCGTATGGGATGGTGGTGCTAGTGATGGACTTTGGTCCAGTGCCAACAACTGGGATAACGATACAGTGCCGACCTTTGGTGACACGATTACCATCTCAAATGGTGACACGGTTACCAACGATCTTGGTTCTGGTAATCTGCCGTTCGGCTCGATCATCACCATTTCTGGCGGATCGACACTCGCCGACACAGGTGTGTTCCGAGCAAATCACTCGACACTCAATATTGAGGCATTATCGACGCTCGGATCTGGCGGTTTTCACGACCTCAATGGCGGCACCTTCAACTTTACATCTGGCGCGATAATCAGCGCTAGCCATTGGGAACATAAGGGCAGTAATGCATTCGGCTTCTCCTTGGATAGCTCAGGCTTCACCACAATCAATGCAGGCAACTTGGCATTCGGTAACAACGGTTCAGGATTTGCTACCATGGCTGATGCTACTTACAATGTCGACATGGCTTCCTACACTGGAGGCGTTGGAACCATCACCTTGATGCAGTTTGCCAACGATGCCATTGATGATGCTGATTTTCAGTTGGCTACGCTCAACATTAGCAACGTCGGAGCGGGGCTCAATGCAGCCCTTGCTTATGACGACTCTGGTGCGATTCAGCTCAACGTCACTGCGGTGCCAGAGCCAGCATCGACATCGCTGATCGGCCTGGGCGGCTTTGCCTTTCTCCTTCGTCGTCGTCGATAATCGACCTGATTGACTCCGAGATGGGCGACTATTCCACCCATCCGAGAGTCATGACTATCCCACAAGACAGCAGTGCTATGACTCGCATCGATGGCACTGCTGTTTTTTAGCAAACCTTCTCCCTACTTTTTGATAGAAGGCTGTTTCGTGCTGACTCTCACGGCTTGCTTGTCCTGACCTTGAGCTCAGCCCAGAAGCATACGAAAAACAATGCTTCACCCCCTATCAAAGCAATGAATGATTTGAAACTTGTGATTGTTGCCAGCTGGTTACTGAGTGTCTCTCTGATTCACGCCGAGCGCGTGTCTTGGGATGGAGACGCAGGGGACGGGCGCTGGAGCACGGCGGCAAACTGGTCGAGCGATCGCTTACCTCGCGTTGGGGATGCAGTGTTCATCAAAGATGCCGAGGTGCTTTGGGAGGATGCAAATGAGCATGGCAACCTTCTGGCTTCTTCGCTCCATTTGCTGGGCAAGGCACACCTTAGATTGCTTAGTGTGTTTCGGGCCAATCATGCTGAAGTTTTTATTGGGCCGCAGGCCACGCTGAGTGGCTCGGGTGGGAATGTGTTTCTCGACTGGCTGGGTGCGAAGGTCACCTTTGAGCACGGCGCCTCAGTAGAGGGCTCTTTGATATGGGAGACGAAGTCACAGCCAAGCTTTACCTTCCAGCTCGGAGCGGATGGCTTCGAGCCTCTCGAACCGGAGCTTATGATGCAGGCTAAAACGAGTGTCCACCAAGAGTCCACTTATGTTGTTGATATGGCTGCCTATCAGGGGCCAGAAGCCGATGTCCTACTGGTTCGATACCAGAAAGCAATTTCAGACCCGGGGAGTGACTGGTTCACCAAGGTTTCGCAACGCATCCAAGGCAAAGGTGAGTTTATTGGCTCATACCTGCATTGGGATGAGCCACAGAGAAGTTTGGTACTCAAGGTCAGGAAGCACCTTCAGGGGCGGCCGACCGGTAGAAGTTTGCTAACTATCGGAGCGTTAAGTATCAAGCAGCGTTGATGGAGTGATCGAGCCACAACTTAGCATTCAATCTGCCCAGGTTCTTCTGAGAACTTGAGGCGTATTTCACCTCGAGCAACTGGGCCAAGAGCCTATTGATTCATCACAAAACTAATATTCTTTATGCATATCACAAAAAACCTCAAATGCCGCTTTCGTGGCATTGCATTGACAGCGATGGGCTCGCTGATGGTCACAGCAGCTACGGCATCGCCACAAGTTCAAGTCCCACAAGGCTCCAGCGAGAGCTGGCGCGAGCGCCACGAGCAGAAAGTAGCAGAAGCTAAGCAAGGGGCGCACGATGTGGTCCTCATTGGTGACTCGATCACCCACTACGCTGAGCGTGATAGCCTTTATGGATACTACTTTGGTAACCGCAAGACACTGAATCTGGGCTTCGGTGGTGATGGAACAGAGCGTGTGCTGTGGAGATTGCAGAATGGAGAGCTAGACGGTGTTGAGCCAAAGCTAGTGGCTTTAATGATCGGTACCAATGATGCGAGAAATCAGAGTCCAGAAGCGATTGTGGCAGGTATCGGGGCGATCCTTGATGCATTAAAAGTCCGCACTCCTGAAGCAGAAGTGATTCTATTTTCAGTATTTCCCCGCAAGGCGGGCAAGGAGCAGAACACGCTGGATAGGGTGAACCAACTGCTCACGCAATTTGATGCGCGTGAGAAGGTGACGTTGGTGGACATTCGTCCAAAGTTTTATCTCGCAAATGGCGAGCTCAATCCAGAGTTGTACCACCGTGATATGTTGCACCTGATCACCAAAGGTTACCAAATTTGGTGGGATGCTCTAGAGCCATACCTCAGCAAGGCATTGAATGAAGAGCCCCTGCCAGCGAACCCGCCCATGGCAGTACTCTCAGGCACCCGGGATGGCCCGCGCCATCAGCAAAAGCTCGAAGAGGTGAAACGTGGAGATTACGAGCTGGTCTTCGTGGGCGATTCGATCACGCACTTTTGGGAGCGTGAAGGCGAGTTTGGTATGCCAGTTTGGGAGAAATACTACGGCCATCGCAAGGCATTCAACCTCGGCTTCGGTGGGGATCGCACAGAATTTGTAAATTGGAGGCTGCAGAATGGTGAGATCGACGGATTGGACCCCAAACTTGTCGTTCTCATGATTGGCACCAACAACACCCACATCGGGAAGTACAGCCCAGATGAAACGATAGCTGGGATCTCCAGCAACATCCACAACATCCGCAGACGTCTACCCAATGCCAAGGTTTTGCTGCTCTCGATTTTTCCACGTGGTGAGAATGCTGCAGACCCGCTGCGGAGGATCAACGAGCAAATCAATGCGCGTCTGCCCGAGCTGGCTGCTGCGGACCCAGCCATCACGCACCTCAATATCAATCAAGCTTTCCTTGAGGCTGATGGCACCCTTTCAAGCGAAGTGATGCCGGATCTCTTGCACCCGAATACCAAGGGCTACGCAATCTGGGCAGAGGCGATGGAGCCGACACTCAGTAAACTTCTCAATGATGAACCAGTACAACCCTAAGCATTGAGGGAAACGCCTGATGCACCGCTAGAGAATACCCTGGCGGAAGGCTTTGCTCACTGCTGCTGGGGCGTTTTTCACATTGAGCTTTTTATAGATATTACTCACATGGCTATCGACGGTGGAGTACCCGATTCGAAGTGCCGTGGCGATTTCCTTTTTTACCAAGCCATCGGCTAAGTGTTCGAGAATTTCAATTTCACGATTGGTGAGAGTTGATTCTACCAAGGTTTGTGGGAGTTGTTGCTTGAGTGTTTGTAGGATGAACTTGGCCACACTGGGATCCAACGAGGAACCATCCGCCATGACTTCACGAATACTGGTGGTGATTTCCTCGAGACTTGCAGATTTCAAAAGGTAGCCATCTGCTCCTTCCGAGATTGCTCTTAGGATATTTGCTTCGCTATCAGACTGAGTAAGTATGATGATTTTAACATTTGCGTCGATGCGCTTGATGAAGGGGATCGATTCAAGACCGCTCATGCTCGGAAGTTGCAAATCCAGCAAGATGAGATCGGGGGTGACTTGGTTTTTTGGTGCTTGAAGCTCGCGAAGCGCGACCTCGGCTGTGCCAAATTCGCTAATGAGATGGATGTCTTTTTCATCTTCTAGAGCGAGGCTAATGACTTCTCTATAGTGAGGGTTGTCTTCGATGACGGAAACTTTGATGGTGTCTTGCATGGTGTGATTTCCTTAGTGAGCTTAGAGCAGCTTTAATTTTTTTATTTTGAGGCTGAGGACAATGGAGGCGCCTCCACCCTCAGGTGTCTGGATGTTGACTTGCGCGCCCAGCAACCTAGAGCGCCGCTGGATGGCTTCTGGAATGGATGCCGCGCTCTCAGTGTCGATGCCCGTACCATTGTCTGTGATAGCGAATTCTAGATGGTGTTCGGTAGCTGTCAGAAGCATCGTCACACGGTTGGCTTCGGAATGTTTGAGAATGTTGGCCAAGCATTCTTTGTGGAATAGGCAAAAGTCCACACGTTGTTTACGGCTTAACTTTTCCAAATGCTCCTCGCCAATGATTTCCAGTGTGTAATTGATATCTGCTAGGAAGCGTCGGGAGCAGCGCGTAATCTCCTCTTGAACATTCTGGTAGAGATGCCTCTCCTCGAGCATGTCGGTACAGTAGCGTGCAGATGATCCACAGCGTCTTGTAAGGTGGCCGATCCGTTCCAGCAATCTACTGAGCTTGGCATCATTGGATTGCGATTTTTGAGCGAGCTCACTGAGGAGCCCCAGAGCATGAAGGTTTGCCCCAAGTTCGTCATGCAAGTCAGCGGCAATGCGCTCGCGGGTCATATGAATGGCTCGTTGTTGGCCAATGCGAGTGATTAGGATGATGATGATCGTGCCAGCCACGAGTATCACCACGATCCATTGCAGGAGAATGAGGTTGGCTTTTTGCTTGGCGTATCGGTCCTCTAAAATCGCCGCAATCATCGGCTTCTCTCGATCGAGATCGTGGCGTAGAGCGAGTTGTTCTAACCATTCTCTCGCGGGTAGAATCTGCCCATAAATGTTGAGCCCATCTGTCAATGAGGCTTCTGGGCGGTTAGAATATGTCTCCAGGAAGGTGACCTCTACGGGCTGATTGAGTGCCACATTGAGGCCATTGGAATCTAAAAATTCGAGTTCGGCAAAGCCGAGAGCGGAGAGTGTGAGGGAATATTGTTTGTCGACGTATGGCTTGGTCGCGGTGACTCTGAGGAATCGGCACTGGTGGGGTGCAAAGCTCCTAGAAATAATAGGTCCAGTGTCGTAGATGGAGTTTCGATAGTAGGTGGTGAGGACCTTGGAGTCACGGAAGTCGGGATGATTGGCGCCTTCTACGGTGAGTTCTTGGGGGATGGCAAAGTCGTTAGAGAGCACCTGGGGGATACTGTCACTGACTTCTACGGTGTGCATGTTGATTTGGCTGACCATTTGGGGGGACTCCAGATCGATGGTGATCGATGGTTGTTCATCAGTTTGAACCGGTGCCAGGAAGGCCACGCTCCGGTCTCCAAGATTGGAATCCATGATGAAGGGGGTGAACCCGTCCGTGAGGCATTTGCGATGCCTTGAGCCATAGGGGGAGTCTTCACTGGATGAGGCAGTGATTTTTTGATTCAGTGCCACATTCGTTGCGCCACTAAAGACATACATCTCGGAGAGTTGCACACATCGTTTGCCATCCCAGCCTCTGGGGCTGAGAGTGATAAATTCGAGACGCACCCAGTCGGCCTCTACTGGGGCAAATGGAATGATTTCTGGTGCGACACGAGGTAGGATCTTGTCTTCCAATCTTCTCTTGGCGATGATCTTTCCTTTCGGGTCACCGTGGAGGCCTGCCAATACATTGAAGGCGACCGGGAATGCATCAGCTTTAAAGCCTTGGTCCCATCCTCGCCAGATCTCTGGTACCAAGACGACACAATCAATCAAAGAGCTGGTACTTAGGTTGATTTGTACCCAGTGTTGGTCAGCCCCATCGTTGTGCACCATAGAACGGTAGCCGACACCGCCCACGCCGCCGCGCATGGTGTAACTCGATATTTCTGAGAGGGTTTGGTTCACCTGCGTGCGCCTATTCTCCAGCTCAGGAGTGCTCATTTTCTGAAGCTCCGCGAGATTAGGTGAGGCGGCGAGAAGGTAGGAATAGCCCGCCAGGAGGTAGAAGACGATGCACAGGCACGATGCTCTCTGGCTGGCGCGTTGCACGTTGTGGTCTCTCTGGAAAGTAGAGGAATTGATCATCGTTTCGTAGTATGCCCTTGTCTCGAGCCCATGGCCAAGAGTTTTGCGGTGCAATGCTATACCTATCAAGATCTCAAGCTCATTAGCATCCCTTAAACACGGGGTCGCAGAGAAAGGTAGAGCTCTTCCTCTCTGTCAATCACCAGCGGCAAAGCAACTATCACATGGAAGATGAAGGCTGCCACGCGCAACGGCTTCCTTGTCCTAAGCAGCGTCGCCGACACTTCCGGCCTCTACGATCAGCTTGATCGATGAGGATTTTGTGGCTGCTTCTTTCAGCAAGGAAGCGGCACTCGACCTCAGTGGCTATGCCTTGGATGAGATGGCAGATTACGATTAGCTCGTGATTACTTTGGCTAAAAATTCTGTGATTGGCAGTGGCCTAGCCTTCCAAGTGGTTCAGGTGGCTGCAGTCCCAGAGCCAATATCTGCGGTGTTGCTCAGCATTGGAACCCTAGGTTTTCTGATGAAACGCCGTCGCTAAGAGTTATTGAAAAATCTCATCTTCAGCCTGGGCTCGCGAGAGTTCGGGGTTCTTTTTTACTCAACCGAGTGCCCCAATAAGTGAAACAAACTCTCAAAATCCTATAAAATGAGGATGACGTTTGGGTGGGGTGAGATGTTTAGCTGAAATAGCCTAAATCCTATTAAATATGAAAAATCCCCAATACTTCTCCACCCGATTGAGCATCCCGACATTAAAATCAAGTGCTGTATTGCTATCCTCAATGGTGCTTATGGGCACATCTCAGGCGGCCACTTGGTTCCAAGCGTACGGGAGTGGTAATTGGGATAGCATTACTTGGGGTTCCGGAAATGGAGCAGGCTCAGGAGCAGGCTTTGTGGAAAATGATGGATTGGTCTTTATTGATGTGAATTCAACAGTGACTCTAGGGCACACACAAACGATAGGTAGCCTCTCGCTCCAGCGCAGCAACGGTAATGGGCAATTGAATTTAGCTTCAGCATCGGCTAATTTGACTGTGACAGGCAATGCTACTCTCGGCTTGAATCCATCGGACACGCTTTCAGGGACCTTAGACGTTTCTGATGGTGCGATCTCCGTAGGTGGAGTCACCACCATTAACACGAATGGAGTTTTCAATCTAAGTGGTGGTTCCTACAGTAGTGCGGGCACTACTGTGCATGGGGTGGTGAATTTGAGTGGTGGCTCGATTATGGATTCTGCTACGAGCTTATTTAGTGCTAGCTCTAATCTGGCTTTTGACTTCGGAGGCTTGGATGGAAGCTCGATGGTCACTTGGGATGCCGCTGATATTTCTGTTGTTGATGGAGCGATGCTCAGTTTGAACGGTTTGGGGGGCTTGGGAGTTGGAAGTTACGACTTGATGAGCTTCTCTAATTCTTTGGTGGGTGATTATGATGGGAATTATACTTTAGATGGGCTCAGTAATGGTTTGGCTGGCTCGATTGCCTACGATTCAGATAGTGTTTACCTGAATGTCGTGGCTGCAGTCCCAGAGCCAACATCTGCGGCATTACTTAGCATTGGCACCCTAGGTTTTCTGATGAAGCGCCGTCGCTAGACGCGCCTTGACGCTTTTTTCTATGTAATGCCCTGAGGTCTGAGGATCTTGGGGCATTTTTGTGTCGATGAAGTGGCGCTAGATCTCCTAAATTGTGGATGGACATCTCGATCCTATGTTATAAATTGTTAGCCCGCCTTGGTGGCTGAGTCTATTCTTAGCCTGCGGTGGGATGATTCAATTGAGACATAACGAGGATGCAGCTAGCAAATAGAAGAAGATATAAGGCCGCTGTCATGAGCGGTGTGGCGGTTTTGTTGGGACTTGGAGGAGTTCAGGCAGAGGATGGATATGCGGCTCAGCGTAAGCAGGTCGAGGCATTGGCCAAGCTGACAGAAGCGCCGGCGATGCAGCCGGCTGAGGGGTTCGAAGCAGAAGGGGCGTTGCGAGCTATCTATTTTGATGCACTCGATTGGAAAGGGAAAGCGACCAAGGTATTCGCCTGGATGGGGCTGCCCGAGTCTGCGAGTGCGGAGCAGAAGGTGCCGGCCATGGTACTAGTGCACGGTGGTGGTGGCACAGCATTTAAAGCGTGGGTCAAGAAGTGGAATGAGCGTGGATACGCTGCGATCAGCATTGGTGTGGAAGGCCAGACAGACATCCGACCAGAAAAGCCCAAAGAAGGGAGGTACTGGATGCCTCACGAATGGGCTGGGCCGATCAGGCACGGGATCTACAATGATTCGAAACCAGAAACTCCGCTTGAGCAACAATGGATGTACCATGCGGTGGCTGACACGATTTTAGCCAATTCCTTGATGCGTTCTCTTCCTGAGGTGGATGCAGAAAAGGTAGGTCTCATGGGGATTTCATGGGGTGGTGTGATTACCAGCACGGTGATTGGTATTGATGATCGCTTCGCCTTCGCCATCCCCACCTATGGCTGCGGTGACATCTCTCAGGCGCTCAACCAATACGGCCGCGCACTCGGTAAGAATGAGACTTACAAGCAAGTTTGGGATCCCGCCTTGCGTCTGGATACGGTAACGATGCCAACACTCTGGTTCTCATGGCCGGAGGATAAGCACTTCCCGATGGACAAGTTTGCATCGAGCTATGGCAAAGTGGCTGGACCGCATATGGTTTCCTTGATTCCTAAGATGGGGCACGGTCATGGCCCGCCGTGGACTAAGCCAGACAGCTATGCCTTTGCCGAGAGCGTGCTCAAGGAAGGCAAGCCATGGTGCCAGCAAGTGCAGCTGGAAAACAAGGGGGCCACGTTCAGCGCCACCTTCCAGTCGACCAAAGAGCTCGATAGTGCGCAGCTTATCTCCACCACAGACACTGGAGTGTCTGGTAAACGCAAGTGGGTAGAGAGCCCAGCGACACTGAGTGGCCAGGGTTTCACCTGGAAAGCATCTGCGGAGGTGCCTGAGGGAAGCACTGCTTGGTTTATCAATGTGAAGGCGTCTGAGCTCACCGTAAGTTCAGACTATCAAGAGGCAAAATAAGTCACACTCAACATCACTCCAACACCCATCTCGTGGGTGAGACAACACACACAATAACATGAAAACAACGAACCTGATGCGCATCGCTCAAGGGGCTGCTTTTGCGGCCTTTGGTGTGATTTCCGTGGCTGGCAGCAGCATGGCAAAAGAGGAAAAAAAGGCGCCCAACCTCATCGTGGTCATCACCGATGACCAAGGCTATGGCGACCTCAACTTTACTGGAAACAAGGCAATCAACACCCCGCATCTCGACACGCTTCGCAGCCAAGGGCTCTTGCTCGATAACTTCCATGTGGATCCGACCTGTGCGCCGACACGTTCCGCGTTGATGACGGGGCGCTACTCCAACCGCGTCGGTGTGTGGCACACGATTCAGGGTCGCTCCATGCTCCGTAGCCGTGAGATCACGATGGCCGACATTTTTGGACAGAACGGCTACGCCACTGGGATTTTTGGGAAATGGCACCTAGGCGATGCCTACCCGTACCGCCCTGAGGATCGAGGCTTCCAACACACTGTCTACCATGGTGCGGGTGGCGTTGGCCAAGCCCCCGACTACTGGGGCAATGACTACTTTGATGACACCTATCTGGTGAACGGGAAGTACCAGCGCTTTGAAGGATTCTGTACCGATGTTTGGTTCGACGAAGGCATCAAATTCATCAAAGACAACAAGGACAAGCCATTCTTTGCCTACATCTCGACCAATGCACCACACGGCCCGCTCAACACACCAGAAGAATATTGGATGCCCTACAAGGATAAGCCAGGTGTCGCAGATCCACGGTTCTATGGCATGATCACCAACATCGACGACAACATGAAAAAGCTCATGGACTTCCTCGATACGGAGGGCCTCGCCGACAACACGATTCTAGTGTTCATGACCGACAATGGCACCGCCTACGGCCATACCAATGGTGGCTACATGGGTGGCATGCGTGGGAGCAAAAACTCTGAGTACGAAGGCGGCCACCGCGTGCCAATGATCATTCGCTGGCCGAATGGCAAGGTAGAAGCAGGCTCCACGATCGATCGCCTCACCGCACATCTAGACTTTTTACCTACCATGATCGATCTCTGCGATCTTGATGCCCCAGAGATTGAGTTTGATGGCAAAAGCATTCGCCCACTCATCTACGACCCTAAAGCAGCATGGGCAGAGCGCAATTTAGTGGTGGAAAGCCAACGTGTGATCGACCCGATCAAGTGGCGTAAGAGCGCTGTGATGAATGATCGCTATCGCCTCGTCAATGGAGAGGAACTCTTCGACCTTCAGAACGATCCAGAGCAAAGCACCGACATAGCAAAACAGCACCCAGAAGTGGTGCAACAAATGCGGGCGCAATACGATGCATTCTGGGCTGATGTGTCCCAAGAGCACGACCTCACCACCTACATGGCCATCGGTTCCGATCAGGCGCCGGTCGTCGCCCTTTCCTCGCACGATTGGTTGCTCAAAGAGTACCCGTCTTGGAACCAACCACAAGTGGCTGAAGGCAAGATGGCTGTCGAATCCCACTGGGCAATCGAAGTCGAGCGCGATGGCGACTACGAAATCTCGCTGCGTCGCTGGCCAGTAGAGGCAGACAAACCCATCAATGATGGCACCTACGGCAAAGCATTCAAATTCAAGAAGGCCATGCTGCGCATTGGCGATATCGAACAAACAGTAGAGATTCCCTACGGAGCCAAGGAAGTTACCTTCAAGGTGACGCTCAAGAAAGGCATCACCAAGTTCTCGCCAATCTTTATCGATGGGAAGTTTAAGGCCACACCGTACTACGCCTATATCACCCATAAGCCATTTGATGGCTGGCAAACCCCAGAAGGCATGGGGATTCCAGTCTACGATCCAAGCTACGGCCGCAACAAATTCGGCCATCAGAACTAAGCGCCACAAGGTGACGACACCGCGTTTCTGGTCTCGATTCGCAGCATTTACAGAAAGCGAAGGGAATCACCCTTCGCTTTTTTCTGTCCTAGAGAATGATTTTTCGGTATCCATACGTCCCCTCACTTTCCAATGGGAGTAAAGTGGGCCGATAATTTCCCTATCTCTTTGCTGCTGAGCCTTTCGCTAAAAAATTTTGTGTTGCCTCCGGCGTGATTACAATGTAATCACATAGTATACACATGGGTCATCCTAGCTCAGGCAGTTTAAAAAGAAGATTTGCTGAATGATAGGAAAGCTGGTTGGATGACCCTCATCGTTGAATTGGAGGTACTGTTATGCGCACATTTTTAAAGAAAAACACACGAGACTCACAAGCGGGCTTTGCCCTGATTGCCACTATCAGTGTGATGGCATTACTAGTGATGGTAGCCCTCGGCGTGATGAGCTTATCCACCTCACAGATTCGGAGTTCAGAGAATTTTAAGCTCCAAATGGAGGCGCGTTCCAATGCAAGGCTTGGGCTAATGGTAGCTTTAGGAGAGCTTCAAAAAGCTGCAGGTCCAGACCAACGCATCACAGCCCCAGCGAGTATTAGAGGCAAGAACGTGGATCAACCTCAATTGGTGGGAGTGTGGAAGTCATTCGCCCAGGATAATAGCGACAACTCAGGCATCTCATACGATTCACAAAAGAGGAATGACTTTATCCAGTGGCTCAGTTCCTCAGCCGATGACGATAATCTTGATTACAATTATCCTGAACAATCACCACAGGATTCTGTGGTGCTTCTCGGTGATGGAACCCTTACCGAAACTGCTGGCGACCCAATGAGCCAAAGCGTGCGTGCCGCGAAGGTGCCAGTGTCTGATCAGTCCGGCTCGCTCACAGAAGGAAGCTACGCCTGGCATGTGTTTGACGAGTCGCTGAAGGCGAACATCCAACTCAATGACCCCCAACCTCAGAATACAGCTGACCGTGTTGCGGCGATTACTGGTACTGGCAAGCCTGACTTTGAAACCCTCTCCAAGAGCAATGTTGACTATAAAGCGTTAGAAGATTTGACAGATGAAGAAAAAGAAAAGCTTCACTCTTTTGGTTCCTCAGCACTCGTAGGCTCAAATTTCCAGCCCAAGACGGCGAATGCATTCAATACCCTTACGGTGGACTCAAAAAACCTTCTCATTGATGTTGTGAATGGAGGATATCAAAAGGATCTATCGCTCTTGTTTGAGAACACTTCACTTCCTTCAGACTATGACAATCGCTATTTATACAGTGAGAGCAACAGCCCATTAGTGAATGCCCCCGCAAGGTTTGACGGAGCTGAAATGATCCCTAGCCCTGATCCCAAATGGGCTTTGCTGCATTCACATTATAAAATGTATGATAAGGTAACTGGCTCTTCTAGTGGTTATGCTGCAGATGCAAGTATCTTGGCCAGAGATAATCCAGCGTTTTTCGATTCACAACAATTACTGCCGGTCATTTCCAATGCTCAATTTATCTTTTCGTTATCTGCTCAAGATTTCGCTTTGACCCCACCATACAACACATTTTTAGGATTTTGGGTAGATATGGCAGTAACCTTATGGAATCCCTATGATGTTGCCATCAGAATTGACGGCCTTGAGCTCGAGATGTATCGTTTTCCTCTGCAGGTGGAATTTTTTCGTAAAGAAACATCCAATGCACCGTGGCAGAGTGTTACATCGAATACACCCGTTCATACCGCCTTCATGTTCAATGGTGGGAATAATTCGACAGGTGTAGATAATGTACAGGATGCTCTGCCATATCGTGCTCGCATACCTGGGTCGAGCTCAGCCGCCGGAACCAATGATATTATCTTGAAACCTGGTGAGTATCGAGTCTTTGGAGCTCCTGTGGCTGACCCGCAATACCCAGGCCCACCTTATACCTACAACCACCAGAATTGGAATTATTCTAGAGGCCTAGTCTTGGCTGAAGGGTATGATCCTCTTGTCGGTGGTATATTTGACCGTTTCATTGCTTCGAGTAAAGACCAGACTCCTTTGTCTCCTCTTCCAACAGTACCAGGAGCTTTCATTTTTCAAATATGGGGGAAAACTGGAGATACTTTTGGAGTGGGTGTTTCCCCTGCAAAAGTGGAGCGAACTACGAGCTTTTGGCCTGAGACGAACAATCGTGAACTAGTGACTTATATGAAAATATTCCGTGGCGATGGAGGAAACCATGGCACAGTGACGAATGTTGATAGTTACGAAGATAGTCTGAATCAGAATAGAACGCAGATTGGGGCTGTAGAAATCGATATGGAATCCAATAAAATGGAGGACATGCTGCCATCGTGGGGTCCTGATGAACTATCCACATTCTATGTGACGGATGCCAACCGTACCACACAAGGGGTAGCTAATTTTCCGCAGTATAAGCAGCCCTTTTTGATTGCTTCAGTTCGTCTGAAAACTGAGAGAGATTCCTATGATATCGACGGATCGCCAACCGCTTCACAATGGTTGCACAATGGGATCACGAACACATACTTTACCAATGGAATTACCGACGGCTCTAATGATCCTACTGATCAGAATGAAAACGAGAGTAGTCACCAGTATGAAATCACGTGGGAAAAAATGACTTCTTGGAATAACATTCCTGCAGTCGAAATTGATAGTGACAATAGAGGGTATGGCGGCACAGGAGTGTCATCAGAGTCCGGAGTAAACGTGGTCGCTTTTGCTCAAGTCCCACTGAGTTCGGCTACTTCAATTGCTCAGTTTGTGCACGCGCCATTGAATGCTGGCGGTCAAGCACCGTTGACGACCCAAATTGTCGGCAATTCTTTTAGTTCTCCGCTCATTCCTTTGAATTCGAAATCTAAGGCAGGCAGTATCGGTAGGCATCTGGACCACTCCTACATGGCTAATACGGCATTATTCGATAGCTATTTCCTGTCGTCAGCTGCAACTGAATCTGGTCCTTTATACGATGGTAGTGGGCGCGATGTGAGTAAAGTGGTGAGTGATTTTTTTGATGGTGTGCAGTACTTGAGAAACAGAAATATCGTGGCCAAAAAGGGAGCAAATGCACAAGTATCGGAGTCCGATTACGAGACATTCGCTCAGTATCTATACAACCATGGTGCATTCAATGTGAACTCAACATCGGTTGATGCATGGGCGTTATTCCTAGCGAGTGGAGTTGACGATGCGTTACCTTTCATAGAATTGCTAAATGGAACTGGGGCGATCACTTCAACCGGGAATACGAGCAATAGTGTTTTCTCAAGATATGTTCCGTTGCTGGGCGAGGTGGTTGATGCGAATGAATCTGGTCCAAATCGATGGGCAGGTCACAGGCAATTGTCTGCACAGCAAATATATTCATTAGCTGAGCTTATCGTGCAGGAGGTTGAGTTGCGCGGACCTTTCCAATCCATTGCGGAGTTTGTCAATAGAAGGTTGGAATCAGACTCAGCTACCGCTGACGCTGGGGCGATTCAATCAGCGATTGATAAGGCTGACATAAATACGCCCTTTGGTGATCCCGCTCCCAAAAATGCTGCGGAGCTTGGAGATTCTGCAGGGACAGCAAATACATCTGATGGTGCTCCAACACAACTTACCCAAGCGGACATCCTCACGCGTATATCGCCATCGATCACGGTACGAGGGGATACATTTAAAATTCGATCCTATGGCGAGGCTTCCGATGGTAAATCTACGGCACGTGCATGGTGTGAGGCTGTGGTTCAGCGAGACCATGAATTCAGCGATGCTTCTCAACAGCCAACAACATCATTGGATAATCTCAATGTTACGAACCAAGAGTTGGGTCGTCGCTTCAACATTCTTTCATTCCGTTGGCTTTCGGAATCAGAGCTTTAATATCTGTCACACCAAATTTCATGATTAAGAATCTATTACCAATCCTAGCATTAATGCTAGTTTGTATGCCCCAATCTATTAGAGCTCAAGCCAGAGAGGTGGCACTTTCATTATACGCATTTGAATATGCGAAGGGTCATGAAACCATTTACATTCTAAATAAGAAGGGTCAAGGGGAGGCGATTCGGCTTTCAAATGCTAATGTACTTGGACCCTTTAAGTCTGTTATCAACGAGGGTGGACGTGTTGCGCTCTGTCGCAAAGAAGTGGATGAGGATGGCATTGTTCAGTATCCAATACTGACCACTGTAAAAGTACCTACGAGGGTACAAGAACCACTCCTAGTCTTATTTCCTGTCGAAGGGGAAAGTGCATACAATGCACTGGTGCTCGATCGTGCTGTGGCAAATTTCCCTTATGGAAGCTACAAGTTGATCAATGCTTCACCATATCCCGTACGTGGGCTGGTAGGTAAAACAAAAGTGTTTGCTACTTCAAAGAAAGTGACAAGTTTTCAGCCTAGCTTTAATGGCAAGTTGTTGGACGTTCACTTCCAATACAAGCAGGCCCCAGAATGGAAAACGTTTGGACGAACTCGCTGGGTGGAAGAGAGGCGGCAGTCATTGCTGTGTGCCTATCAAGATCCTCGTACAAAGCGGATGAAAATACGAGGCTTGGTCCTTCGCCGGCAATAAGTAAGATACTCCAATTGTTTCATAGACCCTCCTTGTTCAAGGGGGGAGCTTAGTGATGTCCACCTGTTAGGTTTTGCTGCTTCATGAAGCGCGTTAGACCTGGCTTTAGGGGCTAGCTGTTGGTACTAGGCTCACTTGAGTGTTTGTTACTTTATTGGGTGATTATGAAGTGATCTGAGAATTTCCTAAAAGATTTTGATATTTCTTGTGGTTTTCCTCGTATAAAATGAGGATTACCGTGAAGGGCGCGTCACCTAACATTCGCTTTCTGTGTCTCATGATCTAGGCACGGTTATTCACAAATATTATGAAACTTCGATTCAGTTTATTCCTTCTATTATCAGGTTTGGTGTCAACGCATGCTGAGGATGCTTCAGCTCCGGCGGCAGGCGAGATGGTGGATGCACCGCTTTCTAGGCTCATGCCTGTGAATTCTGATTTCACCTCCATGTGGTGGGCGGAAGGCTTTCCAGGTTTGATTGAGAATGCGCCATGGGTTCGTTGTATTCGCACCGGCCATTATTCGTTTTATCTGAATACTGAGACGCTTGAGGTGGTGCATCTAGCGGGTGCGCCGAGTGAGAGGGGCTACAACATTTACCACCACGTGGATGGACCAGCGACTCAATTTCAGCCGGCCGAGCTAAAGCTGCAGGCAGTGGTGGATGGCAAGACCTATGTCTGTGCCAAAGGTGGCAAGTGGTCGCGTTTTGAGGGACCTCGCGTGATCGTTTCTGGCAAGTTGCTCCAGCGTGCCGATGTGACTGATTTGGAGTTTGTCGCAGCTGATGGCGAGGTGTTGAAGACTGAATCGCGTTTTGAGACGGTGGCTTGGCCGGATCGATTGACTTTCGTGTTGGCGGTGAAGCCAGTTGGTGCATACAAGGACTTGGATCTGAAAATCCAGCTGGGCAACCAGCAGGGCTTAATCCAAACCGATACGGCTCCGGAGAATGCTGATCCAGTGTACTCAAAAGGGTGGAAGCAAGTGAGTCTAAACTTTGACCCAGCGAAGATGTTGGTGAAGCAGCCGCAGACCGAAGTGCAGCTTCTCGCCAACGAAATCGCTACGGGGCAGGAGCGCAAGGTGCGCTACGACCAATCCTTAGCGAGTTATCGAGTGGATTTGGATAAGGTGAAGCCAATCGTGCCTAGCTTTGAGGGGGCGACCCAGAATGATGCTATTGAGCGCGTGCGTGTGGTGCTGAAGAACCCGAGCGACAAGCCGCAGATGGTGCGGATGATTTTTGAGAAGACCAACACAGGGATGGCGCAGCCGATTGGTGCTCCAGTCACTGGTATTTCTGCAATGCTACGCGACACCGAGGGCAATCCAACGGGGATTCCGGTGCAGTTGAGCAAGAATTGGCACACCTTGGAAGAGGCGGGCATCTACCGCAACCAATGGTTTCACGGAGTTTCACAAATGCGCATGCCGGCGAATAGCCAGAAGGAGCTGGAGCTGACGATTTGTTACGGCCACTGGGGTGGCGTGGCAGCGGCTTCGCACGCGCAGCTATCATTGATCGGCTGGGGCAGTAACCAGCTGTGGGAGGAAAGTGCCATTGGTGCCTGGGGCGAGAGCATTTGCTACGAACCAAGCCAGGCTCAGGCGGACACAATCGTGACGGATGTGCGTCCTTTGATGGTGAGCAAGCCGGATGGATCCGGGGTGTGGCAGTGGACCAACAATGTGGGGGGTGCCGACTTCTTTAGATTGTTTAAGCCAGACGGCACTCGTGTGGTTCCTGCTGCGATGCAGGCGCTGCGTCACCGCCAGGGTCCATGCCTCACTGAGGTCACCTACGGAGGCAATTTGGAAGAATCGATTTGGCATTCCACCACGACCAGCATTAGCCGCAGTGACGACATCGTGCGTGGCACCTTCAAGCTACGCATGCACGTGCACAAGCCAGTTGATTTCTCACGCTTTGTGATCTTCCAAATCGGTTCAGATACCTACAATTACACGGCTGAGAAGAAGCTCGCCTTTGGTGATGAAGGCGGTCTGAAGCGTGAGTGGGATGCCACTTGGGGTGGCGATGTCTACCGCGGCGAGCCGATCAAGTGTGTGGGTCGCGTGCCTTGGGTGTCGATGCACGACTCTGAGCAACGCGGTAAATTGCTGCCGAGCCCCTGGGCGAACCGTGGATTGGTGATCCGTTCTTGGAAAGCTCGCTTGGGTGGCAAGGAAGCTCCGGCATGGATTGCTGAGCGCGGCACTCGTCTCAGAGACATGGACTTTTCCACCTTTGATATCGTGCCGCCTGCTGATGTTAAGCGTCTAGAAGCTGGCGACTATGTGGAAGCCACTGTCGAGTACCTGGTGTTCCCGAAAGCTGCAGATGAGTACTATGGCCCGAACAAAGAGCTGAAGGCGGCGCTCGAGAAAAGCGCCAATACTTGGGAACTCGCATACCGCGAGGCCATGGGTGGTAACTATCAAGTCTCCATAGAGCGTGGCGGCCTGATACGCCGTCACCCAGACCTTCGCGTGATGAGCGACAAGGGCAACCTTAGCATGCAATTGGAGGGTGGTATCGGCTACTTGCCCATCACTATTATGGCGTTGCCAACACCTGACCAAGGTGAGCTTTTGGTAGATGGCAAGCCATTGGACCAAAGTGTGCATGGCAGTGACTTCTGGCAGACTGACTATGATCCTGCGACCCAACTCTGGAGCCGCACCTACAACATTCCTACCCAAGTGAAAACCTCAGATAACATACACATAGAATTCAAACACCCATGAAATACTTGCTGCTCCTTGCGATGACGGTTTCGACAGCCTTGGCTGCGCCGAAACCCAATATTATTTTTATCTTCACTGATGATTGGGGTTGGGGCGACCTTAGTTGCCACGGCCACCCATACATCAAGACGCCAAACATCGACCGTTTGGCTAAAGAAGGTGCAGATTTTCAGCGTTTCACTGTGGCCAGTGGTGTTTGCTCACCAAGCCGCGCTGCAGTGATGACCGGGCATTTCCCGGCTCGCTATAGTATTGATGGTCATTTCGCTTGGGTACCAAGTAATGCAAAGCGCAACATGCCGGATTGGTTGAGCTTGGACGCGCCGCTCTTGCCAAAAATGCTGCAAGAAGCTGGTTACGCCACGGCTCACTACGGCAAGTGGCATCTCGCCAACAACATGATTCCCGACTCACCAGTACCAGGTGAGTATGGCTACGAC
This sequence comes from Rubritalea marina DSM 17716, assembly GCF_000378105.1. Classification (GTDB taxonomy): domain Bacteria; phylum Verrucomicrobiota; class Verrucomicrobiia; order Verrucomicrobiales; family Akkermansiaceae; genus Rubritalea; species Rubritalea marina. The sequence continues at coordinate 23,294 of NZ_KB899262.1, read as the reverse complement.
GAGTACGGTGCCTTCAACTGTGCTGGCGAGCAAATGCCGTGGTTTGAAGACTCCATGCACACGGTGAATTTCATGGAGAAGAGCCACAAGGCTGGGAAACCATTCTTCGTGAATGTCTGGATGCACGAGCCGCACACACCATTCCACACGCTGCCGAAGTACCGCTGGAGATTCCGCGACCTGCCAGAGGCTGATAACATCTACGCTTCCGTTCTTTCGCACGCAGACGATCGCGTGGGTGAGATCTTGGACGCGCTTGACCGCATGGGCATCGCCGACAATACCTTGGTGGTTTTCTCCTCTGACAACGGACCAGCGCGTGCTGTCGGTGAAGAACCGCTCAGGATCAAGCACGACACAGCGACTGGATCCGGCTATGGGATTGCTGCTGCTAAGGGCGTGACTGGCGGCCGCAAGGGCTACAAGGCGTCTCTCTTCGAGGGCGGGATTGGCGTTCCATTTCTGGTGCGTTGGCCAGGCAAGGTAGAGGCGGGGCGTATTGACGACCAGTCACTGATCTCTGCAGTCGACCTTCTTCCAACCTTCATCGAGCTTGCTGGTGCGAAGTTCCCAGCTGGATACGAGCCGGATGGCGTGAGCCAGGTGGAAGTGCTTCAGGGGGCTACGATGGCGAAGCGTGAGAAGCCGCTTTTCTGGAAGATGGATAACCCAGCTTACCCAGGGTCCAAGGGTCGCCCCAATCATTGGGTCGGCTATGCCGTGGTGGATCAAAACTGGAAGCTTGTGACCGATCGTGTGATGAAGCATTTCGAGCTCTACGACATTGCGTCAGATGTGCAGGAGAACGTAGACCTCAAAGAGAAGCATCCAGAGGTGCTTGAGCGTCTCACCAAGAAGCTCATCGATTGGCAGGCCAGCCTGCCAGATGGTCCTGATAGCTCCACATTCTCTGAGCTCCGCAAGGACATCAAAGCGGATCAATAAGTCGCTCCAGCACCTCGACCTTCTAATCTATTGAGAATAGCATTGGATTCAGCAAATTTGCTGTGTTAGTTATCTATAAATGCCCACATGCGTCCGACAGATTTTCTACCTCAGCATCTTTTTATTGAGCCTGTGCTCGGCTGAGGCAACTCGGCGCGAGATCTCTGAAAAGGTCGAAGCATCATCGCTGCACGAGCTGGAGCAACGGCTGGTTGAGGTGAAGCAAGAGCTCGACTCGCTCGCGCGTTACAGCTTTCGCAATGGAGTAGGAGCGGTAGGCTACCGCACCATAGCGCATCAAAGTAGCGACAACACCGAGTGGGTCCAGATTGACATGGGCAAGCTGGAGCAGGTGGATGAGGTGGTGCTCGTGCCCTCGATCTGGCGCGATACCAAAGAAGGCTTCGTCGCGGACGCCTTTCCAGAAGAGTTTCAAATCATCGTGGGCAATGGCCCAGACGATGAGGGTACGGTGGTGGCGTCGTTTGATGCCGATGACCAGCTGCTGCCGCGTATCGCCCCTGTGGTCATTCCTTGTGGTTCGGTGGAAGGGACTTGGGTGCGCGTCGAGGCCACCAAGCTCTCAAGGCGCGCGTGGGATGGGATGTACATCCTCCAGCTGTTTGAAGTGTTGATCTTCAATGGCGAGCGCAACGTGGCGATCCAGCGCCCTATTGAGGTGTCCTCTCCGAATGCGGATGATGGTGACCTAGCGCGCGATAAGCGATTTTTGGTGGATGGATTCCTACCATACTTGATGGATGCAGCGCACGGTGAGCAAAGCCTGGCCTTCAACAGCCGCATCGGCATCGGTAAAGAGCCGGTGATCACGATGGACTTGGGAGAAGATATCCTGTTGGATCGGATCAATATCCACTCACTTGACCTAAGTGACACAGTGCCGCAGGTGATTACCAATGACTTTGGAATGCCTCGTTGGCTAGTGGTAGAGGGATCGAATGACCCTGATTTCAAGACCTTCGATCGCCTTACGGAGTACCAGATGACTTCGCTCTATGAATCCGGGCCGATCATCATGCGTGATTTTGAACCACAAGTTTGTCGTTACATCCGAGTGGTCGCGCTGGAGCCCTACGCCAGAATGTGGCGTGGACTGATGAAGACGCAGATCGGTTTTGCTGAGATCGAGGTCTTCTCAGGTGCAGAAAATGTGGCGTTGGGCAAGAAGCTCTATGCGGACTTTCCGGTGGATAGTCCGGTGCGCTCGATCAGTGCACTGACGGATGGGCGCAACCTCTATGGCGACATCCTGCCGCTTCGCTTATGGATGCAGGAGTTGTCCAGGCGGCATGAGCTAGAGGTGGAGAAGCCACTCATCGAAGCTGAGCTGGAGCTGCGCTACGCGCGCCAAACTAAGATCCTAAACCGTACTGGCTGGCTCGCGGTGCTACTTGGGGCTGGGATCATCGTGACGATTTTGATTGAGCGCTTGAATCGAGTGCGTCAGGTCACCCAGATTCGCGAGCGTCTGGCTGCGGACTTGCATGATGAGCTCGGTGCCAACATCCACACCATTGGCCTTTTGAGCGACCTAGCATCAGAGACTGAAGACGACCCAGAAGAGCTATCGACCTTGCATCGCAGAATCCGTTCGGAGACCGAAAGGTCCAGAGCGGCGGTTCGGTATTGTATTAATATGCTGGAAGCCGATGAGCTATACACAGACCTCAAAGACGACATGGAGAGGGCGGCCCGGCGGATCATGGCGAAGCTCGATTATACTCTGAAAGTGGAGGGTGAGCAGTATCTACGCACCCTGCCAGGTAGCGTTCGATTTGACCTTTTCCTCTTCTACAAAGAGTGCTTGGTGAACATTAGTAGGCACTCTGGAGCCACAACATTTGATTCTGTGCTGGTAGCTGATGAAAAACGTGTTGTATTAACAGTTACCGACAATGGTATTGGCTCTGATCGTGGTGAGGACTATATTCCTCATTCATTGCAACGTAGAGCCAAGCTCCTCAAGGCGACCGTCAGCTCAGAAAACCCCGAGTCGGGCGGTACCCGCATTATCCTGAAACTACCTACACGAAGACGAAGAATATTTAGCTAAGATACTACCATGAGTGAAACAATTAGAATTATGATGGTGGAAGACCATCCGGAGTACCGCGAAATCGTGGAACTGGCGATTGGCCGCCAGGATGATATGGAACTTGTCAGCCAATTTGGTACTGCTGAGCGTGCGCTCAGAAGCCTGGATGATCCGGGTGCTGAGGCGCCTGATGTGGTGCTCTTGGATCTACACCTTCCAGGGATGAATGGCCTAGAGGCAATTTCTTATTTCACCAAGCAGGAGTCAGACTTGAAGATCATCGTGCTGACCCAGTCCGACCAAGAAGCGGACGTACTCAAAGCGATCATGCTCGGAGCTTCAGGCTACCTCCTCAAAGCCTCGACGGTGAAGCAGCTCACCGAAGGGATTCGCATGGTCATGAAGGGTGGGGCCTCACTCGATGCCAAGGTGGCCAAGTTTGTGATGACCACTTTGAAGTCTAAGCTTCCTCAGCAGCAGATGGAGTCGATGCTCACGGATCGTGAGATTCAGACGCTTGCTTTGTTGGCAGACGGGCTCGTCAAGAAGGAGATTGCGGAGCGTTTGAACATCAGCGTGAGTACCGTGGTGACCCACGTGTGCAACATCTACGCCAAGCTCGACGTGAAAAACGCGCCTTCGGCAATTGCCAAAGCCTTCAAGCTAGGCTTGCTCACACTGGACGACAAGGGCTAGAGCTTCCTTGCAACACATGTTTTTGTCTGCCCCATACGCGCGCTTTTGTAGGCTCGCCAATGGGGCAGATTTGCTTTAATTCTGAGACCATCCTCGATGTGTGCCAACCGCAGCCATGATATTCCAACGTAAAGTCCACTATCCGATCAGCTCTTCGCTGCAGCAATACCTCTACCACTTCGGGAGAGTTTCTGAGATCCCATTGATTTACCAAGATCTGCTGCGCTTTGTCGGGTCGATCCCCTACGATGACCCACAGGGGAATGAAACGCTTTGGCTCACGGTAATGTACCCTCCTCAGGAGCAAGCGGTGCTCGATGAGCAATTGATCAGCATTTATACCGCACTTAAAATCGGTGGCGACACGCCCGTGCATGAACACCTCACAGTCGATCGTATCGATTTTGGTGAATTTGGCAATTCGCGTCCTTTCCGGATCAAGATCACCAACCAATTTAACGACAACTCCGATTACTTCTATGTGAAGTTGGCAGATGCTTCACGTTTGTTTGGGCTTGAGCTTGAGCACATTCTTTCGCCGAATCGGATGAATTATTTGGTCAATGGCGACACCTTGATTGAGGATCACATTGCGGGGGTTCCAGGTGATGTGTTTTCCGAAGATTATTTGAACAATCCAGAGTTGAACCGAGTGCGTATCTCCAAGGAATTTTCGAAGTTTAATGAGCGTTGCTTCATCCGCTTACTCGGAGACATGCGATCCGTGAACTACGTGGTTGATATCACGCCGGACTTTGAGGAGGTGCAGTATCGGGTGCGACCAATCGATTTTGACCAGCAATCCTACGAAGGCCGGGCAAAGGTCTACCACGCATACAATTTCCGTTCAAACCGCCAAATCACGCGACTCAGCTTCGATGCGCTGAACCGCCAGACCATTAAGCAGTATGCCGAGGAGGAACGCTCTCAAATGGCACGCCGAGCCACCGCCGAGCATCGCAGGCTCTCGGCGATTTTGCGTACCATGAACCGCTCACAAGTGTGCCCGGAAGAGAACGTGATCTCGCTGGCGCAACAGCTGGGCGGGATGCACAAGACGGACCGCTTCGATGACTGCAAGACGATGGGCGCTCTGACGGCGGAGCATATCGCGCATGTTTTGGGTATCGAGGATCTAAAGTATCATTAAACCATCGCATGATCATCGCTCTCAATAAGCCTTACGGAGTGCTGAGTCAGTTCAACAAGAACCCAGACTATCCCAAGCAACGTACCCTAGCGGATATTGGATTGCCGGAAGGATTGTCGCCTATTGGGCGGCTCGATATGGATTCTGAGGGGCTCCTCTTGCTCAGCGACGACACCTCGGTCGAGCATCGTTTGCTCGACCCTAAGCACGCTCACAGACGCGCCTATTGGGTGCAGGTGGACGGGACGCCGAGTGAGCAGGATCTGAGGCAGTGGCGTGCTGGAGGCCTCACGATCCGAAAACATGTCACCAAACCCTGTGCTGTTACCTTGCTAGAGCAGGCGCCTGAACTCCCGCCCAGGGAGGTGCCCATCGATGCCGCTCAAGAGGCTCGCTCTTCATGGTTGCTCATGGAGCTGCGAGAAGGGAAGAATCGCCAAGTGCGTCGCATGACCGCAACGCTAGGCTTCCCCACATTGCGATTGGTTCGGATAAGTATAGGAAAATATCGCCTCGATCTTGAAAGTGCCCCAGGGAGGTGGAAGTTGTTAGATGTTGCTGATGTTCAGAAGATCTGGTCGAAATGAAGCATCGATCTAACGGCTGAAGAGAACGAGTGTTTAAGGGTAGTTGGATATTTATATTGTTAGCGTTAGCGAGAATTCCATATAGCTTAGGCAATATATTTCCCGCTGTTCTTGAAAGATCTTCAATCTGTGTGAAGATAAGAATGCGGTGAATGTGTCTGCGACGCCCCATCAGCAGGCGATGCAATCAATGATACGGAAAGCAAAGAATCTATGAGCAAGGCACTATTATATGGAGCGATGGGATGCGTGGTAGCAGGTTCCTTGGTCTATGTGTTTCGTCACGTGCCGGATGACGATGTGTTCATCCGTTTGGCGAGCTTTGCGGTTGCGGGCCTCTATGCTGGGCTTCTTTTTGTGGTTTTTATTCTGCCTCTCATTTCTGATGCCTTGGTGAGCTTGATATACGGCAGTGCAGCTCCGATGCGTGCTGAGGATGATGACATGCGTCAGGTACGCGTGCTCCAAGCTCAGGGCGACTTTGTGGCTGCATTGGAAGAGCTACGTCATCGGGTGACTGCCAATCCTGGCGACCGCGAGGCCTGGTCGACGATGGCGAAGATCCAGATGCACAACCTCAAGGACAGCGAGGGTGGGGTGGCTACGATGCGGGAGGCTTTGCATGGCTACGATTGGGATGACGACAGTGATGCTTTTTTTCGCGTCAGTATCGCGGCTATTCTAGCTGAGGAAGCCAATGACCGCGATGGGGCAGTGGAAGAGTTTCGCCGAGTCGTTCGTTTATTTCCGAATTCGCATTACGCCGCGCAGGCTACAGACCGCTTGCAAGAGTTAGAAGCACTGCAGTAGGATGAGGGGGGTCAACGGACTGAAGCGATTCGCACTGAAGGTGCCGCTTCTGCCCGTTAGTCTGGCATTAGCTTCGGCAATTCTTTTTGCTGAGAAGCATGTGCTGTTGAGCACTGCTATAGCTGCCTCTGCGTTTGTTCTGGGCGCGATGAGCCGACGGCATGTTCTGCTGGTTACTTTGTTTGTCGCATGGCTGGGTCTAGGGATCCATCGGGCCAAGTTGCTTGAGCGTGATGCCTTTGCCGAGGGGCTTGGCCAGTGGTGGAGGGGTGAAGTTCAGGTGGTAGATATCGGCCGCTACGGTCAAGTCACGTTGCGGCTATTGGAATCTGAGACGCCTTCTGTGAGGTGGCGTGCCTACTTTGAGGATGGTGCCGGCCCAAGGCATATTGGGGATTGCTTGTATGTCCACGGTGCAGTGCATCCCTTGAAGCCTGCGCTTAACCCGGCTGAGTTTGACCAAGAATCCTGGTTGCGGCGCCAGGGGGTGGTGGCCGAGCTTCGCGTGGTGCACTATGAATACCGTGGGGATGCTCGCGTCTCGATGTACTGGAGGGCGCGGACTCAGTTGAAGGATTGGGCCTTGCGCGCTAGAGCTAAGGTGGCGGGGATTTTGAGTGACGGGGTGAGTGAGGATGCTGCAGTGATTTTGCCCGCGATGGTGCTCGGGCAGAAGCCCGCCCATGACGACCCCATGAGCAAGCATTTCAGGCTCAGTGGGGCCATGCATGTCTTTGCGGTGAGTGGCCTGCATGTGATGATGGTGGGGTCATTGGTGGCTTTGCTATTGCGTTTCGTCGGAGGGGGGCCAAGGGTCTGGGTGCTCGGGGCCATTGGGGCGATGTTCGCCTATGCGATGGTCACTGGGATGCGCCCTCCAGCGATGCGCGCGGCGTGTATGGGGGCGGTTTTGTTGCTAGGGATTTTGGTGAACCGCCGTGTGGTGTTGATGAACAGCATCGCCGCGAGTGCGCTGTGTATTGTGCTGAGTGACACCCACGCGCTCTTTCAAGTGGGCTTTCAGTTGTCTTTTATCGTGTTGGTCGCCATTGCTCTGTGTTCGGAATGGACGCAGCGTGCCTTTGCATGGGTTTCCTACCATGACCCGTTCATGCCTTATCGTTTGATGGGCCCTAGGCAGCATCTGGGGCTGAGGCTGAGGCGTGGCTTGCAAGGTACATTGAGTATTTCAGCTTGTGCATTGATCGGGGCTACTCCGCTGTCATTGCACTACTTTCAGCTGGCCACCCCTGTTTCGATGCTCACCAGTATCCCATTGGTGCTGATGCTGTATTTCCTGCTTGCTAATGCCATGGCGACGGTGCTGCTTGGGCTCTTTTGGCCGGTGCTTGCCACTCAGCTGAATAGTCTGAGTGGCGCAGTGGCGGATTGTGGTTATGCTTGGGTGAGGCAGATGGCAGAGTTGCCTGCTGGGCATTGGAGCGCGAAACCGTGGCAGCGTGGCGAGCGCTTGGTGGTTTACGCGCTCCCTTACGATGGGGCGGCAGCTTATTGGAGCCTAGGGGGTGGCTGTTTGATTGATACGGGAAGCAGTTATAGCTATCGCCGCTGTGTGCGCCCTTCTCTGGTGTCTTATGGAGCGCCTATCGATAGTCTCATCCTTACCCATGCGGATAGTCAGCATTGTGGGGGTGTCGCAGAGCTCGCGACAGAATGGAGACTCAAGCAAGCTGCCACCCCAGAGGGCCACTTCAGGAGTAAGTCTTATCACCATGCTCTGAGTAGCCTCACAGATCAGGGGCTGGACCCAGTAGCATTGCATCCGGGGCAAGTGCTGCCAGTCGGCCCGGATGCAAGTGTAGAAGTGATAGACGCGGGTAGTGCTGATGCCGCGATAGCGGATGATGCCTGTCTCGTGCTGATGCTTCGGTGGCGTGAGCTCCGTGTGTTGGTGCTTGGCGACAGTGGCTTTCGTGCTCACCAACGCATACTCAAACGCTACCCGAAGCTCAGAGCTGATGTTTTGGTGCTGGGTAAACACCGCAGAGACCCTGAGCCCAGTGCGTCATGGTTGCGCAGTATGGAGCCTAAGCTCATTGTCACTCCTCAAGCCATGGAGAGCCTAGAGGGGGTGTCCCAGCACATCCTCTCCAAACAGGGGGCTTGGATGCTGCATGCGCTTGAGTCCGGCTGGGAGATGGGTGCGCTGCACACTGATGAGTGAGATTCATCTTTCCGTGGACTTTTGTGGCCATGAAAGTTACTCATTTCTAGGAGTTCTTCATATATCAGTTGAATATAATGATTGGCATAACAAGTGCTGAAGTTTGCATGTGTTTATGATGTATTTTCCGAATGCATTGGTTCAATGAATCTACCTCATTGTTGATATTGTTAGTATAGTAAATGATGAATCAATTTTGAGGTTGAGCATGAATCAAATTTTCCGGTGAACCTACTCAAGACGAAAACGAAAAATTACAGTAACTACTAAAAAACGAGAATTATGGATTATTTACAACCATCAGAATTGGCAAAAAAAATGATCGAGGCAGGTGAGGAAAAGCTCAACATGTCCACAAAAGATACGATCATTCGCGGTATTGGCGCAGGCGCGCTGTTGACTTTGGCCGCGTTTTTCGCCCTCACGGTGATTACCAAGACGGGTAGCCTTATCTTTGGAGCGATTCTGTTCCCGATTGGTTTCATCATGTTGAACATGATGAAGTTTGACTTGATCACGGGTGTCTTCACCTTGGCGCCTCTACCGGTCATCAACAAGAACCCAGGTGCTACTTGGGCAAAGGTATTCCGCAACTGGGGCTTGGTGTTCTGCTCCAACTTCGTGGGTGCCTTAATGGTTGTATTCCTTGCTTCTTTCAGTGTTCGCTTCGGGTACTCTGGTGAGACATCAGAGATCTTCCCAGCGTTCCACAAGCTTCTAGCGAAGGTGGGTGAAGGCAGAACGCTCGGCTTTGAGAAGTGGGGTATGATGGGGTGGTTCACCTGTCTTGTACGAGGTATCCTTTGTAACTGGATGGTTTCTATGGGAGTGATCGGTTCCATGTATGCTCAATCAACGATTGGCAAATTCTTCTGCATGTGGGCACCTATCATGTGCTTCTTCTTCATGGTATTCGAGCACGCTGTGGTGAATATGTTCCTGTTCCCATTCGCAATGACTATGGGTGCTGACTTCACACTCGGTGACTTCTTCCTCTGGAATGAAATTCCAACAGTCATTGGTAACTTCATCGGTGGTTTCTTCCTCGTGGGTCTTCCAATTTACCTCACGCACTACAAGGCGAAGAAGGCAGAGGCTGCTGCTGAATAATATTTTACTATCGAATCTATTGCTCGATGCAGAGCGGTCCATCTCACGAGGTGGGCCGCTTTTTATTGTCCTAGATCATTTAGGATCAGTGTTCTACGAATGTGTTATTCATGAGTTTGATGAAAAATATAATATAGGGAGTTATTGAATCGGCACGCGCGTTGCTATTCAATGGTAGTGAAAGGATTAATTGTTATGGCTGATGTTAAATATAAGTATCCGTACATGGAAGTAGATCGTCACAGTGCTGATGAATGTGTAGGTCCTATGGGTTCTACTTCCCTTAGAATAAGTAAGTTGTTTGGCTTCTTTGCCTCAACATCTCATCAAGTTTCCGTATCCTTTTGCATCATGATTGGCTTTGCCCTTTGGGCTGCTCTTGTCTTCTCAAAGATGCCAATCCATATGATGAAAAAGTTTTTTCACTAAACGCAATTCAGTGATCATTCAGCAGTTTTTTTTCTAGGTCAATGAATCTTGATGGGTGTTTTGGATGATTCAAAATAATAATAAATTTGTACTATAAATAAAAAATGATGACTAAATTAGAAATGACAGACGCAATCTTCGAAGCCAAGTTAGCCAAGGGCGTGACTTGGAAAGAGATTGGTGATGCAGTTGGCCTCTCAGATGTATTTGTTTCCTCAGTGTGTCTCGGGCAGAATAGCCTGATTCTGGAGGATGCTTCTAAGCTTGCTAGCTTTCTGGATTTAGGTGACGAGGTGGTTCAGGCGCTGACGGTTTGCCCGATGAAGGCGACGGACACGGATCTCGTCTCGAAAGACCCATTGATTTACCGTTTTTATGAGATTGCCTATGTGTATGGTGGGGCGATCAAGGAATGCATTCACGAACAATTTGGCGACGGCATCATGAGCGCCATTGATTTCACTTGTGACATTGCCAAGCAAGAAGACCCGAAAGGTGACCGTGTGGTGGTTACTTTGAACGGGAAATTCCTCCCTTACAAAAAGTGGTAGTCGCTTTGTGGATGAGAATAGGTTGGTAGTTCCTTTGGGGAGGCACGGTCCCCGAGGGCTACCAGCCTTTTTTTATTGAACGAGAAACCAAGAAAACAATGGATGAATCAAAACCGCCATTCCCGCCCTATGATGCGGAAACTGCTGCACAGAAGGCGAGGATGGCTGAGAATGCATGGAACAATCGTGACCCGCAAAAGGTCTCCATGGCTTACACGCCAGAGAGTGCTTGGCGCAATCGCTCGGAATTTATCAAGGGGCGCGAAGAAATCGTTGGCTTCCTAGAGCGGAAGTGGGCGAGGGAGCATGAATACAAGTTGATCAAGGAGGTTTGGGCCTTTGAAGGGAATCGGATTGCGGTACGCTTCGCCTATGAATGGCGTGACGACCAGGGCCAATGGTACCGCTCCTACGGCAATGAAAATTGGCAGTTCGACGCGCTTGGTCTGATGGCTGAACGTCACGCCAGCATCAATGATGTAAAGATCGATGCTGCAGACCGCAAATTCCTTTGGGATGGTGCGGTCCGCCCTGATGATTTTCCGGGATTATCTGAGCTCGGCCTTTAAGTAGTGGGGCGCCCCGAGTGCTCAGGCGCCTAGGCTTTCCACTGCTCGGCGCGGCGCAATAGGTCGGCCTCGAGCTGGAGGTATTTTCCTGCAAGGCTCTGCTGGATATTGCTTTCCCACTCATTGAGTGTGAGTCCAGCGTTCTCTGGTGCAGAGAGGGTGCTGATATCTTGGATGTTCAATACGCGCTCGGCGTATGCTTTTGGGTTGGTGGCGTATTTTGCCACATCATTGATGAAGCTATTGATGATCGCGAGGCTATTGAAGAGCTCGACAATCGTGATTTGTTTGAAATTCGCTAAAGCGGTAGGGAGGTCCTCGGTGCCGCGGCGGTGTGGGCGAAGGTCGAGTGCTTTGAGTGAGCCCGCCACGTGGAGCACTGCAGCCTTGAGCTCATCAGAGGTGTTGGCGGAGGAGAGCAGCTTTGAGAGGTGGTTGTTGAGGACTGTGACCTGGGCCCAGATCGGCAGATCGATATAAATATCAAAGAGTCGATTGCAGAGGTTGTTGCCGAGCTCGCTCAGTGCCATCTTCGGGATCACGTGAGCGTCGAGGCTGGGATTGAGCGCGAACATAGCGCCGAGACAGTTCAGTATCGGGCTCATCAGTGCTTCATAGTCTGGGAAGGTACGACCGCGGCCATCGATTTTCGCGAGTTCGGCGCGTTTGTAGTATGTTTCCACAGCATTGGCAATCGGGTCTTCGCCTTGCTGAGCGGTGGCGGGTTTTTGGCCATAGAGGATCGTGAGCTGGTCAAAGCTGGCAAATGAGAGCGCCTTGGCACCCTTTTTCTGGATCAGCTGCCAAGCGGAGTGCTGCGCTGAGCTGAGGTCGTCGCCACCCGGATTTTGCGAGGGATGGTGTTCTACTTGCTTCAGTTGGAGCGCATTATTCGCTTCGAAGAATTTGATGACTTCATCGCTCGGGCCGTGCACCATGTTTGCTTCATCGTATGCTTTGAGCTCTCCGTAATGACCGAGAATGAGCTTGGCGTAGCGGGGGTCGGGATTCGGTTGGCCGCTGCGGTTGAGGTAGCGCTGTGCAAGAGAGTCCTCGTATGGCGCAGCACCCATGGCGAGGTTCATGATCGCTTGTTTACAACAAATGTCTGCGGTGGGGGTCACGAGTAGCGGGAGCCCAGCATCGACGCAGACGCGCTTGAGCTCTCTGATGAATACCTCGACGATGGAGTGAAAGGAATCCGGTTGATCGATGTGCTTTGCTGCGGAGAATTTGGCGCGGATTGCTGGCTCTTGCATGTGGAGGTCACGAATGACGAAGGGCATGGCGCCTCCTGGGACGCCGGCAGCACATAGTTTGTCTTTCAACTCCTGTGGGATGTCTTGATCGCGGCGCACCGGCGCATTGCCCCAGAGTCGCTCGGTGAGACGGGTGAGTTCGTTGTATGAGCTTTGGTCTTGAATCAGCTGTGGTGCTACCGAGGCTAGGTCGTGGTGCGCCGAGCCTCCAGCGAGGACACCTTCTACAGTCTCGATTGCATGCACCTTGTATTCAGTCGCGGCACTGATCGCTTGTCTCGAGAGGGTGGCATTGGTGGAGTGGCAGTGAAGTGTGAGGGGGATTCCCTGAGGCGCGAGGACCTCAAGCAGCGCGGGCACCAGGCGATGGATGCGCTGGGCAGTGAGCTGGCCAGACATATCCTTGATTGCGATGGCATTGTAGCCAGCGTCCACGAGTGCTTTAGCGTAGTTGCAGTAGTATGCATCACTATAGCGTTCAGGGTGGTCGGCATAATGGGTGAAGCAAACTGCGCCTTCGAAAGTGACTCCTTCAGTCCCTTGCAGTGAGGTGGGTAATTCGAGGTTCTGGATGTCATTGAGTGCATCAAAACAACGGATCTTGGTGATGCCGTGTTTGATGAATTCTTTGAGGGTGATTTCGATCAGATCTTTATCGTAATGTCTAAAACCGAGAGCATTGGCCCCGCGAATGAGCATTTGTAGCTCAAATGGCGAGTTGTCATTTTCGTGACATAAGGCATGCCCGACCGCGCCTACGACTACGAAGGGATTGTAGCCTCGGCTGATCGCGATTTGAAAGCTCTGCCCGCCCGAGACTTCTGCTCCGTCGAATCCTGCTTTTCTGGAGGCGCGAATCACGCGAGCATAATTGTAGGACTCAAAGAGCCAGTCGCTAGCATCTAAAGTCGATTGTTGGCCATCACGCATGGTGAGGTTGGTGAGTTTTGGGGTGGGCTTTGATGTCATAAAACTAGAGGATTCTAAGTCTCCAATGAGAGCAATGGTGGGTCTATCATTGTGCCCTAAGCGAGACATTGCAAACCATATTTCTGTCGAGCATATGGGTGCCCCAGAGAGCCGCTGAAAATTAGGCTTTTTCCATCTCAAGGATGATAAAATGTTAGGTTAGGTAGTATGTTTACTTTAGTATTTTTATACTACTAAATATTAAGGGTGGTTTTTAAATTGATGCAATTGGGAATGCCTGCGCTATAATTAGTGAAATTATTGTTTACTATGAATAGATTGTCCCCAATTGCCATTTTACTACTCTGCGTGTCCTTGTGTACGCAAATTCTACGCGCTGATTTCAGCAATGGGGCTGGCTACCCAGAAGACCCTTCAGAGCTATGGAGTGCGCTCCAGACCGCGATTGAAAACGACGCATTGAATGCGACGACCTACAACACAGGTACGATCAACTACGCTGGTTACCCCGAAGTGACGATCAAGACAATCCGCTATGATTTAGGTACATTGACGGGGACGAATGCTGATGGTTCAAGCAAGACTGTGTCGCCTAAGATTTCTGCATTTTACGCATATCCTAGTGACGCGAGCTCGGTGAATAAGGTTCCAGCGATTGTCAATATTCATGGTGGTGGCCAGGTGCCAGGTGCATTGGACACCTTCCTTTGGGCGGCTCGCGGCTACGCAGTCATTTCCATCAACTGGGGTGCCAAAGACCTTGGGACAACCCTCAATTATAATGCCGGAACTGGTGCCATGGAGTTTGTTACTCTAACTGATGGCTTATCTCTTGGAGTGGCTGGAGCCAATTATAATAACACGGATTGGGACGGTCTTTCAGCAGGATTTGCTCGCGACATTACGCAGGGCACCGCCTACAATGTGACCGATCCGGTGATCAATGCGGTTCACTCAGCTACGGAAGCTGTCGACGAAAAGACCTTTACTGATGGTGCTACCCTATTCCAGCACGCGCCTCACCCGATGAATGGTAGCTTTGTGCTGAATTCCTACGCAGCGCGTCGTGCGATTTCGTTTTTAACGCAGCAGGCAGAAGTCGATTCCACCAAGATTGGTGTGATGGGCTTTAGTATGGGAGGCATTACTACCACGGTGACTGGTACCGACCCACGTGTGACTACCATTATCCCTTCTGTTGGCGGCACGGCATACGACTACGAAGATTATTACGGTCTAGATTACCCAAGCAAAGCGCTCTATCTATGGCAGCTTCCTGAGCTTGGCTTGAGCCCAGCAGTGGGGGATGAAGATAACCTAGAATGGTACAAGTGCACGATCAGTCAGGAGGCATACTGGCCACTCATTCAAGTGCCATCATTGTTCATGAATGGTACGAATGATTTCAACGCGCCATTCGATGCGACCCCGCGCTCGATCAACTTGTTGCCCAACAATGTGAAGGGCTTGATGCAGACCACACCGCATGCAAATCACCGTCTCAATACCAAATCGACGACTGCCAGTGTGCTGTGGATGAAGGAGCATCTTCAAGAAGATTTCACCTTCCCATCCGAGCCGACTTCATCCCTTGATTTGACTCACGCGAGTGGTGTTCCGGTATTCACCGTGACTCCGGACCAAGCGACTGCTGGCAACACGCTGAAGTCAGTGGATGTGTATTACGGTTATGAGTATTTCCCGCTCGAACGCTACTGGCATAAGGCAGTAGCAGTTGAAACTTCTCCAGGAGTTTGGCAGGCGGCCTGCCCGGTCAATGATACGAGCTACCCATTGGTTGCCTATGCAGAAGTGACCTACGATGCCGATACTGCGGTAGACATTGGGTTTTTCAGTACATCAGCCGAGTACAGTATTTCCTCCGAAGTTCAGTTCTCCAATGCTGAAGACAATGGGGTGAATGAACTGACACTCAATGGCATTGTGCCAGATGTCGCACGCAGCCGTGTCGTAGACGACTTTGCGGATGATTATGCTGATTGGCACGACTACAGCAATCTTGGGCCAGGCACTATCGACATCGGTACCTTCAAGCTCTCAGACCTACGTTACACTGGCCCACTGAATGGTGTGCTTCAGTTTGATGTGACCACCACAGGCACCGGCAATACTGTAAACTTCAATGGCTATGATGGCTGGGGAACTGGTAGCACAAACTACCGTAAGACCGTTTCACTCCCCACTGCGGGAACAACGTCCGTCAGCATCGCCATGAATGAGATGGTCAATCAAACGAACTTCAGCACTCTAACTGACTGGGATTCGATTGTCCTATTCCAAATGTCAGCAACTGGCTGGAATGGTGATTTGCCCGTGATTTCCAACATGCGTTGGACCGGTGGTTTCTACCTTACCAACTCAAATGAGGCTCCAGCCTTTAGCTCGAAAGAGATGACTAAAGCGGGAGCAAGCGTAGATGCAGCATATTCTGACACCTTGGCTGGCGATGCCACTGATCCAGAAGCTGCTGCGATCAGCTACACCAAGATTGCTGGCCCAGCATGGCTCAGTGTGGCATCCAGTGGTGCGCTTACTGGCACACCTGCAGCTGGTGATTCTGGTACCAACAAATTTGTTGTGATGGCGAAAGACGCCTCTGGTGGTGCCGATTTTGCTTCCGTGGAGATCGCGGTTGGCGGCGGCGGTACGCCGAGCGGCGGCAGCGAAGAATTTTCGACGGACGAGCTAGCTTTTGACGGTCAGGAAAGTGATTCTGATTTGATTGAAGGCCTCACTCCTGTGGCTTCCTCGGGTTGGACACTGGGGTTGAATTTACTCAATGATGGTGATTATGGCCGTAACTTTACTGTGGCAGGTAGCCAAGTTGAAGGTGCCTGGGCAAGTGTGGGATCCACCGCTGAGTTTGATCTCGGCACTGGTGACAATGGCCTGGGTTATGATATCAGCAGCATTCAGTCGTTCGCAGCTTGGAGTGGCGATGGATTTAGTAACCAGGCATGGACCGTGGAAGTGAAGCCTGTTGGCGGCACTTGGACGACTCTTGACACGGTAGACTATCAGCCAAACACCTTAAACACCGCAGGGGCTACGAAGGTGGTACTTGCTGCCAGCAGCGGCAACCTCGCTTCAGGGATTGAAGGGATTCGTTTCACCAGTGCAAGCGTGACTGGAAGTGCTAACGCAGGCGCCTTCATCTGGCGCGAGCTTGATGTGATTGGTGAGTCGACAGCCAGCGATGCTCCGACCACCAGTGCTGAAGTGAATGACGCTTCAGAGCTGGCTTATTCAGATGACGCGAGTGCGACTGACTTGATCAATGGACTCACTCCAACGGCATCATCAGGTTGGATCCTCGGTCTCAACTATTTGAACGATGGTGCCCACGGTAGAACCTACGCCGATGCGGGAAGTCAAATTGAAGGTGCTTGGGCCGCTGTCGGTTCTTCTGCGACCTTTGATCTTGGGAGTGGTGACAATGGCCTAGGCTATGACCTTACTTCGATCCAATCGATTGTCTCATGGAGTGGTGGTGGATTTAGCAACCAGGCGTGGACAGTCGAAGTCAAGGCGCTGGGTGGCGCATGGTCGACACTCGACACCGTTGATTACCAGCCATTGGGTGACGCAGCTGGATCTACGAAGGCGGTGCTCGCGAACAATGGTACTGCGATTGCCACAGGCATTGAAGCAGTACGCTTCACCTCAGCCAGCGTGACTGGTACATCCAATTCAGGCGCCTTCATCTGGCGCGAGCTTGATGTCTTTGGCACCTCAACCACGAGTGATGGTGGCGGCGGTGGCACCACGACTCCGATCAAGGTCATCCTTTTGGGTGGGCAATCGAACTCCGTGGGTCAAGCCAATGGCAACGGGGCGATTTCGAACGCACCATCGGTCGTTTACACCCTGCCAACGAGCCCTAAAGACCTCTTCAACCCGCAGAGTGAAATTCCATTTTACTTCCACGATCAGGTGAGCAGCCCAGCTCTCACGACCTTGCGCCGCGGTAGTGGTGGTCTCACACCGGGCACCCCAGATTACTTTGGTCCTGAGGTCAGCTTTGGCTACGATGTGGCTGAAACTCTGAGTGGCGAGAGGGTGGCCATCATCAAGCACGGTGAAAATGGCACCTCACTTTATGGCGCGTGGTTCGTAGACAACGGATCTGGTGGGTATCTTGAGGGTGCTAGTTACACCAATTTCCAGACCACGGTCAGCGATGGCTTGGCTGCCCTAGAGGCGGCGGGTTATGAGCCAGAGATCGCAGGGATGCTATGGATGCAGGGTGAAAGCGATGGCTTGGACGCCACTCGTGCGACTGAATACCAGGTACGCCTCACTGACTTTATCGCAGACATCCGCACAAAGTACGGTGCAGAGCTGCCATTCGTGATTGGTGAGATCGGCCGTGTCTTCTCAGGCTATGAAGCCCCCCTTGGTGTGGTGGCTGACGCGCAGATCGCAGTGGCGGCTGCTGATGAAAAGGTGGGCATTGCTCTCACCACCGACCTTACCTTGTACGACACCCTCCACTTTGATGGACCAAGCACCGTGACCTTAGGTGAGAGAATGGCAACTGCCTTCTTGAACATCTACCAGGGAACTAGTTCAGACAATACGGTCACGGGTGCCTACTCCGACACAGATGAACTCGCGTATGAGGCAGATGTGAGCACCACAGACCTACTCCATGGCCTCACGGCCACCGGCACTGGCTGGAACTCTGGCCTCAGCCAAATCAACGATGGCATCCATGGGCGTAACTTCTTCACGGCAGGCAATGTGGTGGAGGGTGCTTGGGGCACTGTAGGAGCAGTGGCTGAGTTCAATCTCGGTACCGGCGACTATGGCCTAGGCTATGATGTTTCATCGATCCAATCGATCGCAGCCTACGTTGATCCATTCAACAACCAAGCATGGACAGTTGAAGTCAAGCCAGTGGGTGGCACTTGGGAAACTCTCGAGACTGTGAACTATCAGCCGATCACTGAATCTGGTGGGGTAGGAGCTACCAAGGTGACCTTGACTGGCGATTCTGGCGACCTCGTGTCAGGTATCGAGGCAATCCGCTTCACCACAGCGAGCGTGGCGGGTTCATCGAACAACGGCAGTTTTGTGTGGCGTGAGGTTGATGTCTTCGGCGCATCCACTGAGTCGACACCCACACAGGAATTTGCGGAGGACTTTGAGTCCTCATCACCGGGTGCGTTCGCTTGGTCAGATGCTGCGTTTTCAGTTGGTTGGGCTGGTACGTCCTTCACCTCCACTGGTCTCACGCTCGATGTGAGCGTCACCAACAGTGTGGCGAGCAGCAGCATCAACAACATCGTAGACAACGACAACCCTGGGCCCTTCATTGGCGGTAGATACTATGGTTCACTGGGTCGTAGCCAGGTGGCTTCGGCAGACACAGGTGTGAGCATGGCCAATGGCACGACCTATGCGCTGAGTTTCCTACAATACCAGCCTAAAAACACCGCTGTCGGTGCACGAGCTCTGACAGTAGAGCTCTATGATGTGGACACCACCACGGTGTTGGCGAGTGAGGTGTTTGCCGCGGTGAGTGACTACAACAACGCGGAAACGCGCACTCTCTCCTACACTGCAGGTTCTTCAGAAGCAGGCAATAACCTCGGGCTTCGTTTCACAGCAGATGCTGTAGATTATGATGATGTGAGTTCTGTAGATCTCGATGAGAATGTCTTCTATGGTGCGGCTGTCGACAATATGGTGATCACTTCCAGCATTGCCCCAGCGAGTGGCCCACAGATCACCTGTGTGTCCAGTACTACCGAGCTCGAGTACACGGCGGATGTCAGTGCGAGCGACTTGCTTCACGGACTGACTCCTTCGCAGCCGGGTCACCTCTATCCAGATCCATTCCTCAAGTATATCAATCCTCAGGCACTCAACGACGGTGTCCATGGTGCAACCTACGACAGCAACGATCCAGGAGCCGTCATTGCGGCTTCGACAGTGGTGGGTGCCATTGCTGAATACCGTTTGGGCTATGGTGCGAATGGTACCGGCTATGACATCACCTCGATCCAGTCGATCGCAGCCTGGGCTGGCGCCGGGTTCAACAATCAAGGTTGGACTGTCGATGTGAAGCCTGTAGGTGGTGATTGGGAACTTCTTGCGACCGTGGATTGCCAAGAATTTGATACGATCACAGTAGGTGCTTCCAAGGTGACTGTGAACGATCCGAGTGGCACGCTAGCCGCAGGGATTGAACGCATCCGATTTACTGCAAATTCGGTGACGAACATCGTGAATAGTGGGAGCTTCCAGTGGCGTGAGATTGACGTCTTCGGATCAGACTCCGCAGCTGAGTCCACTCCTACGGCTCCGGCCATCACAAGCATGCTTCCAGACACAAGCATCGAGAGCAGCTACCGTTCGAATATTTCCACCAAGACGAAGCTCGTGGCAACATTTGACGAAGCTATCGAGCTCGGCTCGGGTAACGTGACGATTGTCAACCTCGACACCAATGCGCAAACAGTCATTAGCCTTCCGGATGCTCAAGTTTCCATAGATACTATCGAAGCATCCCAGCTAGTGATTGAGCCAAGTGTGGAGCTGCTTGAGAACACACGTTATGCTGTTCAGCTGGATTCATCCGTCGTGACGGATCGATCAGGCAACAACTATGGTGGCATCGCCAACAACGCTACTTGGACCTTCAAGACACGCGGTGAAGAGCCGATCAAGATCCTCTGTATCGGTGACTCGATCACCGTGGGCTACACCGATGATCTCACTGGTGATCCGTTCAACTTCGGTTATCGAGGGCACCTCTACAACTTGCTCAACGATGCGGGCTATGTATTCCAGTACGTGGGAGCCTCTGACCAACCATACGGAACAACCCTCGGAACGAACCCAACGATTGGTGATAGCTACAAGCCAGGCTTTGACTTGCGCGATCTCGATCAAGGCTACCACCAGGCTGGTGGCGGCGCACCGATCGGAGCGATCTCAGGCTGGCTTTCACAGTCAGACCCCGATGTGATCTTGCTCAAGATTGGTATCAATGGCATCAGCTCTGCGAGCCCGGATACGCTCAATACTTTGGTGAATGAGATCGTGACCCTCAAGCCAGATGCACACGTCATCGTGGCGCAGATCATTCCTTACGATGGTGACTACAGCAACGGTGACCCCAACAGCAAGCAATCGAAGAACACAGATTTGTACAACTACAACGTCTACATTCGTGACACTCTGGTGCCAACCTACGCCGCCAATGGTTACAAGGTAAGCACCGTGGACATGTACTCCATGTTCCTCACGAACCCGAGTGACTACACCTCAGCCCCTGCGACAGGCAGACACTCCAATGACTTCAACCATCCTTGGAATGACGCGGTAGACGGTGCAGGCTACGACACCATGGCTCAGCAATGGTTCAATGCCATTGAGGCGCTCGACCTCACAGAAAGCTATGATTACTGGGCAAAGGATCCAACTCTGAACCTACCGGCTGACCAGCTAGATCCAGAGGACGATGCTGATGGTGATAACATCCCGAATATCGTAGAAGCATACTTCGGTACGGACCCATCCAGCAACAGCGTGGGTATTGAGAACCTTAGCACCGATGGTACCACTAGCTCTTTCACCCACCCACACAACTCCGATCTCCCAACAGGAATCAGCGGAAGCTACGAGTGGTCACCTGACCTGGTGAACTGGTACGCTGCAGACGGCGTGGATGGCCCAGATGGCGGCCCAACGGTCAACGCTAGCACCATCTCCTCGGGAGGCGTCACTACCGTCACCACGGTGTCAAGCGTCGAGGTGGATGATCTCTTCCTGCGAGTTGCCGTAGAGCAAAACTAGCGAGACACAGCAGACCAGACAAACTTCCAAGGGACTCAGCGTACTGGGTCCCTTTTTTGTGGCTTGATAGAGCCACTCCAATGCTGCCGTAGAGAATGGCGCTCTGCCAGCAATTCAGATGCAGGAGGGCAGCCGCTACCAGCGTAGGCACCAGCGCCAGAATGACCCTGCTAGGCACTGCGCCTCAGCAAGCCCGTGAGCTATGGATCACCTCAGGATGAGGATGGCGTGCGTGAGGCTCATACCTTTTCCTTGCGCGTGAAGGCACGGATGAGAAAGCCCACACCGATAGCGATCATGAATAGTGAGAGGAACTGTCCCATCGTCCAGCTACCACCCAGAAAGCGTATCCCAGAGATCTCTGGCTCGCGGAATTGTTCCATACTGATGCGAAAAATGGCGTAGAGGATAAAGAACAGGCCAGTAAGAGCACCGTGCGGAGCCTTGCGCCAGGTGATACGCAGAGTGAAAAGGATGGCGAAGAGTGCCAGACCTTCAAGCGCTGCCTGAAAGAGCTGGGAAGGATAACGAGGCTCTAGGTAGTTGCCTACCGCTTCACGAACCACTTCATTTTCGCGGATTGCCTGGTTGAGCATTTCGACCTTCTGCTGGTTCAGCTCGAGGAAGGCGAGGTGCTCTGGGCTGCCTTCGGCATAAGCACCCTCGATGTAATGATCGTAACTATCGAGCAATTGCTGGTAAAATACCGCGTACTCACCCCCAGCGTCAGCATGTGCTGCCACCTGCTGGCTAAGCCCAGCACTTTTGGATTCCACCATGTTGGAGTCCCACAGAGTATTCGGAAACTTCATCGCCCAGTGGAAGCTCCGATCAATGCGACCGTAGAGCTCGCCATTGATAAAATTCGCAATGCGACCAAACATGATACCCAGCGGGGCCACCACACAAAGCCCGTCACCTAAGCCCGTCCATGAAAGGTGATGCTTCTTCGCATAGATAAAGGTGAATATCATCAAACCCAATATCCCGCCGTGACTCGCCATCCCGCCATCCCACACGCGCAAGATCGATAGCGGATCTGCTACAAAGCTATCCCAGTTGTAGAATACCACCGAGCCGATGCGCCCGCCCAAAAAGACTCCAAAGATCGCCGCATAAGCAATGAAGTCACCAGCCACCTTGCCTGGCAGAACCCAAAGCTTGCGATCCCCTAAAAACTTCAGTAACAAATAGCCACAGACAAAGGCGAGTAAATAAGCGAGACCATACCAGCGAAGCTTGAGCGTGTCAGTGATTTCAAGAATCACTGGATTGAGGTCGTGGATGTAGGTTGCAATCACGATTACTTGCTAGAATAATCCAAAGCAGATGTCGAGGCAGCGGATCAGGAATCAGCTATCAACAATGATGAGTGTGGTAGTCACTTCAGCTTTTCCGCTGCTTGAACTCATCCGGTAGCCTTTTGTAGTTTTGCTTCAGTGGGTGGGAGGCGGTGTTCTGGTCAATGTAGGTCGACACCCACTCGGCGAGGCGCTGGCCCAGGCGGGCGCAGGCTTCCTTCTCGCCATCGCTACGTGGTTCTCCCTGCTGCACCGCACCGTAGTGCGCCGAGATGCCCGGCCCCGTGTAGTCGGTGATGCCAAAGACGAGGAAGCCGAAGTTCATCAGAATGACATTCAAGGTCATGCAGTTCAGTTCCTGGCCACCGCCGATAGCTCCTGCGCTAGAAAAAGAGCAGCCGATCTTACCATCCATATAAGGCCAGATGTTCTTATCGACCAGATCGTCCCACCACTTCTTCATTTCCCAAGGAACGGTGCCAAAGTTGGTTGGAGCCCCAAGCGCGATACCGTCGCACCATTTCAAGTCTTCGACATCCGCCTCCTTGATGCTTTTTAGCCGCAGTTCAATGTCGGGCACGCGTCCAGCGCCTTCGGCGACAAGCTCCGCCATCTTTGCGGTATTACCTGTATTGCTCTGAAAAAGTACGAGTATGTTTCCCATAGGATGATGTAATGAGGTTTTTCGTATTTAGACAATTTGGTTTTTTCTTTTTCTTTTTCTTTTTAGACAGACTAAATTGAGAGGATCGTTGATGCCACAGGGCTTCCCGTGTTACAATCTGCTCTATGTCCTCCCCTAGAACCCTAGCGCCTTGGGTCGGTAAAGAACTCAGGCCCGCCATCTACCACTGTGTCTCGCGTGTCGTCGACCGACAATTCCTCTTCG
>NZ_KB899261.1:59905-82783 GCF_000378105.1 Rubritalea marina DSM 17716 | reverse complement strand
GGATTGAGCTCGATGTAGCCCGCCATGGTGATGGCACAGTTGCTACCTTCCACGAGTGTGCTATCGAAGCGCTCCTCCCAGAGTGTGCCTTTTCGGGCGTTGCGACCATTGTACCATCGGCTGAAGCGTTGCTTCAGAGGCTTCATGAATTTGCTCAGGTTCCACATCCTAGAGAGGAAGCGCTCGCGCAGCTCCTGGTGGGCGATGCGGCCTTTTTCTGTGGCTTGATCCGAGCTCAGCATCTGCAGAGTATTCTCGATGACATCGGCTTGTTGCTTTGGAGTGACAAGTCGTACACGGTGCATGAGTTCGGCATCGCTGAGAGCTTCTGTAGGTGGTGGTGGGACCTCCACGAGGATGTGGAAGTGGTTGCTCATCACGCAGAAGCTGAGGATGCGCACGCCGCAGAATTCTTCATAGAGGCGCATGAACTCAACGAACTTGGATTTTTCTCGATCTCCGAAGAGGAACTGTCGATCGACGACGCGTGAGACACAGTGGTAGATGGCGGGCTTGGGTAACTTGCCAAGCCAAGGAGCGAGTGTTCTGGGGGAGGACATAGAAAGGATTGTAGCACGGGAGAGTGCATGGAATCAACGATCCTCTGTATTTAGTCTGTCTAATATAAGAAAGAGATCTGGAGAGGGAGGGCTTGGAGGGGGGGGCTTGCTATTGCTGTGACAGTAGGTTGCGTCGGATGAGTAGCAGGGCTAGGAGGATGAGTGGCGTTGCTACAATGATTTTGCGGTAGAAGGCACCTTGGTAGGACTCGGGGATGAGGACGGCGATGCTTGGGTTGTTGGGGTTGTAGTAAGCTAGGGGAGCTTGCTGGGTGAAATCTTCGGTGAGGTAGCTGCGGTTAGGGCTGGCTAGGTGGCTAACGAACTGGGCACCGTTCACTTGATAGTTGTAGGTGACGTGGCCAGTGACTTCATCGAAGAAGCGGGGACCTCTGTATTTTGAATTGATATCGACTGGCCTGGTTTCTGTGACCTGCTCGGTGATCTGCGCCGGAGTCGAAGGCCAGTGGGTGATTTCTGAGAAGCGTGAGCGCTGGATCAAAAAGTGGGTGAGCAGGGCTAGCCACATGCCGGCGATAGCCATGAGAATGATGGAGGATATTGGGAGGCGTCTCATAGATTATAAATGAGTTAGAATGTATGTGTTTCTCATTCTATGGAATGAGGCTGAGAAAATCTATAAAATTCTAACAATAATGACAAGTTGAGTTGAGGCTCATGTTGTGGACGTGCATTTGATTTGTGTCAGTCCTGGATAGTTGCGTACCAATCTTGGACTTGTTGGGTGAGTTGTTTCACGCGTTCTGGGTGCTGTTTCGCGAGGTTTGTGGATTCGTTGCGGTCGGTGCTTAGATTGTAGAGTTCTGGGCGTGCGCCGTCGTAGTCACAGAGTAATTTCCATTCGCCTGAACGCACGGCGAGGTCGGGGAGGTTTTCAAAGCCATAGAAGCTTTTGCGGTCGGGGGGGCGGCTGAAGAATAGTGGTGTGTGGCGTGATGTATTCGACTTGCCGACCAAGGTGTCGCTGAGGGCTTCTCCATCGCTGAGGGTGTTTTGTTGGGTAACGACTCCGCAGAGTTGGCGTAGACTTGGGACGAGATCGATGGCGGAGAAAACTGACTCTGTGTTGGTGTTGCCGGAAGCATGTTTTGGGATGATTCCTGGAGCCCAGACGATGAGTGGTGAGCGAATGCCCCCTTCATAGAGGTGGGTCTTGAATCCTTTGAATGGTCCTGCAGATCCGGCGTCGCTATCCGGGCCATTGTCGGAGCAGATGAGTAGGATGGTGTTGTCTCGCAGTGCGGGGGTGGATTTGAGTTTCTCGAAGAGTTTGGTAAATTGTGTGTCCATTTCTTCGAGCACAGCGTGGTAGAGCTCGCGACGGGTCTTGGCTTGCTTCATGCGTTCAGGCGATGGGTAGAAGGGGCCATGGACGTCATCTGGCCAGACGTTTATATAGAATGGTTTGGACGCTTCTTGTGCGGTGTCGATGAAGTTGATGGCGGCATCGACAAAGCTGTGGGTGACTTCGTAGCGTTGCACGTAGCGGTGTGCGCCGAGGTGTTCCCAGGGGTAGAGTTTGCTAATGGAGCCATCGCGGCGGGTGATGAGTGGTAGGATCTTTGAGCCCATGCCTTCGAAGTTCGACAGGGTTTGATCAAAGCCGTATTGTTGGATTGGTGGGGCATCTGCCACGTCGTGTTGGCCGCCCATGTGCCATTTGCCAAAGTGTCCGGTGGCGTAGCCGGCGGCTTGGAGGTCGCGCGCGAGGCTGGGTGCTTCTGGGTTTAGCCAGTTGCGCATGCCGCGTTTTTTATTTTCGCTACGCGAGGAAAGGTAGCTGGTGATGCCCCAACGTTGAGGGTAGGTGCCGGTGGTGATTGCGACTCGCGAGGGGGAGCAAATCGGCGAGTTGACGTAAAATTGTTCGAAGCGTATCCCTTCGGCGGCCATTTGATCGATCTGCGGCGTCTTGGCCTCGGAATTGCCAAAGCAGGAAAAGTCACCCCATCCCATGTCGTCGATGAAGATGACAATGACATTGGGGCTTGGGGCTGCACTGAGAAGCGAGCCGGTGGCTGAGATCAAGGCTAGAGTGATCGCTGCTAGGCGCAGGGGTAATGAAACTAACATCCCAACAATACTGCAGCTGCAAGGAGTATCTTACAGCTGGAGCTGTCCCAATATTGTACAACTGGGGTAGTACTATCAGCCTGGCTGAGCCAGCTGCGGGCAGGTGGGTATGCTGGGGCTGACTAGAAGGGGAATCCGCCCTTGCCGCCCTTGGTGTTTTTGAGCTGTTTGGTGAGTTTATCGAGTTGGGACATATCGAGGTTGTTTCCGCCCATAGCGCCGCCGCCCATGCCGCCGAGCATGTCATTCATGCCTTCCATACCACCCATTTGTTTCATCATTTGCTTCATTTTGCCTTTCGAGCGCATCATCTTGCGCATTTCACCGAATTGCTTGAGCAGGCGATTGACTTCGAGTATTGAGGTGCCAGATCCGAGTGCGATGCGCTTGCGGCGGCTGCCTTTGATGAGTTCGGGGCGTTCGCGTTCTTTGGGAGTCATGGATAGGACGATCGCTTCGATGTGCTTCATTTTGTCCGTATTGAGAGCGTCGGTCGGAAGTTGTTTTTTAAGCTTTTTCATGCCAGGCAGCATGTTGAGCAAGCCATCGAGTGGTCCGAGCGAGCGGATCATCTTCATTTGGCTGAGGAAGTCGTTGAAGTCGAACTTACCCGATTGCATGCGCTCGGCAGCTTTCATGGCTTCTTTTTCATCGATCTTGTCGGCGACTTGTTCGACCATTGAGACGACGTCGCCCATGTCGAGGATTCGTCCAGCGAGTCGCTCAGGGTGGAACTCGGTGAAGTCATCGATTTTTTCACCTTCACCGGCGTATTTGATCGGTTTTCCGGTGATGGTGCGCATCGAGAGGGCAGCGCCCCCGCGGGCGTCACCGTCGAGTTTGGTAAGAACGATACCCGTGAGGCCGACGGCTTCATCGAAGTGGCTGGCTACGGAGACTGCTTGTTGGCCTGTAGCGGCATCTGCAACGAGCAATGTTTCCTTTGGCTCAAGGAAACGATGGAGTTCCTTGAGTTCACCGATAAGCTTTTCATCAACTTCTTGGCGGCCCGCGGTATCAAAGATCATGAGGGTGCCATTTTGGCCCTCGGCCCACTTGAGTGCATCTTTGGCGACCTTGACGAGGTCGGTTTCGGATGGATCTGGGGTGTAGACTGGGACGTCGATTTGTGCAGCGAGTTTGGCCAATTGGTCGATCGCAGCGGGGCGGTAGAGGTCGCATGCTACGAGGAGTGGGCGGCGTCCTTCTTTTTTGAGGCGCGCGGCGAGTTTGGCTGAGCTTGTGGTCTTACCGGCACCATTGAGGCCGACCATCATGATGCGTGCTGGAGGGGTGAGGTCGAGTGCCTCGTTATCGCCACCGAGTAGCGCGGTGAGTTCGTCGTGAAAGATTTTGACGATCAGTTCGCCGGGCTTGACCGACTTCATGACTTTTTCGCCGAGCGCCTTTTCTTTGACGTTTTTGATGAAGAGCTTGGCAACGGTGAAGTCGACATCGGCTTCGAGGAGGGCGAGGCGCACCTCGCGGAGAGCGTCACTGACATTCTTTTCGGAGATTTTCCCTTGGCCGCTGAGGTTCTTGAAGGCGTTTTCGAGTGAGTCTGAAAGTGCGTTGAACATGGTGAAATTGGTGGATATAGCGCTAGCGAGGCTGCCATCTGGTGGCGGATGCTGCTGCTGAGCGCAAGTTGAAAGTAGAAGTTGCCGGAACCCTAGGTCTGTGATTCAGCTTTTTCAAGCGTGGGTTGTGCTGGGACGAGAGGTTTTTGTTCTGCGGGTGCGGGCTCGGTCGGTTCAGGCGCTTGATCGCGGAGTGGGAGGTAGCTATTGCTGCGGTTGATGAGGAAGGTCCAATCCAGTGGCTTTTCATAGCTGTCTGCTTCGAGGTGTTTCCAGCTGACGGTGACATTGCATTGCGGGCTACGCAGCGGGCGCTGGACTTGCCAGCTGAATGTTTTGGATTCGGGGTCGTAGACGGCAGGGGCTTTGCCGAAGCCTGCGACACGCATCACTAGGGACTCTGGGTCGAGGTTCTCTAGGCCACTGAGATCGACCTCGATGCGCGGGGTGCGGGTGTCGATGGCGAAGCCTGGGCGTGGCAGCACAGGGTGGGCCATTGCTTTGCGGAGCTTGGCGAGGCGTTGTTGTTCTTTATCGATGGCGACGAAGCGCATGGCGCGTTCGAAGCTGGAGGGATAGGTCCCGAGAATGATGTGGCGAGGCAGGGTGTGGTTTGGGCTGTCTTTGGTGACCATGCCGGGTTTGACGGTGAAGAGGCATTGGTAGCCGGCTTGATCTGCCACTGGGTACATTTCAGGGGTGTGGTAGCCGCCGGGGTATGCGTAGGTGGTGATGTTCTTGCCAAAGTGATTTTCGAGGAATTCCTTGGATTTGATGAGCTCGCCCTTGAGAAAGGTTTGGTAGGCATTGGGGCCCTTTTCTTGGGCTGCTTTGACCTTGCTTGGGTAGGGATGAGAGGTGGAATGTGAGCCGATGGTGGCGCCATGTTCCATCATTTCCTTAAGCATTTTGGTGGTGAGGGAGCGCGAACCGGTATCGATGAAGTCGCTGTAGAGGTAAATGGTGAATGGGTAGCCGAATTCTTTGAGAATTGGGTAAGCGTGGGTGTAGACGGTGCGCCAGCCGTCGTCGATCGTGATGAGTACTGAGTGTGCTGGGAGGGTGGCATTTCCGTGCTTCCAATCGAGGAATTGTTGCATGGTGATCACCTGGAGCCCGCGGTCTTTGATCTCTTGTAATTGCTCACGGAATGTGGGTGTGGGCAGGAGCATTTCGGTGGCGGCCTGACGGTGGGCGAAATCGTGGTAGCCGAGTACAGAGACCTTTGATTTGTCCGTCGCAATTTGCACGGACGCGTCAGTGCTGGGAGAAGGTGATACTGCGGGTGCTGGGAGTGCTGCCTCCAGCGCTTTTTGGGTCGCTGATGAATCCTCCGCTTCGGAGTTCGGAGAACTGAACCCGAGGCCGATCACTAGGAAAATGGTGCTAAGGATATGGCGCATGCTACCGCAGGAGTACTGGATCTTCATTGCCTTGTCAAACTCACGCCTAATGAATGCAGGCGTCCGCCTATTTTAACCTTCCCAGGAGCGCGGCTAGCAGACAAGTTAGACTGTGAGTTCTGTATCCTCAGGTACTCACTATTACGATGCATCCGATCATCAAATATGCGGTTCATGTGATCTTCACACTCAGTAGCAGGGACAAGGTGCTGCGGCAGAGTCGCGAATTAGGCGATGCGTATCAGCGCTTGTACGACAGCCTCAGTGTGGAGCAACGCAACCAGGGGCTACGTGTGCCATCGATGCCTGGGGTGGATGAGGACATGCGTGGGTGGTCGCTCGCAGAGCTGCTAGAGCACAACGTGATCGTCAACCGAACAATCAGCGCCAGTGTGCGCCAGCTAGCCCACGGCGAGGCCCCGCATGGTGCGGCCGTGATTGATCCCAAGCGTGATGTCATGCCCAGCGCTTCGATGGCTGGCGAGGAAATGCAGCAATTGCTAGCATCCATCGATGCACACGTCGAATTGGTGTCTGCCCTTGGGCGATTGCGTGGGGGAGCTCGCAGTGAGCATCCAGTATTTGGGTCCTTTGATGCGCACAAGTGGCATTGCATGTTCGCCTTTCACCTGAGCCTCCACCTGACTCAGGCGAAGTGGGTGGTGCGAGAGCTCCTGAGTCGCGAGGCCTGAGTGCAGGATCGTTTTCTCTTTAAATTTAAGATTTTATAGAGATGGGAACTTTGCTCGGAGGGTAGATTCAGGTAGTGTCAATGTTATGCCATTACTTCAGCCGCTGAAGATCCTTGCTTTATTCTCCTCTATGCTTGCGTTGGGCGCTAGCGCGGAGTCCAAAGACAACTTGAAAGTAATCACTGGGGACGAGGTCGCATGGGGGCATTTGAATCCAGCACGCGGAGCCCAGGGGCCGCAGGCGGCAAATTTATGGGGCGATCGTGCGGAGGATGAATCGACAGGTTTTTTGGTGAAGTTTGTGGACGGCTTTGCCTCGCCGCCACACATCCACAATGTGAGTTATCGTGCGGTGGTGATCAGTGGGGAGATTCACAATGACGACCCTGATGCGGCTGAAATATGGATGCCGGTGGGGTCGTATTGGACTCAGCCGAAGGGCCAAGAGCATATAACTGCGGCGAAGGGGGCGCACAATGTGGCACTCGTAGAAATTGATCGAGGCCCATACTTGGTGTTGCCAGTGGATGAATCCTTTGATGATGGGGAGCGCCCAATCAATGTGGATCCCGCGAATTTGGTTTGGTTAAAGCTGCGAGGGTGGGAAGACGGTGTGGTGGTGCCAGAGCGATGTTTTCTCTGGGGAAAAGTCCGGCCTGGGCACGGTAATGGTAGTTTTTTGCGCTTGCCGGCTGGCTTTCGTGGTCACTTGCTGAATCGCCAGAATAGCCTGCAATTTGTGGTGGTTTCCGGGCAGCTAACACTAGACACTGAGGAGGCTACTGAACTTCCATCGACAAGCTATGTCGAGCTCAGTGAAGGTACTATGAAGTCGATTCCCCTGCACGTAAGGGAGGAGACCGTGTTGTACGTACGCAGTGTGGGAGACTACCAAGTACTTGAGAAGAATCCATAGTCTTAAATCCGGTTCTCCCGAGGCTTGCACTGTCGCCTGAGCTGCTTATGGTGCTGGTTCTTCATGACTCCATTGCTGCGCAAAATCCTTGGAATGAACTGGGTGCTATTCTTGCTGATGGCGGGAATGGTTGTGGCTGGGGTGTACTTTATCGAGAGTGCGGCACGGCACCTTCCACAGGGAGGTGAGTATTATGGTGAGCGCCAAAAATTGTGGGCGATGCTCGGCACCGTGGTGTTCTTTGGCACCGCATTGATCGATTACCGTTGGATCAAGTACTTGGCATTGCCGATGTATCTCGCAGGCTTGGGGCTCATGGTGGCAGCGATGTTTGTGGACAACGAGGTGCACCAACTGTCCTTTGCTGGGATTCGCTTCCAACCTGCGCAGTTTATGGTAGTGGCTGGGTTTTTAGCGATGGCGGTGGTGTTGCAGGAACTGCCGAAATTGCATCCATTGTTGGGCTTGCCCATTGTCAAGGTGAGTATCGTGGCATTGATGGCATTGGTTCCATTTGCGATGGTCGCAAAGATGGGGGATATGGGTTCTGCGCTGGTCTGGCTTCCAGTGGTGGGCGTGGTGATGCTGATTGGTGGGGTGCCATTCCGCTACCTGAGCTTGATGGTATTGCTGGGATTGGCGATGATTCCGCCTTTATTTTTCATCGTGCTACCGACCCAATCTGAACGTGGTACGAACCGTATTGAATTGTATTTGGACATGCTCAACGATCGACCGGTGGATATCCGCGGTGATGCCTATGCTCCACACTATATTGGCATTGCGATGGGCAAGGCTGGATGGCGAGGAGCTGGGCACATGGCTACCTCGAATGAAGGCTCACTCCACGATAAAAAGTACATTCCTTGGAAGACGGCACACAATGACTTCATTTTCGCGGTGATTGGAGAGGAGCATGGGTTTCGCGGTGGCATGATCATTGTCTCAGTATATGGTTTGTTGTTGATTGGCTCGCTCTGGGTGGCCTTTTACAGTCGAGATCTCTCTGGGCAAGTTGTTGTTTGTGCCGTGTGTGCTCTGTTTCTGGCGCACGTGTTTGAGAATATTGGAATGCACATCCGGATCATGCCAATCACTGGGA
Source organism: Rubritalea marina DSM 17716 (assembly GCF_000378105.1). Lineage (GTDB taxonomy): Bacteria > Verrucomicrobiota > Verrucomicrobiia > Verrucomicrobiales > Akkermansiaceae > Rubritalea > Rubritalea marina. The sequence continues at coordinate 74,436 of NZ_KB899261.1, read as the reverse complement.
TTCCGCTGCCCTTCCTCTCGTATTCAGGTACTTTCTTGATGATGTGCATGTTCATGATGGGCTTGATCCAGAGTGTGTGGATCCATCGCCACGATATCCCCGTAGAAGACCAAACGAAGCCAGTTCGAGTGTCGCGCCGAGGCAAACAACCAGGCATGCAAAAACTGCGCGGGCAGGGCAGAACAAATCCCAACGAAGGCACAAAACGAGGTGGAACCTAGAGACGTGTGAGAGCTCTAAGCCATCCAAGCTGACACACAAGCAAGGGGGCAGTATCTAGTCGGGCTGTCCAGTATACGGGACCAGTATCTAGTCCAGTAGCTTATCTCATTAGCTAGTCCATCCATCATTAGCTAGACAGACTAAAATAGGGGAATGTCTGTATTGATGGGGGATGACGCAGCTTCATCGAGTCTATAGAGCTTTGGGGTGCTTGAATGTCTAGGTACTGATGCATCAAAGCTCGTGCGGTTTGAATCATACCGATCCATTTTGGGATGCTTGAATGTCTAGGTGCTGATGCATCGAAGCTCGTGCGGTTTGAATCATACCGAGCTATAAAAGTCTCAAGCTTCTATATTTTTGCTATTAGATCCCCCAAGAATGGTTTAATGCATAGCTAAGTACAGTATCTAGTCAGACTGAAATAAGGGAATCACTGATAGGGGAAACATGAAAAAGAGCGTACATTGTCCAGTTTGCGATAAAACTTACTCTTTCTGGAGGGCGAGCGTTGTGACGATGCGGCCGAATCGCTGCAAATGTGACGCATGTGGGTGCTGGATGTATTATAATACCTTCGGGGTGCAGTGCTACGGTGTGTCGATGGGGGCGGGAGTGTTTCTGGGTTTGTTTCATCGCATGGTGGCTGAGGTGTTGGCTATTTCGGTCTATGCTGTGTGGGGTGCGTTGGGAGTGTTGCTCGTGGTTTACGCGATGATTTGGTGGCGGTATTTCGGCTTCATCGCCGCAGCAGGAGACGAGAGTTGATGCGTTTTGGCGGTGTGAGGAGATGCATGTGTCGCTGGTGTGGGGTGTTGACGGTGGTGGGATGGTAGCAAAGGGGTTGATTCAGGCTGGAACTATGATTAGCCTCCGCGCATGCGCCTTGATAAGTTTATCGCAACCCATTCTGATGCTTCACGCACCTTAGCCAAAACAGCCATTAAGCATGGACAGGTGAAGGTGAATGGTGTGGTGGTGAAAGACCAGGGGTGCAAGGTCAGTGATGAGGATGAGATTGTGGTGCACGGGGTGCAGATTTCAGCATCTGGCGAGGTGTATATCGCGCTCTACAAGCCATCGGGAGTTCTTTCTTCTACTGGAGATGATGAGGAGGGCGAGACGGTGTTGGATTTGGTAGATGGTTTTACGCATCGGCCATTGCATGTGGCTGGGCGCCTGGATAAGGATACGACTGGCTTGGTGTTGCTCACCAGTGATGGTGCGTGGAGCCATCGTGTGACCTCACCTAAATTTGCCTCTGAAAAGGTGTATCACGTGACTGTGCTTGATCCGATTGATGATGAGGTGGTGGAAATATTTCAGGAGGGTTTGATGCTGCGTGGGGAGGAAAAAGCGACACTGCCGGCGAGGCTTGAAGTGTTAGGCGAGCGTGAAGCGCATCTGACTTTGACTGAAGGGAAGTATCACCAAGTGAAGCGAATGTTCGGGGCGATTGGCAATAAGGTGGACACACTGGAACGCATTTCGATGGGGTGTGTGACCTTGGGGGATCTTGAGCCTGGGGAGTTCCGTGAGCTTAGCGATGCGGAAGTGCAGAGTTTTTTGTAGAAGTTGGCATCGTAAATGGCGTCTTTCATGATTGGTGATAAGATTCAGTATCCGAAACTGCCGGTAAGCGCCCATCGCCAGGAGGTGATCGAGGCGCTATGCGACCATCAGGTGGTGGTGGTGATGGGGGATACGGGATCTGGGAAAACCACGCAGCTGCCGAAGATGGCGCTGGAATACCTGAAGCGGGCGGGGTCTCAAGGGATCGTGGGCTGTACTCAGCCAAGGAGGCTGGCTGCGTCGAGCGTGGCGAAGCGCGTGGCCGAGGAGCTGAAGGTGACGCTGGGCAATGAGGTGGGATACCAGGTGCGTTTTCAGGATAAGACGAATGCCGACACGGTGTTGAAATTCATGACTGATGGCATCTTGCTGGCTGAGACTCAGGGGGCTCCACAGTTGGGGCGCTATGGGGTGATCATCATTGATGAGGCGCACGAGCGCAGCCTGAACATCGACTTTTTGTTGGGCTACCTGAAGGTGTTGCTTGAGCGACGTAAGGATCTGAGAGTGATGATTTCTTCGGCGACCTTGGATGCGGGAGGATTTGCAGATTTTTTTGGTGAGGCTCCAGTGATTGACGTGGCTGGGAGAACGTTTCCAGTGGAGACGGAGTATTTGCCGCAGGAGCGTGGCGAAGACATGAGCCGTCATGTGGCGCGTGCGGTGGAGGCACTGCAGCGTGGCAGTGCGGACGGTGATGTGTTGGTGTTTCTGCCGGGGGAGCGCGAGATTCGCGAGTGTGTGGATGTGTTGGAAGGCCGGCAGATGGCGGGTTTGGAGATTCTACCCTTGTTTGCGCGTATGGGGCTGCAGGAGCAGCAGCGAATATTTAATCCGAACAGCTCGCGGCGCAGGGTGATTCTGGCTACGAATGTGGCGGAGACCTCGCTGACGATTCCGGGGATTGTCTACGTGATCGATTCAGGGGTGGCGCGCATGAGCCGCTGGAGCCCGGCGCGTCAGGTGCAGCGTCTACAAATTGAGAAGACCTCTCAGGCGAGTGCGAAGCAACGCAAAGGCCGCTGTGGGCGAATCTGTGAGGGTGTTTGTATTCGCCTGTATGACGAGGAGGATTTTGAGAGTCGGGAGCCATTCACGGATCCAGAGATCCGCAGGTCATCATTGGCTGGTGTGATCTTGCGGATGAAGTCTCTGGGGCTGGCAGACATTGAAGATTTTCCATTCATTGATCCGCCATCGAGTAAGCACATCGCGGAGGGCTACAAGACCTTGCGTGAGATCGAGGCTCTGGACAGTGAGCACGGGCTGACCCAGGTGGGGCGCCAGTTGGCGAGGATTCCTGTAGAGCCGCGACTGGGCCGCATGTTGTTGGAGGCGAAATCTCGAAATTGTTTGGACGCGATGTTAGTGGTTGTTAGTGGGCTGAGCATCATGGACCCGAGGGAGCGTCCGGCGGAGAAGGCAAAGGAGGCAGACCAAGCGCATGAGAAGTGGCGTGATGAGGATTCGGACTTCATGTCCTTGCTGCATTTGTGGGGGGATTTACAGCAATTCAAGGACGGCAGGAAGTGGCGGCAAAACCAATTGCGCAAGTTCTGCAGGCAGAAGTTTGTCAACTTCCGTCGCGTGTTGGAGTGGGCGAATTTGCATCACGAACTGGCGGCACTTGGTCGCGAGGCCTTCCGCTGGCGCAGTCATGTGCTGACGTCGGACGAGGTTCATCGGATCGATTATGAGGCGCTGCACAAGTCGTTATTGGTTGGGATGCCGAAGCAGGTCGGCTTCTTTGATAAAGAAAAGCGCGCCTACAAGAGCCCGGGCGGGAAGGAATTTGCGATTTTCCCAGGCTCCGGCCTCTTCGGGAAGAAGCGCCTCGACTGGGTGATCGCCTACGAGATGGTGGATACGACGAGGCTTTGGGCGCGTCGGGTGGCGAAATTCGATCCGCTGTGGTTGGAGGAAGTGGCACCGCAATTCTGTCGCAGTCGCTACCACTCGGCGGCGTGGGACAAGAAGCAAGGTGCGGTCTACGCCAAGGAAGTCGTCGTCTACGGAGGTCTCAAGATTGTGGAGAACCGCAATGTCCACTTCGGTCGTATCGATCCGGATGCCGCCCACAAGATATTCATTCGCGAGGCATTGCTAGGTGGTGGCCTCACCAAGAAGCCCACGGTGCTGCAGAAGGTGGAGGCGATGCGCGAGGAGGTGCTTTCGTTAGAAGTGAAACTCCGCCGCCGCGATGGCCTCTGGAGCGAGGAATCGGTGGTGGAATACTTTGAAGCTCAGGTGCCGAAACACATCCACACAGCGAAGAGCTTTTGGCGCTGGATGAGCAAAGAAAAGGTGGAGCTCGAGCCGAAGGTGGAGGATCTCGTCTATGGCGAGATGCCTGAGACTGCGGGCTTTCCGGATTACTTTGGGGAGGGAGAGTTCCCGTTGTACTATAAGGTGGCGCCCGGCGAGGCCGATGATGGGATCACCGTGGGGGTGCATATTGACTCTCTATCCTTGTTCCCTAACCAGTTGTTGGATTGGGGAGTGTCGGGGCAGTTAGAAGAACGCACTTTGCTGATGATCAAGTCGCTGCCGAAGAGCCAGCGTGTGGCTTGCAATCCAGCGGGGCAGACGGCTCAGGCATTTCTAGCGGCTTATTCTGACACGTGGTTGATGCGTGAGTATGAGGAAGCTCTGGCGGAGTTTTTGAGTGATCGCACGGGGATTCGGATTGAGCCCGCGATGTTCGATACCAGCCGGATTCCGAACGAACTAAAGCTCAAGCTCTGGGTGTATGACGATGAGGAAAATGAATTGGCCTTCGGCATGGACGCGGCGGCGATTAAGTCGGATCTTGCGGCATTGATGGCGGAGCGCTTCGAGGAGGAATCTGGCGCTGAGTGGGATTATTCGGGGATGAAGCGCTGGGACTGTGGCGAGCTGCCGCGCGAGGTGGTGAGCCCGAAAGGCACCGCCTATCCGTCTCTGGTCGATGAAGGCGATGCCGTCGGCGTCAAGGTCTTCAGTGATCGCTTCGAGGCCGAGCGCCAGCACCTCGCAGGCTGTGTGCGCTTATTCATGCTGCAGCACGCAGATCACGTGAAGTACGTGAGTAAGAACCTGACTCTGAGCTTAGACGCCAAGATGTACATGCCCTTGTTAGGCAAGGGGGGGATGAACCAAGCTGAGCTGATGCGTATTTTAGTGTCGGCTTGTTTCCAAAAGGATCTCCCACGCGATGCTGCTAGTTTCTCAAAACTAGCAGACCTCGGAAGAGGCGACCTCTACCTTTATGGTGAGCAACTTTGCGAGGCGCTCAGCCAGTTCATCGACGACTACCGCAGTGTGGTCTCCTGGCTCGAAGCGAACGAGGGGAATAGCAACTTGCGTGAGATTGTGGAGGACCTGCAGGAGGAGCTCGATTGGTTGTTCCGCAGTAGTTTCGCCCAGCGGGTCGGCTGGAAGGATTTTATCGGCTATCGAGACTTCTTTGCTGGGATGAAAGAACGTATCGATCGTCTGAAGACGCATCCGATTGTCAAGGATCTGGAGAAGATGGACCGACTACTTTTGTTCTACATCCCATGGTACGACACTTGGAAGGAACGCCCAGACCATGCTGAGTTGTTAGCGATCGGCTACCAGCTAGAGCGATACCGCGTGAGCCAATTTGCGCCGAGTATCAAGCAAGACCAGGTGCTCAGTGAGAAGAAGCTGCGCCAGCTGATCGAAGACGCGGGGATTGTCGTTAGCAATTGATAGGCGCGGGTGTTGGGTCGCTTTGTTTTGACTTCGCTCAGCCTAACACCTAATACGTTCTATCACCCATGAAGAATCTATCACTCACCTTAATCGCGAGTGCCGTGTCTCTACTAACGGCACAGGCGGAGCAACTTGAACGCAGCTTTGCCGAGGACCTTGCATTTTTGAAGCAACACACTGATGTGGTGGAGCTGTGTGATGGTGAGCGTCGGCTCGCGGTGGTGCCGATGTACCAGGGTAGGGTGATGACGAGCACCCATTCTACGCAATCCTCGGCGAGCTATGGCTGGCTCAACTATGCGTTGATCGAGGGTGGTTTTTTGAGTGAAGCGAAGCGCAAGGGAACGCTGGAGGATCACCTCTACGCATTTGGTGGTGAGGAACGATTTTGGATGGGGCCAGAGGGTGGGCAGTTCAGTATCTTTTTTAAGCCGGGCACGCCGTTCGAGTTTGCTCATTGGAAGACTCCTGCATCATTGGATACCTTACCATTTGAGGTGGTCAGTCAGAGCTCGAGCTCCATTGTTTTCAAACACGATGCGCAGCTGATGAACCATCGAGGGACTCGTTTCTCAGTGGGGATTGAGCGCAAGGTGGAGCTGCTAGATAGAGCGGCGGTGGAGCAGATGATGGGGGCGCCAGTCCCAGCGGGAGCGGAGTATGTGGGATACGCATCTGAGAATGTGTTAAAAAACAGTGGTGAGCAGGCGTGGACAAAGGACTCAGGGCTACTTTCTATTTGGATTTTAGGGATGTACAAGCCGACGGCGACGACCACGGTGGTAGTGCCATATCGGGCGGGTGATGAAGCGGTGCTAGGGCCTATCGTTAATGATCGTTACTTTGGCAAGGTGCCGGCGGAGCATTTGCGGGTGACGGAATCTGCGATCTATTTCAAAGGGGATGGCACGCGCCGCGGCAAGATAGGGGTCAGCCCAGAGCGGTCGAAAGGGCTGGCTGGCAGCTATGATGCGGCGGGCAAGGTGCTCACATTGGTGAACTACAATGTGCCGGAAGAGCATGAAGGTTATGTGAATTCGATGTGGGAGCACCAGGAGCAGCCTTATGTTGGGGATGTGATTCATTCGTACAACGATGGATCTGCTGGCCCAGGGCTCGAGCCGTTGGGACCATTTTACGAGTTAGAGACTTCTTCGCCAGCCGCTGCCTTGCAGCCCGGCCAGAGTATCCGCCACATCCAACGCACGGTTCACTTCAGTGGGGTGGAGTCAGCTCTCGATGTCATTGCGCAACAGGCTTTGGGGGTAAGCCTCGCTGAAATCGAGAAGGCGCTTCCGTAAATCTGGCCTAGCGGGAGGGGATGAATGGCACATTCTTTGGTCCTCGACGAGAGTCTCAGCGGGTGGATTTCTTTCTAGATGGTTGAAGTTCATTACCTTGTGATTCATCGGTCTGGAGCACCTGAATTTTCTAGCATCGAGGGTGTAGTAAATTCATCCAAATTATCTGTGAAAGTAGATTGCAGAGGCTGAAGAATTCTGCGATAGGTTAGGTAACTTGAATCATTTTTTTATAGGGACGCCCGGAGTTGGGGTATGTGTGCCAGTGGAGAACGTGGCAGTGGGTTTGGCGGCTGGTGATTGTGGCGAGGATTGAGTGAAAATTTTTATTATGGAAAGCGAGACAACGACAACGATGAGTGAAACTGAAATAAAAGATACCAAGCCGAAGGCGAAGAAGAAGTCGGCGGCTAAGCGAGCGGCCAAGAAGGTGGTGATGCAGGATGGTACTAGGCGTCGTTTGAAGGAATTCGGTCTGCGCGCACCGAACCAGGAAGCGAAGAATTTTGTGTTGGATACGAATGTGCTATTGCACGACCCGAGTTGCCTGAATCGATTTGCTGAGAACCACGTGTGCATTCCCGCGGACGTGCTCTCCGAGCTAGATAAATTTAAGAATGAGCAATCTGACCGTGGGGCGAATGCGCGCCGTGTGCACCGCAGGCTCAGCGAGGTGTTCGGCAATTCGCACGATGTCACCAAGGGGGTGGAAACAGAGGGTGGCGGCACCTTGAGAATGATCATTTACGATCCATCATTCTGCATGGAGAATTCTGAGATCTTGGCGCAATTCCTGCGCGTGTTCCCGGACCGTGAGCGCGTGGACCACCGCATTCTAGCAGCGACCTTGTTGTTGGTAGAGTACAACGAATCGCCGGTGGTGCTGGTGACGAAGGACATCAACATGCAGCTCAAGGCGCGTGCGGTGCACATCGATTGCCAGGATTACCTGAACGACAAGGTGGATCCGATTGAGGTTTCTAACTACGAGATGCGTGAGGTGGATGTCGATGCTGCGGAGCTTCAGCGCTTTGCGAGCTCTGGGCACTTGAGAGTTGAGCACGAGAGACGCAATGGTGTGGTATTGAATCAATATGTTTTATTGCGAGCTGGGGAAAAGCAAACGATGCCGGCGCGGCTCGACAGCGATGGTGTCTTTGTGAGGCTACAGGTGCCCGATGCACTACGTATTCCGGACGGGCATCATTTGAAGCCATTGAATCTGGGGCAGAAGTGCCTGATTGATGCCTTGCTCAACCCAGACATTTCTCTCGTGACCTGCTATGGTCAGGCGGGTACTGGCAAGACCTTGGTGGCCGTTGCCGCGGGTCTCAGCGAGGTCTTCAACCGCGAGTACAATGGCATCACGATCAGTCGCCCTGTGGTGGCGATGGGGGATTCGGTAGGATTCCTACCCGGGGATCTGGATGAGAAGATGCGCCCGTGGTTGCAACCCATTTATGATGCCTTGGAGTTGTTGATGTCGCCACCAGCTGGCAGCAACAAGCCTGCGCGCCGCAAACAAGCGAAGAAAGATCAGGCTCAGTCGACCACGACTGCCAAGCCATGGGAAGTCTTGGTGGAGCAAGGGATCATTGAGATTGAAGCGTTGTGTTACATCCGTGGGCGTTCGATTCCAAACCGCTTTTTCGTGCTCGATGAAGCGCAGCAACTCACGCCATTGGAAGCGAAGACCGTGGTGACGCGTATGTCCCGTGGCTCGAAGTTGATTTTGGTGGGTGATCCAGCGCAGATTGACAACCCCTATGTGGACAGTCGAAGCAATGGCCTGGTGTACACGAGGAACCGCCTCAAAGGGCAGCCATTCACGGCGCATGTTTCACTCTCACGCGGGGAGCGTAGCCCACTTGCTGAAGCTGGTGCCAAATTGATGTAGGCAACGCCTCGCAACATGATTTCAACGCCCGGGCCACAGCGAGTGGTTGCGGGCGTTTTTTATGCCTGGAGGAAGTAGCGGTGGAAGTTTTGCTCGAGTTGTGAGGCGAGTGTCTCTTCGGGGATGCCGAGTGTGGCGGCCAGGCCTTCGGCGACGCCGATGAGGTTGGCTGGGTGGTTGAGTGGTGCGCTGTCGGCGTGGATCAGGCTATCCTCTGGGCCGAGCATGTCGGGGGCGTCGGTCTCGATGAGGAGGCGATCGAGGGGAAGCTGTGTGTAGGTTTCGCGGAGTGCCGCCTTGCGCTGGTGGAGGAAGTGGCCAGAAAAGGAAAAGTAGGCGCCAAAGTCGAGGAGTTGTTTGGCGGTCTCGGTGGAGCCTGAGTAACTATGCAGCATGATGCCGCGGGCGGGTAGTGGGGAGTTCTTGAGAGTCTCGACACAGAGGCCCCACGCGTTGAGGACGTGGATGCTGATTGGGAGATTGAAGGCAGCGGCGAGCTCGAGCTGCATCGAGAAGGCGCGCGATTGCGTGGTGATGTCTGGGTTCTCCATCCAACGATCGAGTCCGCATTCGCCGATGCAGGCGTGTGGGTAGCGATGGAGGTAGTCGCGCAGCTCGACGAACCATGAGTCGCTGTCCCAGCGGGTAGAGCCTTGCACGAATTCCCATGGGTGCATGCCGAAGCTTGGTAAGACGAGTTCGGGGAAGGTATTGGCGAGTTCACTCACTGCTGGCCAATCGTCGGGTGAGGTGCCATTGATGACAAATTGTTGGACTCCTACTGCGTGTGCTTGCTCGATCCATTGCTGGGCTTGATCGACACATTTGGGGGATTGGAGGTGAAGGTGGCTGTCGAAGTAGGGGAGCATTAGGGAGTGAGGAGTGAGGAGTGAGGAGTGAGGAGTGAGGAGTGAGGAGTGAGGAGTGAGGAGTGAGGAGTGAGGAGTGAGGAGTGAGGAGGGCGTTTAGCTGGTGCGCTGGATCAGGCTGCTGGCTGCTTGTTGGAAGGCGTCAGAGCTGGCGTCTTTGACGTGGATCTGGTCGATCGGGGCCGCGTAGTTCGAACCACTCGATCCTGCGGGGCGGTATGATTGATCGTAATGGTGTACTAGGATCGATTCTACAAATGGGTACCATTGCGCGGCGTCGATCATGGCGTGCCATTCATCGACCAATTGATTGCCGCGAATTCTGCGTAATTTGTCGAGCAAGTGCTTGAGGTCGGGGTCTTTTGGGGTGAAGTGCGGGTATTCCTCGCGGAGCACGGTGATGCGATTGCTGATGTCTAGAGTGACCTCGATGACTTTACTAGAATTGAGTTTTTTCCAGAGTGGTGGTGGGCAATGGAGTTGTCCGATTTTGTTGCTTTCGGCCTCGGTCCAAATCACTTGTGTTGGGTCGAAGTTTCGGATGGTGTCCCAGAGGCGTGATTCAAAGAGTTTTTGGGTTGGCTGAGGGCAGTCTTGATTGCCACCGAGTAGGGAGCCTTTGTGTTTGGCGAGTCCCTCGAGGTCGAGGACTTGGGCGCCTTGTTCGCGGAGCGCGTGGAGTAGGCGAGTCTTGCCCACGCCGGTGAGTCCGGCGAGTGTGAGGAACTGAAGTTCTGGCTTGAGGAGTTTATCTGCTAGGTCGGCTATCAAGAAGCGGCGGAAGCTTTGGTAGCCGCCATCCACGAGTTTGGCCTGCCAGCCGATGGAGTTCAAGATGTGGGTGAGGGAGCGCGAGCGCATGCCACCACGCCAGCAATACACCAAGGGTGCGTAGTCGGCTGGTTTGTCGGCTAGGTAGCTTGCGAGGTGCTTGGCAGCATTGGAGGCGACGAGGGCGGCGCCGAGGCGGCGCGCTTCGAAGGCTGAGGTCTTGTAGAGGAGCCCTACTTCGTGGCGTTCGCGATTGTCGAGCACGGGGAGGTTCACCGCCCCGGGGATGTGATCGAGCGCAAACTCGTCTTGGCTGCGCACGTCGATGATTTCAGAGAATTTCTGAAACTCGCATGGAAGTGTGACGTATTCGATTTGCTGCACGCGGTGCTGGAGTGGTGATGAAAAAAAACGCTCAGCGCGGGCTGCACTGAGCGTTGGTGATCGTGAAGGAACTTGCTTGGAATAGCAAATTCAAATCAATGATTGGGCTAGAAAACGAAGCCTACGTTGATGCCCAAGAATGGGGATGGGTCGTAGTCTTGGCGTGTGAGGCGGTTGCCATTGGCATCGTCGACGACGAAGTCGTTGGAGACACCCACACCCGCGAGGAGCGAGGTTTGGATGAGGTCGGTCCATTGGTAAGTGAGGATGCCGTAGACGGGGATGCTATTGTCTTCACCAATGCCATTTTGCAAGGCTGGGTTGTCGCTGCTGAGGCGGAAGCGGGTACGCTCGGCACGTGCTCCCACGGTGAAGCGAAGGTCGTCTTTGATGTCCCACTTGAGCGATAGACCAGGCCCGAGCGTGGCACCGACGGTAGTACCGGTGCTGAGGGTGAGGCTGTCGGTGAGCTTCCAGTCGATGACGAGGATCGGGAAGACGCTGGCGCTATCTTCGATTTGGCCAACATAGCCGACACCGGGGCCGATGCTGAGTTTGTCATTGAAGCGGTAGGAGGCACCGAGAAGTGCGCCGGCGGTGAGGGTGTCGCTGAAGCTTGCCCCGCTCTCGCCAGCACTGCGTACTGTAGGAAGGAAGAAGAGGTTCCATTCATCAGTCATGCGCCAGAGAACGCTGGCACCGAGGTTGAAGGTGTGGACAGAATCCCATGGGTCGACTTGGGAAAGTGAGCCGATTGGGCCACCAGAGAAGTTGTAGGAATTGTTGTAGTACGATGCGTTGAGGCGGACGAAGACACGGCGGCTCTCTAGCTGAAGTCTCCGTGAGCCAGAGAGGTGGAAGAAGTGGCTGGAAACTTCGCCACCACCATCAATGTTGGTGCTGAAGTCGTAGATGTATCCGGTTTGAAGTGGTGCGATCTCGATCGCCTGTGAGGCTGAGGTGCTGAGCGTGATGGCTGCTGCAGCGGCTAGTGTCGTTTTTTTGATCATGGCGTTGATTCTGAGTGATGAGAGTTCTTGGCGCTGAGTGTGGCAGCGATGAGGCGGCCTTAAAGCCTTTTCTAAGAATATTTCAGTTAGGCATTGAGGGATTATTTACGCAATTCCCAGACTTCACAGATTTGGTTTTCGAGTGCTTGTGATGAGAATCGGTTGGTTTGTCCGAGGAAGACTGCGCGGGTGCCGGCGCCACCTTTGAGGTGCTTGACGATGGAGGCGATGGTTACTGAGCGTTTGGCGGAGAGGATTTTATTGTTCTCTGCGTTGCCAGTCTTGGAGGCATAGCCGACGACGAGGAAGAAGGATGTTTTGGGGGCGGTGCTGATGGTGTCCTTGATCTGGGTGAGGGTGGACCAACCGACATCGGAAGAGTTGGTTTTGAAGCGGACTGAGCGCACCATGTGGGCATTGTGTTCTTCACTGATGCGGATGTAGGCTGCTTCGACTTCCGCCGGCGACATGCCTTCTAGCTTTTCGAGGTCGGCGTAGAGTAGTGCGGCTTCGGGGCGGAGTTCCTCGGCGGATTTGGCGTAGAGTGAGTCGTAGTCGCTATCGGCGCGGAGGCGTTGGAGCTCGGCGCGCATCTCTTGATTTTCTAGCTTCAGCTTGTCGACTTCAGCATTGTCGACTGCGGTGAGTGCCTGGGCTTCGAGTTCGGCGATTTTTTTGTTGAGGTTTTCATTGGTGAGCATTGTTTCGTTGAGTGAGGCGCGAAACTGAGCGACGGTTTGTGGGGTGGGGCGCTTGCTGAGTTCCTCGATTTGTTTGTCGCGCAGGGCGACCTCTGAGCTGAGGCGTGTCACTTCTTGTTGGAGGGTGGCGACATTTTGGTTGTTCACCGTGATTTGGCTCAATTGGCTGCGCAGCTGTGAAGCTTCTTCGCTGAGTTTCATGTTGGTGGTGAGGGCTGCTCTGAGTTCCAGTTCCGTTTTGTGATGCTTGTCGGCATCTTGATTTTCTAGCGCTTGGAGTTTGGCGACTTCTTGGCGCAGGTACTCAGCATCATTTGCGATGGTTTTGCTGAGTTCGATCAAGGAATTTGGATCAGCGGGTAGGGTGATGCCGCGCTCGATGAGAAGCTTTTCAGTTTGCTCGATCTTGATGCGGAGTTCTTGCATTTTCAGCAATTGCTCGGCATTGGCTTGCGCATTGTTTTGGCCTGAGCGCGTGATGATGAGCATCACGACGACGATGGCTAACAAAATTAGCAAGATGATCGATTGTAGGTTTTTCTTCGATGGGGTTTTTGCTGATGGGTCTTGTGACATGGTAGAAATTTGTTAGGCGAAAGGATTAGTTTCGTAGGATGAGAGTATTGAGTGGGAGGTTCGGGTCAATGTCGGAATTGAGATCTGAGAAATTGTTATTGAGGAAGTGGTGGAGTCCGACGTAGGCGATCATTGCGGCATTGTCGGTACTGAGTGCTGGGCTGCAATAGCTGAGGGTGAGTTGGTTGTTGTCGCAGGCCTGCTGCATGGCTGCACGCAGGGCACCATTGCATGAGACGCCGCCGGACATGGTGATGTGTTTGGCGTTGACTGATTTGGCGGCCATCACAGATTTTTTGACGAGCACATCGATGACTGCCTGTTGGAACGAAGCACACAAGTCTGGGAGTTGCTGTGGCTGGGCGGTTCCGGTATCTGGGTTGAGCTCTGAGATGGTGTAGAGCACGGCGGTTTTGAGCCCGGAGAATGAGAAGTCGAGCATGCCCGCCTGCATCATCGAGCGCGGGAACTGGAAGGCGCTTGGGTCCCCATTGACGGCAGTTTTCTCGATTTCTGGGCCACCGGGGTAGGGTAAGCCAAGCATTTTGGCAACTTTATCGAAGGCTTCACCTGCGGCATCATCGGTGCTTTTTCCGAGGAGTTCGTATTGTCCGAATGCTTTGGTATGGAGGAGCATGGTGTGGCCCCCTGAAACGACGAGCGCTAGGTTTTCTTCGATTCCTTGATCACGTTCGATGAAGGGGGAGAGTAGATGACCTTCCATGTGATTGACTCCAATGAATGGTTTTTTGGTGGCAACTGCCATGGCTTTGGCCGCGGTGTGGCCGATGAGTAATGAGGATGCGAGGCCGGGGCCGGCGGTGGCTGAGAAGGCATCGATGTCACTCATGCTGACTGCCGCTGCATCGAGCGCCTGCTGGATGAGCGGCTGCAGGGCGGTGATGTGGTTGCGCGAAGCGAGCTCTGGCACCACGCCGCCATGTTCGCGGTGAATCTGGATCTGCGAGAGGATCTCGGAGCTGAGGACATCGGCGCGTTGGGCATTGCCACGTATGACGGCTACGGCAGTTTCATCGCAACTTGATTCAATCGCTAATATGGTGGCTTCTTTATTCATTTGGGATGCGGAGACGAGCTTTTCAGATTCGTGCGTTCCTTCAAGTGCCAAGTTCTCTGACTTTGGAATGATTTCAATGATGTGGTGATGCGTTGTGTGCTTGGGATTGTTTGTTGAATCGCCTGGCTTTAGCTTGTTGTGATTGATTGGCTCGCTGGGGTGGGGAACGCTTGGCTTTGCGTGATGCCGTTTAGTTGTTTGATAGTGAAAGTGCTAACAAGAATGTGATGGATCGGGTCATTGAATTGCGCTCTTTGAGATGTGAGATAAAATGAAAAAAAGAGCAAAAAAGATCTTGCCTCGAAGCGAGGATTGGGTAGTTTCCTGCCGCCGCAAGGCACGCTACGAAAGGTAACGGAGCGGTAGCTCAATTGGTTAGAGCACCGGCCTGTCACGCCGGAGGTTGCGGGTTCGATTCCCGTCCGCTTCGCCA
>NZ_KB899261.1:0-59735 GCF_000378105.1 Rubritalea marina DSM 17716 | reverse complement strand
AAGTGGAGCGGTAGCTCAATTGGTTAGAGCACCGGCCTGTCACGCCGGAGGTTGCGGGTTCGATTCCCGTCCGCTTCGCCACTTGTTTCCTTGCGTATGGTGTTGACGTGTTGGGTCATCTGGCCTTTTCTGATAGGCGTATGAAATCTCCTATCACTATTTCCGTTACAGGCGCCGCAGGGCAGATTGGGTATGCTCTTTTATTCCGTATTGCTAGTGGGGCGATGTTTGGTCCTGACCAGCCAGTGTCATTGCGTTTGATTGAGATCGAGCCCGCGCTACCGGCCTTGCAAGGTGTGGTGATGGAGCTTGATGATTGTGCTTTTCCCTTATTGGAATCGGTGCACACGACATCGGACCTGGATGACGGGTTTCTGGGAGCCAACTGGGCATTGTTGGTGGGGTCGGTACCACGTGGGCCTGGGATGGAGCGCAATGATTTGCTAGGGATCAATGGACAGATTTTCACCGGGCAGGGCGAGGCGATTGGTCGCTCGGCTGCTACTGATGTGCGGGTCTTGGTGGTGGGCAACCCTTGCAATACGAATGCTTTGATTGCGATGCGTCATGCCTCTGGGGTGCCAGAGAATCGCTTTTTTGCGATGACGATGCTGGATGAGAATCGTGCGAAGAGCCAGCTAGCGCAGAAGGCTGGGGTGGCGTCGAAGGATGTCAGCAATCTTTGTATTTGGGGGAACCACTCATCCACCCAATACCCAGACTTTACCAATGCGAAGATCAATGGTCAGGCTGTCACAGAGGTGATTGCGGATCACGATTGGCTGGAGGGGGCCTTTATCAGTGCGGTGCAGCAACGTGGTGCGGCTATTATCAAGGCGCGTGGTGCTTCATCGGCGGCTTCTGCTGCGAATGGTGTGGTGGATACAGTACGCAAGCTTGTGACCCCGACTCCGGTTGGCGATTGGTTTAGCGTCGCGGTGTGTTCGGACGGGTCGTACGGCATTGATGCGGGATTGATTGCGTCGATGCCGATCCGTACGGAAGATGGTGTTTCTTGGTCTGTGGTTGCGGGAGTGGCAGTGAATGCCTTTTCTCGCGAGAAGATTGATGCCTCGGTGGCTGAGCTGAGAGGCGAGCGCGATGCTGTGGCACATTTACTGTAAATTCCTAAGCAAAGCATAGAGAGTTCTGTAGCGGCAGGTGTGAGTGGTCTCGCGTCTGCCGCTTATATTTTTGGGGGGATGGATGTATCGTGTCGAAATGGTAACTTGGAGGGGCTTTGAGATCTTGGGGGAGCGTGTCATAAGTAACTGAATAACAAGTAAAGCACATGAGAATTGAATTCGTCACCGACACGTTTTTTCCGGATGTAAATGGAGTTGCCATGACCTTAGGGAAGGTGACAGAGGGCCTCAAGGCCAAGGGGCACTATGTGCATGTGATCCATACAGGCGAGGAGTATAGTGCTGGTCAATCGGCTCAGCGAGCGGTGCAATTCCCGGGCTACAAGGAGGTGCGCGTTGGGTTACCTTGTCCATTGAAGTTACGCAAACGCTGGAAGAAGAAGCGTCCGGATGTGATTTACGTGGCAACCGAGAGTCCTTTGGGGATTTCGGCATTGAAGGCGGCGAATGATTTATCCATTCCTGTGGCCGCTGGATTTCATACGAATTTTCATCAATATCTAAACCGCTACTATCTGCGTCACATGGAGAAGCCGGCCATGGGCTACCTCAAGTATGTGCACGGGATGGCGGACATGACGGTGGCTCCATCTGCGGATTGCGTGGAGATGTTGAGTGAGTACGGTTTTAAGAATGTGAAGTTGGTGGGCCGCGGTGTGGATGTGGCACAATTTTCTCCAGCTAAGCGATGTGCTGCGTTGCGTCAGTCGATGGGGGTTGAGGATGCTTCTGCTCCGATCGTGATCATTGTGGGGCGTGTGGCCGCAGAGAAGAATTTACCATTCGCCCTCGAGGTGGTGGAATCAATGCAGCAACAATGTCCAAGCATGCGTGCCGTGGTCGTGGGTGACGGGCCGGTGAAGGAGTACCTAGAGAAGCAGCATGACAAGGTGCAATTTGTTGGAGTCCAACAAGGAGAGGACTTGGCTAGATACTACGCCAGTGCTGATATTTTGTTGTTCCCTTCAGAAACTGAGACATTTGGCAATGTGCTCCTCGAAGGAATGGCTAGTGGCTTGGTGACGGTGAGTTATGACTACGCAGCTTCTGCGAATTTTGTGGATGATGGCACGAATGGATTGAAGTCTCCTTTGGGTGATGAGGAAAAGTTTCAACAGAAGGCACTAGAAGCGCTTGATCGTGTGAATGATGAAGCAATGCGTGAGGCTGCGGAGCAATGTGTGCGTCAGCAAAGTTGGGACAAGGTGATCAATTCATTTGAAGATCACTTCACGAGTATCGTGCAGGCCCGACCAGTGACGCAGCGTCGTTTGACCCGCCGTAAAAAGTTGAAAGTACGTAGCTTGATTCTATCAGATATACATTTGGGTACGGCGGATAGTAAGGCACGTGAAGTGGTGGAGGTGATGAAGCACATCGACTGTGAGTATCTGTATCTGAATGGTGACATCATCGACGGTTGGGCGCTGAAGCGTGGCTCGAAGTGGAAGAAGTCTCACACGAAGGTGATGCGTGTGTTCTTAAAGAAGATGGAGTCCGAGGATACGAAAGTGATCTACTTGCGTGGGAATCACGACGACTTTTTGGACCGTATTTTACCCTTCACCATTGGTGGCTTAGACATCATCAAAGAGCACATCCACGTGTCAGCGACTGGGAAGAAGTATCTGGTGGTTCATGGGGACGGATTTGATAGTGTGTCTACCCAATTCAAGTGGATTGCGGGTGTAGGAGCTGTGTGTTACGACGCCTTGCTTCGACTGAATCGCGTGTACAATTGGTTCCGCAAAGTACGCGGTAAGGAGTACTTTTCACTGAGTAAGTTCATGAAGTCCAAAGTGAAGTCTGCGGTTAGCTTTGTGGATAATTACGAAGAGCAGCTTCAGTCATTGGCACGAGTGAAAAAGTGCGACGGCATCATCTGCGGGCACATCCACACCCCTGCGAATAAGACCATCGGTGGTGTGCATTACTTGAATAGTGGTGATTGGGTGGAGACCATGAGTTGTATCGTTGAGTATGAGGATGGTGAGTTTGAAGTGCTTTACTATGAAGACATACTCAAGCGTATGGAGGGCGGCGCGCCCGATGAGTCTGAACCGTCAGGGGAGCAACAAGACACTACTGAGCTTGATGACAATGGTTGCGCAGTAGCTTGAGATCATCTTTGTGCTTGTTGACTAAGAATCTGATAGGATTCGACTTGGCAGCGGAGGTGATTCATGGGAAAGAAGTGCATGTCTCGCTTTCAAGATAAAGTAGTAGTAGTGACTGGTGCTGGTCGTGGTATCGGTTTTGAAATTGCACGCAGGTTCGCTGCCGAGGGTGCTAAGGTGGCTGTGATCAGCCGTAGCGCAGGTAGCTGTGAAGGTGCTGCGGAGAAGATTAATGGAGAATTTCCTGAGTCAGCTAAAGCCTATGCGCTCGATGTGGCTGACTTTGATTCTGTGCAAGAGACAGGCAAGCAGATCCTCGCTGACTTTGGTCAGGTGAATGTGTTGGTGAACAATGCGGGTGTGACTCGCGATGGTTTGCTCATGCGCATGAAGGATAGCGACTGGGATACCGTGCTCGATACCAACCTTAAAGGTGCATTCAACACGGTGAAGGCATTTCAGCGCAGCATGATGAAGGCGGCAGATCCACGCATCATTAACCTCGCCTCAGTCATCGGCCTCATGGGGAATGCTGGGCAAGCCAACTACGCGGCGTCCAAGGCTGGCTTGATTGGCTTCACCAAGTCACTCGCCAAAGAACTCGCTGGCCGCAAGGTTTGCTGCAACGCGATTGCTCCAGGCTTCATCACCACTGACATGACTGCCGAGCTCGATGAAAAAACGCGTGAGAGCATCCTTGCAAACATTCCACTGAAGGAATTTGGTGCCACTGATGACATTGCCAATCTCGCGCTCTTCCTCGCCAGCAAGGACGCGAGCTACATCACTGGTCAGGTGATTGCCTGCGACGGTGGCATGACCATGTAGTCAGTCGTATTGCACGAAGGAATCAATTCACAAGAAGCCGAGGACTCAGCGATGAGCCTCGGCTTTTTATTTTTCTTCGGAGGCTGAGAGTGATGCTAGGGTTGTTCGATAAAAAAAGAAGCCACCGGCGCGATCGCCTGTGGCTTCTGAAAAATGCTTTGAATCTGGAGATGCTGGATTAGGCTTGTGGTGCCTTATCGAGGTCGAAGGCTGCGTGCACCACGCGAGCGGCTTCTTCGATTTGTTCTTCGTCGATGGTGACGGCAATCTTGATTTCGGAAGTGGTGATGATTCCGATGTTGATGCCTGCTTCACCGAGTGCTTCGAACATCTTAGCTGCGACGCCTGAGTGCGAGCGCATGCCAATACCCACGCAGGATAGCTTGGCGATGCCTGCTTCGGTTTCGAAACCAGCTTTGTCACCAAGCTTGGCGATGACTGGCTTGAGAGCGGCTTGAGCTTTCCCTAGGTCGTTGCTGTGCATGGTGACCGAGTGGCGAGCGAGGCCATCGTGTGCGATGTTGGAGATGATCATGTCGATGTTGATCTCAGCTTCAGCAAGGCAGGAGAGGATGGAGGCGGACATGCCTGGTTCGTCAGGGATGCCGGTGATGGTGAGGCGTGCTTGGGAGCGTTCTATTGATACTCCACGGATAACTACGGATTCCATGTTGTCGTGTTCTTCGGTTACTATTGTTCCTGGATTGTCGTTCAATGATGAGCGGACCTCAAAGATCACGCCATATTTTTTTGCAAATTCTACTGAGCGGGACTGCATCACCTTGGTGCCGGACGAGGCCATTTCGAGCATTTCGTCGTAGGAAACTTCTGGCATCTTCCTAGCGTCTTTAACCACGCGTGGGTCACAGGTGTAGACGCCGTCGACGTCGGTGAGGATCTGGCAGGTGTCCGCTTTGAGAGCTGCAGCTACTGCGATGGCGGAGAGGTCAGAACCACCGCGACCCAGCGTATGAATCATCCCGTCTTCGCGGACTCCTTGGAAGCCGGCACAGATGACCACATTGCCTTCATCGAGGTATTTGTGCATGAGGTCTGGGTTGATCTGATCGATTTTACCACGTGTGTGTGAGCCAGTAGTCACGATGCCGGCCTGGCGGCCAGTCACGGATACGGCGTCGACATCAAGCTCGTGGAGCGCCATGCTGACGAGGGCGATGGATTGTTGTTCACCAGTGGCGAGCAGCACATCGAGTTCGCGCTCGGATGGATCGTTGTTGAGTTCCTCCGCCATGGCGATCAGCTTGTTGGTTACCCCGCTCATTGCGGACACGACTGCGACTACCTGGTGACCTGCATCACGGAGCTTCTTAATGCGACTAGCCACATTGCGAATGCGATCGAGTGAGCCAACTGAAGTGCCGCCGTATTTTTGAACGATGAGAGCCATGGTAATGAAAATGGATTGATTGGAAATCGTGCGGGCTTGCCGCCGCCTACTTATCTTTGAATAAGGACATTGCTCAGTAGTGCAGAGCTGAGCTTCTGTCTAGTCTAGAAATACGCTGCCGGTAAAATTGATGCCGGCGAGATTTCCTTGAGCTCTGCTGTGGTTCTTCGCTTGGGAGGAGGTGTGTGTCACGTGCGGGGGAGCCATGTCTCTAGCACTTGCAATTTTGTTATTCTATGTCAGCGTCATGCCTACTTATCCACTCTAGGCTGGTCGAATGGCTTTGGATGTGATGAGAAAGACTTTCAACAACTCTAAAGAATCAATGGCAGGTAAATTATTTGGTACGGACGGAATTCGAGGAAAAGCAAACCAATGGCCGATTACGCCAGAAGTGGGGATGCGAATTGGCCGTGCCATTGCTCGAGTGCTCAATGCGCAGTGTCCGGGCAAGCACAAGGTGGTGATTGGTAAAGACACGCGTCTATCCGGATACATGCTAGAAAATGCGATCACTGCAGGATTGGTGTCTGAAGGTGCGCGTGTGTTGCTTACTGGTCCCTTGCCGACTCCGGCGATTGCCTACATCACGAAGTCGATGGCATGTGACGCGGGGGTGATGCTGACGGCGTCACACAATCCCTACATGGATAATGGGATTAAGATTTTCGGGCCAGATGGCTACAAGCTAAATGACGCTCTGGAAGCGGAAGTGGAAGCGATCATTCTGGAGGAAAACCTCGCTGAACCACAGGGTCAATTGGGGAAAGCCTTTCGGATCGACGACGCGACTGGTCGATACATTGAATTTGCCAAAGCGGCGATCCACGCACGATCCCTCAAGGGCTTGAAGGTGGTGGTCGATTGTGCCAATGGCGCGGGCTACTATGTGGGGCCGCTCATTCTTCAGGAGCTAGGAGCTGAGGTGATCAAGATGGCGACTAAGCCTGATGGTGTGAACATCAATGAAGGCGTGGGGGCATTGTATCCTGAGAAGGCGGGAGCCTTGGTGCTAGAGCACGGTGCGGATGTTGGGATCTGCTTGGATGGTGATGCCGATCGCGTGATCTTTATCGATGAGAAGGGGGATGTGCTTTCTGGTGATAAGGTGCTCTTTATGTGTGCCAAGGCCTTGAAGCAACGTGGGCAGCTCGCCAACGACACCTTGGTGGCTACGGTGATGAGTAACTTGGGGCTTAAGACTGCGCTGGCTGCTGAAGGGATTGAACTGGCGGCAACGGGCGTGGGAGACCGCTTGGTCATTGAGTGCATGCGCGAGCATGGCCACAGCCTGGGTGGTGAAAATTCTGGCCACATTATCTTTGCCGATAGCGCGACTACTGGTGACGGCTTGATGAGCGGGCTTAAGGTGCTGGAGATCATGTTGGACTCAGGGATGACCCTTTCCGAGCTTGCTCAGGGGATGGAAGAATTCCCGCAAGAATTGCATGCTATTGAGGTGGCGAGTAAGCCTGCCATCGACTCGGTGCCGGGGTTAGTGGCAGTGATTGATGAGATCGAGTCGACACTCGGCGATAGCGGCCGTGTTCTCGTGCGATACTCTGGCACTGAAAATAAAATCCGCGTGCTTGTGGAAGCGCAATGTGCAGATGCTGCGCGTGATTCAGCCGAGAGCATCTGTTCGGTGGTGCGCAATACCATAGGAGCATAGGCTAGTATGGCGTTGAGCTGGCACGTCGATACGCCATCGACGCTTGCTTTTCTCTTGTCATTGTAGGCGCCACAGCTTTTCCTGTGGCATGCAACACGGGCAAGCATTCGGTGGTAACAACATTTCTAGTAATTCATGATTCTTTTAGCTCCAGAAATCCAAGGGAATTGGTGGCCATTAGCTGACGGTCACGTGCCTAGTGATGCCTTTGTAGCTGGTTCCACGCTGGAGGATCTGCAGCGTGGTCTAGCGCCTGAGGGCGCGAGCCAATATGCCAATGCATGGATTCATGCTGATGACTGGGCATTGTGCGGTGAGCAAGGCAAGAATGCTCTTCTAGAGGACCATGAGGGCAGGGCGCTGGGCTTTATTGGTGATGGCAGCGGCGCGCGCGTGATGGTGTCACCGCGGTCCTTTCTGTTGCTCTATCCTTGGCAGCTCATTCAGGTCAACGAGCAGATCGTGGGTGCGTTGTCTGAGAATGAACAGATCGGGGAGGTGAGTCCCGCTGCGCACATCGAGGGGGTGATTCACGTTGGCAAGGGAACACGCATTCTACCAGGAGTCTTCATCGAGGGGAATGTGATCATTGGAGAAAACTGTAAAATCGGGCCGAATGCCTACATTCGCGGCAACACCTCGATTGGTGATGGCTGCCACATCGGCCAAGCGGTTGAAATCAAAAACTCTGTGATTGCTCACGGCAGTTCAGTCGGTCATCTCAGTTATGTGGGAGACAGTGTGATTGGGCGAAAGGTAAATTTTGGTGCGGCTACTGTGACATCGAACCTCCGGCACGATGGAAAGAACCATCGCACGCAGGTGGGGGGGGACTTGGTGGATACTGGGCGACGCAAGTTTGGCACGATCGTAGGTGATGGGGTGCACACTGGCATTCACACCGCAATCTATCCGGGCCGCAAGTTGGGCCCGAATGCGACCACTCGACCGAATGATTCCGTGGACTGCGACATCAAATAATCAACAAATCAGAGGCATGACGCTTCATCACTTTTTCAATAAACAACCAATCTTTATCAATAAATTATGTGTGGAATTGTAGCATATTCAGGCGTCCGCGCCGCATCACCGATCCTTTTGCAAGGCCTCCGCAAGCTTGAATACCGGGGGTATGACTCAGCAGGTATCGCGATTCACGATGGGGCAAAGATCCAAATCTTCAAACAAGAGGGTAAAGTTTCCAATCTGGTGGACACCCTGGGAGATTACAAAACAGATCCCACGCACCTGAATGCTCACGCTGGGATTGCGCACACGCGTTGGGCTACACATGGCCCGCCGACCACAAAGAATGCGCACCCACACCCAGCCGGTGAGGGCGGGCGCATCGCGTTGGTACACAATGGCATCATTGAAAACTACCGAGGCCTGAAGGCGCGTCTTGAAGCAGATGGACGTGTATTCCTATCCGATACGGATAGTGAGGTGTTGGCGCAATTGGTCGATTCCTACTACGACGGGAACCTCTTTGAAGCGCTTTCTTCAGCATTGAAAGAAGTGGAAGGTACCTTCGGGGTGGCTTGTATGTGTGAGGACGAGCCAGGCAAATTGCTTGTTGCTCGTCGTGGTTCACCGATCGTCATTGGCCTAGGTGATGGTGAAACGATCGTGGCATCTGATGCCTCAGCAATCATCAAGCATACCAGACAAGCAATCTACTTGGACGACAACGACGTCGCTGTGATCGAGGGTGATCAAGTGGATATCCGCACGCTGGACGCAGTGCCAGTGCAGCGCGATCTTGCTTCCATTGATTGGTCTGCTGACGCCGCAGAGAAGGGTGGTTTTGAGCACTACATGCTCAAAGAAATTTATGAGCAACCAGAGGCGATTCGCAATGCGATTCGCGGTCGCGTGAACCTCGACCGAGGGACAGCAGTTCTCTCTGGGCTAGGGCTCTCGCCGCGTGAGTTGGTGCAATTCCAGCGTCTTTTGATCGTGGGCTGCGGCACCTCACTCAATGCTGGTCTCGTGGGCGAGTATGCTGTGGAGGATTTCGCGGCGATGCTGGGTGAGGTCGAGCAAGCTGCTGAGTTCCGTTACCGCAACCCGATCGTAGGGAGCAAGGATCTCGTGGTGGCGATCAGCCAGTCAGGTGAGACGGCTGACACTCTGGCAGCGGTGCGTGAAGCCATCGATAAGGGATCCATGGTGGCAGGTCTGGTGAATGTGGTGGGTTCTACCATCGCTCGTGAAGCTGGGCGTGGGATTTACCTGCATGCTGGTCCAGAAATCAGTGTGGCTTCGACTAAGGCGTTTACCTGCCAGGTGTCGGTGCTATTGCTTGTGGCGCTGAAGTTAGCGCGTGGTCGCCGCATGTCGCGTGAAGAAGGCTTACGAATTTCTCAGGAAGTACTGCGTGTGCCTGAGCTTGTGCAGCAGGTGATCGATACCAATGATGCCATTGCTAAAGTGGCTGAGGCATTCACTGATTACGAGCACATGTTCTATATCGGTCGCGGCTACATGTTCCCAGTGGCACTCGAGGGTGCATTGAAGATTAAAGAAATTTCATACATCCACGCAGAGGCATACAATGCAGCGGAACTGAAGCATGGTCCGATCGCATTATTGGATGAAAATATGCCAGTGGTGGCACTCATGAATAAGGGCCCAGGTCAGGAAAAGACAGTGGGTAACGTGGAGGAATGCCGTGCGCGTAAGGCGCCAGTGCTAGGTGTGATCACTGAAGGGGATGAGGAGGCAAGGGCTGCTTGTGACTTTACCATCGAGATTCCTGCATGCCCACATTACACAGCGACGATTGTTGCGACGGTGGCACTGCAGCTATTCTCATACCACGTGGCTCGCCTTCGTGGCTGCTCGATCGACCAACCAAGAAACCTTGCGAAGAGCGTGACGGTGGAGTAGTCGCAGCGCTGTACCAGTTGAACACAGCCAAGCTCATCAGCATGAGCTTGGCTTTTTTTGTGTTGCTAGAGGTCGATGACAAAGCCGCCGCGGCTGGTGACGGCCTGGGCAATATCGATGTGGACCCAACGCAGGGCGTAGCGTGGTCCCCAGGAATCACTGACAGCAATTTCATTGGTGGCTTCGTTGTAGCCGATAATGAGGCAGATGTGGTGATTGCTGTCGTTTGTTTGGAGGCGATCAACGATTTGCTCTGCTTCAGCGCTGATGGTTTGTGACCAGACGGCGTAGTCCTCGATTTCTTCGCGCTCGCTGGTGCGTTTGTTTGCAAGGTCATTGTATTCCTTGAGGCTTCGCATCTGCCAGAGGATTGGCACCCCTTTATCGATGAATTGTTTGACCTTGCGCATTTTGAGGTCTTTTTCGAGGCTCAGGTCTTTGATCCGGCGCGCCTTGCTACGGATGATGCGTTTGGCGCTATCCGCTAAGAGCATGGTGTTGGTGCCGCCCTCGGGGTCGGTGGCGACCGTGGCGAGAAGGTACATGTCGGCAGGCACGAGCATGTAGCGCATGGCGCGCTCAAAGGTCGCTGGCGCGCAGTAACCCTTGGGTCCTTGATCTACCATTGGGATGTTCTTAATGACGGTGTCCCCATTGTCGCTGCGCTCTACGTTGTCAGCCACAATACTGCGGAGCTCTGCGTCTTTGACGAAGGCCACCTTGCCTTGGTTGTCGGCAACGCTGGTGGGGACGATGAGCAGGCTGGTGTATTCCGATTTCTTTTCGGAGAGAATGAAGGCATGGCTGCCGAAGTTCCAGCGAAGCACCCGACGTTTGTCTTCTTTTTCACCAAAGTATTGTTTCTTAGGAGTTCCGATTGCCTCGGTCAAGGCATCGGTGATGACTTGGGCATCCAGTTGGATCGCTTTTTCTAATGACTTAGGGACTTCCTTGTTTGGGTGGATTTTTTTGAAGTGGTCTTCACCCATTCCGAGTCGGCTGCCGTAGTCGCCTTTATTGGCGAATACGAGTGAGAGGTGCGTGGGGTTTTCCTTTGAGTTGCCATAGAGCACGGCTGAGTAGGGGTGGGCGCCAAGGAAGGTGTAAGTCTTTGGGGGGTAGTAGCGGTAGCTGCTGGATTGTTCGGAGCTAGATTCTAGTGGCCAACTGACCCGGCTTGCCACGGTGCCTGCATCTTGCTTCCAGAGCGGCTGCATGGATTTAAAAAGTTGGTGGCCAATGGCATCATTGATGGCTTGAAGTTGCTCTTCTGATCCCTCCTCACTGGAACTCAAGGATTGTTGAGCACGTTCGATGGATTCATCCGTGAGTGCTGAGGACTTTGTGGTGAACGTTTTACCTTTTTGGGTTTCGAAGGTGATTTTTCCATCTTCGAGTGCGAGTACGATGACCTTGAGTGACTTTCCTGAAGAGCGTTGTGTGATTTCTACCCATTCGCTTGCAGCAAGTGGTAGGGTCATGGCGGTGAGAAGGCTGAGTGCGGCTTTGAAGTTCATAAAGGTGACGAATGGGTGGGGTCATTCCATGTGGAGGAAGAACTGAGTAATAGGTTAGAAAGAAAATGTTTCCTGACCAGTTTGTTCTATGAAAAAAGGCAGCACTCTGTGTAGAGGCTGCCTTTCTGATGAATTGAGGATCTAGTGTTGGACTAGCTGAGTGTCTCGAATTTGGTGTCGACGTATTCGATGACCAGGTTTTCGAGTGCTTCATTACCGAGGCGTTCTGCCACTTCTACCGAGAACCCGCGAGCGATGAGCTGGCGTGCTTGGCGTGGGCGGATACCGCGGGCTTGGAGGTAGAAGATCTCTTCGTCGCTAATCGCTGCGGCTGTGGAACCATGTGAGCACTTCACCTGATCCGCATTGATCTGGAGGCCCGGCATGGAGTTCGCCTCTGTGGTGTCGTCCATGAGGAGGTTGCGACAGGTTTGGTAGGCGTCGGTGTAATGCGCGCCATCAGCTACCGCGATGAGTCCTGAGAATACTGTCTTGGCTTTGCCGAAGAGGGTGTTCTTGTAGAGTAGATCACTGTTGGTGTGAGGTGCTTCGTGGTCCTGGAAGGTGCGTTGGTCGTAGCGTTGTTCACCAGCAGGAATATTGATCGAGAGCATGTCTGAATTTGCGCCCGAGCCGCTCAGTTTGGAGAGTGACTCGTTGCGTGCCCAGGCTGCCCCTACGTTGAGGGTGAATGCCTTGGCGTTGGCGTCGCGCTCAGACGTGGTGTGGTTGATCTGGATGATCTTGGATGCAAGGTTGAGGTCTTGGATTGCGGAGTAGCTGAGCTGTGAGCCAGTGCCGGCGTGGAGCTCATTCATTGCGATCACGAGACCTGCTTCCTCACCTGAGCTCTTGAAGTAATCGATCACGCTGACCTTGGCGTTGTCTTCGGTGACCACGAGTGTGTGTGGGAAGCTCGCAGTTTGGTCGCCTGAGACGATGTGGTAGACTTCGATAGGAAGCTCCACTTCGATGTTCTTTGGCACGTACACGAAGAGTCCATTGCTGAGGTGTGCGGTGTGAAGTGCAGCGAACTTGGCTGAACCCAACTTGGTGGAGCCTTGCTGGAAATGCTTTTGCACCAGCTCAGGGTGCTGTTGGAGGGCATCGGCTAGTGGCAAACAAATGACGCCATTTGGGAGATCTGCTTCGGCGTGGACGAGGTCGTCGTTGGCGAAGATGAATTGTGCGCTGGTGTTGTCGAGGCCTGAGATTTGGATGTCAATGTCGTTGCTGTCAGCAAAGGCAGCTGGAGCGTAGCCATCGAAGTCAAGTTGCTTGAGATCCCCAAAGCGCCATGTCTCGTCGCGACGGGACGGGGTTGGTGTGTCTAGGAATGTTTGCCAAGCGGCGGATTGAACATCTGCGAACCACTGTGGGGCGCCCGCTAGTGTGGCTGGTTGTTCAGCGGAGATGCTCGGGATTTCAGTAATTGTCATTACACTAATTGGTGATTTGAGATTTGTGATTTGAAATAGTTTGTGGGCCTTGCCCAATCATTTGATTTTGGATTTCAGCAATTGGTAATTACCAATTTCCAATCTCAAATGTGGGAGCACTAGCCGACACTTCCTTCCATTTCGAGGTCGATGAGGCGCTTGAGCTCGACTGAGTATTCCATTGGGAATTCGCGGACGAGGTCGTTGACGAAGCCATTCACGGCGAGCGACATGGCGGCACCTTCGGAAATCCCGCGCTGCTGCATGTAGAAGAGCATTTCTTCAGACACTTGTGAGACCGATGCCTCGTGCTGGGTCACGTGCTGGTTGCCGCGCACGGTGATTGCAGGGTAGGTGTCGGTGCGTGAGTTGCTGTTGATGAGAAGCGCATCACACTCGGTGTTGTTCTTACAGCCTTTGAGGTGCTTGGGGATGTGTACTTGACCGCGGTAGGTTGAGACGCCTTCGCCGACGGAGATCGACTTGGAAACCACGTTGGATGTGGTGTTGTCTGCTGCGTGGATCATTTTGGCGCCGGTGTCTTGGTGCTGGCCGTTGTTGGCGAGTGCGATTGAGATCACTTCGCCGCGAGCGCCTTCACCCTTCATGACCACACCAGGGTACTTCATGGTGAGGCGGGAACCGATGTTGCAGTCGATCCAGCGGATCTCAGCATCTTCGTGTGCCATGCCGCGCTTGGTCACGAGGTTGAAGACGTTTGATGACCAGTTCTGGACGGTCACGTATTGGATCTTCGCGCCTTTGAGAGCAACGAGCTCGACCACTGCGGAGTGCAGGGTGGAAGTCTCGAACTGAGGAGCAGTACAACCTTCCATGTACATCACTTCAGAGCCTTCGTCGGCAATGATGAGGGTACGCTCGAACTGACCGAAGTTTTCGGAGTTGATGCGGAAGTATGCCTGGAGGGGTTGCTTCAGTTTCAATCCTTTTGGAATGTAGATGAAGGAACCACCAGAGAATACTGCTGAGTTGAGTGCGGAGAACTTGTTGTCTCCAGTCGGGATGACTTTACCGAAGTACGGGCGGAAGATTTCTTCGTGCTCGCGGAGACCTTCAGTGGAGTTCACAAAGATCACACCTTGCTTCTCGAGGTCTTCCTTCACATTTGAGTAGGCTGCTTCGGAATCGAACTGAGCTTCCACACCTGCGAGGAAGGCGCGCTCTTGTTCCGGGATGCCGAGACGTTCGAAAGTTTCTTTGATGTCGTCTGGTACGTCGTCCCAGCTACGCTTCGGGCGTTCACCGTCTGAGAGGTAGTAACGGATGGCATCGAAGTCGATGTTGTTGAGGTCTTCAGTCGCCCAGTTGGTTGGCATTGCCTTGGATTCAAAAACATCCAGTGCCTTGAGGCGGAATTCTAGGATCCAGTCTTTCTCCTTTTTGACATTAGAGATGTACTTGATAGTGTCTTCGTTTAGACCGTACCCAGCATCGAACTTGTGGTTTTCAGGAAAGCGGAAGTCTCCCTTGGCGCGATCGATGGCGATCGCATCTTGGGTTTCCTGATCAATGACATTTGTGTCGTCGCTCATGGTATCTGTTGATTTGAGATTTGCCAGTTACGCGGTAACTGGTGTGAGGTGGTCGTAACCTTTTTCTTCGAGCTCAAGCGCGAGCTCAGGACCACCGGATTTGATGATTTGGCCGTCTGCGAGAACGTGCACGACGTCTGGCTTGATGTAGTTGAGGAGGCGTTGGTAGTGCGTGATGACGAGGAATCCGCGGTTTTCGTTGCGCAGCATGTTGACTCCTTCGGAAACGACCTTGAGGGCGTCGATGTCGAGGCCGGAGTCGGTTTCATCGAGGATGCAGTACTTAGGGTCGAGCATCATCATCTGGAGGATCTCGTTGCGCTTTTTCTCACCACCGGAGAAGCCTTCGTTCACCGCACGTGCCGTGAACTTGCGGTCCATGCTGAGTGCGTCCATTTTTTCGTAGAGGTCTTTGTAGTAGGCGACTGCGTCGATTTCTTCACCATCTGGAAGGCGCTCGGAGAGGGCGGCACGGATGAAGTTTGCGTTAGAAACACCTGGGATTTCCATTGGGTACTGGAATGCGAGGAAGATGCCGTTGCGGGAACGCTCGTCGATGTCCATTTCAAGAACGTCTTGGCCGTCCATGATGATGGATCCGCTGGTTACTTCGTAGTCTTCGTGGCCTGCAATAATCTTAGAGAGAGTGGATTTACCGGCTCCATTCGGTCCCATGACGGCGTGTACTTCGCCAGTGGGGATTTCAAGGTTGAGGCCCTTGAGGATTTCGGTGTCGCCAATTTTTGCGTGCAAGTCTTTGATGATGATAGACATGGATTTGGTGTCGTTAGTTTGTTCGTTGTGTGTTGGATGGTGTAGCAGCTGGGCTGCCAAAATTGCTATGTTAGTTCTGGGGAAGGGAACCTTTGAGGTTGATCTCGAGATTGCTGATGTGGGTGCCTGGGGGGAGATCGAGTAGATCACAGAGGGACACGCCTTCCTTTAAATTGATGTCATGGATTTTCCCGGTGGCCTCGTCTTGGAAGTGACCGTGTTCGACGAGGTTGGGGCAGTAGCGTGATGGGCCACGTTCGAAGTTGACCTGCTTGACGGCCTTGTGGTCCACCAGGGTCTCAAGACAATTGTAGACCGTCGCGAGCGAGATACTGGGAGCGCTGTTTTTGATCCGATCATAGACCTCCGTTGCGGTAGGGTGGTCGCGTTGTTCCATGAGGACACGGTAGACCTCTTTGCGCTGCTTGGTCATGCGCAAGCCTGGTATGTTTGGGAATGGTGCTGGATCACTCATCGCTGCGGCACAATTTATCCAGCTTTGTTCGCCATTCAAGCCTTATTTAGAATAATTCTAAGTCTAAATAAGGATTGTTGTAATTGTTTGATGTTGAATGTGTTCTGAAATTCATGTTATACTGATAGTATGAATTGTACTTTTGAGCGCGTATTTTTCGATCGAGTACTATTGGGGGAGCAGGAGATTCGGGAGCGTGTCGATTTGTTGGCAAAGGAGCTGGCAACTTACACGGACGATGACGGTTTTGTCTTAGTAGTTATATTGAAAGGGGCTCTCATGTTTGCGGCTGATCTTAGCCGTAGAATCCCCTCACAATGCAGTATCGATTTTTTGACCGTATCTAGTTATTACGGTGGTACCCAGAGCACAGGGAATGTGCACATAGTGGATGGTCATTCGGCCGAAGTGTATGGGAAGAAGGTGTTGGTGGTCGATGATATATTCGACACAGGTCTAACACTGCAGACAGTGGTTAAGTTTCTTGAACAAAAAGGCGCCCAAGAGGTGCGAACTTGTGTTTTGTTGAAGAAAAAGAAAGTGCGCGGTGTGCCTTTTGAGGTGGACTACCACGCCTTTGAAATTGAGGATGAATTCGTAGTCGGGTACGGACTCGACTACCAAGGTGAGTACCGGAAACTTCCTTATGTTGGGGTGATGAAGACTTGATGGAAGGTGGTGGCGCGCTTAATCGTGTGGCTTGTGAGCCTCAAAGGTGGTGTTGCGCTTGCGGGTTTGAGTTTTAGCAGCCTTTTCAGCGGTAGCTTGTAGGTGTTCTTGCATGCGGAAGCGTTCTTTTTTGTTTTCCACACGCTGCGAATCCCCATCGGTAAGGATGCGGTGGGCTTGTTGGTTGTCGAGGAAGGCTGCATCGAGGATCTCGGTGAGTGCCGCTTTGATCTTCTTATCAACAATTGGCACCATGAGCTCGATGCGTTTTTCAAGATTGCGTGTCATCCAGTCAGCAGATGAAATGAAGGTGAGTTTTTTGCCACCGGCATAGAATTGGAAAATGCGTGCGTGTTCGAGATAGTAATCGATGACTGAAATGACTTCGATGTTCTTGGCTTCATTGCGCTTACCCGGCTTGAGGCAACAAATCCCGCGGATGTTGAGGCGGATTTTCACACCTTGTTTGGAGGCATTGTAGAGTGCGTTGATGATGTCTTTATCTTGCAGTGAATTGACCTTGGCGGTGATGCTTGCTTTTTCGCCTGCTTTAGCGCGTGCAGCTTCGCTATTGATCAGTTGCAGGATGCGTTTCTTCATGTGAGTAGGGGCTGGGAGGATTCGCTTGGTTTGCAGTAGCTTGGAGCGTCCCGTGATTGCATTGAAGATGAGTGAGGCGTCTGTACCGAAGTCCTCGCGGGCGGTGAGGATCGAAGCATCGGTGTAGAGCTTGGCGGTGGATTCATTGTAGTTGCCAGTACCGAAGTGGCAGTAGCGTTTGATAGAATTATTTTCCTTGCGGATGACGAGGGTGATTTTGGCGTGGGTTTTGAGGCCTTTCACTCCGTAGACAATTTGCACCCCGGCACGCTGAAGTTCTTCGGCGCGCAGCAGGTTGCGAGCTTCATCGAAGCGGGCTTTGAGTTCGACTAAGACGGTGACTTGCTTACCATTGTGTGCGGCACGGATCAGCGCATCAATGATGCGTGAGTTTTTGGCGGTACGGTAGAGGACTTGCTTGATGGAGAGCACTTGGTCGTCACTGGCAGCTTCCTCGAGTAAGCGTACCACGGGGTCGAAGCTATGGTATGGATGGTAGAGGAAGATGTCCTTCTTGGAAATCTCGTCAAAGATCGAATTGGCGTAATCGATACTTGGTGGTGACTGTGGTTCCCATTGTACCGATTTGAGGGTGTCGTGTCCTGGGATGAAGGCGAATTGCATGAAGTCGCTCAAGGCCAGTGGGCCGTGGATGCGGTAGATTTGTTCTGGTGCGGCTAGGGTGACTTGTTTGATCACTTTTTCGATGACACGTGAGCAACCGCTCTGGACTTCGAGACGAACAGTGTTGGAGGTTTTTCGCGCGGAAAGTACTTCTTCCATCTCGCCAGCAAGGTCAATGGCGTCTTCTTCCTGCACGGCAATGTCTCCATTGCGTGTGATGCGAAAGACTCCATGAGAATGCAGGGACTCGGATGGGAAGAGCTCGGAGATGAAGTGGCAGATCAAATCCTCTACTGGGATCGCGTAGCGGGCACTTCCTTTATCGATGTGGATGAAACGCTCGATAATTTCGGTAATTGGGACGAAGACGACACGCTTGGATTTTGCTTTATTTTTTATGCTGAGTTCGCAGGCAACAATCAGAGTCATTGCGGGAAGGATCGGGGCAGGGAAGGCGTCATCATCCTTGGAGGTGTCCTCGTAGGCAATCGGGGAGAGGAGTGGCAGGACTTCTTCAATGAAGCGTTCCTTGAGGTTGTCTACGAGACTTGGGTCGACTGCATTGACCGAGCTGATGTGGATCTCTTGCTCATGAAGTGCGGGAAGCAAGGTGTCTGTGTAGAGGGTGTATTGGTCAGTGATGTGTTGGCTGATGCGCTTGCGAATGGCATTGAGTTGCTGCAGCGGGGTCATCCCAGCAATGTCTTTAGTACGTGAGCCTGCAGATTTTAAGAGGGTGAGGCCACCGACTCGTACCTGGAAGAATTCATCGAGGTTTGACGCTGAAATGGCGAGGAATTTGACCCGTTCGAGTAGAGGTTTCTCCGGGCGCTGCGCTTCGCTTAAGACGCGTTGGTTAAACTCAATCCAAGATAGTTCGCGGTTGATGTATGATGAGGATGGCATGGTCTGAATTAGCTAATGGTGTCTTCTACGAGATTGATCTGGAGGCCGAAGATGTTTTCAAAGAGATCGCCTTTGGCGCGCATGGCCATGCGTTCTGCGTGGGCATTTGCAGTGTTTTTGAGGTGCACGTGAATTCGGCGTCGGCTGTTGCGAATAACGATGTCACGGGCATTTGCTGAGTGACTGGCGGCTAGGGCGTCAGCCATGCGGATGAGGGCGGCGAGTTTGGAGATTCGCATCTTATCGGGCATGGAGAGGTCCTTGTATTGTGAGTGGCTCGACTTTGGTACCGAGCCATGGTGGTAGCGCACGATTAAGGCCACCGTCTCGACATCGATCTTTGGAAGACCAAAGATTTCACTATTTTGCACAATGTATTGTGAATGTTTGTGGTGTGAACTGGTGCTGATGAAGAGTCCGGTCTCGTGGAGGATGGCAGCGATGCGTAGGAGGAGCCCATCGTGCGGTTCGAGCTTGTGCAAGCTTTGGAGTTGATCGAAGAGCTGGACGGCGATGTTCGCGACCTGTTTGGCGTGGGCCATGTGGACCTGGAATTTTTGCGCAACCTTTTCAGCGGAGCGAATCACTTCGGCGGTGAAGTCACCGGAGAGTGCGGGGCTGAGGTTTAAGTCCTGAAGGAGCCCTTGTTCATAGTCGCTTTCTGGGATGCGGATACGCTGTGGTTGGAAGGCTTGTGCAATGGCGACATTGATTTCGATAGCAGTCGCCATGACGCTGGCTGTTTGGTAGTCGACTTGGTAGGAAGAGACGATTTCATCATCATCCATACTAGCGAGTGTTTCGCTAATTTCCTCGAGTGCTTCGAGATTGCAGAACTTGGTTTTTTGGTGGCGGATGTAGGAACGCAGTAATTGCACTTCGTAACCGATGAGTACGATGTATTCGATGTTGTCCTCGGCGAAGGTGTCGGTCATCGAGCTCAGTGAGTTCTGGATGAATGAGCGGATTTTGCTGCGACTATTGGCTGAGTCGGAGTCGCGGTTGATGTTGGCGTGGGTCCGGTGCGTGCCGAGGCGAAAGCTTTGATACTTGGTGATATGGCCATTCTGAAGAAGGATGGTACGGGTGTTTCCTGGGCCGACGTGGAGCACGAGGGTGTTGCGTTTGCGCATGCTTGGGATGTCGGCGAGGCGGCGCTGCGTCTTGAGGTAGATCAAGCGTGTCATCTCTGCGTCATCGAGGATCTCGACCTCGGCACCGACGCTGATGTGGAGTCGGTTGAGGAAGATGTCTACATTCGCTGCTTCAGATAGAATATTAGTGGCTACTACTCGAACGGTGAACGCCTGGTTGAGGTGGTCGTATTCCTCGAGTGCTTTGCGGTAGCCGTCGAGGATGGCCACACTACGTTCAATCGTGGAGCGGCTGAGTTTTTTCTGGCTAAACACATCGTGCGCGATGGGTGCTGATTGCTCTAGGAAGTCCACCTGTTCGAAGCTACCATCCTCCTGTGGTATCAGAATCAATAGAGAGATGCTGCTAGCACCAATGTGAATGGTGGCTTGAAGGTCGGACTGTGATGGGTTCGAGAGCGAATGAGAACTCATAAAATTACGTTAGACTGGCTGTGGAGGCTTTGAATAGGACAATCTTGTGTCACTGGTGTTACGATAGGCAGTATGGACTGCATCTCAACGCACAGCAAGTAGCGTGCCTGTCACTTTTCTTCGCAGTGAAAGCTAACAGGTGAAGCTGGGGTGTGTTTCTGCTAGTGTCATAGCATAGAATGGTTTGTTAGGGTGTTGAGGGGTGAGATATGGCTCTTCCTCGGTATGGGGAATGATGTAAGCGAGGTGCAAAAAAGAAAATTTTTGAGACAATCTAAAGTGTCTGCAATATTTCACAAAATAAGTTTTGTCAAAGTGGCTAGGAAGTGTGAGTTTTAGCGAGCTTCTAACTAAAATAACTGACATTATGGGAATACTAGCAAACAACATGGTTGATACCATCGGCGACACTCCACTGATCAAGCTTAACAAAATCACAGAAGGGCTCGATGCAGAGATCTATGTGAAGGGTGAGTTTTTCAATCCACTCTTCAGCGTGAAGGATCGTATCGGTCGCTCCATGATTGAGGCTGCTGAGAAAGATGGTTCACTCAAGCCGGGTGGCACGATCATCGAACCAACATCAGGCAACACCGGGATTGCGCTGGCATTTGTTTCACGAGCAAAGGGATACCGTTGCGTGCTCACCATGCCAGAATCGATGTCTGTTGAGCGTCGCGTTCTATTGCGCATGCTCGGTGCTGAGATCGTACTAACCCCAGCGGCTAAGGGCATGGGTGGCGCGATTGCTAAGGCAAAGCAACTCCTCGCTGAAGACCCGAGTGCTTTTGGCCCATCACAGTTCGACAACCCAGCGAACCCACAAGCTCACCGCGAGACGACTGCAGAAGAGATTTGGACAGCGCTCGACGGCGACGTTGATTACCTTGTGGCTGGTGTGGGTACCGGCGGCACCATCACAGGTGTTTCTGAGGTGATTAAGAGCCGTAAAGAGGACTTCACCACCATCGCGGTTGAGCCAGAAAACTCACCAGTGATTGGCGGCGGTTCTCCGGGGCCTCACAAGATTCAGGGCATCGGTGCAGGCTTCATCCCAGGCAACCTCAACACTGAGATTGTGGATGGTACGGTGACTGTTACGAATGAAGATGCATTTGAAACTGCACAAAAGTTAGCTCAGCTTGAAGGTCTTCCTGCAGGGATTTCAACTGGTGCGAATGTGTGGGCTGCGCTGCAAGTAGCAGCACGTCCTGAAGCGAAGGGTAAAAAGATTGTAACGATCGGCTGTTCCAGCACTGAGCGTTACCTTTCCACACCACTCGCTGAGAAGATTCGTGAGGAAGTGTCCAACCTTCCTGTCTCAGAAGTGGAGTAATTCTTAAGGGAATAAAACTTTTCACATTTACTAACAAAGCCTATGGTCTGCGGCCGTAGGCTTTTTCTTTATCAATCAGCTCATTTGAAGTACCATGAAAGACATGAATTCCTTGATATCTCAACTCCAGAATGGTGATGAGCTTAGTCGCCAGCAGGTGAATGTGGCCGCAGAGTTTCTGCTCGATGCTAGCGGCTCGGTGGAGGTGAAGAAAGCCTTGCTTGTAGCACTGTCATCTAAGGGGGAAACACCCAGTGAGATCACTTACTTTGTGGAAGCATTTTTGAATCATGCGAAGGACCCTGAGACTGACGGTATTGAATTTGAGGGCCCAACGATTGATGTCTGTGGCACGGGCGGGGATAAGCTGAATTTGTTTAACGTGTCGACCACGAGCATGTTTGTGATTGCTGCTGGTGGTGCGGTGGTGGTGAAGCACGGCAACCGAGGCATCACCTCGAAGAGTGGGGGCGCGGATGTGCTGGAAGCGTTGGGGATTCGCCTCGACCTTCCACTGGAGCAATTGCATCGTTGCCTGAAAGAGGCGGGCGTGGCCTTCTTGTTCGCGCCGATGTACCATCCGGCCTTCAAGGAAGTGGCACCGGTGCGCGCTGAGCTAGCGAAGGAAGGGGCCCGTAGTATTTTCAACTTGATTGGACCATTGCTCAACCCTGTGCGCCCACAGTGTCAGCTGATTGGTGTTTGTGATCCTCAGTTGGGGCCAGTGTTTGCCCAGATCCTGCAGTCGCTTGGTCGTGAGGCGGCCTGGATTGTTCACGGCCGTACTGACGATGGCCGTTCTGTGGATGAAATGAGCCTGATGGGCGAGACAGAGATCAGCAAGTCTGGCTCGATGCTGGACACCGACAACGAGGTCGTGCATCCAGAAGAGTTTGCGCTGCGTCGCTGTGATGTGGAAGAACTGGTAGGCGGCGAGGCTGAGGAGAATGCGGAGATATTAGTGGGCATACTTGATGGCACGATCCGTGATGCCAAGCGCGACATGGTGCTGCTCAATGCAGGTGCTGGCTTGGCCTGTGCTGGCTTGGCCGACGACCTCGGCGCTGGCGTCAAGCTGGCCGGTGAGTTGATCGACTCAGGCGAAGCCTTGAAGCGACTTCGCCTGATGCAAGAGATCGCCAAGTAGGCGACACACTGAACACGTTTTTTATGAGCGGTTGAGTAGCGGGCATTGCGCCCGATCACTCAGCCGTTTTTGCGTGACGCAGGCGATTCACCGTGTAGTAGGCAGTGTGGTTGATGAGGGGCTTGGCAGCGGCGCTCTGCAGTCCATGGAAATCCAGGGTGTAGACTTTCCCGGGTTCTAGCGGCAGTTCGATGTGCAGGCTCTTGTGGTCGTCTGACCAGCTGCTTTTGCTGACGGCGACGCGCTTTTTATCGATCTCATCTGAGCCGTACATGCTCGAGTAATTGTAGTAGTGTTGGCTCACGCTCGGGGTGAGGAGCTTGGCGCAGGGCTGGGTGAAGTTTACTCGGAAGCCGGTTTCAGTGAGTGAGACATCATAGATTTCGAAAGGGACCGTCTCGCCATCCCACTGGGCAAATTGCAGCGCGGTGCGCTTGCCTCCCTGGCTGAGCCAGCCGCGGCCAACTTGGGCGCTCCAGAGGCGGCCTTGCGAGTCAAAGTCCATCTTCACTGTGCCAGATTCTGTCTTATCGAGGAAGTTGATACAGAATCCTTGGTAGGCACCAGCCACCATCTCCACGCCACAGCGGAAGTAGTTAGACTTCGTTTGGTCGCCGACGAAGATTTGCCCACTGAAAGGGCCAAATTTCCCCTCGGTGGTATCCCAAACTGGGCTACCTGGCGATTGGGCGAGGCTGCGCGGGATCCACAAGGCGGGGCGCTTGCGGATCTTGTCGAAGCTAGCAGCACTCATCGAGGATACTAATTCAGGGGTGAAATCCTCCCGGTCGGGGAGGCTGGCCGGGTGGCCGTAGAATTTTCCTTCCTCGACATGGAAGAGCGGGCTGGCACCAAACCAATCGCCTTGGTTGTCGGTGACAAAGACCTCATCGTTCGGGCTCACGCCGATGCCTGCTGGGGAGCGGAAGCCGCTCGCGAAGGGATGGAAGTGGCCTTGCCTATCGCAGCGGTAGACCCAGCCGCGGTAAGCCCCAGTGCTGCCCATGTTGCCGCCAGCGCCAGGCGCAGCGGGGTTCTTGTTGTCAGCCACGCGGAATCCTTGATTGGCGGCGAGATTGAGGGAGGCGTAGAGGCTGCCCTTGGAGTCGGCGACTGGGCCAAAGTGGTACTCATGGTAGGTGCCACCCCAGCCAAAGCCGGAGCTCCAGTTTTGGTAGAGATCGCATTTCCCATCCTTGTCGACATCGACCAAGCGCGTGAGCTCTGGCTTTTGCGCCACGTAGTAGCATCCGTCTTTCGAATTGTAGTAAATGCCATTGGGCTCCATCAGATCTTCGGCGAAGAGCGACCAAGCTCCATTGCTGTATTCCCAGACTTGGCCTTCCCAGGTGGCCACAGCGATGGTGTCAGCATCTTTGCTGCAAACGCCAAGAACGGTGACTGCGCCTTTCGGGAGTGGAATGGTTTCGAGTGAGTAGCCGTCAGGAATCGCGGCTTGGAGGAGGCTGGAGCTGAGGAGGGCGGCAGAGAAAAGTGCGTGTTTCATGGCTGAAGGTGGTGCAAGTGGTTTAGTCGACACGGAGGATGAAGCTTGTTTGGTTCTGGGTGTTTAGCGGAAGCGGACCTGAGGCGCTTTGGATTTCTAGGCCGGGGATCGATTGCTCGCTATGGCCGCTAATGCTGTAGCCATTTGCGCCTTCGGGGCTGATGCGTAGTTCCAGTGCATGTTCTCCAGCGAGGAGGGTGACAACAGCGCTGTCGCCATCGATACGGTATTGGGAATAGCGTAATGCTTGCATTTCTTGTTCACCAAATTGAATGCTGCTGAGGCTATGCGTGACAATCGGGGTGCCGACGATTTCGGAGGGTCGGGCGCTGCGGTCAGGCAGCGATGGAGTTTGGTTGACCTTAGCCTGCGACCACGCCTTTTCAACCGCGCCCGTTGTGGGGTTGAAAGCCACGATGACCTTGTTGGGAAGGAGGCAGAGCAGGGTACGT
This sequence comes from Rubritalea marina DSM 17716, assembly GCF_000378105.1. Lineage (GTDB taxonomy): Bacteria > Verrucomicrobiota > Verrucomicrobiia > Verrucomicrobiales > Akkermansiaceae > Rubritalea > Rubritalea marina. The sequence continues at coordinate 35,106 of NZ_KB899261.1, read as the reverse complement.
GGTGAGAGCTGACGAATCCACTTGCGGATTACTTTGGCTTCTGTGCCCGCAGTAACTTCTTTGGGTACGCTGCCTTGGAGGCTACGACCTACCAAGGAGACGTGCTTGCCGCCTTCCTTGGAGAGAGTCAGGTGCAGGCGTGGCTGCCAGGCCTTCTTTTGTTCGTTGAAGATGTCGAGCTGGTAGCTACCGGCTTCAAGCTGTAGCGGCTTGCTCTTCATTCCTTTGTCAGCATCGATTCCTTCCTCGGGATTGCTGTAAAAGATCTCCTCACCATCGAGGAAGATCGAACAACGGCCGCGTGCGTGGACGTTGAGATAATAGGTGCCAGTGGCGTTGATGTCGAGCTGGCTTTCGAAGCGAGAAACTCCATCAAAGTTGTTGTCGAAGAATATCACATTCTCGGGCACTGGCTTGCTGAAGTACGGCTCTGCTTGGCTGAAGAGCTCTGGGCTGAAGCGCATCCCTTGGAAGGCGGCCTTGGCGTACTTCGAGCGCACCAAGGAGCGCATGCCGAGTTGCTCCGAGAGGATGTAGGCGGCGATGGCTTCGCGGTCACTCTGCTCTGGAAAGACGCCTTTGAAGGCTAGCATCTCCGATTCAGGCACTCCTTCGCTAATGACCTTGTAGATGGAGTCCAAGTCGTCGCCATGGCGCCAGTAGGCATCGCCTAGGGCGGGACCGATCCCACCTTCAAGGTGGGTGCCATGGCAGGTGAAGCAGACTTGTTGGTAGAGTGTCTTACCGCGCTCAATCTGTGTGGTGGAGTGGGAGGGAGCTGCGTGACTCGCTTGAGATAATAGAAAAGCGATGGATGAAAAATGTATAGTTTTTTGGAGGTGGGTCAGTTGCTTCATGGGTGGCTAATAGGTTAGTAAGTGCCTGATATCATGGGGTAAACAGAGTGTCTTAATCTATAGGTACTGGCGATGGTGGGCGAATCTTTAATTAAAAATGAACAGTAAGGTCGTGCTGATAGTGTCTGATGTGCTACTAGGTGAGGAGTGCCAAGCCCTCCAGTGATATTGGTAGCGGGGCAGTTTTTCGCTTGTCGGGCTCTGGAATTGCTGTGACCGTGTTAGGCATGGAAGACCATTCATCTCCTGATCCAGTGACTCCACCGGCGGTGCCGAAGTTGGAGCAAAAGCCCAAGCGCGGCGTGTTGAACCCAAAGGCGGTGCGCAATGTCGCCTTCTACGTGATCACGATTTGCATCTTGGTGAGCGTGACGGTGAGTATCCTTGCCATCTGGGACTTCGCCAAGGATGGTGCGCTCTGGAGAACTGTCGCGACCTGCCTGGTGATTGCAGCCGGGGCTGCAATCTTTAGCGTCATCAATGTCATGTTTGGCGATGGCGAGAGCTAAGTGGCTTGATCTATTTTAAACACAAAAAAGCCAGCGAGCTACAGGGCACGCTGGCTTTCTTTTTTTAAAGTCACTTTCGGCGCCTCATCGGCGCTGGCTAACTATTAACAAACAACAACTAAGCAATAACCATCCGCTACTCCGCATGCTCGAAGCCGACGAGTTTCTGGATGTTGTACTCGAGTTTTTGGATTTCATCTTGGTCGGTGACCTTGGTGCCGTCGAGGTGGTTGACGTAGATCGTATCGACAGCTGCACCCTTTTCTGTGCAGATACGCGCGTGCACCGTGGCGAGGCCAGACTTGCCGATTTCGAGGAAGAGGTCGTGGAGCAAGCCGATGCGGTCGAGCGCTTGGACTTCGATGGCGGTGTGTTGTTGGCTAGCGTGGTTGTTGACGAAGGCGCGAACCGGGAAGGGAATGCCGCCGTCTGAGCTGTCGCGCTGGAGGAAGTTACGCTTCTTCTTGAGGTGCTTCTCCGGCTGGTAGTCTTCTTGTTGGATCAATTCCGAGAAGGTGTCTTCGACTTTCTTTTTGGTATTGGCATTGGTGACCGGGAGCTGGTCCTCGGTGCAGACGTGGAAGATGTCGCAGGTGATGCCGTCGGTGCGGGTGTAGACATTGGCTGCGATGATGTTGATTTGCGAGGCGGCCAGGGCACAGGCGACCTTTTCAATGAGTAGCGGGCGGTTGTGCGTGGTGACCACGAGCTCGGTGTAGCCGCGGTCGTCGCGGTTGATCCAACGCAGGTCAGAGCTCTGGAAGCCTGGCTCTGCCTTCTCATCCTTGATGAGGTAGCGGCGCACGGCGCGCACGTGGATGGCAATCGACTCAGGTGCACGGTAGCGGAAGTATTGCTCGGGCATGCGCTCGAAGTGGAGGTCGAGTTGCTCGTGGTATTTCTCACGCAGGATCGACTTGGTGACCTTTTTGAGCTTCTGCATTTCTTCTTGTTGCTCGGCTTCGTATTGATTTTTTCCATTCGTGAGGAAGCTACGAGTTGAGCGATAGAGCTGCAGCATGAGGCTTTCTTTCCAAGGCGACCAAGCCTCTTCATTGGTGCCGTTTGAGTCGGCGTATGTGAAGAGTAGGAGCGCTTCCAGGCGTTCTGTAGTTTTCATGATGCCAGCAAATTCTTCGATGACTTCTGGGTCTTCGAGGTTCTTATTGGTGGCGTACTTCCAGAAGGTGAGGTGGTGGTCCACGAGGAAGGTCATGAGGCTACGGCGAGCCCCTTTGATCTTGTAGCGTGAGCAGACGCGGGCGGCCATCACGGCCGAACCGTCGGTGTGTTCGCGAAGGTTCTCGGCGCGTCCTGTGTCGTGTAGGATGAGGGCCAGATAGAGCGCGTATGGATCAGTGAAGGACATCAAGATGTCTCGATAGACGCTGCGTTCAGGGCGTTGGTCTTCGACGAGCGCATCGAGTTGGTCGATACAACGGAGGGTGTGCTCATCCGCGGTGTAGCGGTGGAAGAACTCGTGTTGCACGAGGCAATCGAGCATGCCAAACTCAGGCATCCACTTGCCGAGGAATTGAACCTTGTGCATGGCGCGCAGGATATGGGCGACGTCGCCCTTGCGCTCGAGGATCGCGCGGAAGGTTTCACGGTTCGCCTTGCTGAAGAGGAATTCTTCATTGACGAGTGAGATGTTCTCTTTGATGAGTCGGCGCATGATTGGCGCCAGTGTGTGGTTGCGACGTTGCGCTTCTTGGAAGACGCGCATCATGCGGCCTGAGTCATTTTTAAAGATGTCAGAATGCTTTGGGTAGATACGACCATCGCGGAACACGAAGCCATCGTGCTCGCTGCGCTTTTTCTGAGGTTTTGGAATGAATTTGAGCCAGCTGCTGACTTTATCATTTTCCTGAATCTCGATGTGGAAGATTTCCATCAAGGAGTTGGTATGGTTGAAGATCGCACGGGTGTGACGGTAATAATCGCGCATGAACGATTCACAGCGGCGCAGGATACTCTTCTCTGGGTATTGAAAATTGGTGGCGACGACTCCTTGGAGTTGTAGTGTTAGAATGTCAGTCGAGCGACCTGTGTGGTAGTGTAGCTCATTGCGCACGCGGTGGATGAAATCGTAGGCGGCTTCGAGTTCTTTGTAAGCACCCTTGGTGAGGATTTTCTCCTTCACGAGGTCTTCGAGGTTGCAGGTGCCGCGCTCGACATTGGCGACCCAAATAATGTTTTGGTAGTCGCGCAATCCGCCGCAGCTTTCCTTGACGTGTGGTTCTTGGAGGAAGACGGTGTGTGAATACTTCTTGTGTCTACTGCTGATGTCGTTGCGGCGGAGCTCGAAGAAGGCTTCTGGGTTTTTTTGGATACAATCGCGGCGGAAGGTGGTGATGAACTTGTCTACCATTGCTTCGTTTCCGGCGATGTAGCGAGTGTCCATGAGCGCAGTCTTGGATTGCTGTTCAGCCTTGGCTTCACGGATCGATTCGCTGATCGAGCGTGTGGCATGGCCGACCTTGAATCCAGTATCCCAGAGCAAGTAGAGGATCTCTTGAATCAGCGTTTTGGTGAGCGTGGCGATCTTGGTAGAATTGACGGGGAGAATGAAGAGTAAGTCGATGTCCGAGCCGGGGTTGAGGAGACCACGTCCGTAGCCACCTACTGAGGTGACGGCGACCTTCACTTTGCCTTTTGGGGAGAGGCGTTCTTCAGTGGTGATGAAGGCGGCATGAATGGCTGCGTCGAGCATCGCGGAACGTGCGCCAGCGACGCGCTGCCCACCAGCACCAGCGTCGTGCATGTCACGAATTTTTCTGTCTTCCACTTTGATGAAGGACTTGATCAAGACGGCGCGCTCGGTCTGGTCCTCAGCTGCTCTGAGGGCGGGGATGAGGGACTGCTCGGCTTGGGATTTGATGGAATCGATGACTTGTTGCATGGTTGATGGTGTCAATGCTTAGGGGCTATATGCCAAAAAGCTGAGGTCTTGTCGACCTCAGCTGAATATTTTGCCGGTGAAAGTTGCTCAAGTACGAACGTTGTCGTGACTAGAGGATAGAGCCTGGCTCGTACGTTGCGGCTTGAGGGAAGCGAGCCTTCCACGCCGCAATCGACTTGCTGAAGGCATCCACTTGGATGCGTGCGGTGCCTGCGTTTTCACGACCTTCATTGAGTAGTGTCTGGAGCTGTTCGAGGCTGAGAGGTAGGCGCTCGTCATCGGCGAGACGCTTAAGTAGATCGTTTTCAGAGATCTCACGGGCACGGAGGTCGTTGACGGTGGCAACAGCATGTTCCTTGATGGCGGAGTGTGCGAGTTCGCGGCCAACACCAGCTTTGACAGCCTCCATCATGATCGTGGTGGTCATGAGGAAGGGGAGGTAGTGCTCGTTTTCGGCTTCAATCACTGCCGGGTAGGCGTTCATCTGTACTAGGATGGTGAGGAAGGTCTCGAACATGCCGTCACAAGCGTAGAAGGCATCCGGTAGCATCACGCGGCGCACCACGGAGCAGGACACATCGCCTTCGTTCCATTGGTCACCGGCGAGGCCAGATGCCATGGCGAGGTAGCCTTTGAGGATCGTTTGGAAGCCATTGACACGCTCGCAGGAGCGAGAGTTCATCTTGTGGGGCATGGCGCTGGAGCCAGTTTGTCCCTTGGCAAAGCCTTCGCTTGCGGTCTCGTGTCCAGCCATGAGGCGGAGTGTGCGTGAGAATGAGGATGGGCCAGCCGCGAGGTCGGTAAGAACGGAAACGGTGCGGAAGTCGAGGCTACGTGGGTAGACTTGGCCGACGTTGTCGTAGACTTCAGGGATGCCGAGGTGCTTGCAGATCTTTGTCTCGAGAGCGCTCACTTTTTCAAGGTCGCCTTCGAAGAGAGAAATTTGGTCCATTTGGGTGCCGACGGCACCTTTGAGACCGCGAACGGTGTAGCTTTCGATGTGGCTGTTGAGGGAACCCAGAGCGCCGAGGAGTTCTTCGCCAAACATGGCGATACGTTTGCCAAATGTGGTCGGCTGAGCGGCCACGTTGTGGGTGCGAGCGGTGAGGATGAGGCCCTGCCATTGCTGGGCGCGTTCGTCGAGCTTGCTGAGAGCTGCAATTGTTTTATCGCGGAGGATAAGAAGCGAGCGGTAGACCTGAAGTTGCTCCACATTTTCGGTGAGGTCACGGGAGGTCATGCCTTTGTGAATGTGTTGGTGTCCAGCGAGGTCACAGAATTCCTCGATACGGGCTTTCACATCGTGACGGGTGACGCGCTCACGGTCCATGATGGACTGAAGGTTGACGTCAGATTTTACTGCCTCGTAGGCTTCGATGGCCTCCTGAGGGATATCGAGACCCAATTCCTTTTGCGCCTTCATGACGGCGATCCAGAATTCGCGTTCAAGAACAATTCGGCCTTCTGCGGACCAGATATTGCGAATCGCTTGTGACGCGTATCGCTCGGCTAGGACATTGGGAATAGCTGACATGTCGCTGGTTGTAATGGGATGCTCTGAAGATTCAAGACTTAAGCCGCCTTAATCCTCGATTTTAAGTTTCCCTTTGATGCGCAATTTTAACACCTCTTTGGAACGAACCTTTTCTTTGACTGAGGACATCCATTTGCGGTTACGGATACTGAGTTTTTCACTTTCATTGTCTCCTTGTTTGACATGGAAATGGAAGCGTTCTGGGTACCATGCGTCATCGCCTTCGATGCGAATTGAGATCCATTCGATGTCTTCAGGTTTGATGTCGAGCAGGATGGCTTCGTAGGTGTCTGTTGCCCCCGCTTCACGGTCATTTTTGCCGGGAATGTCTAGGAGGTATGATTTTTCCTCTTTGTTGACGCTGAGGTAGACTCTTGAGTCCGTGCTAGAGTTTTGTTTCGTGCCGGTTTCAATGCTGACGTAGAGCCGGGTTTCGTTGGCTGATAGAAGACCGAGTGATAGAGCAAATGCTATGGCGCTTGTGGTGAGTTTCATCTGGAGGTTCATTGTAGTGGTTCGTATTAGAATATCTAATAAGGGAAGTTATGTTGGGGAGGGGGGGATGGGAATGTCAAGGGAAGGGATGCATAGTGGCATCGTTATTTTGGGTGATGCGTGGTTCTTATTCGAGTTGTCGACTAGATGCTATTTCCTGAGATGATTCATCGATCTGTGGAGAGGCGAGTGAGCTAGAGGGTAGATCGTTCTGGAATGTCCGAATCCCCCTTGAAAAATGCCCTGAGCTAGCGTATGGGGAGTCATGCACACGCCATTACCCGATGCCAGTGGTCACTTTGGAACCTATGGGGGCATGTTTGTCCCTGAGACATTGATGCAGCCTTTGCAGGACCTTGCAACAATGTACGAGGAAACCAAGAGCGACCCACGCTTCCAAGAAGAACTCAACTATTTGCTGCGCCAGTACTGTGGGCGCCCAACGCCGCTCTACTATGCGGAGCGATGGACTGAGTTGCTCGGTGGTGCCAAGATTTACCTCAAGCGTGAGGACCTCCTCCACACTGGAGCCCACAAGATCAACAATGCGATCGGTCAGATTCTTCTAGCCAAGCGCATCGGTAAGAAGCGTATCATCGCTGAGACTGGTGCCGGGCAGCACGGTGTGGCTACGGCTACTGTGTGTGCCCGATTCGGTATGGAATGTGTGGTGTACATGGGTGCTGTGGATATGGAGCGCCAGGCGCTCAATGTGGCTCGCATGCGTTTGCTTGGTGCTGAGGTGCGTGCGGTTCACAATGGACAGGCGACACTCAAGGATGCGGTTAACGAGGCAATGCGTGATTGGGTGGCGACTGTGGACCACACACATTACATTCTCGGCTCAGCGTTGGGTTCACATCCGTTCCCTATGATGGTGCGTGATTTCCATCGCGTGATCGGTTTAGAGGCTCGCGAGCAAATCCTCGAACAAGAGGGACGCCTTCCAGACTTGTGTGTTGCTTGCGTCGGTGGTGGCTCAAATGCGATCGGTTTGTTTCACCCATTCATTGACGATGAGTCCGTGCAATTGATGGGTGTGGAAGCGGGCGGTGATGGCATTGTTAAGGAGCGCCATGCAGCGCGCTTCCAAGGGGGTAAGCTTGGTGTGCTTCAGGGTACCAAGACCTGGTTGCTTGCTGATGATGATGGTCAGATCGAGTTGACCCATTCGGTGAGTGCAGGGCTCGACTACGCAGCGATTGGTCCAGAGCATGCCTATCTTAAAGACATCGGCCGTGCAGAGTACGATTTTGCTACTGACGACGAAGCATTGGCTGCTTTCCAAGAGCTTTCATCTGCTGAGGGGATTATCCCAGCTCTCGAGAGTTCGCACGCGATGGCTTATGTGTCGAAGGTTGCTGGTAGCATGCCGAAGGATAGCATCATCATTGCCAACCTATCAGGGCGCGGTGATAAGGATGTGGAGCAAGTTTCCCGCATCCTCTTTGAGGATTTTAAGGCATAAGCGAAGCCTCTTTTAAGACTTTTCACACCCAGTTCCTGATGCCAGGGATTGGGTGTTTTTTGTTGGTCTTCTGGAGAATAGGAGCTGCAGTAGTAGGCTCAAGCGTCCTGCTGTTAGTTCCCTTTGAGGAGATTACTAAGTGACTGGATCAGGCTCGCATAACCTGCGCCACCGACGGCTTCGGGTGCGCTTTGAAGCATCTCTTTGAACACCGAGAGAGTTTGTTTGGAAGTTCCTTGAGATGTTGCGAGAGCGAAATGCGCCATGATCTGGATCTCAATAAAGGGATCATTGCTGGCTTGCTTGAGTGCTGTGGCAGCAGCTTTTGCTTCGTTCCCTAGGTAGGCTAGTCCGCAGACTGCCCAGAAACGAATGGCTTCATCCACGTTTGTGGTGTCTTCGATCAATCGCGGGAGGTTTTCAGGGTTTTTCTCTAAAATCATGTCGGTATAGTCGAGGTATTGGTCCAGCGGATAGAGGTCCTGCCGACGCACCATTTCGTAGATTGTTAGTTTGTATTTATCAGCTCTGGCTTGGCGCATCAGTTCTGGTAGGAATCCTGAATCATAGGTGGCGAGCTGTTGCTGGCGCAGTGTGTTACGGAGCAATGCGATGGTCTCTTGTTGTTCTGGCGCATTGATCAGATTGTCGATGTTGTGATAGTCCTGAGCTTGATCGTAGAATTCTTCGACCTGCCGAGCTTGGAAAAACCTGCTTTGGACAGGGGTGCATTTGCCTTCCTTGAAGTGCTGGTGCCAGGCAGGTGTGGCTTCCATGCGCCACATGTAGGAAAGGTGTTGCCCGTGAGGAGCCCAGGGCATGTAATTCTTCATGTAGAGGTAGCGCTTGGTTCTCATGACTCGAACCATGTCGACCGTTTCGTCTGCACGACCTCGGTAGCTGAAGTGGTATTTGGGTTCGGCTTCGGTGTGTTCACCCAGAAAGATTGAGCCTTGCATGGCGGGAGGGATGCTTGCTCCGGTTAGGCTCAGGATTGTTTTTGGCATGTCGATGAAGCTTACGAGTCGATCGACTGTCATTCCTGGTTGTTCAGCGGGATAGAGGTGTTTCCATTTTTCAGGAATGTAGACGATGAGTGGGCAATGTGTCCCGCTGGTATAGAGGAAGCGCTTGCTGCGTGGTAGTACACCTCCGTGATCGGAGCAGTAAATCACGATGGTGGAGTCTCGTAGGCCGTTCGCTTCCAATTGCTCAATGAGCCGTCCAAAAACTTGGTCCATTGTGTGCATTGCTTGAGCGTATTTGGCATAGGAGCTGCGCACCTCAGGTAGGTCTGGGTGATAAGGATGTAGCACTATTGCATCAGCATGCTTATCGCTGAAACCTCGTTTGTTGGATGGGAAGGGGGCGCTTTCGTGGCTGACACTGATGGTTTTGAATGCGACGAAGGGTTGCTGTTGTTTGAGCGTGGACCAGTTGTTTGGCGTGTCGCTATCCTGCCAGGCGTCCTTGTCTGGGCGACTGCCAATGTTGAAGTCATTCTTTCCCGAGAAATTTGTGGCTAGGTAACCAGCGGCCGGTAGTTGGTCGGGCCAGTAGGGGATGAGTTGATGTGGAATACTGTAGCGGCTGCGCATGGGTTGAGTTCCCATAGAAATAGCGTGCACGCCAGTGATCCAGGTCGTGCGGGTGGGGGCGCACACCGCTGAGTTGGAGTAACAATGGGTGTAGCGAAAGCCTTCAGCAGCGAGCTTATCAAGGTTGGGGGTGCTCGCATTTGGGGAACCATAACAACTGAGCCACTGGGCTCCGTTGTCCTCGCTGTTGACCCAGAGTATGTTAGGGCGATCCGTGGCGTAGACTTCGGAGATGGCGAAGAAGTTGATACTGGTGAAGAATGTAAGTATCGGTAGATGGAGTAGAAATTTCATGATGTGAGCGAGCTTGGGATGGTGGTTGAGCAATCATTGGTATGCCCTACATGCTGGCATTGAGTGTCGACTGAGACGCATCGTTATAATCTACGTAGCTTTGGTAGAAGTTCTAGCAGTAATCCTTGAGTAGGGCGGTATGCGGACTGGCTGATGGCATGAAAAAGCCTCACCAACTGTGAGCTGGTGAGGCTTGATGATAGAGTGAGTTAGGTGGTGTGATACCTAGAGTTTGAAGCTATCTTCCGCTGGGGATGAGCCTTCGTTGAGCATGGCTTCGCCGTTAGAGGCAAGATGGATGAGTGCGTGGTAGACAGTCTCTGGATCGTTGTCAGTTGCTTCCGCAATGTCTTCTGCAGTTTTGTCCCAGCCAGTGAGTGCGCCGCGCACTTGGTTGAGGAGTTCGAGGAAGCTTGTGGCAGCGGCTTTCCCAGCTTCAACGCCCGGTTGGTGGTAGGCGTTGATGTTAACGAGCGACGCGTAGAAGGAAACGGCGCGTTCAAAGAGAGCGATGAGCATGCCTACGGAGTATGGTGTGACGGTGTCAATCGAGATGGTGATGGATGGGCGACCTGACTCGTGGAGAGCCTTGCGGGTGCCTCGAAGGAAGCCTTGGAGGTAGTCAGCTGTTGTGATGCCTGGATCTACTTCGATGCTTTCACCACTACGGCCTTTACGCACTTCGATGAAGGTGGCGAAGAAGTTTTTGACTCCGTCACGGAGTTGTTGCACGTAGGCGTGTTGGTCGGTAGATCCTTTATTTCCGTAGACTGCGATACCTTGATTCACGACGTTGCCGTCGAGGTCGAGCTCCTTGCCTAGAGATTCCATGACGAGCTGTTGGAGGTATTTAGAAAAGAGGGAGAGGCTGTCCTTGTAGGGGAGTACGACCATGTCTTTTTCACCTTTACCGTTGCCGGAGTGGTACCAGCCAAGAGCAAGCTGCATGGCAGCATTGCTGTTCGTATCAGTACTGCGGGTGTGTTTATCCATGGCGGCTGCGCCAGCGAGGAATTGGTCAATATTGATGCCTTGGAGTGCTGCAGGCACGAGTCCAACGGTGGACATGACGGAGGTGCGGCCCCCGACCCAATCTTCCATAGGGAAGGTGGTGAGCCACTTGTTCGTGCTAGCGTAGTTGAAGAGCTTTGAGCCTTCGCCGGTAATGGCTACAGCGTGTTTGGCGAAGTCGAGTTTGTTCTTTTCGAAGAAGTTTTGAGCTTCGAGCATGCCATTGCGGGTCTCAGGGGTGCCGCCGGACTTGGAGACGACCAAGACAAGAGTTTTGCTGAGGCCTGAGCCGATTTCGCTGAGTGTTTGATCGATTCCCGCTGGGTCGGTGTTGTCGAAGAAATAGGTGGTGAGCTTGGAGGCTGAACCAAGTGCTTGGTAGACGAATTGTGGGCCGAGTGCTGAGCCACCGATGCCGACGACGAGGAGGTTTTCAAAGCGAGCACCAGATGGTGCGGAAATGCTCCCGCTGAGAATGTCTGCAGAGAATTTCTTGAGTTGAGCGAGTGGCTCGGTGACTTGGGCTTTGATGGTAGCGGATGGTGCAAGCGAATCATCGCGGAGCCAGTAGTGCCCGACCATTCGGCCTTCGTCTGGGTTGGCGATTTCACCAGCTTCGAGAGCTTTCATGTCGTCGTAAGCTCGCTCAATCTTGGGCTGCATAGAGTCAAGGAAGCTATCTTCGATGTCCATGAGCGAGAGGTCGATGGAGAATCCGAGATCGGAATAACGTGTTAACTGTTTGGAGTATGATTGCCAGTTAGACATAATAATTGGAGTGTAGTTATTAGGTGAATTGGGTGATTGAGTGTACGGGGGCGGAGTCTAGGTGGGCTCTGCCATTTAGTAAACTAAGTTCGATAAGAAATACGCTTGCTACATGACGTGCGCCAAGTCTTTCGATGAGTTTGATACTAGCAGATGCGGTGCCGCCAGTGGCGAGAAGGTCATCGACTATGAGCACGCGTTCATTGGGCTGAAGTGCGTCTTGGTGGATTTCGAGTGTGGCATCGCCATATTCGAGTGAATAGCTCTCAGAGATTGTGGAGGCTGGGAGTTTCCCTGCTTTGCGCACTGGAACGAATCCGATACCTAATGCGAGTGCGACGGGTGGGCCGAAGAGGAATCCACGTGCATCGAGCCCTACAATTTTATCAGCATCATAGCTGCGGGCGATGTCTACCATGGAGTCGACTGCTTGCTGGAAGAGTGCTGGGTTGGAGAGGATGGGGGTGATGTCTTTGAATTGAATCCCTGGGCTAGGGAAGTCGGGGACATTACGGATGGCTTGGGTGAGTGAATCAGGCATGTTAGGGTGCTAGGTCTGTAGGTGATGATAAGCCTGCGATGTGGATGATCAAATGTCGAGGCGAAGTCAGTAAAGACTTAGCGGCGGAACTTTGAGGGGGATTTGCCCATTCTGTCTTTGAAGGTGCGACTGAATGCCTGAATCGAAGAGAAGCCAGATTGGTGGGCGATATCGGAGATGCTCATGGACTTGTCTGCGAGCAATGCCAATGCGGTATGGATTTTGAAGTTGAGCATGTACTGACCGAGTGAGACGCCTGCGGCCTCACGGAAAATCGCGCGCATGCGTGAGGGCGAAAGCGAGAAAGCGTCTGCTATTTGGTGAATGGAGAGCTTCGTGTTTGGGGTGTCGGCTAGTATTCGGTTCACCGAGCCCACCACGTCATTGGTACTGAGGGTGCAGGGGCGAGCCTTGATCGAGGTTTCTTGTTTGAGGCGAATCACTGTGGTGAGGATGAGTGCCTGAAGTTCATCGATGGCGCAGGGTGCTTCGTGCTTGTTGAGAAAGATATCGAGCGCTCTGCTGAGGCTCTCAAGAGTGATATTACTCAGTGGGATGGCTCGGTTGTGGAGTGGCTCGATGAAGCTGGGAGTGGCAAGGTCAAAAGTGCAGACCAACCAATTCATATGCGCCTGATGCGGGTTGGTAAAGTGGTGGAATTGGTATGGGGGAATGACGATCGCGTGCTGTGGGTGGAGCTCAAGTTCGAGGTGGTCGAGGTGAACCACCCCGCTTGTTTCGAAGTTGAAAATGATCGAGACTTGCTGGTTCGGGCGCTTTGCAAGATTCTCTTGCTGGAGGGACTCTAGCTTGTCGTGGCGGGCGAACAGGATATTGTGCGGCGTCGCAAGCTCTGACGCCCCCAGACCTCGACTTGAGTCGCTGTTTTTGGGGATGTCTACACGCTGGATATCAAAAGCCATCTAGTCATTTTTGGTAAAAAGTGACCGATGTCGAGCGTTATTGGTTAGCCTTTATGGTCGGATCGGCGTGAGGGGGTCAAATCGACGCTGATGGCATAGGAGGCGGGGACGAGGTAGAGCGTGATCACGGTGGCGAAGAGGATGCCGAAGCCGAGTGATACGGCCATAGGGATCATGAACTGCGCCTCGATCGAGGTTTCAAACATGATGGGCATGAGACCGGCAAAGGTGGTGACGGAGGTGAGGAAGATGGGGCGGAACCTGCGAATGCCCGCTTGGGCAATAGCTTCACGAATGGGCATTCCTTGTTGGCGTTTGTTGTTGATGAAGTCGACGATCACTAGTGAGTCATTCACCACCACTCCAGCGAGGGCGAGCATGCCAAAGTAGCTGAGGAAGGAGATGTCTATACCGAGAATCACGTGGCCCCAGTAGGCTCCAATGACGCCAAAGGGCACGGCGATCATGACCAGGAATGGCTGGATGATCGACTTGAATGGGATAGCCAATAGCGAGTAGAGGGTGAATACTAGGATGATGGATAGAGCGATGAGTTTTTGGTTGCCTTCCTTGTACTCAGCCAACTCACCCTTATAACGCCAGGTGACGCTGGGATAGTCGAGGCAGAGTTGGTTGAGGGTCTCGGTGAGTTCTGGTTCGATTTTGATGGTCTTGAAGCCATCTTTTGGGTTGGCGCGCACCCAGGCGAGGCGGGCACCGTCGGCGCGTTCGATCCTTGGTGGTGAACTACCTTCATCGATGCTGGCGAAGTGGCTCATGTCGGCCAACTGGTTGCTTCCAGGAAGTGGTATTTTGAGTGTTTCTAGGGTGTGAGTGGAGCTGCGCATGTCTTTGGGAAGCTTGAGCATGACGCGTTGTTCGGCATCGCCGATCATGAATTTTTGGACCTGAGTACCGAAGAAGGCATTACGGATCTGGCGGGCGAGTGATTGTTCTGAGAGTCCGGCTTCACGGCCGTGTTCGTTGAGCTTGATGATCATTTCACGCTGGGTGCGATCGGAATTGTTCCAAGCGTTATCGATTGAGTCGTGTTGCATCAGCCAGTCTTTGAGTTCTCGGGTGACGGCAATTCTCTCTTCATCGTTGTTTGAGCGTAACTCTACGGAAACGGGATCAGCACTACGGCCTCGGGTGCTATTGCGCTGGGTACGAATGTAGAAAGAACGAGCCCCCTGGATTTCGCCGACGGCATCTTTCCAAGCGCTGGCAATTTCTTGGTTACTCGGGCCCGGTTCAGAGCGTTGGCTGGGTGGGGTGATCGAGACTAGGATGTAGCCTTCCGTGGGGTCGGCATTGGTGCGCCATGGTTTTCCGCCAGATGAGGTAAGGGTATCGAGAATGAGGGAGTTACCGCTTTCGGGGTCCACGAAATCTGGGCGAATAGAGTCTAGGGCTGCGACGATATCCATCACTTTTTGATCGGTGGTCTCGTAGCTTGTGCCATTGACCATGTCGAGCGAGGCGAAGATGTAGTAGCGATCGGTGGAGGGCGAGGCATTGAAGTTGTCCGACTTCACAAACCAACCAGCGGTAAGCATAAAGATGGCGATGAAGGAGGCGAGCGTCGAGTAGCGGTGGCGGATACAGAAATCGAGGCTTGGGCGGTAGAGCTTTTGCACCACATTTTCAAAGCCGTCGGCGATAGAGCGTTGGAGGCGTAGCAGCCAATTATTACCTTTGCGGTTGGTTTTGAGATACTTGAGGTGGGCTGGAAGGATGAGCTTAGATTCTACTAGGGAGAATAGCAGCACAGGGATGACGATGAGTGGGATTTGCTTTGCCATGGTGCCTAGGTAGCCATCGATAAACATCAAGGGGGTGAAGGCGGCGATGGTGGTGAGCATGCCAAAGGTCACGGGAGTGGATACTTCTTTAGTCCCTTTGACCACGGCATCGAGTGTGCTGCCGTCGGTGCTGCGGATGTTGGAGTAGATGTTCTCGGCTGTGACGATGGCGTCATCGACGACTATTCCAAGCACGAGGATGAAGGCGAAGATGCTCATGTTGTTGGCAGAGACGCCGAGGTATTGCATGCTGATAATGCCGCCTGCGAAGCTGATAGGGATTCCGATAACGACCCACAGAGCGATGGTGGGGCGCAAGAAGAGCCCGAGGAAGAGGAGCACGAGGACGGCGCCTTGGATGAGGTTTGACGAGAGGAGCTTGAGGCGGCTCTTGAGGCTGACGGAATCATCATCCCAAGTGGAGAGCTTGACTCCGGTGGGGAAGCGATCACTGGAGTCATTCACGTATTGGTGTACTGCGGAGGCGATTTTGAGCGAGTTTTCGCCATCCATGCGTAGGACTTCGATGGCGATGGCGTCTTCATTGTTGAAGCGCAGGACTTTTTGGTCATCGGCATTGGCAAAGTTGACATCGGCGAGGTCGCCGAGTTTGAGCTCTGAACCATTGGAGCGGGAGATGACGATGTCGCGGAATTGTTCAGGTTTGTAGGCTTGGGAGCTAGAACGAATCAGGATGCGTTCTCCATTGTTATTGATTGATCCAGCTGAGAGGTCGAGGGATGCCTCGCGGATGGCGCGCGAGAGGGTGTCCATGGTGAAGCCATAGGCATTGAGAACTTCGGGTTCGATCTCGATGACGATCTCTTTATTGAGCCGGCCTTTGATGACGACCTTTGAAATGCCATTGAGCGAGGTCAGGTCGTCGCGTACCTTGCGCGCGGCGGCGATGAGTTCGTCATTGGAGAGCTTGCCGTGAACGACTACGGTAATGACTTCGAACCAATAGGCGGTGGAGGGGATGTAGATTTTGGCATTTTCGGCTTCATCTGGGAAAGTTGAGATGGATTCGAGTTTCGACTCGATCTCAGCTTTGACTTCCTTGATGTCGACATCGTCACTGATATCGAGGTGCACGGAGCCGCTATTGCGATTGGCGTGTGATTCAACACGTTCGATTCCAGCAATGCCGACGAGGGCGCTTTCGATCGGGAGGATGACTTTTTGCTCCACGTCACGTGGGGTGCCACCACGGAGTGGCACGTTGATCACCACTTTGGGGAAGGATACGGCAGGCTCGACCTCAACCGGTAGCTTGAAATATGCAGTGTAGCCACCTAGCAGGAGGATGGCGGCCATAAGGATATTTGCGGCTATGTGGTTTTTGGCGAACCAATGGATCATGATGATGGCGTGTCGTTTTGATGAAGGCCTTGCCAGTAGGCTAGGCGTTCTTTAATGCGTTTCTCGAGACCGTTCTCAGTAGGCTGATAGTAGGTCCTTCCTTCTGGGAGGTACGCTTGTGGAATGTAATTCCCTTCAAAATTGTGCGAATAAAAATACTCAGTTGATTGGTCGGATGGGTGGCTACCCTCCAGAATCTTCTTGCGCGTAGGGGTGCGCAGGTGTGGTGGCACGGTCAAGGTGGTGCCATTTTTTATGTCGTCGGTGGCAGCTCCGAGGGCCGCGTAGGCTGAATTTGATTTTGGAGCAGTAGCTAGATAGACGGTGGCGTGTGCCAGGGGAATGCGGCCTTCGGGCATTCCTAGGGTTTCAAATGCTTGGTGAGCATCCATCGCGACACGTAGAGCATTGGAGTCGGCGAGGCCGATGTCCTCGCTTGCTGAGATCACCAAGCGGCGGCTGATGAAGCGCGGGTCCTCGCCGGCATAGAGCATCTTCGCCAGCCAGTAGAGGGCGGCATCTGGGTCTGAGCCGCGGATGGACTTGATGAATGCCGAGATGGTGTCGTAGTGGGCGTCACCTTTGGCGTCGTAGACGATGGCTTTTTGCTGGATCGATTCTTCGGCGGTCTTTAAATCGAGGGTGATGCCTTGGCTGCTGGAGGGCTTTGAGCTGAGCACAGCGAGTTCGAGGGCGCTTAGTGCTTTGCGGACGTCCCCGTCCGAGACTTTAGCTAGGTGCGATAGGGCGCCCTGTTCAAGCTCGATTTGATGTTTCCCAAAGCCACGTTCAGGGTCATGGATTGCGCGTTCTAGGGTGGCGACAATGTCTTCTTCGCTGACTGGTTCAAGCTGGAAGATCTGTGAGCGTGAGGTCAGTGGGGCATTGACGTAGTAATAGGGATTGTGGGTGGTAGCACCAATGAAGCGGATCGAGCCCTTTTCGATATGCGGCAAGAGAACGTCTTGTTGGGCTTTGTTGAAACGATGGATTTCGTCGATGAAGAGAATGGTTGATTTACCGCGGAGTTGCTTCCAGGTTCTGGCTTGGGCGATGCAATCGCGGATTTCCCCCACATTGCTATCGACACCATTGAGCATTTCAAATCGTGAATTGGTGGAATTGGCGATGACGCTAGCTATGGTGGTTTTGCCCGTTCCCGGGGGGCCATAGAATATGAGGGAGCTAAAGCGATCGGCCTCGATGGCCCGCCGCAGCAAGCTGCCTTCAGCAAGGATGTGTTGTTGTCCGGCAATCTCCCCGATCGATTGCGGGCGCATGCGAGATGCGAGTGGTTGGCCGTCGAGCTGTGGGTCAGAAGCGTTCGATTGTTCTGATTCTTCCGGAAACAAGGAATCCATAACAATGGTTCAACCAAAAGCACGTCGAAGTAGCAATAGGCGAGTGAGAAATGTTCTGTGTTATTTCTCTGGCGGTGTCGGGTCTCTAGCGCAGAGCCTTGGGTTTGTTGAGGATCTCCTGAAGGATGATGGCCTTTTTGAGTTCGCTTTTATTTTGCAGTGAGCGGATGAGGCTGGTGTTGCTCTGCGACTTTGATTTCTTTTGCGCTACTGAGATTGGCGCTGAGACCTCGAGCTTTTTAGGAAGGTTTTTGATATCCAACTGGTAGGCATCGATAGCGGGTGCGGCTTCCACAGGCACTTCAGGAGCGGTTTGCACCAAGGGTTCGACGACTGGATCCCCCCAGTCATTTACTTCAGCTTGCTGGGGGGAGTTGGTGCCAGATTGGCGTTGGACAATTGTTTCGCGGTAGGAATCGTAGAGCGACTCGAGCACGTCTTCATCACGTTCGGCTTTGGCTTGTCCGGTGCCAGTGATTTTTTGGAACAACCACTTGATAAAACTGAACAACACGACCAAGCCGAAAAGGATCAGCTGTGCTGGGAATTCAGATTCTGCGAGGATGTGGAAGTTCATCAAGTGGTGGCGGGACAGTGCGAAAAATGGGAGGTGGTAGTGGTAGGTGCTCTTGGGCAAGTTGGGCTACTTGCTAAGAACGACCTACCACGCGATGTTATTCTTCGTCCTTGGCGAGGTTGTCTCGCATTTTGGTGTCAGAATTGATGTTTTGGTACTTGGCGTATTCCATGATGCCGAGGTTGCCATTGCGGAATGCTTCGGCGATGGCCATTGGGATTTCGGCTTCGGCTTCTACGACCTTGGCTTTCATCTCCTGTGTTTTTGCGGACATTTCTTGCTCTGCAGCGACGGCGGCGGCACGGCGAACTTCCGCACGGGCTTGGGCGATTTGTTTATCGGCTTCTGCCTGTTCTGCTTGCAAGCGCGCACCGATGTTGTCTGAGACGTCGACGTCAGCAATGTCGATCGAGAGGATTTCGAAAGCGGTGGAGGAATCTACTCCTTTGGTGAGCACGAGGCGAGAGATGGAGTCTGGGTTCTCGAGGACTTCCTTATAGGACGCTGCGGAACCTACTGCGGTAACAATCCCTTCACCAACACGTGCGATGATCGTTTCTTCCGTGGCACCGCCGACGAAGCGTTCGAGATTGGTGCGTACGGTGACTCTGGCACGAGCATTGACAGCAATACCGTCTTTGGCCACGGCGGTGATTTTTGTTTGCCCAGTGGTGGGTGACGGGCAATCAATCACCTTGGGGTTGATGGAGGTGCGCACAGCTTCGAGTACGGTCTTGCCGGTATCTTTGGTGGCGAGGTCGATGGCGCAAGCGCGCTTGAAGTTGAGGTTGATGCCGGCTTTGTCTGCTGCGATGAGGGCGAGTACGACATTGGAGATGTCGCCACCTGCTAGGTAGTGTGCTTCCAGTTCGTCGGTGTCATAGCCTAAGCCTGCCTTGACTGCGGTCACTCGGCTGTCCACCACGAGTTCGAAGGGGACCTTACGCAACCACATTCCGATCAGTGAGCTAAACGCGACCGGTGCACGCGAAAGGAGGGCTCGGAGCCAAGTTTTGAAAAACTTCAGAATGATGTAGATGAAGACCAGAGACGCGAATATGGCAATGATCGCAATGATCACAGAAATGATGTCGGGTTCATCCCCTGCAAGGAGAGCTAGCTTGTTTGAAAGTATCATAGGATTGGTCATTTAGAGCTTCTACACCTTGTTAGGAAATCTTCAGGAATTCAAGAACTTCTGTCAGGGATTTGGTATTGATTACATCTTCCTTGCTGAGCCAGCCTTTGCGTGCGAGTCGCACCCCGAAGGCCATGAATTGGAGTTGTTCCACGCGATGAGCATCCGGGTTGATGGCGCAGCGCACGCCTTTGTCTTTGGCTTTGTGCCAGTGGCGCCAATCCATATCGAGTCGCATGGGGTTGCAGTTGAGCTCGATGATGGTGCCGGTCTCGGCGGCACAGTCGATGATTTTATCGACGTTGACCTGATAGGCGTCGCGCTTGAGTAGGAGTCGGCCTGTGAGGTGGCCGAGCATGGTGACCTGCGGGTTTTCCATCGCCCGGATGATGCGCTTGGTCATTTCCTTCTCGGGGAGTGTGAAGGCATTGTGGACGGAGGCGACGACGTAATCGAGCTGGCTCAGAATCGAGTCATCAAAGTCGAGGCTACCATCTTTGAGGATATCAACCTCTGATCCAGCCAACAACCTGAAGCTACCGTCCCATTGTCGGTTGAGTTGGCGGATTTCTTCGACCTGCTTGAGCAGGCGATCTGGGTAGAGTCCATTGGCTTGGAATGATGACTTCGAGTGGTCGGCGATGCCAAGGTACTCGAGCCCATGTTCGATGGCTGCGTCAGCCATTTCTTGGAGCGAGTTGCGGCCGTCTGATGCTGTGGTGTGGTTGTGGAAGGTGCCACGCAGGTTTTCCAGCTCGATCAAGCGTGGGAGCGTATTGTTCTCGGCAGCCTCAATTTCACCTCGGTTCTCGCGTAGCTCAGGTGGGATGAACGCGAGCTGCAAGGCGTCGTAGATGTCGGCCTCTTCGTGGACTGTTGGGACTTCGGCGGCGGCGTCTTTGGCGGTGAAACCATACTCGTTGAGCGAGAGGCCACGCTTGAGCGCGCGCTGCCGGATTGCGACATTGTGCTCTTTACTCCCCGAAAAGTACTGGAGAGCAAAGGGGAAGGCGCTATTACTGACGGCACGGAGATCGACTTGGAGTCCATTGTCGAGTCGTACGGAAGCTTTGGTTTCGCCGCAGACAATGACTTCGCTGACCTCATCCAGCTGGCTGAACCATTGGGTGAGTTCTGCCGGGCGTTTGGTAGCCACGAGGATATCGATATCATGCAAGATCTCTTTGGAGCGACGGTAGGAGCCCGCGTGGCAGGCGCGCAGGGTGGCTGGGTGACAACGGATGTAGTCGAGCATGGTTTCTGCCATGACGGCGACATCACCTAGGCGGAAGTGGGAGGCAAAGTTTTCACGGAATTCAATTGCTTTGAGTAATTTTTCCACTGTCTTGGCGCCAAATCCAGTGACGCTCGTGATGCTACCGTCTTCGCACGCCTGTTTCAGGTCGGCCACCGAGTGGATGTTGCATTTGGTGTAGAGCGTTTTGATTTTCTTGGGTCCCAGGCCTTGGATTTCGAATAGCTCGAAAAGTGAGGGGGGGAACTCGGCCTTGAGGTCATTATAGAAGCCTAGCTGGCTCGTGTTGACGAGTTCTGCGATTTTATCGGCGAGTGCTTTGCCGATGCCTGTGATGCTGCTAAGTGAGCTAGTTTTCACCAACTCGCGGAGATCGATCTCCTCGCTGCGTAGGACATCTGCCCCCTTGCGGTAGGCGCGGGTCTTGAAAATATTTTCCCCCTTGAGCTCAAGAAGAACGGCAATGTGTTCCAATATGTCGGCGATGTCTTCGCGGTCGTGCATGTGATGAGTGTGGCGATAGAAGAATCCGCTGTGAAGGGAATTTTCTGCGGAACTTGGTGAGGATTTATCGGTCAGGATTGATGATGAAATCTTGATGAATGCTGATGCGTGAATGGATGAATCAAATTAATAGGTAAAGGAATGGTATGTGCTTTGGGCATTGTGCCGCGTGGTTTTTCTAGGGTGGAGAGTCCAGGCTGGTGTACAGCATTAACATTATCATGGAGCAGACATTCAATACGGATCAGAAGGAATACTTGAAGGGGTTTTTCGAAGGTGTGCACCAGAGGCCAGGCGGCGTCCCATTTGTCGGGCAAAACGCGTGTGGCCAATTCACCAATGACCCGGCCGAGTCGGTAGAAGAAAGTGTCTACGGCACTCCAGTGGATGATCTTTGTAAGGAGGAGCTCATCAAGCATGAACGCAATGGGCTGGATGTTTGGGATGAGATGGTAGCCAATGGTGAGGCAGATCAATTTCCAGAAGCGGCAGACATGTTCCGCTACAAGTTTTATGGTTTCTTCCATGTGAAGCCGGTGCAAGATTCCTTTATGTTACGCTGCCGCATTCCTGGCTGTGTGCTACAGTCACATCAACTGGAAGGTCTGGCTGAGATCGCCGAGGAATGGGGGGGAGGCTACGCTGACGTGACCACTCGTGGCAATTTTCAAGTGCGCGAGATCATGCCGCGACAGGTAGTTCCTACATTCATGAAGCTAACGGAGATCGGCCTCACTTCCAAAGGAGCAGGTGCTGATAACTTACGTAACATCACGGCGAGTCCGACCAGTGGCTTTGACCCCTACGAGGTAATCGATGTCTTGCCATATGCTAAGGCGATGCATCATTTCATTCTCAATAACCGAGACCTCTATGGTCTGCCGCGTAAGTTTAATATTTCATTTGATAATGGTGGGCGTGTGTCCGTCTGTGCCGACACCAACGACATCGCCTTCTACGCGGTGCGTGTGGGAGAGGGGCACGGCGTTGCGCCCGGTGTGTATTTCCGTGTGCAGTTATGTGGCATCACGGGGCATAAGCAATTTGCGAGTGATTGCGGACTCTTGATCAAGCCCGACGAGGCTGTTCCACTCGCGGCTGCAATGATTCGTGTGTTTATTGAGCATGGTGATCGAACCAATCGTAAGAAAGCGCGCTTGAAGTACCTTGTCGATCAATGGGGGGTAGAGAAATTTCTAGATGAAACGCAGCAGAAGCTCGCATTTCCAATGGTGAAGTTGGAGCTCGAAAAGTGTGAAGCCCGCGACATCACGGACCAACATGGCCACATTGGAGTGCATCCACAATCCACCGAAGGTCTCAATTACATTGGGGTCGTGGTGCCGGTGGGCCGCATGTCGCCCAGCCAGATGAAGGCGATAGCGGCACTCGCTCGCGACAAGGGTCGAGGCGATATCCGCCTAACTGCTTGGCAGAATCTGATCATTCCACACATCAAGGATGAGGATGTGGAGGAGGTGAAGCACCGTATTCAAGAAATTGGCTTTCAGACATCCACCACAAAGATTTCCGGCGGGCTTATCGCCTGCACTGGGAATCAAGGGTGCAAGTACGCCGCTGCAAATACCAAAGGGAATGCAGTGGAGCTGGCGCAATTTTTAGATGAACGCATCGAGCTGGATCGCACGATCAACATTCATCTCACTGGCTGCCACCATTCCTGTGCCCAACATTACATCGGCGATATCGGAATGATCGGGGCGAAGGTGAAGATCGATGGTGAAAGCCATGAAGGCTATAGCATCGTGCTAGGTGGTGGTGTGGACGAGCGCCAGTCGATTGCCCATGAGGTATTCCCCGCAATGACTTTCCCAGAGATCCAAGAAACCTTATTATCTGTATTGAAGGTCTACCAGGCGAAGCGCGTGGAGAATGAGACGTTCTGGCAGTTCACCCGTCGCCACACCCTAGAGGAGCTCAAGGAATTGTTCTCTCTCAAGGTCGCTGCCTAAGAACTGAAGTATTATTTTTTTACCAAACTTATTGCACATACAATATGATTTCATCACCACAAATTCCAGAGTCAGCCCCATTTAGTTCAGCTCAGCGATCATGGTTGAACGGATTTCTTGCCGGAATGTATTCAGGCGACGGATCCACCAGTTCTGAGCCTGCGGCTCCGGCAGTGCCCGTGACGATAGCATTCGGCTCCCAGACTGGTACGGCTGAATCACTCAGTAAGAAGGCGGCCAAGTTGCTTGGAGGCGCAAACTTTGATGCTAAGGTCCTCGATATGTCCGAGCTCAGCCCAGCTGATCTTGGCGAGATTGAGAACCTCCTTATCATTACTAGTACCTACGGGGAAGGTGAGCCGCCAGACAACGCTGCTGAATTCCACGCCGCCTTGATGGCAGAAGATGCACCAAACTGCGAAGGGCTCAACTTCAGCGTGCTGGGACTGGGAGATTCTAGCTACCCGGACTTCTGCCAATGCAGCAAGGAGATTGACGCACGACTCGAGGCTCTCGGAGCCAGTCGTGTGTCCGACATGGTTGAGGTCGATGGTGATCCCGATGATCTCTTTCCAACGTGGGTCGAAGCGGCACAGGCCGCGCTCGGTTCAGCCGACGCGGCGCCAGTGGCATTGGATCTGGAGGTCGAAGAGGAATCAGGGTTCACGAAGAAGAATCCATACCCAGCGGGTCTCCTGAAGACCGTGAACCTGAATGGCGCGGGCTCAGTAAAGGCAACTCACCATGTGGAAATTTCCCTCGATGGATCTGGCATTGATTACGAAGTGGGTGATGCGCTCGGGGTCTTCCCTGAGAACCCAGCCGTGCTCGTGGATGAAATCCTCGAGGCTACCTTGATTGCTGCTGACGAGCCAGCGACCGTTGAAGATGGTTCCACGGTCACGGTTCGCGAAGCCTTACTCTATCACTACGATGTGAGCATCCTGCAGGAAGCCTTCCTCGTGGCATGTGGCCGCTTGAGCAAATCAGAAGAACTCAAAGAACTGCTCTCCAGCTCTGAGACAATCAAAGAATACTGTAGCGGTCGCACGATCGTTGATCCGATCCTTGATTTCGGGATTACCTTCCCGACCGCAGAATTTTTGGTCAGCACCTTGAAGCCGCTGAAGCCGCGTTTGTATTCGATTTCATCCAGCCCGAAGGCGCACCCTGGTGAGGTGCATTTGACGGTGGGTAAGGTCGAGTGGGAAAGCCACGGTCGCAAGCGTCTCGGCGTCTGTTCTAGCTACCTTGCTGAGCACGAGCTCGAGCGTCCAGTCAAGGTTTACATGCACAGCAATAGCGCCTTTAGACTCCCAGAAAATGACGCAGCGCCAGTGATCATGATAGGCCCAGGTACGGGGATCGCACCCTTCCGGGCTTACCTCGAAGAACGCGAAGCGCGTGGCGCTTCAGGCAAGAACTGGTTGTTCTTTGGTGACCAACATGAAGCTTGTGACTTCCTCTACCGCGAGCAGCTTGACGCGTGGCAGGAATCTGGCTTGTTGACGAAGCTAGACACTGCCTTCTCACGCGACCAAGAAGAGAAAATTTACGTTCAGAACCGGATCATTCAAAATGCAGCCGACTTTTTCCAATGGTTGGAAGAAGGGGCGAGTATCTACATCTGTGGTGACGCATCCCGCATGGCAAAAGATGTGGACTCAGCCATTCACAAGGTGATCGAGCTCGCCGGCGGCAAGAGCGAGGATGAAGCGATTGCCTATGTTTCTGAGCTGAAAAAGGCGAAACGTTATCTCCGTGACGTCTACTAATACCATTTCATGAGATAGCAAAGCCAATGGGCCACAGCTTCCGAGTTGTGGCCCATTGTTGATTCGGGGCGCTATTTGGCGGGAGTGGTGCTCGCGTCGTGTATCCACTCGTTACGCAGCCCCTGATGGATCACGTGTTCATAGATCTTATTGGTCTTGGCATTGAAGACTATGTGGTTGCCAAAGGCGGGGTTGCCCAACCAGGAGATAAAGTAAATGCCATCGGCAACCTTGGTGGCGTAGCTTCTATGGCTTTGCTCGGAGCCTGCGTTGTCGCTGACGATGGTGTTTCCTCCCAAGACCTTTAGATTTCGGTTGCCTTCGACACTCTCGTAGCAGATTGGGCGCTTAGCGAGTTCCTCGCGTGCGATGAGCTCAGCTTGTGTTACTGGGCGAGGGGTGGTGAACATGGGCGGGAGATTCTGTTTCTTAGTGTTTTTGGTGAGTTTTAGGATCATGCGCAGCATCGAGATTGGTTCGCCTTCGGGGAAGGGGCCATTGGCTGATGGACCGCATTGCACGTTGCCGTGGATCATTTCGAAGTCCGGCGCTTCTGAGTCGTCATTGCTCTGACCTGAGCGCAGGTGGGCGTAGACGGTGTTATCCTTGAAGTTGACTACCACATTGTCTCCTCCGTGGTCACCGAAGACCCAGGAGAGGAAGTAGATGCCGTCGTCTACTTTGGAAATCTGAGGCTCAACTGAGGCGACGATGCCATCAAAGTATCCGCCCTTGCCGCGCCATTTGATTTGGTTGTCGTAGATGGCGAGCTGGAAGCTGCCGAAGTCGATATAGCTGTACTCGATAAATTTCCCTTCGAGCTCGCGGTAGCCTGAGCCTGAGCGGTTCTCCGCTGCCACACTTTGGATGATGCGCTCTCGATTCCAGGATTCTTCGCTGCGACTATAGAGGATGACTGCTAGGGCGGCGCAGAAAATGAGGGCGAGAGCGATAATACGTAATGGCTTGTGATTCTTCATGGGGCTGTGGATCTAGGATTGAAGACAAACAGAATCTAGCACGGATCTGAATTTTGCAGAAAATAGATTTTTTTAGGATGCGAGGTTGGCAAAGACTGGGTGATTGGTTACACCAAAAAGCATCATGGCAATTGACCCACTATTAGAGCTACTCGCTCAGAATGCCCGATTCTCCCATCAGGAGCTCGCCGAGCTATTGAAGAAGGACGAGCAGGAAGTTGCTAATCAGATGGCTGATTGGCAAAAAGATGGTACCATCCTTGGTTATCACACGGTGATTAACCGTGAACAGGCGGGTGACGATCGAGTGGCAGCGTTCATTGAGGTGAAGCTAACCCCAGAGCGAGGAGGAGGCTTTGATCGCTTGGCCATGCGCATTGCACGTTTTGACCAAGTGTCATCGTGCTTCTTGGCGAGTGGTGGCTATGATCTAATGGTGGTGGTGAAGGGGCCAAGTTTGATGGAGGTGGCGCGCTTTGTTAGCGAGAAGCTGAGTACGATCGATGGGGTGCTCTCCACCGCGACTCATTTTCGACTCAAGACCTACAAAGAGAATGGATTTATTTTTGAGCAAGATGAGCCAGAGGGCCGCCTTGTTGTTTCACCATAAATAGGCAATGGATTATTCAACAGTTATTGCCGATCAGGTGGCTGCAATCCCTCGATCTGGGATTCGCGATTTTTTTGAATTGGTACAAGGGCGCGATGATGTGATCTCGCTCGGCGTGGGCGAGCCAGACTTCCGCACGCCGTGGAATATTCGTGAAGCCGCGATTTATTCACTCGAACGTGGCCAAACCAGCTACACCTCGAACCTAGGATTACTTCAGCTGCGCAAGTTGATTGCCGAGTATGTTGAGGGGTTTTTCAATGTGTCCTACGCGGCAGAGCGCGAGGTCTTGGTGACTGTGGGCGTGAGTGAGGCGATTGACCTTGCGCTGCGCGCCATGTTGAACCCTGGGGATGAGGTGATCTATCACGAGCCATGCTACGTTTCCTACAGTCCGAGCATTGCGATGGCCTACGGTAAGGCGGTCTCTGTTTCGACGCATAAGGACGACGGCTTTAGCCTTAAAGCGTCAGAGCTGGAGAAGGTGATCACACCGAAATCGCGCGTGTTGATGCTCAACTTCCCGACGAACCCGACCGGAGCTACGATCGAGCGCGAGGATCTTGAGGAGATTGCCGAGCTTTGTCAGAAGCATGACCTCATGGTGATCACTGATGAGATCTACAGCGAGTTGCGCTACGACGACCCTGAGCACCTTTCCATAGCCAGTCTTCCTGGAATGAAGGAGCGTACGGTATTGCTGCATGGGTTTTCCAAGGCATTTGCGATGACGGGCTTCCGTTTGGGCTACGCCTGTGCGCCTCAACCATTGATTGAGGCGATGATGAAGATTCACCAGTACTCGATGCTTTGCGCCCCAATCACCAGCCAGGCTGCGGGGATTGAGGCGCTACAAAATGGTGCTGAGGCGGTGGCTGAGATGAAGCAAAGCTACCACCAACGTCGCGACTACATGGTGAAGCGTCTGAATGCGATGGGGCTTCCGTGTCACACCCCTGGTGGCGCGTTTTATGTATTCCCAGAGGTCGGGCACCTTGGGCTGACTAGTAAGGAATTTGCTATGCAATTGCTGGAAGCTACTTCGGTAGCAGCTGTCCCCGGAGATGCTTTTGGTGCATGTGGTGAAGGTTTTTTGCGTTGTTGTTATGCAACCTCGATGGCGGAAATTGTGACTGCGATGGACCGCATGGAGCAATTTGTAGAGACCCTCAAATAAGATGACTCTGAGCGAGATTCGCAGCAACAAGACTCTAGCCTATGTGGTGCCGTTGGCGGCATTCATGGTTCTAGGATTGCTGATGGATGTCGTGAATGGAGCGGGGCTCGAGTGGGCACACCCTCAAGCTCCGTGGTGGCGTGAGTGGCCTGCACAGTGGATGTACCCGCTACAGACGCTAGCTGTAGGCGCCTTGATCATTTGGTTCTGGCGTAATTACGCATTCCGTCCACTGCAAGGCTGGGGCCTTGGGGTGCTATTGGGCATCGTTGGGATTGCACTGTGGATTCTACCATCGTGGTTACATGGACAGCTGGAGCTAGCGGATGGTGGATGGTGGGAAAAGCTTGGCGTGGTGAATCGCGACGATGGCTTCGATCCAGGTGTGTTGAAAGAAGAGTTTGGTGCCGTGGGCTATTGGAGTTCGACGGTGTTCCGCTTCTTGCGAGCAGCAGTCGTGGTGGCGTTTGTGGAGGAGCTTTTCTGGCGTGGTTTTTTGATGCGTTTTGTGTTGGATCCAGATGGTGACTATTGGAAACAACCCTTCGGTAAGGCGCATTGGAAGAGCTATTTGGCAACCACGGTGCTCTTTATGCTGATCCACCAACCACAAGATTATTTAGGTGCCTTGGTATTTGGGTCGCTGATGTATTGGTTGGCGATCCGTACAAAAAGCCTCGCGGCTTGCGTGGTGATGCATGCCGTGGCAAATTTGCTCATGGGCATTTATGCGCTAGCGTTCCAGCAATATGGATTGTGGTAGGGCGTAATGAAAAATTGATAGAACGATAAAGGCAGAATGAAGATTGGTATAGCACAGATGAATTCTATTGTTGGCGATTTCCCCCGTAACGCGAAGGGAATCTTGCAGGCTTACCGGGCTTGCATCAACGCTGGCGCGGATATTGTGCTGACGCCTGAGCTTTCGTTAGTAGGGTACCCTCCAAGAGATTTGGTGACCAAGAAGACCTTCGTGCGCCAGTGCCATCAGGCGCTGGATTACCTCGCTGATGAGATTGGGGAAATCCCGTTGATCGTAGGGTATGTGGATTACCACGACTTCGAGGCCCCTGGCCGCCCACTGCGCAACGCAGCAGCATTTTTACACAATGGGGGAATCAAGCATAAGGCATTCAAGACCTTGCTACCTAGCTATGACATCTTTGATGAGAGCCGCTACTTTGAGCCATCAGCGAAGTGTGAAGCATTCGAATATGGCGGTAAGCGCATTGGCCTGACAATTGGAGAAGATATTTGGATGGATGATTTTATCCGCCGGCCCTCCTATGATCGCGATCCGATCGCCGAGCTAAAGCAGGATGGGGTGGATGTGATCTTTAACATCTCTGCATCACCCTTTTTCAAGGGAGTGCCGAAGAACCGTTCTAGCCTAATGGAAGTGGTAGCCTGTGGTGCTAATGCGCCGGTAGTGTGCTGCAATGCTGTAGGGATGAATGAGCAATTTGTCTTTGATGGTAATTCACTCGTGCTGGATGCTGAAGGCAAAGAAATCGCGAATTTACCGGGCTTTAAAGCTTGTTACAAGGTGATCGATATTGATGCCAAAGGGAGCAATGAACCCATGGCGCGGAGTGCCGATGTGGAGGATATTTCACGAGCCTTGGTCATGGGAATCAAGGACTACACGCGGAAGGCTGGATTTGAGAAGGTGGTGGTTTCGATGAATGGTTCTATCGAATCTTCGCTCACTGCGAGTCTTGCTGTGGACGCCCTGGGAAAGAATAAGGTGATCGGCATCACCTACAGCGAGGGCTTTGAAATGAATGATCAGGAAAATGCTGGGTACCAGGTCGCCAAACGCTTGGGCATTGAGCACAAAGTCGTGCCGATCCATCAGGTGAAGGACTCCGCCTTGCTGGCTAGCAAGGAACTGATGGAAGAGATCGAGCATCCATTGGTGGATGAAGGTATGTCTGCTCGAATCCGCGCCATGTTGATGATGGCCTATGCGCGCAACAATAAGTATCTCATCCTCTCCACTGCGAATAAGACCGATCTAAGTGTCGGCCATTTCTATGTTGGAGGCGAGGATACTCAAGGCTTAGCCGTGCTCAGTGATGTGCCGAAGGTGATCGTGCACAAGCTAGCAAGACACATGGCCGCTAAGCAGGATGTGCTGGACCTGACGGCGATCGAGCAGGAAGAGAAACACTCGAAACGCCTGCACCGATATGGGAAGGAACTTGCCCCACCTTATGTGATCTTGGATTTGATTTTGAACCTTTACATGTTCTACCAACTTCCAGCAGAAGTGATTATTGAGAATCATGGCTACGACGAGAGCACGGTGCGCTGGGTGCAGCGCAAGGTGGATCTTAACGAATGGAAGCGTCACCATTGCGCCCCTGGCATTCGCGTCACTTCTCGCGCCTTTGGAATCTCGCGTCGCATGCCTCTCGTGCAGAGTTTTATTGGGTAGCGCTAGGGTGTCATTGTTGGCGGTGAAAATGGATCGCTTCGGCGGGGGGTGAATGTGGCTCTTATGAGATTCCCCGTCAGGGAATGCACCTTTACGAAGCTAAACCTAGGCTGCGCTCTGCGAAACGATAAAATTCATCTGTGTTGGGCACTCCTGATTTGACACGCTAGTGCTCCTTGGGCTTCTCTGCAGGCATGTCAGGTGCATTCTCATTTTCCAGCTTAAACGATGGCCAGCGCGATGCAGTCAATGCCATCGACGGACCGGTGTTGATACTTGCTGGTGCTGGTACTGGGAAGACCCGGACGGTGACCTGCAGGATCGCCCACATGCTCGAGCAGGGGGTGAAGCCTGAGAATATTCTGGCAGTCACGTTTACCAATAAGTCGGCGGTGGAGATGCGCGAGCGTGTCTGCGGGATGGTTTCGAAGAAAGCAGGTGAAGCGATGACCGTCTGTACCTTTCACTCGCTGTGCGTGAGGATTTTGCGTGAGGGAATTGAGAAGCTAGGTTACAAAAAGAATTTTTCGATTTATTCGGGCCAGGACCAGATCGGAATGATCAAGCAATTGATCGTGCGTAAAGGTGGGGCAGATCTCAACCTGGATGCGAATCAGGTGATCTCGCTGATCTCCAATAATAAAAACTCCGGGATTCCAGCTGAATACCAAGCTGACGAATTGATTGGCGATATTGCCAAAGCATACAATAACGAACTGAGGACGCAGAATGCGGTAGATTTTGATGACCTTCTTCTTCTCGCTGAGAAGTTGCTGCGTGAGCATGAGGACGTGCGCGAACAAATTCGCAAAAAGTACACGCACGTGACAGTGGATGAGTTTCAGGACACCAATGGGCTGCAGATGAAGTTACTACAGCAGCTGGTGGGTGCACCCTACAATGTTTGTGTGGTGGGGGATGATGATCAAAGTATCTATGGTTGGCGTGGTGCGGATGTGACCAATATCTTGCAGTTTGAGAAGTTCTTTCCCGACCCGAAAGTGATTTTACTTGAGGTGAACTACCGCAGTTCGGCAGCAGTGTTGAACACGGCGAATTCCTTGATTAAGCACAACTATGGCAGGCGCGAGAAGCAACTGCGTCCCTTCAAGGATGGTGGCCAGCCATTGCGCTTGATCACCATGCCGGGTGACGAGGAGGAGGCTAGCTTCATTGCCGAGGAAATCCACGAACGCAATGCTGTGGAGAAAAAACCCTGGGAGGACTTTGCGATTCTGTTCCGCACCAATGGCCAGAGCCGACACCTCGAATCCGCCATGCGAGAAATGAAGATCCCATACCGCATGGTGGGAGCGCAGAGCTTTTTTGACCGCAAAGAAGTACGTGACTGCATCGCCTATCTCCAAGTCATTGCCAACCCCGAATCGGATGTCCCCTTGCTGCGGATTCTCAACGCGCCACCACGGGGGATTGGCCAGGGGTCTACCTTGTTGATCACCGATGCAAGCCGTGAGCGCGAGTGCAGTGTCTGGGAGGCGATGGGCGTTGAAGAAGTACGTGAAACCTTGAGTAAAAAGGTGCGCAACAGTGTCGATTCCTTTGTGGAAACGATTCTGAGTTTTCGTGAGCGCTTTTTGTCAGGCAATGAATGCATGGGTGAGGTGTTTCGCGAGTTTATCCGCGCAGTGGAGTATGAAGAGTGGATGCACCGCCAGTGTAAGTCTGAGAGTGAAAAACAACAGCGTTCAGAAGGGATTCATGACCTGCAGATGGACCTGGCTCATGCGAGCAAAGGCAACAAAAAATTACAGAAGTTTCTCGATCATATGATGCTGCAGTCCGACCGTGATGAGGATATTGAGAAGCAAAAGGGAGTCTGTATGATCACGCTACACGCTTCCAAAGGCTTGGAATTCCCGGTCGTGTATCTTGTTGGCTTGGAAAATGGGATCTTGCCACACAAGCGAAGTTTGGAGGAGGGGACGATCGATGAAGAACGTCGTTTGCTGTATGTGGGTATCACCCGTGCACAGGATGAATTCACTATGTCCTACTGTGCTTGGCGGGTCAAATATGGGGATCGAGTCAGCTGTGAACCCTCCGCGTTTCTAAAAGAGCTATCTTACGATGATATCATCGAGGAAGACTATGATGACATCATGGGGGCTGAGGCTACCGAGGAAGAAACGAGTAGCTTCTTTGATAGTCTCAAGAGTATCTTGGAAGATTGATCTGGCGGATCTGTAGGCTCTGATTAAGCTTGCTACCATCATGCATGCCGACGAACTCAGGGAGTATTTGATCGCCAAACCTCATAGTGAGGAATGCAGCCCTTTCGGTGATGAGGTCTTGGTCTACAAGCTCGGAGGCAAGATATTTGCGATTCTTGGCTTTGATGGGGGCGAGATGCGCTGCAATTTAAAGTGTGATCCAGATCGAGCGCTCGAGCTTCGAGACACTCATGCATTCATCATTCCTGGATACCATATGAATAAACGGCATTGGAATACCTTGCTCATGGGACCTGGGGTCGATGCCGCGATCATTGCCGAATTGGTCGATCATTCGTACGAACTCATCCATGCATCACTGACGCGCAAGCAACGCGCGGCGCTCGATGGGTAAAAAAAAAGCATGTGACCCGGTGATGAGGTGCATGCTAGAAAAAGTGTCCTTGGGATTGTTAGTTACACCTGTGGGCCAATGCTTCCCACCTGTGCGCGTTGGCGTAGGATGTGGTCGACCAAAGTAAGGTAGGCCATGGCCTCCACCATGGGGACGGCACGCGGGAGCACGCAAGCGTCATGGCGGCCACGCCCCTTGAGCTCAGTCTCTTTGAGATTAGAATCCACTGTTGGCTGTTCGGTCATGATCGTGGCGGTTGGCTTGAAGGCCACGCGGAAAATGATGTTCTCACCATTGCTGATGCCGCCCTGGATGCCGCCGGAGTTGTTGGTCTTGGTGCGCACCTTGCCGTCTTCCATGTAGAAGTGGTCGTTGTGCTCAACACCGGTGAGTTGGGTGCCATCGAAGCCTGAGCCGATCTCGAAGCCTTTGGTGGCCGGAATCGACATCATCGCCTTCGCGAGCTCAGCCTCTAGCTTGTCAAATACAGGGGCGCCGAGACCAGCTGGGCAATTGCGGACCACACACTCGACCACGCCGCCTATTGAATTTCCTTGGCCACGCACTTCTTTGATGAGTTCGATCATTGGTTCCACCATGGCTGGGTCACCAGTACGCACGATGTTGGATTCCACATCGTCAAATTGCACGGTGTTCGGGTCGACCTTTGCCTCGAGGTGCTTGATCGACTTGACGTAGGCGATGACTTCGATGTCCGGACAAATCGAGTGGATGACTTTTTTTGCCACAGCAGCTGCAGCGACGCGGCCGATGGTCTCACGTGCGGATGCGCGACCACCACCGTGCCATGCACGGATGCCGTACTTGGCATCGTAGGTGTAGTCGGCATGAGATGGGCGGTACTTGTCCTTCATCTCGTTGTAGGATGATGGACGTTGATCCTTGTTGCGCACGAGGATGCCGATCGGGGATCCGAGAGTCTTGCCTTCAAAGACACCAGAAAGAATCTCACAAACATCGCCTTCCTTACGTGGTGTCACGATGTCGGACTGACCCGGACGGCGGCGATCGAGCTCTTTCTGGATCTCTTCCTGAGTGATCTCAAGCATTGGTGGGCACCCATCGATGTTGACGCCGACGCCGACGCCATGTGATTCACCCCATGTAGAAATTTTAAAGATTTGGCCAAGTGTGCTGGACATGCGGCCTTGTAAATGGGAATTCCCAGAACTTCAATGGTTTTTCCCGTGTTTGTGCTACGACACTGATGGCACCGATCGGGGGGGGCACTCCGACCTTTTTTGTATGTGATGCAGATCATCGAGTGAGTCATCTATGTATTCAGGAAATGCCGCTCCGTCTGGAGGGAAGGAGGACGCTAGCGCTAGAAGCTCCAGCCATATCCCAAGTCAAAGGAAACCGAAGGTTCCTTCTCGGAAAGGTTCCACTCCCATGAAGCGCTGAGAGAAGGCGACTCGATCACAGCGAAGCGGCTCTCAGGAATCGTGAGTCCGATTACCTAATTTTATACCTAATTTTAGACAGGCTAAATACAGAGGATCGTTGATGCCACAGGGCCTCCCGTGTTACAATCTGCTCTATGTCCTCCCCTAGAACCCTAGCGCCTTGGGTCGGTAAAGAACTCAGGCCCGCCATCTACCACTGTGTCTCGCGTGTCGTCGACCGACAATTCCTCTTCGGTGATCGCGAAAAATCGAAGTTCGTTGAGATCATGCGCCTCTATGAAGAATTCTGCGGCGTCCGCGTCCTCAGCTTCTGCATCATGAGCAACCACTTCCACATTCTCGTGGAAGTTCCACCACGACCACCAGAAGAACTCAGTGATGCCGAACTGGTGCAGCGCGTGCGCTTAGTCACCCCCAAGCAACAAGCCGATGTCATTGAGAATACTCTGCAGGTTCTCAGCTCGGATCGAGCGACCGAAAAGGGCCGCATCGCCCACAAGGAGCTGCGTGAGCGCTTCCTTTCACGCATGTGGGACTTGAGCAAATTCATGAAGCCGCTCAAGCAACGTTTCAGCCGATGGTACAATAGCCGCAATGCCCGCAAAGGCACGCTCTGGGAAGAACGCTTCGATAGCACACTGGTGGAAGGAACCACCTGCGCTATCACCATGGCAGGTTACATCGAGCTTAATCCGATTAGAGCGAATATGGTCAAGCGCCCCGAAGACTACCATTGGTGTAGCTATGCCGAGGCGGTAGCAGGATGCGAGAAATCAAGGCTCGGAATCGCCCGCCTTATTGAGTACTGCGAAGCCCAATCAAGCGCGCAGCCGGTTCTCGAATCAATCCAAGTGAACGACAAGTACGCGTGGCGCAGCATTGCCAATCGCTTCCGCATGTTCCTCTACGAAGAAGGGCGCGATCTCTACCAAGAGGAATCATCCAGTGGCCCTGTGGGTAAGCAAAAGCGTTGCGGTTTCAGCGATGCAGAGATCGCCGCTGTTCTGAACAATGGCGGGGAATTAACCCTGCGCGAAAGCCTTACCCAGCGGGTTCGCTTTTTCAGCAAAGCCGCGGTGATCGGCAGTCAGAGTTTTGTGGAGGACGTGATCGAGCAACTTCAAGAAAACCACTACTGGCCAGCAGCCAAAGAAGGAAAGAAGGCGAGGCAGCACAAGCCCCAGAACACCAACTTTAGTATCAACAACGAGCCGCTCAACACCCTTCGATCGAGGC
>NZ_KB899260.1 GCF_000378105.1 Rubritalea marina DSM 17716 | reverse complement strand
TATAAATTTTGCGTTTATACTAAATTGACAAGTGCGATTGAAAACCCGTTTAAGATCTTCAATCTTGCCTGCGTCTCTATCTCTAGAACCGCAGCGCACAATTCAGTCTTTCCTCTTCCACTTACTTAAACCTTCCAGAGTCAAACTCTGCATTCTAAGCAAGCCATGATGTGTTAAAGATCTCGATTCAGGGAAACTTGGTAACTTGCGGAGCCGTGCTCCGGATCAACTTAGCGAGTTTCTCCTGCGCTCCCCTTGGCGGGTGAGGCGGGGCGCAATCTACATATTACTCAGAGTCACGCAAGTCATTTCGGCACCTTTTTTCACTTTTTATTGAAGCCCGTCCATAAACCACTGCATTTTCAATAAATTCACTTTGGGTGTTTCATTAACTCTCGATATGTTGAATGAATTCCTCAAGCCCATCAAAACGAAACTCAAAACCAGCATCGATGAGTTTTTGAGGTACCACTCGCTGACTAGCCAACGCGACATCAGCAAAATCTCCTAAAAGGAGCTGCATCGCAAGCTTCGGCGCTGGAAGCAGAGCTGGGCGCTGTAAAACACGACTAAGCACCTGGGTGAATTCACTATTCGTGACAGATGGGTGAGAAACTAAGTTAAAGGCGCCCCTTAACTCCCGATGGTCTATCACAAACTCAAACGCAGCTAACAAATCATCGAGAGCTAGCCAGGGGAACCATTGTTTTCCTGAAGCTAACCTTCCCCCTAGGCCTAATTTAAAGATACGTTGAATCCTCTTCCAGGCCTTTGCCTCCTTTGACAGAACGACTCCAATACGAGGAACCACTATCCGACACCCTTCTATGGGCTCTCTTAGTGCTGCATCTTCCCAATGCTTACATAGGTCAGCCAAGAATCCTTCCGCATAGGCACTATCCTCCGTAATCTCCAACTTCCCCTGGTCACCATAAATACCAACAGCTGAGACATTGATCCAAATTTTCGGCCTATCTACGATCTCTAAATCGGAGATCCACTGATGAATTTGCGTTGTGAGCCCTGTACGGCTCTGTTGCATGAGTTTCTTATAATCTTGAGTCCAGCGCTTATCAATAGGAGCACCCGCCACGTTGACCAGCACATCCAAACCATTAATAGACTCTCGACTAAGTCTAGCCCATTGGCCACTAGCCCCTGATGGCTTAGCCCTTGCTATATGAAGTACCTCATAACCTAGCGACCCAAAATACTTGGCTACAGCCTCTCCAATATAACCATTTGCCCCAACAACTCCTAACTTTTTCATCTTATATACTAATTTCCCACAGCTCTCCCCTAGGTCAACCACACAATTATTTCCGACCTTTCATCTTTACTCTAGCAATCTGGAATTACTTAATACCCCCCATGAAGCGACTCTTTACTGGGATTTATCTGTTCTCCTTGGTTAGCACCATATTTGCACAGACGCCCCGCAACTCTGGACTCAATTTTAACATCGTGCCAGAAATGCCTAAGAACCTTCAAATCCGCTCTGACCAGGGGGCTGAATACAACCAAGAGACTGGCTTTGTCCGCTACCTTAATGGTGTGCAAATTTATACCGATACGGGTGTGCAAATCTTCGCTAACAAAGCGTTGATGGACACACAAAATGAGATCATCCACTTCACAGGTGACGTAAATATCTATCAAAACTCCATTCTACATCGTGGAGAAAAGGCCAGCTACGACTATGGCGAGGAAAAACTGAATACGCAAAACCTTCAATCAAGCATCGACCCCCTCTTAATTGACTCCGAAGAACTGAAAACGGTCAAAAGCGACAATAAATCAGTATATATCGGAAAAAACGCGACGATCACCACTCACGACAGAGCAAGACCCAACTACAAAATCAAAGCAAATACCGCAACCATTTACCCATCTGACAAAATCACGA
This sequence comes from Rubritalea marina DSM 17716, assembly GCF_000378105.1. Classification (GTDB taxonomy): domain Bacteria; phylum Verrucomicrobiota; class Verrucomicrobiia; order Verrucomicrobiales; family Akkermansiaceae; genus Rubritalea; species Rubritalea marina. Next base: position 81,032 of record NZ_KB899260.1, on the reverse strand, counting down.
TGAAGGGCGTGACGATGTATGCTGGTGATACACCTTTCTTCTGGCTACCGTATTTATCACAATCAATGGACCCCAGACTCGGGTATCAATTTGTACCTGGCACTAAGTCAAACTGGGGCTTATTTCTATTGAACACCTATGGGATGATGCTGGGTGGCGAGGAAAATGTCGACAATGGTCTAAACGAAGATCAGTGGCTACTCGCTCAATGGAAATTTGATTTGAGAGCGAAAAGGGGCCTCGGAGTTGGCCTCGACCTATTCGACACAAGACAAGATAACAATCCTAACTACGGATGGCTCAAAACCTATTATGCTCCTGATAGAGACCCCAGTATCAGTCGGACCTCGGCACCGCGAGAAGACATCTCCAAACACCGCTACAAAATCGAATTAAAGCAACGCTTCGATTGGGCGCATACTCCAGAGAGCAAACACATCCTGGATGCCAATTTCACCTTTCTAAGTGATGATTACTTCTTAGAAGACTTTGAAGAAGACAATTACACATACAATCCTGAGCCTGAAAACCTTCTTGGCTATCAATGGAAATCCGACACCTCACAAGCTGGTTTATTCACTCGATTAAGAGTGAACACCTTCTACCAATCAGACTCACGTTTACCTGAAGCCTATTGGGACCTTGCGAAACGACCGATTCTCAACACCGGCATCTTACATGAAGGTTCGACCTCTATTGGTTATTACAAAGAAGAATTAGCTGATCGAGAAGCTGGACTACTCCGGGAGGAACTCAACGCACCTGATACCGACACTGAAAGACAGAGTGAAATTGAACGCCGACTCGGCAGAAACCAATTTGGTCGATTCCATACATACCAAGAACTCACACGTCCGATTTCTCTAGCAAATGGATTTAGTATTACCCCTCGCATGGGAGGAGGTTTCACGCAATATTGGGACTCGGGTGATAACAAAGACTCATATTCAAGCCCTCACGGCTATCTAGGAATTGATACGGGGATGAAATTCACGCGAACGTATCACAGCGTGCAGAACCACTCGTTCGGCTTGGATCAACTGCTTCATGTCATCCACCCCTATGCCAATCTTTCGGTACTTGCGACCAAAGAGCTCGACGACAATCAAGTGAAGATTGACCGATTGACAGCCACCGAACGACCACGCCCATACGACGTAGGCAGGTACTCAGCCATAGACGATTACCGCAACTGGAGCATCGTACGCTTAGGAGCAAGAAACCAACTACTCACCAAACGCGATAGCCGGAGTCACTCTTGGCTAACTCTTGACAGCTACATCGACACCTTCCTCAATGACCCTGAATTCAGTCGTACGTTCTCAAACTTATACAATGACCTGAGGTGGGAGCCGGTGCCGTGGGCTAGCTTGAACCTAAACTCACAAATACCTATCACCAATGATGGTTTCACAGAACTGTCCACCTACGCGCTATTTTGGCCACACGACAACGTCGAGCTGGAGCTTGGCCATAGCTTTCTTAAAGACCACCCAACGATCGCGAACAGCAACTTAGCACACGTACGCGCCTACATTCGCCTCACCTCAAAATGGACCGTAGGCACCTACCAACAAATGCAATTCACAGACAACACTCTGGAACGACAGGAATACTCCCTGTTCCGAAACTTCGAGAGTTGGACCGGTGGGTTCAGCTTTTTCCAACGTGACAACCGACTCAACAAAGAATACGGAGCCCTCTTAAGTATCACACTCAACGCTCTCCCATCAGCACAACTACCACTCAGTATCGGAAGCCAATAATCATGCCACAACAAGAAATTTTAGATGCCCTCCACTGGAGGTATGCGACCAAAGCATTCGACCAGAATAAAAAAATCTCTTCAGAAGATTTGGATAAACTTGTTCAATCTCTGGTACTCACTCCCTCATCGTTCGGACTTCAACCGTGGAAATTTATCGTAGTAGAAAGCCTCGAACTCAAACAAAGTCTTCTACCATTCTCATGGAACCAAACTCAAGTGGTGAACTGCGACAAGCTCATTGTACTAGCGGCATATACCGCAATCAAAGAATCAGACGTAGACGCATTCAGTAAATCAATCGCAGAGTCTCGAGGAATCGATTTAAGCGATATAACAGAATACCGTGATTTGATGGCTGGATTCATCGCAAGAATGGACGAAGAGCAACTAAGCGCCTGGGCAAAAAATCAAGTCTATATCGCCCTTGGCCAAGTAATGACCACGGCGGCCGTCTTGGGCATTGATGCGTGCCCAATGGAAGGGATTAGCCCTAAGGATTACGATCGGCTTCTTGGGCTAGAGGATTCTGGTTACACAACCACGCTGGCATGCCCTGTAGGGTATCGCTCAGCTGATGACAAATATGCTGAGCTCCCCAAAGTACGCTACAGCGTTGAAACCCTTGTTAGCTACCAATAATCGAGCATCGCTTTTACTTCATGAAAAAGCCGTTGAGTACTCAGCTCAACGGCTTTTTAAATTGCTCTGGGCAATTTTAAGCCGCCCTCAGTGCCTCAATCAGCGACCTAAACTCCTCTATCTCGGATGGCGAAAACAAATCGTTCGTCAAAAGACCAACCTGCACGTAGGAAGCTTCTTCAGCAAAGCGGAGCACCTGCATGTATCCATTCTGTGCCGTTTTATAACGCACGCTTTGTTCGGAATCCACATGGCTCAGCGCAATCTGGCTAATCCAAGCTTTCCACGAGGTGTCAGGAATAGATTCGTACACCACTTCTGATGCGGAGTCGATGACACAGAGACCAGTTGCTCTATCACCATTTTGTTGGAGCCAAGCAGCCAGATCATGCATCTTATCTGCTGAAAGCTCGATCAGTCCGACTTTCGAAGCACTCGCTTTTGCATCAGCTAAAAGCTTACTAGCTCGCTCTCTGGCTGGATTATCGGCCGGAGTGGCAGCCGTTTGATCTGTTGAGTTCACTGGCTGCATCAAGGCATTTGCCAGCTTATTTAGCTCATCAACATCGAGCCATGCATTAATGGATTCCATATAAATTGCTTATCGAAGCTAGGGGTTAATTTTCGAAAGATACGCTCAATTTTGCGTCGATTTCAACTCTAAGCTTCTCAAAATTCTCTAGTAGGGACTCAGCTTCAGGCATCACGCCCACTGGCACCCCTTTGCCACTCGCTTTTAAAAATAAGTCACTACGTGGAATTTCTTCGCGCATGACTAGCGCTTCAGGAAGCAAATCGCGAATACCATCGGCGACTTCAGCACTTTCAGGAAGGTCTCGCTGCACCATTGTCAGTAAAACCCCAAGTATTGTAAGCTTTTCATTCGAATTTCTCAAGGATTTCAGCCCTTTCAACATTTTAGGGATGGAGCGTATCCCGAGAGGCTCGGCTTGTTGTGGCACCAATACCGCGTCAGCAGATAGTAACAAATCACGCGTGACCCCAAAGAGTCCAGCTGCGCTGTCAATCAGGCAGAGCTCGTAGCCTTCACTTTCCGCTTCATTGAGGAACGCTTGCACCTTCTTAGCCACACTTTCATGAGTATCATTTCCGAGCTCATAGCCTTCTCCCTGCCCAGCTGGAACCATGGAAAAGGTTTCAAGTCGCGTGGGAACAACCAAAGAGCTCAAACGAAGACTCGTATCATCCAGTTTATCAAAAAAACCAGGTAGGACCCTAGATTGCCTCGTGAGTGAGAGACCTACAGAGCCTTGCGGGTCTGCATCTACCAATAAAACCTTCACGCCGGCTCTAGCGAATGCGAATGCTAAATTCACGGATACAGTAGTCTTTCCGACTCCGCCCTTCTGGCTTGATACTACGATGCTAGTCATCCTTTTATAACGATATCACATTGCGCTACTCACCTTCCTGAAAGGCCATAGCTCGAGCGAGATATAACAAGATCAGGTTTGATAAAAAGCCTTTTTTCTTACTATCAGCGACTTATTTAGAATGGATTAATGAGAAGAATTAATACTGTCGCGAAAACTTAGAGAAGTCAGCCTTTCTCTTCTCAACAAAGGCCTCACGCCCTTCAGCTGCTTCATCGGTTCCATAGGCCAAACGCGTCGTCTCTCCAGCGAATATTTGCTGCCCTACCAGACCGTCATCCGTCAGGTTGAAGGCATACTTGAGCATCTTCTGAGCAGTGGGAGACTTCTCATTGATGATACAAGCCCATTCCAGCGCTTTCTTTTCAAGATCCAGATGAGGCACCACCTTATTCACCATGCCCATTTCATATGCATCTTGCGCCGTGTAGCGCAGACCCAAAAAGAACACTTCACGTGCCCGTTTTTGGCCAACTTGCTTAGCCAAATACGCGGAACCATAGCCAGCGTCAAAGCTCGCTACATCAGCATCCTTCTGTTGGAATACAGCGTGTTCTTTGGACGCCAGAGTGAGATCGCAAACCACATGAAGCGAATGCCCACCACCAACAGCATATCCAGGCACTACGGCCATCACCACTTTGGGCATAAAGCGGATCAAACGCTGTACCTCTAGAATGTGAAGACGTCCATGATCACCTCCTGTTGCATCATCCGTACCGACGTATTTGTAACCATCCTTACCTCTCACGCGTTGGTCACCACCGGAACAAAACGCCCAGCCTCCATCCTTCGGGCTCGGTCCATTACCCGTCAGAATAACCACACCGATAGACGTGTTGATACGTGCGTGCTCTAGAGCTTGGTGGAGCTCATCAACCGTCTGTGGGCGAAACGCGTTGCGACACTCTGGGCGGTTGAATGCGATTCGAACAGTCCCCCCTACCACAGCCTCGTGGTAAGTTATATCCTCAAACTCAAAGCCTGGAACAGCCTTCCAGTCCTCCACCTGAAAAATCTCTGAAATCATGAGCCCACTTAACAACAGGCCACTGATTCTAGCGAGTGCTATTTTCAGATTAGTCCTAGACTTATCGCCACTGCCGGGGCTGCTTCCACAAAGCTCGGGTGCAGAGGCTCCCACCCCAGAGAACGTAGCTTCTTATTTGAAACAGCTTTATTCGACCACCCTCGCTTTGAGAACTCAGGCCTTGGCCCCGATGCTGGCAGTGGTTTTTGAAATATTGCGCAAAGATGCTGATAGGTTGCTAATTGGCTAATTGGCGATGAATCACAAACGTTGTAAATCTCACTAGAAACACTAGGGCATCGGTTTTCTATAAACCACATTGCATCAGCAGCATCTTCATGATGGGTGTGGTTCATCAAGCGGTCTCCCGCTTCTTCAATTTTAGAATCTCCACTAAAAAAGCGTCTCAATAAGAAGGAACGCCCCTCCCCATACAAGCCAGCTAAGCGCAAGACCACCCCCCCAGCACCCAGCACTAATTGCTCTGATTCAACCAGAATACGGCCGCCTTCTCGCTCCTGCTCGGTGCTGGATATCTCCGTTACTTCAGAACCATCAACCTGCGGGTACACTGAAGTGCTAGATGTGAAATATGGCTTCACACTAGGAAATGCCGAGATCAAATTCTTCACACCATGATAGTAGACACCGCGGTAATCCCCACTGCCGCCGGCACTAGCACAATGCACCAGCACGTCGACACCAGCCAATTGACGCGCCAGGCTTTGAAGCGATGCTAGATCTGTTAAGTCCGCCTGATAGTCGCTATCTCCGCCCCTACTGAGAGTGCTCACTTGCCAACCTCTCGCTCGAAATAGCTTTGCTATTTCTTTTCCCACAAACCCATGACCAGCTACCAACACGTGTTTCACTGCACTTCCTCCTCAGGACTGTGATTTGCTTCCACCTGCTCCACCTCAGCCGAACGCAGCTCGGCATCCAAGCCCTGAGCAGATTCAATAACTTCAACAACTGAGTCATCTTCTATGGTGTAGTAAGAAACTAACCCCTTCACAACAGCATCCGTGTACTCCTTATAAATCGATGGACGTAATTTACCATTCACAAAACGCAGGCCTTGGTAACCTCCTGCTTGCATCCGATAAAATGAATCCGCACCATTCATCAAGTAGGGTTCCAAGAAAATCACTGGGCAGGTGAATATTCTATTCGCTAGTAAATTACGCCCCCAAATGAAGGGACTATCGCCTAGGTTCACGGCACGCTTAGAATTATAATTGTATTCGTAAGCTGGAAGTTGAGTTTCCTCGACGAAGCTATCAACCAAATGCTTAGCCAGCCTCAATTCTTCGGTATGGATCTCCTGCAGGATTCTTAACACGCACTGATAGCGTTCATCGTCGTGCGCTAGCTCCGACTCCGTGTAGGCTCCATTCACTAGGACATGAAAATGCTCATTATCTTCTAATATTGGAGTATCGGGATCTGGCTGGGCAGAAGCATTAAAATGCACGCAAAGCACAACATCTGGCTTCATCACACGATTCACCTCATCGGCACGCGCCCTGATTTCTCCGTTTCGGTAAAATAGGCGCTCTGCCTCTTTAGTCACAGTCATCTGACTACGAATCGCTCCATTTTGCTCCAACTTTGATTGAGCATACGGGAGGTAATCTTCGACCTCGTTGGGGTTGACCGGAGCGTTAGAAACTCTCGTCAATGAGACCTTTGCTCCCAAAGTCTCTAGCTGTCGCTGTAGCATCTCCGCAACAATCATCGTCATATTCCCCTCCTGCACCGGAGGGAACTCCTCTGAAAGGATGAAATTTCTCTCCTCCATTTGCGCATAGGCTCCACCGATGTGACCGGGGTCTATAACTATACGAATCCCCTTCAGAGGCTGAAGATCACTATCTAAGTCACCGAGCTCATTTAGCTGTTCTTTCGAGCGCCAATAACGTGGCGCAGTATCCATCGAGCTCACTCCGTCATCTATTTTAAAATGTAAGCGATAGCTTTGAGAAAGATCCCCAGCAGAAGTTAATATGTCGACGTGTTTGTCTGAGAAATAGAACCAACGCCGCCAAAATTCACCCTTCACGTACACCTTAGTCAGCATCTCACGAAATGCCTTTTTGGTAATCTTTTCTTGGTAGACGTCCAGTGATGTCCAGTCCGGCTCAATCCCCAAACTCGAAACATGTGGATTGAATATAGCTGGTATGTTGCTCACCTCGGCGACTTGTTGTGTGTTCCAACTCTCCTCTTTTGGAATAGGAGCCGTCGTCGTGACGACCTGCTTCTCCGCCAGCTCATCTTCACGGTCGAAATCCGGCATTTTTGGAGGTCGAGTGTGGGATATAACCAACTGCACCAAGAAGGCCGCGACCAAAGCTAAAACTATCAGCGCCGATTCAAAGGCGATCTTCTTGCGGTTCATATTCATGTAATACTGTAGGAAGTTGGGAGATTATACAATGATTGCCTTTCCCGAGGGGATCCGCTATCAATCACGCACTCATGCGCATTCTATTTCTAGGAGACATCGTCGGCGAACCAGGTAGAAAATCTGTAATCAAGTTCCTGCCTCAAATCAAGGAGGAACACCGCATCGACTTTACCATCCTAAATGGTGAAAACTCCGCAAGCGGGCGCGGAATCACACCTGCCATTGCCAATGATCTTTTCAAGGCTGGAGCCCAAGTAATCACCACTGGTGACCACGTATGGGACCAACGCGAGCTCGCAGACCACTTGGAAAACGAACCTAGAATCTTACGACCACTCAATTATCCAGAAAATGTGCCAGGAAGCGGTGAAATCATTATCGATACAGAATCTGGGAAAATCGCAGTTCTCAATGCACAAGGCCGCACCTTTATGGGGCAAGCTCTTGAAAATCCATTTTTAATGCTCGAAGAACGCGTTGTGCAGCTCAAGGCTGATGGAGTTCAAATGATCTTCCTCGATTTCCACGCGGAGACAACGAGCGAAAAAATTGCGATGGGCTTCCATCTCGATGGCAAAGCCTCTGTCGTCGTCGGCACACACACCCATGTCCAGACTGCTGATGAGCGCATCCTGCCCGAAGGCACTGCACACATCACTGATGCTGGCATGTGCGGCCCTGAAATTTCAGTACTTGGACGTAATGTCGACAGTATCGTTTACCGCTTTAAATCCTCATTGCCCACGCGCTTTCCCGTGGCAAAAGGGCCAGTAAGGCTTTGCGGCATCATTGCTGAAATAGACCCTATGACAGGCAAAGCGAAGAATATCGAACGCTACAATCGCCTGCTAGAGCCAAGCGAAATGTAGGCGCAGGCTAGGCACCCTACTTTTCCTTCTTTGCATCAACCGGCTTGCGCCCAAGGTAATTAGTTTTTTCTTTATAGATTTTCTCCACCGCAGGACCCACCCCTAGGGGTGAAATGGCTTCGACTCCGACACGCGGCACAAGAAACATAGCCACACCCGCAGAGTAGAGTCCCAAAATAACCAGCATCCAGAAGGCTCCAAAGTCAAATTTCTTACGTGTCACAAAATGACTCGGGGCAAAATAGCACAGGATCATGGGCCAAATATTGTAGACTGGAATAAGCAAGGTGAGGCTTTTTTTCTTACTATATCCAGCATTAAGCAGACGCTGCCCGGAAACCTTCAAAAATAGTAGTAAGGTAATGATGAAGGGAATAATGCTAAAGACCTGTGGCTTCATCCACTTATTGACTTCTTTCCCACCATACACTTGCAACTCGGTAAGCAATGCCACAGTGAGCACCATCGGGAGCAGCCACCCCACGTACATATAGAAATGGAACACGCCTCGCGTGACACCCTCAGCATCCATCGTATTGTCCCAGTTAGTCGAAGCAGCAGCCTCTCTCGCTCTGGCATCTGTAGCAGCCTCGCGTTCATGCAATTGCTTCACCACGGGGAGAAAGGCCTTGGATTGCTCCATGATCTCCCAGTCTTTCATCCCTTGGCGCCAAACGTGGCAGTCTTCAGGGAAGATCTCACGAGCCATAACCTTCTTGGAAATCTCTTCGATCGCCAAGGGGCCATGTCGTTGCTCTTGAGCCAAATAATACCACTCTCGCTTTGTAGGTGCAGCCATGTTTACTCCAATCTATTGCCGGGTGGGAATTTCTGAGTCAGTTCAAAAAGTGGATCATCTTGAGGTGCTTAGCAACTCAAAAAGCGCATGAAGCCCGACTAGAGGCACAAGCTAAGTATCTCTTTCAGCGCAGCACTGTGGGCCGCCACACGTTCCTCTATGGGCAATGAACTTGGCGACTCCAGGGTAAACGAGAGCGGACAGCCACCTTCAGCCACATAAATCGCCTCAGGCCAGAGCTTCGGTTCATCTGCTTCTATGCCGTGATAAATCCACCCTAACTCCCTGACCGGATGCCCATCAATGTCATCCATCGGCTCCATTGGCATCACTGCCTCCACAGCTCGCTTAATCCGTAAGTACCTTGAGGGATCATCCTCACTTTGATTGATCTCGTAAAAGTAAAACCCAGAACTCTCCCAATCCTCATGAAGTGATACCATCAGGTCGATTTCTTTTTCATCTAGCCAGGCAGCATGAGCTTTAGCTTCAGAGGTCCGTTGATGCAAATAATCGCGGTTCATGTCCACCCCTTGGAAATTCTCACGAGTACCAGCTGCCACCCCAGTAGGGTTCAAGATAGGGCAAATCAGCCAGTTGACATCCCTCCCCAACACTCCGGATCGAAGTAAATATAGCAGTGCCCGTGGACTCGCAGGCTCATCGCCATGCATCCCAGCTGACAAATAGCAGGTGCGCTCAGCGCCCTCACGAACGAGCTCGTAGGCATACACCGGAAGACCTTGTACTTCTGCAAGCAACACTTGCTCCGCACCTTCTGCTTGCATCACTTGATCGAATTGCTGAATCAACGAGACCACTTCCATGAGCGCAAGCTAGGCTCACCAGAGGCACAAGGCAACCCAGAATTCGCAACATTGAAAGCTCGGTCTGGGCACAAAAAAGCGAGCCTCTAGGGACTCGCGTCGTTGCAAACAGATCTGATGGAGCGGGTGATGAGATTCGAACTCACGACATCAACCTTGGCAAGGTTGCGCTCTACCACTGAGCTACACCCGCATGATCAGAATATTTCTAGCAAATCCCATCATTACCCGAAGGCAAATGGAGCGGGTGATGAGATTCGAACTCACGACATCAACCTTGGCAAGGTTGCGCTCTACCACTGAGCTACACCCGCAAATGACTTGCGCGGGCGCTTTCTACACAATCAGGATTTCTACGCAAGACTTTTTTAGAACCTTTTTTTAACGAAAGATAGAACCCGCCCATTTCCAGACACTTAGCAAAACACTACTTTACTAGCAGATCAATGCTAGACGAAGCACCACCCAACAGCTATTCTACGCCCCATGAAATCCTGCCTCTTCTTTTTCCTTTCATTGGGTATCCTAGGAGCCCTTGGATTAACGATTGGCTACAATTACCTCGTCAATGCTGACACTTCAGTGATTGAGGAAAATGCCGAATCAAAGGATCAATAACAAAAAAGCCACCCTGCTCTTCGCAAGGTGGCTTTGTGATTTTAATAGAGTTGAAACCCTAAGCTACTTTATTCAGCAGCAGCTTCTTCGGCAGGAGCCGCTTCAGCCTTCTTAGCTTCGCGAAGCGCTGCACGAATAGACATCTTCACACGACCTTTGTCGTCAATGCCGATACACTTGGCTTTCACTTGATCGCCAACATTCACAACATCTTCAGTCTTCTCTACGCGACCTTCAGCAAGCTCAGAGATGTGGATGAGTCCATCCTTACCAGGAAGAACTTCAACGAATGCTCCAAACTTAGTGCAAGAAACGATCTTACCATCGTAGACCTTACCGACTTCTACTTCAGCAAACATCTGGTTGATCATCTCCTTAGCACGCTCGAGTGACTCATTCTTAGATGCGTAGATGTGCACAGTGCCATCATCTTCGATATTGAGGTCAGCACCAGACTCAGCCTGGATTGCCTTGATGTTCTTGCCACCAGGGCCGATGAGCATACCGATCTTGTCTGGATTGATCTTCACAGACTCGATGCGTGGAGCATTCTCAGAGATGGTTGCAGTCTCGCTGATCACGGAGAGCATCTTGTCGAGAACGAGCGCGCGGCCGTCCTTCGCTTGGTAGATTGCTTCTTCGAGAATGCTGAGTGGGATACCGTCGAGCTTGAGGTCAAGCTGGTAGGAAGTCACACCGTCAGGAGTACCACAGAGTTTGAAGTCCATGTCGCCGTAGAAATCTTCAGAACCGATGATGTCGAGAAGTCGCTCGTACTTCACCATGTTGCCTGCGTCATCAAACTCAGTCACAAGACCGACAGAGATACCAGAAACTGGAGCCTTAAGTGGAACACCGGCACCAAGAAGGGACATAGTACCCGCACAAACGGTCGCCATGGAGGATGAACCATTGGACTCAAGAACTTCGGAAACCGTACGCACTGCGTATGGGAAATCTTCTTCGTCAGGAATCACTGGTGCGATAGAACGCTCAGCGAGGTTACCGTGACCGATTTCACGACGATTGAGACCGCCGAAGCGACCTGCTTCACCAACAGAGAATGGAGGGAAGCTGTAGTGAAGGATGAAACGCTTGCTGTCTTCGCCGCCTGCGTAGTTATCGAAGTACTGGCGCTCATCTGCTGGAGCAAGAGTGGAAACTGCGAGTGCTTGTGTTTCACCACGAGCAAAGAGAGCAGAACCGTGAACCTTTGGAAGGAGACCTTCTTCAGCGAAAAGCGGACGGAGGTCAGCTGGCTTACGGCCGTCTGCACGCACACCCTTCTCCATGATGGAGATACGGAATGCCTTCTTCTGAAGGAATTCGAATGCTTGCTCGATCTGGAAGTCAGTTGTCTCTGGGAAACGCTCCATGATAGCAGCTTCTACTTCGTCGCGAAGTGCGCCAACTTTCTTAGCACGCTCCACTTTAGAAGCCGCGTAGATAGCACCTTCGATGCGATCACCAGCAACTTCGTAAGCGATGTCGAGAAGATCTTGCTCAGCTACAGAAACGGAGTACTCACGAGTCTCTTTACCAGCAAGAGCCTTGAGCTCTTCTTGAGCAGCGACAAGCTTCTGAACATTCTCTTGAGCAAAACGCAGTGCTTTAATGAATTCCTCTTCAGGAATCTGGTCAGCACCACCTTCGATCATGATCACGTTTTCTTTGTCACCTACATAAACAAGGTCAAGATCTGACTCTTCGCGTTGTTCGAATGTTGGGTTCACCACAAACTCACCTTCAACACGGCCCACGCGGACTGCACCCACTGGGCGAGCGAATGGAATGTCAGATACCACGAGTGCTGCAGAAGCACCATTCATGGAAAGAATGTCAGCGTCGTTGATGCCATCAGCGGAAAGCATGAGTGCTACGATCTGAGTCTCGTAAAGGTAACCTTTAGGGAAAAGCGGACGAAGCGGACGGTCAGTCATACGACAAGTGAGAATCTCTTTCTCAGTCGGACGACCTTCACGCTTGAAGTAGCCACCTGGGAAAACACCAGCGGCGAATGCTCTCTCCTTGTATTCTACAGAGAGCGGGAACCAGGACTGTCCTGGCTTGATTTTAGTAAGGGAACAAGCAGTCACAAGAACTGTAGTTTCACCTGAAGTTACGACAACAGCACCATCTGCGAGCTTTGCCATTTTACCAGTTTCAAAACTGATAGGGTTTGAGCCGACCTGGCTCGTCACTTTATGTATATTCATATTTCTTCTTTCGTCACATTGGCAGCACTTCGTTGGCCTCCAATTATATTGTCTTCGAGCCACAGCGGACCTTCCGCCATACTCAGGAAAGAACTCAGATGACGTGCCGTCATTCTTCCCTCTATTTTAGCTAGAAGCTAAAAACTAAAAATTAGCAGCACATCTATGGAAGCACTACTAATTCTCAATTTTTAAATCCTAGATTGGTCCTAGATATGAAGAAGGCCACGGAGTGAACCGTGACCTTCGAAAAGTAACTTAGCGGCGAAGACCAAGACCTTTAATGGCCTTCTGGTAACGCTCTTCTGAGTTTGCCTTGAGGTAATCAAGAAGCTTGCGACGGCGTGACACGAGACGGAGAAGACCGCGACGGCTAGAGACGTCCTTCTTGTTTGCATTCATGTGATCGGTGAGATGAAGAATGCGCACAGTAAGAAGTGCAATTTGATAATCGGCACTACCTGTGTCACCTTCGTGAAGTTGGTAGTCTTTCGGGTTGATAGTAATATCGCTCATTTTGAATAATTGTGTTCAGGACCAGTCCTTCATGAACCAGACCTCCCTACTCGGGACTGCGCTACATAAGAGCATAATCCAAAGAATGCAAGGAGATTATTAGAATTACCCTTGCAGGCATCGCACAGATCAGATACCCCAACATCATGTCTAAAGAAACAACGCTTATCCTCTTCAAGCCCGATACCATCGAAAAAAACCTTTCCGGCACCGTGCTCGAGCGCTTTCTTGCTCTCGACCTTAGCATCAAAGGCATCAAGATGATGGAACTCACCGAGGCTCTCCTCACCGAACACTACGCGCACATCGCAGATCGCCCGTTCTTCCCAGAAATCCTTGAATTCATGCAGAAGACTCCAGTAATCGCTCTCGCGTTAGAAGGCGAAAACGCTATCACCCGCGTGCGTGACCACCTCGGACCAACAGACTCCACCGCAGCTCCAAAAGGCACACTCCGCGGCGACTTCGGAGAAAACTCCATGGTCAACGTCTGCCACGCATCCGATAGCCCAGAAACCGCAGAAGCTGAACTCAAACGCTTCTTCTCTCCAGGCGAACTCTTCTAAGACAACTGAGAGAACTTCAATTTACAAAAAAGCGCGTGATGCTTCATCACGCGCTTTTTTATTATAATTACTTTTTAGATCAAAATCATACTCAACTCTACTGTTCATTTCCACGCCGTTGCGCCGTCGACTCTGAAATTAAACGAGCATATCCCTTCAAGGTATAGTCAAACAAGGTTTCACGCTTCTTAATTTCTTCAAGTCGATTGACCCCAATGTAATCAATCCTACCATCTTCAATCACACGCTTCATACACTCTTTATAAGAGGCCACAGCCTTCGCATACCTCTCATAATATTCTTCCAATGAATCATAATCTTCATGAGCGACACCATTACTGCGCAAGATGAGTATTAATTCGGTCGCTACGGCTAAAGTCAATTGAGCTTCTGGTAGGTTTGGAAACTTTTGGCACTCACTAATTGTTCGTTCCGCCAAATCATACACCGCCTGTGCCTTATCCCCCTCAATCATAGGCGAGGTCATATAAAAGTGACTCAAATTAATAAAATTCCCATAGTTCTTGGGATCCATTTCGTATGCTAACTCTGTAATTTTACGAACTTTTTGATCTTCGTAATCACGTACAGCCCTTCCACCATAATAAGGACCATTGTGCTGCCTCACCCTGTTCTCCATCTGGAGCATATGAATTTTTGACCTCACTAAGAAAGACTTACCTTCCATTCGCCCTCCGCCAGCCATATGGTCATGAGATTGCCCACCATGATGTATTACCCCAATAGGCTCCTGCAGCGCCATTCCAATAATTGCTCCATAAGCACTCCCCTTTAACTCAACCGGGTTAAAAGGCTGCCCACCTTTATGAGGCAACCTAGCATACCCATCCACAATCAGAAACACACCGAGCACTGATAACACAATTTTAATAAGTAGGTTCATCTCGCTACCTCTTTTTATAGTTGAATAATACTGTAGCCACCATTGAGACAACAATTGCCCACCCAGAGAGATATTCAAACACCACAAAAAACTCCTCCAAACTGAGAGCCCCCTGCTTGTGTATGAATCGATGCGTTAGATCTCCAAGGTAATAATGAGGAAGTATGACGTAGAGCAAATCTAATGAGAACGAATCATTAAATCGCACAATAGTCTCTATGATACTCACTCCGTAGAACCCAACAAAGCTAAGAGCCGCCGTGAAAACATAGCCTACAGTCAAACCAAACCGACTTCCTAGAGATACAGCCAACATCAACAAAGGCGACACCACAACGATAATGAATGCTAGGTGCTGCACCCCTAGTAATTTCCAGTGCCTAGCTTCTTGAACATCACTAGGAATGGCTCCTAACAAAGATACTGCAAAAGCACACATTGCGAGCACGACGCAAATAATAAATGGAGCCAACCATAATGCACACAATTGCTCACCTTGATGAACCCCCTTACTCTTAAAGTAAACCCCCATACCTCGCATCACATGCCCACTTCCCAGCTTTGCAGCCTCGTAAGTTAGCCACAGAAACGAAGCCAACCAAGCAAACTGCCATGCAACCTGAGCCCTTGCTGGCTCCAGTATAGCGTTATCGACCTGGTAGTGCGTCAACTCAGCCATTACAAACGGCAAGCATACAGCAAGTAACACCACAAGAAAAACGAGCTTCTCATACACTAAGGACACCCAAGACAATTTAAATATACTCTTCATCTTCTATACCAATTGCTTTTTTAATTCGCCCCATGAAGCCAACTCCTGAGAAGCTGAATGACTCAATTGCCCCTCTGAAATAAGCACAGCACTACCGATACACATACTATCAAAATCCGGGTGGCAACTAACAAGCCGGCAAATTCCATCCGAATTCTCCCCCCAATACTCCATGATCTTCTCTCTGGTGTAGGAATCGAGTCCAGTGAATGGCTCATCTAACAAAACTATATTATTCTGCCCCTCGACAACTGAGAACTCAGCAAGCAACCAACTTACTTTCCTTTTATTACCCGTTGAGAGACTTCGATAGCTCATATTTAAGTCCAACTCGATACTATCAGCAAAACCAACACATGCATCGAACCTATCCTTCGGCAATAAGGCTTTGAACAGCACTTTCGAATTTAAGTGATCATTGAATTCAATATCCTCAGGCACAAACTGCAGACACCCATCAATTTTGAACTGACCTGATAAAGACTTCAAAACCCCCGCTAATGTCCTCAACAAGGTTGTTTTACCCCTACCGTTTCTGGCCAATAAATAATGTGTTCCATCACCAAGCGCAACTGGAGCCCCCACTTCAGCCAAAGGGTGGTTATACCCTATAGAAAAACCCTGATTCATCAATATATAGTTCTCCGTTGCCATAATTCTGATCTACCCAATCCTCTACATTACCTCAAGAGAAAATTAGCTAACTTCATTGATCAAGCTCGAATATCGCCACACCACCCAAAGGTTCCATCTATTTTCCCATTGCCACATTTGGATAAATATTTTAACTAGTTGTATTACACACAATTTCAAAATAACTAAACCCTTCACAATTTTCTTCTTCACAAACCCATTTTAGTAGGACAATATGCGCTTTAAGCGTCCCCCCAATTGCCACAATAAAAGAGATCAATGGATGCCGCTGTAAACATACCTTCACCACCACCACTTCCAAACGAATTAGGCTCCCAGGCCTTTTCGGATTCATTGAGTGGGGAACAATTCCTCAAGCTCATCTTCCAAACATGTGCTGAAAAGGGAGTATCGGATATCCAGCTGCGTGCGAATCAACCCATGTACATTGAGACCCACCAAGGGATGGAATCTCTAGCATACCTTGGAGTGATCCCCTCCAACTCCATGTACAAAATTTACGTAGCTCTCCTCAACAACAAGGAGGATGACTCACATGACTTTAACAATCATAAAAGCAGCACCAACCACATTGAGGAAGCTATTGAAAACTTCAAGGCCACAAAAGTAGACGACTTTGCATGCAATGGCATTCAATACGGAACGAATGGAGAAATTTCGGGCCGTCTTCGTATACAAGCCCATTTAAGTGCCCCCGGCTTGGGAATCACGTGTCGAATTTTAAATGACGAAATCCCCGAGCTAGAATCGCTAGGCATCCAGCCAGACACAATACGATCGCTTCGTTCAGGCGTCCTCAAAAGAGCTGGTCTATGTCTAGTAACTGGACCAACTGGTTCAGGAAAATCCACGACCCTTGCATCACTGATTAATTGGGCACGACGCCACCACCCAAAACACATCGTAACAATCGAAGACCCTGTAGAATACCGTTACCCACATGACATGGATGACCCAGATGTACCAGGCATGCGCACGCTGGCACCTTCCATTGTCACTCAACAAGAAGTAGGACGCGATGTTTCCTCATACCGCCAAGGCCTCAAAGACGTTCTCCGTAAAGCGCCTCACATCATCCTCCTAGGGGAGATTCGTGACCGCGAGGCTATGGATACCTGCCTAGAAGCAGCACAAACCGGCCACCTCGTGCTGTCAACCCTCCACACCACTGGAGCGGTCAAGACTATGGGCCGTATTTTGGAGATGTACCCGAAAGAGAAACACGCTTCCATCTTGAACAGGCTTGGCGAAATCATGATCTTCATCCACTCTCAAGGTCTGCTAAATGGGATTCACGGCAGAGTTTTGAATTACGAATTTCTAAACAATAATGACGATTCTGTTGGCGCAGCTGTTGCAGCTTATGATAGAGGTGTCAGTGCTCTGGAAGATGCTATCCGCAGATCTGGTAATATCCAATGGGACAACAATCTCCTCAGGCTACACCAAAACGGCTTAATTGACCAAGAAACCTTTGAGAATGCTAAACTCGCCAAATCCGACGACTAGGCATTCTCCCCCCCCATAAACACAAACATAATACATAAAATAATGAAAAAAAATACATACTCCATTAAGAACCGCCAAGGTGTAACACTTATCGAATTGACAGTTGTTATCGCCATCCTCCTCGTACTCATCTCAGTACTATTCGTTGGGGCCTCCTACTACAAAACCAATGCTGATCAAGCAGCCTGTGTGGTCAACCAGTCATCCACACAGAAAGCTTTTCGCAGTTACCAAAACCTCTCATCTGACACATCACCAACACTCGCAGAAGCAGTTACTGCTGGCGCAATGACAGCCATCCCAGTTTGCCCATCTACTCAGACAGCATACACACTCACAGGTGAAATCGTTGGCTGCGCAGACGCCACAGACGGCGCGGCCCACAATGCAGCAGCAGGCGACAAGACAGCATGGTAAAAAGCATTCTCTAATCACTCAAATCCCTCCCCTATAGCACTTAGGTGGAGGGATTTTTACATTTCACTTGGCCCAAAACACAACGAAGATGGACCTAACACCTCCAGATCAGCTTAATTTTATTAGCCGCTACAAGCAAGCAAAACTGCTTGCCAAGAACACCAGTCGCCGCACCAACCCCTTTTGGTATAGTGATGCGCTGGCAGTGAACATTCAGCTACATATCTTTGTTGGAAGTGACACTGGAGCGATCTCCTATATCCGAAACGTAGAAACGAACGAATGGGCAAAAGGACCAAATATTTCTCCAGAGATGGAGGAAGACACAAGCCTACTCATCCCAGTACTTGAGGGCATTCGCACGGAATACTTTACTGAATCAAAACGTCCTGGCCTAGGGGTCGTTCTATACATTGCTGATGAATTCTCCACTTGCGAGCTAGGCCCTGAACATCAGAACCCTAGGGCGATCGATGAACTTAGAAAGCTCATCAAAGAAAATCCAGCCTCTATTCTCGAAGACCAAACTGTCTCGAATGAATCTCATGCATGGCGCCTCTTTCCCTACCCAGGGGCAAACAGTGATCAAAATTTTGCAACAGCGATAGCCTTCACTCGTCGCCACGAAGCTCTCATGAAGCAATTCAGAGGTTGGGGAAATGATAATAACATTCCAATCCGGACTCGCGCAATAAGCGCCCCACTTTGCGCCATAGCTGCGCTTCCATGGCTTCTTAAGGAAAAACCGGATAATGGCTTTATTACTGTATATCATTACCCAAGATTTACTGTATTAGGTTTCTTCAATAACAATGGCGATCTCGTCCTTATTCGAACTCTCCAACACCACAGTGGACTTCCTTTCTCCCCCCAGACAGCAAGCGCGATTATGTCTGCAGCGGCTTCCATGGAGATCACATCCCCCAATGTCTATATTATTCCGATGGCAGGCGCCACCCCAATGGGCATGAGCGACTCACTGTCTAGCATGCTCCAAGGCTCTGAAGTCTCCACCTTAAGCCCCACAAGCTCAGCCCTTCACATTCCTACTGCCCCGAGTGCAGCGAACAAGCAAAGCGATCTAGGTGTAACACGCCCCTGGAAATGGTCAGACCTAACCGCCCAAACAGAACTCACGTCTGACCCTCTCAACTCAAATGGCAATGCTGATGACACAGCCATCCCAGGAGTTACTCGCCCATGGAAACTCAGTGACATGGAAGCTGTAGCCATGCTCTCGCAGGTACGACTCGAGGTGATATCCACTACCACACCCCCTTCTTCTTCAGGGTCCGAACTAGCCAACAATTATACATTTAGCACACTTGTGGAGGAAATGTGGCCACTTCAAGATTTCCTCCCCCCCTCAGAAGACGAACAAGCACCTATTCCGCAACAACTAGAGATGAAGCTGCTTCTATGGAGCAAGTATATTAAAATTGCTGCAGCAGTCATCATTGCGATGACCCTAATTAGTAGTAGCATTAGCATATTCAAAGCGACTCAAGACCCAGCATGGAACTATCAATCCACCAACCCTAATTTCTTACTCACTAGCCTAAAGAAAGACATCCAAAAGTACCACTATCTAGACAATAAACTCTCTGACAGAGCGCGAGCATGGAGCACCATGGAATTGATTACTCGTCTATTCCCTGATGTTAACTCGATCAAAATTGATAGCGTCAACTTCACAACTTCCATCGACACAAACAGCGCGATCAACAACATCCAACCGATCAAAAGACAATGGACAATTACAGGCTCTGCTAGCTCAGCAGCCCGAGAATATCTGGACAAGCTGAACAGCACCGCAGGAATTTCAAAAGTTTTCCAGCACACGTTCGAAGGAACACACGATCCTTCATTCGACATAGAATCTTATAGATCTCGAACTCCTCGCTCTGATATACGCATCAAATTATCACGTAATGCTCGAAAGCTTAAAAATGTACAAGGAGCTCATCTCTATGAATTCACGATGACAGTATACCAAACTATCTCAGACGAGGACCCTCTGGCCTTGATTTCTAAATAAGGATCACACGATGAAAAAACATTACATTCAATCTGTATCAGCAATCGCGATATTACTACCCTTTCTTATCGCTATTGTTGTATCACTAGTAATTAAAATTACCTCTAACTCTATTTTGGGTGATTTTAACCTCAGTAAAACAACATTCACAAACGATACAGCAATCAACTACAGAATCCCCCCTATCAAAAAACAACATGTAGAGATCGCCCCATTCATTGAGCCATGGGAAAAAATCACCACAAGTGAGAGCTTCAATTCCCTCAACAGTGCATTAAGAAAGGCCATCGAGACAAACGATTCAACCAAAACACTCCAAATCCTTTCCGCTCAGAGAGGTAGCCCAAATAGGAGCTTGACGCATATAAAATCCTCAAGCAGCGCATTCACAATCGAGGGAACATACACCGAACTACAGAATGTCATGCTACAAACAGAGAGCACACTCCCAAACCTCATGGTTCAGACTATGTCACTCGCACCACAAAAAGCAGGCAACTTACTCGAACTTAAAATCAATTACACGTCATGGGAAACAGAACAATAGCTCTACATATTATAACATTCCTGTTACTATCCTCTCATAGCTCTGTCTTCGCATCAAATGAGAAATCGAAGCTATCTTCAGCAAAAGACGAAATCAACCAAATCGATAATTTCATCAATGAGAGGGCTTCGGTATTCGCAATCAACAACAGAGCCTACGACCCGTTTGGCCAACCTCAAGACCCGCACAAGGCAGTTGTAGTTAAAAAACAGGTAAAAAAACAAGCTGCAGCCCCGAAAGTGGAAGAAAAAATCCTCATCAAGCAGGAGATCAACAAACTTGGTAAAAAGATCACCGTTTTAGGGAATATGATCATTGTCGACGGCGCTCCCTACAAGCGAGGGAATAAAATTAACGTTTCCGTTAAAGGCAAACAATTCCCCCTAAAGGTCAACTCTATATCCAGATCACGCATCACCTTTCTCGATCTCTCTGACAAATCGATAGTTACCCTAAAACTACAGAATGGAACATTCTTCACCCCTGGCTCCGACGATTTACCAGCTCTACCCAGTGGTGAAAATAAAACAATCAATCTAGATAAATAATACAGCCTTCAAAAATATCCTTGCGCTAACCCCATGGATTATGTGCATGATACAATCATTCCTCCCATCCTACGAACATGAAAAGTAAGCTAAGAAGTATGAAGTTACTACCAACTACGCTTGCAGCATTTGCTGTCTACGCAGCATCTGTGCAAGCCCAAGATCAGACACCCCCAGAAGCCCCGCAGCCAGTGGCAGACTTTCCGGCTAGCGGACCGACTCCGGAGCCTGAGCCTGTGACTCCAGAACTTCCTGGCATCACTGAGCCAGAAGAAGAAGTGGCTGATGCAGCCCTCCCTGGTGAAGAACCTTTAGCAGAGGAGCAACCGCAACAAACAGAAATGGAAAATGGCATGCGTCTGAATGATGCAGATCTGAACACCGTTTTTGAGGTCTTGGCCCGTGGCGCGAATTTGTCATATTTCCACAACAATCGTATTGCTGGAGAAGAATTTAAAGTAAATGGTTACCTGCGTGACGGCGATGCTCTCACGCAGATGGAAGACCTAGCATTTAATAACGGCCTAACCCTGCACAGGCGCGGGAATACCATCTACGCACTAACAGGCGACCAGTTAAATCAACTTCCATCAACTGAATGGACATACAGCCTTCGATATCTTCGTTCGGCAAACATGAAGCAACACATCACATCTCTGGTGCGTCCGCTATGTAGTGCTAATGCGGTAGTCAATTACGAAGAAAAAACCAACACGCTCATCGTCATCGACACACCGTACAAGATTGAGCGAGTCCAAAGCCTCTTGTCTCGTATCGACCGCGCGAAGGGACAAATCGTTGTTGAAGTAAAAATCTACCGAGTCATCGATTCAGTTGGCCAAAACATCGGCGTAGACTGGGAATCTGCTCTCGGAGCTACGGGTGGCACAGGGCTCACCGCGGGATTGAATAGCATGCTAGGCCTTCCTATCGGCACGGGCGCTGAAGCCATTGCTGGTGATCTTGGAGATATCGAAGCAGCAGGCGCTCTAGTTTTCACCCCAGATCAGATTACTGGAGTCCTTAGAGCACTGAATGATGCTGGCATCACTCGCCTTCAAAATAATCCTGTCCTCATCACTGAAGACAACGAGCTCGCAAACATCTCTGTCATCGATCGAGTACCAATCATCACATCAACCACTACGACTGGCACCTCTTCAACTACTTCGGAGGAAGTCAGATATAAGATTGACGAGGAAGACTCAAACGAGCCCGAGAACACGCGTGAAATCGGAACCACAATATCCGTCACACCGACACTTCTCCCAGACGGAACAATTCGCCTCAAAATGCGTCCACGTGCAGCTTCCATTACTGAGTTCGTCGAGGGATCCTCAGAGGCAGGATCAACTCCTAACCGCTACCCTCGTGTATTAGAGTCCTCACTGACCACAATCGCACGTATCCCAGATGGTCACTCACTGGTAGTTGGTGGTTTCTTCTCCGAACAAGAAACTGAAATAAAGAATAAGGTACCCCTCCTTGGAGACATCCCTGTGATCAACTTCTTCTTCAAGAGCTCCTCAACGCAAAAAGAGAAATCTAGCTTAATCTTTGTTGTCACCCCCACAAGCTATGACCCGACATCGCATGCTTCAAACAACAGAGTTAACGATCGAGTCAACTCGAAGCTTGAAGTTCCTAAAAAGCCAATGGCACTAGATGGAGAAGAAAATGACTACATTGCAGACCCGGGTCTCAGTCGCACATGGAAGAACATCAAAAAAGAAGTTGGTAAACCATTCAATGGCAGCTCCAACACTTCAAGTGGTAATTCCTACAAGCAGTCACCATCAGGATCACGTCGCCGTTAAACGAGCTTATTCAAATCTGAACATAAATGACTGAGTCACCTCATTCGTCTCCTCACATCACAGAGTGGCACAGCTATTCAATGCAACAGAGTGCTGCTGCTTTTGCAAAAGCAGGTATAGCGAGTGACAACGACATCGATGTGGTGACTCGATACTGCATGGATGCGTGGTCCAAAAACCTCCCCGTTGAACCCCTTCATCGGCTTGCAGTTGAAGATTCGAATGAGGAAAGCCAGTATCCATTCACGATTGAACGCTGGAACATGATGTTAGCCTCCTTAGTGAGCCCTGTCATGCCTCCTGCCCCATTCGCTGGCAGCATGATGACCCCTAATGCATTTTATGAAAAACATGAGCCCATTTATGACTTAGCTCGCTCATTCAAGTGTCCTATACTCTATAACGAAGATGCAGACGTTATTGGTCTTGGGTCCATCAACCCAGTGACTGCGACAATATTCGCCCAGGCCGCACACGCCTATATTTCGGGAACTCTTAAGATATCCCCATTCATCACTTGTGTCCGAATTGGTTACGATGCATGGAAAAAACTCAATGAAAAGCACTTTGAACGATGATTGATTTTGACGGGTTCCAATTCAATGACCTCATCAGTAAACAAATCATGCAAGCGCTAGGTGAGCATGACCAAGCTTTTGCTGAAATCACTCACGATCAAGTTCAAAACAGGGTAACAAAATCAGTTTTCATGGCTTGCTTAGCCAAAATGAATGGTCTGGCGTTTTTCCCAAAAGTAGCTGAATTTTGTGACTCTGAATTACTTGATAAATGTGACCCGTCTACCCTCACTAGAGGAAACTTCACACCTCTCTGCATACATCACCAGACTTTATTGATTGCCGTAGTGGACCCTTGGCAATCTCAAGCTGATGAGTACTTAGCCTCACGCTTTCCCGGCCATGAAATTGTACGTATTGTTACGATCAAGTCTGAGATCAGCCGTACCATTGAAAATGCTTCGGCTTCAGCTGGGCCGAATCAGGAACAACTGGAATCAATCGAAGTAGAAGATTTTGAAGAATTCAAAAAGGACTTCGATGTAACAAACACCGAATACGACGAACCCATGGCAGCGCTTACTGCACAGATCATGTCTGATGCGGTTAAAAAGCGCACCTCTGATATACACTTCAAAGTCGAAAAAGAGAGTTTCTATTACGCATTCCGTATCAATGGAGACATTGCTCCTAGAGTGGAGCTTCCGATGAAGCTGAAGGATCGTATTGATGCATTTCTATTAAACCTCATGGGCCTACCGCCCGAAATTAGAAGTACAGCCATTGGTATTTCTGGGCGTTTCACCATCAGTTACTTTCATCGCCCTATTGATATTCGATACGAGCGCCACAGAACATACCGTGGCTACCACATTACCATGCGTCTACTTGACAAAGGCAACCTGAATGTGACCCTAGGAAAAGGAACACTGGCCTTTGATGACGAAACCCTCTTTGCCATGCGGAAGGTGATGAAGGTGCCTGCAGGTATTATCGTAATGTCTGGGCCGACAGGTTCAGGTAAATCGACCACCTTGAATGCAATGCTTCGTGAATTGAACCGTCCTGAAGTTAATATTCTCACACTAGAAAACCCTGTTGAAGATGAAGTGCCTGGCATCACGCATTGTGACCTTAGAAGTGCAGACGAATTTAAACCCATGGTTTCTTCGTTTATGCGCTCAGATCCAGATATTATACTTATGGGTGAGGTGCGTGACATCGAATCCGCAGAACTGGCAATTGAAGCTGCAGTTACTGGTCACAAAGTGCTGACTACCGTACACACGGCCCGCGCATCTCAGATTATTGAGCGCTTCGAGCAGCTTGGCATTGAACGCTGGAAGATCGCACAAACACTCAAGGCTGCCTGTGCCCAACGCCTACTCAAAGTGCTCTGCCCATACTGCAAGGTTGAACTTGAAGGTGTGTCAGAGTATGACAGGAAGACCTACAACCTCGACGATAGCTGGACTACTCAGGTAATCTATGAAAGAAACCAAGACGGCTGCCAAGAATGCAATAGTTCAGGATATGCTGGTCGTACCGCGATTGTAGAAATTATACCAATAACTCCTAAAATCTCCGATCAACTTTCAAAAGGCGAAATTTCTCCATACGATCTCGAAATACAAATTGAAGCAGAAGGAATTCTTCCCAACCTTCGACGTAGTGGTCTCAAACTACTGAAGTCTGGAAAGACTGATCTAGATGCAGTCTCCAAGGTTATTGATATGTCTTCAGATGACCATTAAGGATCAAGATAAAGTATACTCACTCATATATGAGCTCAATCCCATCACCTAATCGACAGAACGCCCCGATTAAAGAAGAGAAGCCAAAAACGGCAATGAATAAGGAAATACAGCTATTTCCTAATAAACCGAAGCGTTTCAAAACCAAAGATTCTATCAAACTTTACCGAGGTTTAGCCTCGATGATGAAAGCTCAGATCAACACAGCTGATGCGCTTAAGTATTATGCTGAGGGTTTACCAGACAAAAACATGGCTGGTACTCTCCTAAAAATCCATGATGATATTCATGGTGGTATCTCTGTTTATGATGCATTCAAAAGAAGTAAGCACTTCGATGACATGACATTGGGCCTAATCAAAGCTGGAATGGATTCTGGGGAATTGGATTCCGCCTTTAGGGACCTTGCAACTAGAGCCGAAACCGCAGCTTTTTTTTCCAAGAAAATCAGAAAAATCGTTGTAATACCAAGTATTGTTTTTCCCGTATTAATCATGGCTTTCATCTACTGTC
This sequence comes from Rubritalea marina DSM 17716, assembly GCF_000378105.1. Taxonomy (GTDB): domain Bacteria; phylum Verrucomicrobiota; class Verrucomicrobiia; order Verrucomicrobiales; family Akkermansiaceae; genus Rubritalea; species Rubritalea marina. The sequence continues at coordinate 55,389 of NZ_KB899260.1, read as the reverse complement.
AGATCAGTATCGTCCCTCAGATTAGAGGAATGGTTGGAGGTGGCAACTATGAACCAAAAGGCCCCGTGAAATTCTTCTTTACTCTAAGTGACTTCACTATCCAGTGGTACCCGCTCGCACTGACCATACTCATCTCAATAGTGTTGGCATTTATAATATCAAAAAAACTACGCGACTTAGTGATGAATTTAGCCATGTCCAAGTGGCGAGTTCTAAGAAAACTTGTCCAAGGGCTAAGGCAAGCCACTTTTTTGGGTGTAATCAAGCTGCTACATGGTAATGGTATCAATATGGCAAAAGCTATCAAAACTGCGGCAGCCTCAGTAAAAGGGACACCGTTTCATGATGAGCTTTTAAGAGCTGCTGAGCAATATGAAAGTTCAGGCGTTCCATTAGCTATTGCCTTTAGCAAGTTTACTTCAGTTGATGACCAGATTGTACACATGCTATCAATTGGTGAAAAATCTGCATCAATGGGTGACCAATTGGCCATGCTAACAGAAATGTATGAAGAAGAATGTCAGGAGAGTATGGAAAATTTCTCTAATCTCCTTAGTTTTTTCGTTATGTTTGGAGCAGTCAGCATGGTAGCGTTGGTATTTATGAGTGTCTTCATGCCTATTTTCCTGGCGGGACCAGAAATGATGAATTCTGCAATGTGAACCGAGATCGATGTATCAAACAAAATTAGACCGCTGGCTCTTGGAGCAATTTATATTTGAACATCACATAAGGCTCGTTCGCGTACCTGACAAAATCCCAAGAGGCGTCAAAGTTCTCAATAAAAAATCAGGCCAATATGAATACTTAGTGATAATCAAAAATAAAACAATCGCTGAACGTTTTATTAGACTACTAAATGCTCAAGGCTTTACATACAAAACTTCACTAGTCGAGGGGTCTCACTGGTACAATGGTATATTGTACAAAAAGAACTCCAGCTTCACGTACAGGGTTATCTGGAAAACAGTTATTTTAGTATTAATCATAGTAACGATACAGAATAGATCCTTGCTGACTGAATCAGATTTATTCATCCACTTCAAAAGCACCCTCAAAGAAGTCATAGAATCGAGAAAATGAAAAAACTATACAAACCTACCTTCCCAAAAAATGGACTTACGCTAATCGAACTTACAGTCGTTATATCGATCATACTCGTCATGCTTTCCACAGTATTGATAAGTGTTACTGCTTATAGAGATTGGCAAGAAGGCATAGAAGCAGGGGAGACACTCAAAGGTGTGTACCAAGCTCAGAGACTCTTCTTAGCGGACAATCCAACCACTAATGTAGGAACTATTACAAACGCCGATATCATTCCATACCTACCAGATTCTTTCGGGGGGGTGATGCCGACCGTTACTGGACTGGACGGAGTCGTTTACGCCATCACAGTCAATGTGAGTCCCCCGATCATCACCGGGTACACTGACCCATCAGGCTCCACAGACGATGGGCAATGGGATGCGGGCAAATGAGCTGAAACCCACAAATGATCCAAATCTCTAGACGCTGCCCCCATGTTCTTTGCCTCTTGCATTTCATGGTGGCAGTTTTTTTGTGCACCTTGAATCAGCTGGCTAGAGCACAGGAACCTTCGGTAGCCATAGTAGTGCCTGACCATGACGTGGTGGAGCACTTTGATTTTATTGGAGATTTTGAGGTGGTTCGTCTGCTGAAAATCACGCCTACTGAATCAATTGAGAGCACTCCAACAGGCCTTACATTCAAGGTTTTCAGCAACAACCAAGAACTCAAGATTTACCATTCTGCGATCGATGACGCATACCAACTTTTCACTATCTACCGGGATGATGGCGTCTCAGACTTAGATAGCTTCGGCAACCTCTCGATCCAACCTGGACTTCAGGCACGGATGATCACTGCCCAAACAACGAAGCAAATTGCATTAAGCAACGCATCACTCATCATCACTGAGTTTCCTCCACTCTCAAACACAGTCTTGGTGACGGTTGCTGAGAAGATCGAAAAAGGTGAATAAAAAAGCTAGAGTTCCACTAGATCAGAATACAAAGTCAACGTACATGAATGCTCAATCCAGTTCATCCGGAGGAGATGTCTCACTCACCTATAAGTTTCTGCTCATTTTCAGCACCTTGGCAGCAGTCTTTTTCTGTTGGCTCTATGTGACCAAGCCCACTGAAATTGTGCAAGCAGCCACATCTGCTCCATCTGATAGCGTGATTACCGAAGGAGGTACTTCAACGCCACAAGCTCCTGAGGCCAGCAGTATGGCTTCCAGCCTCGTGGATGCCCCCTCTCTCCCAGGAATGGATGCGGAGCTACCATCCATCCAGCCTGTAGACCCAAGTTCCGGAAAAAACTCTGTTCCCGTTCCCTCAGACAGCTCTACCGAGCGACTGGTCGGCTTCGAAGAAACCAATGATGCTATTCAGCACGTGCTCCTGGTCCAATCCGACCAAGGCAATGAACGAGTCATTCTAGAAGTGCCTGTCATCTACCAAACAAGAGGTCTTCGATTTTCTCCAGCGGAGGCAAATGAGGCTGGCCGTATCCTACGAGCTCTAAAAATCTACCACGCTCAAGTTAAGAAGTTACACACAGATGGCCAGAACATCCAGCGCGCCTGGGATAAATTACTCATGGACTCACAACCTATTGAAGCTCTCCGTGCCGATAGCCCATCCCTTCCTCATTCAACGATTAATCACGCTAGCCTCCTCGAAGGAAAGAGTAAGAACACCATCAAAGTCTCAAAGTAATGAAAACGCTCAACACATACGCACCCATTGGGGTGAGCCTCCTTCTTGCTTTCCATGCTTCTGCACAGGATCTCGAACTCGAACTCGAACTCGAACTCGAACTCGACGATCAATCAGCGCAAGAGGCTGATTCCCAAACTGAGAACGAATCTCCATTCCCTCCAATCCCCAATTTATCATCAGAAGACCAGCCTACATCAACTGAACCCTCAGATGATGATCGCATTTCTGATACCACGGAGGTCGAGGATACCGCGATCCCAGAAGGATCTGCAACTGAAGCCCCTCAACTAGAGGAAGAAAGCTCAGATTTTACTGACACTGAGATACCTCAAGATGATGCCGTGGTCGTTCGAGTTAAAATCAAAAAACAGGTTTCCTTCTCTGGTGACCCTACGACGATTAAAATATTGAGCCCATGGTCACCTAAACCGCTGCAGAACCCTCCGATCGGCTGGCGTTATATTCCAGCCCACTCTAGCCAGTCATATCAACTAGAAGTTCAGACCACACAGCACGACTCTCTTCCACTTGAGGTGATCCCCTATGTTCTAGTACCTGAAGAATCTAACAAAGTCATTCAAGTCTCAGAACCGGGCTACAGAATTGATGAAGGATACAAACAAACTCAAAGCATCTCCGCGCAACTCACCAAAACAAACACGCAGCTGGGCCAGGCGGTAGATGCCATCGCATCCAGCATTCAAAAACTCAACGCCCTGGTCGAAACTCTTCCAAAGTAATCATCCATGAACGTTCTTTTAGCCAGTATCTGTGCCAGCTTGACTGGAATTAGTCTCGGAGTGGGAATCAAACACCACCTGGAGATTGAGCAGCTCATCCAGAAGGCTGAAGAAGGTACTCTTCCTGTAGTAGCGGTACTTCAGGAGGCTGATGGTACTGACACCTTGGCTTTTACCCCTGATTCCAAGAACGCTCAGGATGCTCCATCATTCGTAAAGCCATCTTCACCCGACTCCAACGACACTGTCGCCCAGCAACTAAACCAACTCAAGCAACAGCAATCTATGATGCTGAGACAACAGTCCGAATTGAATCGTGAAGTCAATGCGATTCAATTCCGCCTAGACACACACAGTGCAAGCTTCAGGCCGCTTCGCACAGAGCCTCGAACTCCCTCACAGGATAACGGTGAGCTTCCCTTCGACTTTAGTAACAACCCATTGCTCCCCCCGATTGACCAATAACTCAACGAGCTAATCACGAACACAATCATGAGTGAGCGACATCAAATCATCAGAAAACTAGGTTCCGGAGGTTTCGGCTCAGTCTACCTTGCACACGACACGAAACTCGACCGTGATGTTGCCCTGAAACGCCTCGACCTCAATAACGACGGAGCCTGCCATAAATTAAGTAATCAGCTCCTGAGTGAGGCAAAAATCCTAGCTGGGCTCAAACACCCTAGCATTGTTTCTGTTTTTGACGTGATCGAGAGCGACAAAGGCGGGGACATTATTATGGAGTTTATCGAAGGTGAAAGCCTCGATAAAGTAGTTGGATCAAAACCCCTGAGCCTTGAAAGTTTTTGTTACATTAGCACCCAACTGCTGAGCGCAATGGAGTCATCCCATAGCCACGGCGTTCTTCATTGCGATCTCAAGCCTGCCAATATCCTACTATCAAAACTGGACAATGAAAACTACCACGCCACGGTCCTAGATTTCGGGATGTCCTTCAAAAACTCTGATAAAGACGTCTCTGAGCAAGAACTCAACAATCACTCAGTGGTAGGCTCTATTCATTGCATGGCTCCTGAGGTATTGGATAATCAAATTCCATCAGCTCAAAGTGATCTCTACTCCCTAGGCTGCCTATTTTATTACATGCTAACAGGCAAATACCCCTTCGATGGAGACTCCTCCGTATTGATCATGGCCGCTCACATGAGAAACGCTTTCATCCCACTCAAAGAAGTAGCACCAGAGTTACCTGAGGCACTTTGTCAATGGGTCGAAACTCACCTGAGCCAAGAGCCGAGTGAACGATTCGCCAAGTGCCAGGATTCCCTCAGACAGCTACTCTCTATCGAAGGCATCGATGCTCTCAAGCACTACGCCGAGGTTAACATGGATCAAAACCTCACCGAGTCGACACTTGATGCCGCATCCTCTCATACAAAAACAAGTATCAAACTATCCAAGCAACAAGAGGCTGAGTTTAATCGATCCAAGAAGGGCGGACCCGCCACGGCCCCAATGGCTGCGGAAAGCACCCCGTTAGCCGATAGAGTGGAACAACAGCGCCCGCAAAACATGTGGTATTTTTCCATCGACGGCAACAGAAAGGGACCAGTTCCCTTCAGTAAAGTCTGTGAACTCATTGCCGATGGTTACATCAAAGAACACGACCAAATCTACCAGCAGCGTATTGGCCAATGGACTCCAGCTAAAGAAATTCCTGAATTTAAAGAGGAATTTCAAGAAGCCGTGGTCAAACCACCTCGACCACCCAAGAAAAAGAAGGTTGCACTCCGTAACTCACAACGCATCAGAGCCCAAAAAGCTGCAATCAAAGCCGCAAAGGTGAAGGTCGAAATGATAGAGAAGCCTGATTCTCCAATCGAAATCATTACCTTAATTGGTTTGGGGATATGCGTAGGTGCATTCCTCTACTTATTCCCAGAGATGTGGCAAATGACATTCTCAGCAGCGGCTCTGGGCTTAGTGATCTGCGGCATGATCTTCAGCCGCATGCGCATGATGGCTGACGACACACGTTGGGTCCTCACATCGCTCATTCTCCCAGTATTCACTGATATCATTTATGCGATTGTCTCACCACAAAAAGGAACGCAAGCAGTCATCTTGCAACTACTTGGCTTTGCTCTATTTTTCTATGCCTCATCACACAGAAGCCCAGACGACTTCCTATTTGCCACCCAACTAGATTTTTTAAGTAATCTCCTGAGCGGCAATTCACCTGAATGGTTAGATTCACTGCTACAATCTCACGAGAGTCCATGATAGAGTGATATATTGCCAGCTTGAATACATAAGTTGAAATAGAGTATTGCCCATCAAACATAAAAAATGCACGGCATTTAGCCGTGCATTTTAGTTTCTAAATCAATTCACTAGAATTACTAAGCTGGAGCTCCTACCACTTCACCAGCAAGTGGTTCATCGTCGTCTTTAGATTCCTCGCCTTTCACCTTAGCCACCGTATCTTCAGCAGGGGCCAGTGGTGGCTCGGGAGGGCTTGGTTCACTTGGCGGGTTCTCCATGTAGCCTTTTTCAATCAAGTCCTGAATCTGCTGACCATTGAGAGTTTCATACTCAAGCAATGCCTGCGCAACAATCGCAAGTGTCTGCTTTTTCTCAGTCAGTAGCTGAGTGGCACGATCATAAGCAGAATCGATCAAATTCTTGATTTCAAAATCGATCTTCCTCGCAGTTTCTTCAGAATAGGACTTTGAATCACCGGGAATGAACATCTCAGCCTGATTGTCACTACCATATTCCACCATACCTAGATCGTCACTCATTCCCCATTCGCATACCATTTTTCGTGCAATGCTCGTGGCCTGACGGATGTCTCCCATGGCACCATTTGTTGGGTTGCCAAAGGTAATCTCCTCTGCAACACGCCCACCCATAGCCACGCATAGTTGATCGATCAATTCCGCACGACGGTAACTAAATTTATCCTCTTTAGGCAGGAACATGGCCATGCCAAGCGATGGTCCACGAGGGATGATTGTCACCTTGTGGAGGTCATCGGTGTGCTCACAAAGGATGTTGAGAATTGCGTGTCCGGCTTCGTGATACGCTGTATTTTCTTTCTCCTTGTCCGAGAGCGCTAGTGATCGCCTTTCACGGCCCCAGCGCACCTTATCACGAGCCTCTTCGAGCTCTGCAATTCCGATCTCGTTCTTTCCAGTACGAGCGGCCAATAAGGCTGCCTCGTTAATCAAATTTGCCAGCTCCGCACCAGAAAACCCAGGAGTACCGCGCGCTACTAAGCTGAGGTCCGTATCCGCAGACATCTTGACCTTCTTCGCATGCACTTTAAGGATTTGCTCACGACCAATCACATCCGGGAGAGAGACTCGCACCTGACGATCGAAGCGCCCTGGGCGCAACAGCGCAGGGTCTAGAACATCTGGTCTATTGGTAGCAGCGATGATAATCACGCCGGAACGAGCGTCGAAACCGTCCATCTCAACCAAGAGAGCGTTCAGGGTTTGTTCACGCTCGTCATTGCCTCCCCCCATACCTTGGCCACGGTGGCGACCCACGGCGTCGATTTCATCGACAAATACGATACATGGTGCATTCTTTTTCCCTTGTTCGAACATATCCCGCACACGGCTAGCACCCACCCCAACAAACATTTCTACAAAGTCAGATCCACTGATGGAGAAAAACGGTACCTCAGCTTCACCTGCAATTGCACGAGCCAACAAAGTCTTACCGGTTCCAGGAGGGCCTACCATAAGCACACCTTTTGGAATATTCGCCCCAAGCTTCTCAAATTTCTTAGGGGCCTTGAGGAAATCTACGATTTCATAGAGTTCTTCTTTTGCCTCATGGATCCCAGCAACATCTTTAAAGGTCACTTTACCTTTACCCATGGAAAGGAGCTTTGCTTTTGATTTCCCAAAGTTCATTGCTCCCTTACCTGCATTCTTCATTTGGAAGCGGAACAAGAAAAAGAGCAGCCCGACTACTAAGAGAATCGGCAATACCTGCATCAACACAAAACCCATCGTGTTGCTCTCTGCAGAGGTACGAGCAGACTCTAGCAGTTTACGCTCCGCTTCACTAATGGCAAAAAGGTTCACCGATACTGTGAATGGTTTGTAATCAGGGCTAACACCTTGCTTCACTGGGTACACCTCACGCACCCCCTCGAGAAAAGCGTCGCTAGTATTTGCTTGCTTGAAGAGAACCAAATAATGCTCCCCAGAGCTCACCACTTCGCTCATGGCCAACCACTTCCTCAATTGCTTCAGCGTGGCTACTTCAGCATCGTTGGAAGTGGGAAGTTGGTCAACTGCCACCAATGGTAAAGTGTACTGGTCACGCAGGTCACTGACAAAGCTTTCATCGAGACTAGTATCAATAGCCACGCGAAACCTCTGAAGCTTCGGTTTATCACTCATGTCACGGTATTCGGCAACATCGAGGAAACCTTTCACCTGACCCGAAGTTGTAGAGTCTTTGGTCACGAACTTCAGCCCACTATCAGCGGTTAGCTTCAAATCCTTGAGAGCTTGAGCCTTTTGAGCTTGATCACCGGCTTCATACACAGCAGGGATCGCCATTGGATTCAGGAGAATCTTCTCACTCTCTAATGCACGGCGGAATTGCCCAAAATCGATTTCCTTACCTTTTGGTTCGTTGGTACTAAAATACGCAAGTACCAGAACTCCAAGAGCAATAGAGAAAAGAACCATCACTCGCCAATTAGGCCCTTTTGGAGGACTTGGCTGGCCGTTACGCGGTGGATTCTGCTTGGGGTCTTCTTGAGGTGGTTGTTCTTCTGACATCTGATTCTTCTAAAAGTGTACGAGTTTGGCCCTCACGCTAGGTAGATCTAGGTCTGGTGAAAGATACTGCGGGTTCGGAAAAAAGAAATCCTTTTTTCTCAAAGCTTTTCTTCTAATGCCTATTCAAACAGCTTATCAATTAAGTATGCCTTCCAGCAATGCCAGAAAGCGACCAGAGAAAGCGAAGTTGACCCCATCATCTTCCCGCCTGAAGGCATGGGTCCGCAAGCCGCTCAAACCCAAGACACCTCTTGCGATTCCAATCATAGAGGTCTTTGCAGCCTTCGTCGCATTAGACCGTAAAGTCGACCCATCCGAATCTGAAGTCGCCTTAGATTTCCTGCGCAATGCCTTCCCCGAAGCTGATCATTACTGGCTCTCGCACAGGCTTGAGAAAGCCCTAAATTCTCCCAAGGCTCCTACGAGCCTCATCGCAGACATCACCTATCTACTAGATGCAGATTATTACCCGCAACTCGCGCTCCAACTGTATGTTCTGATCGATGCCTCCAGCAACAAAGAAACAGGGCTCAAAGTATTCCACGAATTCTTCGACGCCCTTGGACAAAAAGCTCTTGGTGATCTAGTCCATCATGAACTCAGCGAAGGTTATGAAGGTACTGAAACTCTCCCTTTCACGCGCCTCATCTGTTCGACCAGTGAACATGCTGAGATCATTCTCCCCGCCTCAAATGATAATTATGCCTTCCGACTCTACCAGAGTGGCGAGGTGATCATCATTCGAAACACTGGCGGCCAAGCTCTATGGCTCAGCGGAGTGAACCTTCCTCCTGGACACAAAGTGCGGATGCGCTCACACCAGCGGATCATTCTACCCAACTGGACACTCAACTTCACCGATCTCAACTTCTTCCTGAACTATGAGAAAACAAAGCAACCTCGAGCTATTTTTCTTCACGAGGCAGATTCAGGATTGGTGGCAGAACGTGTTCGTACTCGACTATCCAGCGTGCGCATCGATTTCGGCACTACTGCTAAAGTACACGGGATTCGCAACAATGGCATCCAAGCAAAAGGGATCTTTATCTCAGAGAGTAAACCCATCGAACTCCAGCTCCACGACTCCATCACCCTCTCAAATGGATCTGTCGTCACCCTTGAAGACATTCGGCAGAAGGCAATTGTAGCAGGCGGTCGCTTTAAACTAAGCCCTGGCAAACAAACCTGCATCGTATCCAATGACCCACTCGCCATCGGCAAAGGAGACTTGCTAATCTCTCCCAACCTAGCAGGAAAAATCACCATACGCATCAGCTACGACCCCATCACCTCAATTGGTGAACTCGAAATCATTGAGTCGGAGCGCACCTTACTCATTAACAACCACCCAGTAAAATCGGGAGCTCAAATCGCCGATGGCGCACTGATCCGACTGAGTGCCAGCCAAGCGATCCGCTGCCGCTTTTCTGAGGGAATTATTGATGAGGAAAGAACCGTCATTCAAGAACTCCATCTGGATGGGATCAGCCACCGTTTCAACAAGAACTCTACAGCTCTAGATAGCATCAATTTCAAGGTGATGCGCGGCGAAATGCTCTGCATTATGGGGCCTTCAGGTTGCGGTAAATCCACATTACTTGCAACAATCGCAGGCCACCTCAAGCCAGACCGTGGCCACGTCCGATTCAATGGTATTTCCCTCTACCAACACAGAAGCCGCCTTGCTCCATTCATCACAATGATGCCACAAGAAGAGGCGCTCAATCCACACCTTACCGTGCGTGAGCACCTGATCCATGCAAGCGCCATTCGCCGCCCCCACCTTGACATCTCAGAACATGAGCGCCGTACCGAAAGCATTCTTGCTGAGCTAGCCCTCAGCCCGCTAGCTGAACGTAAAGTTGGCTCAGCTGGCGACAAAACAATTTCTGGAGGGGAGCGAGGCAGACTAAACCTCGGGCTTGACCTAGGATCTGCCGCAGAAATCTTCCTCTTTGATGAACCAATCTCTGGCTTATCATCGAAGGACTCCGAGCACGTGACAGAGACGCTCAGAGCTCTAGCACGTGATAAAATCGTGCTCGCTTCCTTGCACCGCCCCGGCGCCTCAGTTCTCGCTCTCTTCGATAAGGTATTGCTGCTCGATAAAGGAGGAAAAGTAGCTTATTTCGGGAGCCCCAGCGGCATGAACCGTTACTTTGCGCAGGCTAGCAACGAACTCCACATCCCCAACCACCACCGCCATCAAGGTGGAAACCAAAATGCCGACTTTGTATTCGATGTACTAGAAACACCGCTACTCAGTACGATTGGCACGCATGAATCCCAGTCGTTTACTAGACGTTTCCCTCCTAGCTTTTGGCAAGAAAGACATGAAAACCACCGTCTTATCCAAAAGGTTGCAGTTGGTAACGAAGAGGTCCAAACACAGCTCGGCGACATGCCGCGTGCTGATGACAACATGCCGATTCCAGTGCCTCGCCCGCGTAGAATCAGAGATCAATTTATCCTGTTCATCACCCACCTCAAGCGAGCTGCAGTTGCAAAGGTCAGAAATAAAGGCACCTTCTACTCCACCATTCTGGAAGCCCCGCTTCTATCGCTTTTGATCGCCCTCACCTTGCGAGCTTCAGCCGAAGGAAGCTATGAGTTCTCTACTGGACTACACATTGTTACCTACCTCTTCCTAGCTGTTACCGTTGCCATGTTTTTGGGCCTCACCAATAGTGCCACGGAAATTCTACGTGACATGCCAGTACTGAGACGTGAAAGAAACACCCGCTACGGAACTGGCCTATACATTGCCGCAAAGTTCACAACTCTCAGCCTGCTCGCCATCATTCAATGCGCCATTTTTGTCTCACTTGGCCACTTCATGCTCGAGATCAAAGAAATGTGGCTCTCGCATTGGCTGTGGACCAGCCTCACCGCCATGACGGGTACAGCCATGGCGCTCCTTATTTCGACCATCGTCAAAAGTGAACGTGCCGCACTTTCCTCAATCCCCTTACTCCTCGTCCCCCAACTACTCTTGGCCGGAGCTCTCGTGCCATTCGGGGAAATGAACCGAGGCCTATTCATCGGTGGCGACGCAGCACGAAATGACGGAGCTGAGCCTGTACCCGCCATCTTCATGCCACTGCGCTATTCTTTCGAGGGCATTATCTTGTCCCAAGCGACTGAAAACCCCTTCGAACGGGAAAGGCGCAACATCCAAAAAGAAATTGAAAGGCTCAAACAAAAGCCCATGTCCAATGATGACTCTTCCGATGCCTCCCCCCTAAGTGGCTTCGAAGCTGAACGCATCAAGATTCTCACTGCAGGCCTCACGCGCCTCTATGCTGCTGAAGCTACAAACCAAGATGATGCTGCAATCCTAGCGCACGCGATTGCCAGAGCATCGCTGTACGGTAGCATGAGAGAGCTAGAAGCTATCAATATCTACCAAGGTGCTGAAGATGAAACTAAACCGGTGCAGTCCTTTTTCCAGAACACACGTGCTGAACTACTTGTAAGGAGAGCTGAAATGCACCGTGTGGATATGCACGCTGCCCAGGACCGCTCCATATTCCTTGCTGAATGGAAGTTTTGGTTCAACCAGAAACTCCCCTCTCTGTTCTGGTGCAAGCTTGTGCTCGCCATGATTTCCATCATCTGCGTCATCATGGCCACAGCCATCATGACGCGATGGAATAGACGTACAAATTAAAACTTATACGACAAGCTAGAGAAGACCTTTAGGTCATTTTTCTTCTTATCTGTAGCAGGCACACTTGCGTATCGATTTTCTAGTCCCAACTTGAGTGTGATCGTTTGAGTGATTTTTGTCTCTAGACCAGCTTCTAACTCTAATCGGTAATCAGACAAATTATCCAAGCGAGGAGAGTAGCTTAGAGTCTCGTACACATTGGCAAAATCGCTGATTTTATGCTTCCAGCTCTGCTCGATCAAACCGTTCAAGTATGTATCAGCACCCTGACCTAAATCTTCTGTGGTGACCCCCAGACCAGCCTCTGCAGTGAGAACTGTGCGGTCCGTGTCGATGAAGTAGTATCCGTATGTGGCATTCAAGGAAACTCGGTAATTGATGTCTGCGAAGGTGTCTCTACGTCCCTCTAAACCTAAACCAAAGTAGTTTTTCCCCTCTAAAATATGGTTCCACTTTGCTTTACCTATGATTTCGTCCTCGTTAGCCGTCCCGCTTTCCTCACCATACTTATAACTCAATTCAGCCAAATAAGCATCGATATCGTCTTTCTTTTCAGTCTTGAGACCAAAACGAAATAGAAGATTCTCGGTATTTCCTTGGGCCGCACTCAGACCAAAGTCTACGGAACTTTCCCATGATGGCGCAGCCTCGACAACTTCGTCTTCAGCTTGCACAGAGCCAACTAATAATGCGCTACTAACAGCGCAAACAAACAACGATGAATTCTTTTTAAATACGTGAAATTTCATTTCGCGGGGAACCTAGCAAAATGTGCACCGATGTCACTCTGAATCTGTCAGTTAGAATAATTAAAGTCGAAACCTAACCAAACTTACTCACTAATTTTTTTCAATTGCGATCATGAATGCTGGCATGTTAGGAGCATTCATTGGCGTATAGGACATCACTCTAAAGTATTCGCGAGGAAGCTGTTTAACCCATTTTTCTATAGAATGTACCTCTTCGGCACCACCAGGGTGACCAGGGTAGCACATCACAGTTAGCACCCCCTTATGCCGCAAAATCCGAAGACTTCTCTGTAAGGCTATCAGCGTGGTTTCCGCCTGGGTAATCACCGACTTATCACCCAATGGCAGGTAGCCTAGATTAAACATGATCGCCGCTATCGGACCTTTAGCATATTCTAACATATGCTGATGCCCTGCGTGATAGAATTGATAAGCACGCTTATGAATTCCGTTTTGGTACATTCGGGACTGCGAGGCGACAATCGCTTCTTTCTGCACGTCAAAACCAACGACGAGCCCATTCGAGCCAACCAATTGAGCTAGAAATAATGCGTCATGACCATTCCCCAAGGTTCCGTCGATCACGGTATCTCCGGGTTGCACTGTTTGACGCACAATTTCGTGTGCCATTTTTAGAGGGCTAAGTAGCATTTCCTATTTATGTGTGTTGATAGTATGTAACGCCGAAAAGCTCTTCTCTTCTGATCTAAAGATCAAGGGAAAATACAGCGACCCCTCCCGGCCCAATCGAGCCAAGCAATAGCTTCGGAGCGAGATCTGCGCCGCACCAAGCTGAAGCACCCTCAGGTAGAATGAGCTCAAGCGATTCCACTTGCTTCTCAGGGTGAAAATTGATCACCACAAGAAAAGCCTCCCCACTGGCCCGCTCATGTCGAATAAAAGCATAGACGTGATGTGCAATTTCTTCGTTTTCAGCACGGAATGTCTCGTTTGCAAAATTAGCCGTATTTAATCCATAGACTCCGCCCGACGTGAAGGCTGGCTCTCTCATTAACTGTCCCCATTCCGCATACCACTCACGTAGGCTGCGTTGGTCTTCACTCAGCCCGCCACCATCAAAAGCGCCTTCATTCGTCCATTTGCTCAATGCAGGAAGGTGCCCATAATCAAAAATACTACTTCTTCCGTCGTCTTGGGCAAATCCTTCGGCGCCATCTCCGACTTCACCTACTTCTTGTCCATTATACAGCATGAATGGGGCCCGCCCCACTCCTGTCAAAAATGCGGTCACGGCCCGATTCAAGATTCCACCCTGTCCGCGCCAGTGATGACTGGAACCCAAGCGAACTTCATCATGGTTCTCAGCATAACGTAACATGAAATCTAGACGATTCGGCGACCACAGCAATTCATCTAGGTCCGTAGCCGGCCGGCCCTGCTCCACCACGGATTTGATAAGTTCATAACTGTCCCCATCGTAAACACTATCAAAACCGGCCTCAATCAAAGCATCCAGTACATTGCTCGATGTCATTTTAGCTGGATCACCATCATACGCCTCGCCCAAGATATAACAGGAAGGATCTCGTAGGCGCGCCCTGCGGATAGCCCAAGCCCAAAACTCCATCGGGACCATGTGCGCCATATCACACCTAAAACCTCCAACTCCTAGCTCCTGCCAGTGCGCGAGGATCGCGTCCATCTTGACCCACGTATCAGGCACATCATCCAGCTCTGCATTGGCGTCAGGAAGCTCCGAGGTATCTCGCCCCTTGGTGTAGTCATGTCCATAGTTCAACTTCACCGTCTCGTACCAGTCGCTCAAGCCCGGTGACCAAGTAGCGGCATTATTCCCAGTCACTCTACCGTGAGTTTCATGCGGGTATGCTCCCGTGGGCAACTCGATGGTCCCTTCCCCTTCCAGATAAAAGAAGTTATTATTCCAAGCAAAGAAACGATCACACTCATCTTCATTTCCGAAATTCAACTCAGGTTTCACATCACTGCAGTAGCTACGAGCAACATGGTTTGGCACAAAATCAATCAATACCGTGAGACCTAGCTGATGACAGCGTTCTAGCAAGTCGGCGAACTCCTCCAATCGGTACTCTGGGTCAGTGGCATAATCAGCACTCACATCAAAGTAGTCTCTGATCGCATAGGGGCTTCCAGCCTTACCCTTGAGAAGCACTTCATTATCTCCAGGAATCCCAAGATAACTAGTTGCACTTATTTGCTCTAACACTCCTGTAAGCCAGACATGAGTATACCCCATCTCAACGATCCCTTCCAAGGCTCTCGTCGTAACTCCGTCAAAGGTGCCGCAGCCATTTTCAGCAATCGAACCATCATACACAGATGACTTCTTATGATTGCTGAAGTGGCGAACAAATAATTGATAGATAGATACTCTCACAACTGGAATGGGGAACGGGTAGACCATAGTTCCATCGATTCAGAGTGCAATGGTTAGTTCCAAATTTTCTAATCGATACAATCCTACTAAAATATGCCATTTGACAGAGGCTCAAGCCGTCTGCTAATGGATTAGGCACACTTTCCTGCCTCACCATGATGCCTTTTTTGAACCGCACAACATTCACCCTTCTATTAGCTCTGTTAAGCGGCAACGTCTCAGCGATTGGCGAAGAAGAAATCAAGCTCAATGAGGTTCCCTATGGAATCGAGGCTCTAGCCCAATACCGTAGTGATTACCGCTATCGCGGATTTAGCCTAGCCGACGACACACTTGAATTCCAACTCAGCAGCCTCTACGCGCTGTCGAACCACTCAAGCATTCAAGCGGCGGCTTGGTACAACTCAGCTACTGGGGATGGCGACTTTACGGAATCCGGCCTCATGGCTGGGCTTCACCATCAAATACAGAAATTTCAAATAGGCGCCTCATTGAGCTACCGCGATTACCAAAATTCATTATTTGAAAGCGGGGTGAATGCGGAACTCCTAGCCGGTTGGGGGTTCAATGATTCCATCACATTCACCCTCCGAGGGAGCTACGATACAGGCGCAAAAGGCTGGTATAGTGACCTAGCAGGCAACTACCTTATACCGCTTGGTTCATCATCCTATCTAGACCTCAAGCTAGGACTTAGCGCCGTGAGTGACTACTACAGCCGTAATGGCCTAAACGATTTCTTTGCCACACTAGAATACACCTACAATATCAATAATTCTATTTCGCTCACCCCCTACATTGGGAACTCCACCCTGCTAGATAACAACGACACAGGCAAAGATAGCTTCCATGGTGGAGTATTTTTTGCTGTCAGCTTTTAAATTCCCCGCAAGACAAACAATATAAGTGCAATGCGCATCATCATCATCACCGTATTAGCGGTCGCTATATACTTTGGGGGAACGTTTTGGGTAGAAATGCAAAACCCAGAAGTCGCCACCATGACCAGTGACCCGTTAAAAAAAGTCGCTAAAGAATCAGATCCATCCATAGGCAACGAGTTCATTGGACATTTCAAGCTAGACTCGAAAAGCACTGGAGATTGGCTAAACAGCCAGAAACAACTCAGCCTCGATAGTAGAGCTCACTTCGTCAAAAAGCACCAAAAGGACATTTACTTCCACTATGATGGGGAAACGTTTTACTTCGGTGACAACCCAGAAATAGCGGCCTCAGTCGAAATCGTCAACCAAACTGAAGACACACTAGAACTGAAAATTCTAGACGCGACCGTAGACCATGAAGGTTCACTCAACTTTTACCTGCAAACAAAAGGAGACGGTAAAATTTGGTACAGTAACTATAGTCACATGCAGGGCGGCAAACGCCAATTATACCGAGCCTGTTACGTGCCAGCAGATGCTGAATAAGCAAGCAAGGCTCACACCACAGCATCAAGCCAAGCACGCCTCCGATATATTGCGGCGAACAAAAGCGCTTGGGCTACCAGATCAAGTATCATAATCCACCAGACCTGCAATAAACTCAAAGATTCTGGATAATAGGTGGATGCCACATACACAGCCCCCACCCTGAATACCAACATCGTGCTAAATGATCCAATCATCACGATAGCTGTCGCCCCGGCGCCGCGCATCGCCATCTTCAGAACCATGGCTGTCGCAAAAAATGGCTGAACCCACCCAACATAGCGCAGTACTTCTACTGCCATCTTATTTTGCGCCCCCTCCCCAGGCGACATCAACTGCACCAAGGGCTCAGCAAAAAGCACAATTAGTAAGCCACTTGCTCCCATCACGCAAACACCTGTGACCCAACACACACGGACAGCTCTTAAAGCACCCAATTTAGAGCCGGCACCCAGATACTGCCCGGCCAATGTCGCAGCGGCTGAGCCCAGAGCAAAACCTGGCATGAAGCTCAAGGATTCTACCATCACCACCAGCCCATGTGCCCCGAGGACTCCGTCGCCTTTGATTTGATTCGCGATCACCCAAACTCCAAAAATGTGGATACTCCACATCCCTATAATCTCAAAACATTGAGGAAGACCTACCCGCACAATGCGCCTTCCAACATACCAATCCCACACGAGATCATGCCTAGTAATTGCTAGAACACGCTTCGTTACCCGTCTAGCAAACAAATAATACAAGATCATCATTGCTCCCGCAGCCCATCCAATGAGTGACCCCCAGGCCAGCCCCAGAATCCCATACTCACTGGCCAATAACCAACCACGCATCAAACACACACTGCTGAATACATTCACGAGATTCACCACAAGCATAATGACAAACGGAGTCTTCGTGTCACCACCAGCTCTCAGGCAAGCATTAGCTACAAAGATGATCGCTGAGAAGGGAGTCGACCACACCAACACCCTCAAATACGTGACAGCGTAATCTGTTGAAGCGTCATCCAAACCAAATACAGATGCCATCACAGGAGCGAGAGCCCAAACCACAGTGCCAGAGAGCCCCCCTGCAATGACTCCTAAAATTAAAGACTGCCCACTTGCTTTGTTGGCTAAGCCTTCGTCTTGCGCCCCAAATGCCCGAGACACCAACGCCTGGGCACCCGTTGCTACAGCGCCCATCACGATCATCATCAACCATGCCACGTATACGATCAAACCCATCGCATCAAACACTTCGGGCAAAGCACTCTCACTCATCGTGCTTCCAGCAATCACTCGGTCCGCCACACTTACCAATGTGCCTAGCATGTTCTGTAGAAACGGCCACAAGCTCAAGGCGATGATCTGCCGACTCAAAGAAAGGCCCTTGAGCATCCCACCCAAGTCCACTTGATGCTCGTCTTGTTCCAACAATCTCATAGGCCTGCAAAAACGAGTCATAGGCCCCCGCTTAACGAACTCAGTATCGCTCATTATCGTTAAAGGACAACTATGCAATAGATCTACAAAAGGCTTTTGACAGTTCCTGAGCCGCCCCCTAAACCATAAGTTCCATTTATGAGAGCAGTCATCCAACGTGTTACTTCAGCTAGTGTCTCGATCGACCAACAAATAAAAAGTTCTATCGGCCAAGGAGTCATGGTTCTACTCGGCATTGAAGAGCGCGACGCTCCGTCTGACATCGAGTGGCTAGTCAACAAGATCTGCAAGATGCGCATCTTTGCCGATGAACAAGGACTCATGAACCTCTCATTGCTAGATATCAACGGAGATTCTCTAGTCGTTTCTCAGTTCACGCTACATGCTCAAACCAAAAAGGGCAATCGGCCCTCCTTCATCAAAGCCGCAAAACCCGCTATGGCCATTCCTCTCTATGAGCAATTCCTCAGCTGCTTATCCCAACAAATGGGAAAAGAATGCGGGAGTGGCGAATTTGGTGCAGACATGCAAGTACAGCTGATCAATGACGGCCCAGTCACGATCACAATCGACACACAAAACCGCGAATAACAGGAAACGTAGCTTAGGGGCTATTGCTCCTAGGTTCCCTTGGATTCAGCAGCTTCTTTTTTCAACTTCCGTCGATGCGCTGCAGGCGTCATGCCAGTTTGCTTTTTGAACACACGGGTGAAGTGCGCTTGATCTGAAAACCCACTTTCAGAGGCAACGTCGGCCAACGACATATCATAATTTGGAAGTAACTGAATAGCCTGCTCAACACGCATGGTAGTCAAGTACTTGTGGGGGGAGTGCCCGGTCGTCTTCTTGAAGCTTCTCGCGAAGTGGAATGTCGACATGTTAGACTCCGAAGCCAGATCTTCGACATAGATGCGGGAACTTAGCTTCCCCTTCATGTAATCTGTAAGTCGCTGAAGCAATGGCTTACTCAACTCAGATCCTGCGGGGGAGGCTGATTTCTTAGTTTCCTGCATAAATGGTACGGTGGCGATTAGCATACACCACGCAAAAGGGAATCTAAAGATTCCTTTTACCAGTGCATATCGGATTTATAGTAAAGATTCTGGGGTAATACCAGAAGAATTTACAAGTGCTGAGGTGAGGCTAAGAGCTCAGCCACACGATTCAACACCCTTCCAGCGTCACCTCCGTCAATGACCCTGTGGTCAAAAGTGAGGTCTAATCCGGCCTCGGTGAAAGGGACAAAGGCACCCACCTCATCAGACCACACGGGCTTTTTCACACCTGCACTCATCCCTAAAATCAAGGTCTCATTGGGGAGAGGAATCGGTGTGCCCCAGGTCAGGCCAAATGTGCCGAAATTCGTAACGGTTGCGATGCCACCCTGCGTATGCTCACGAGTGAGTTTTTTGGCACGGGCGAGATCCACTAGCTCAGCATAGTCCGCTGCAAGCTCTCGTACCGATTTGGTATCCACATTGCGTAACACTGGCACCATGACACCATCCGTCACTTGCACAGCCACTCCAATATCAAATGCTCTAGGATGCACGATACTCCCACCGATCAAGTAACCTGCAGCCTCTGGGTGCTCAGCTAACGCCAAGGCAAATGCTCGTAGCAAGTAGAGAGTTAGGCCGGGTTTAGGGTTCTGAGCAGCTCGATAACTGAGTAACTTATCCATCACGATAGGTCGCCCTACAGTCGCCAGCGGCCGGGACCACGATCGGCGCATAGCGTCAGCCACAGCCAAGCGCATCGGAGAGGCCTTGGACGACGGCCATGCACTAATGTAATCCAAAAATTGCTCAAGATCCGCTACTGTCACGCGCCCTCCAGTACCACTACCAGTAATGGCAGAAATATCTGCCGCCTGAAGGCCCAGCTCGTTCATCCGAGCACGCATACGAGGAGAAATATAGTGCGCCCCTTTTTTACCCATCGGTACAGGCAGCCCCTGCACGTTGGGCTCGACAGTCTTGGGCTCAAAGTAGCCTCCACCTTCGGTCTTGAAATGTAAGTTTTGCTCTTCTTCCGACTGAGCTTGGTAAGACTCTTCTGAAGAAGATGGCGCAGAAGCAATCTGCGCTTGCTCGATAGTGTCGACGCCAGTGCGCTTCAGCTCCTCTTCAGTCACCTCAATGACTCCAAGAACACTGCCCACTGCATAACTTTGCCCTTCTTCTGCGTGCAGTTCTTTAAGCACACCTCCACACAAGGTTGGCACACTCATGGTCGCTTTATTGGTCTCGACCTCAATCAGGTCCTGTTCGGCATCCACCGTATCACCTACTGAAACGTTAAACTGAACAATCGTCGCTTCAGCTATCGACTCACCGAGCTGCGGCATCACTATGGGTACTTCAGGCATAATTATGAAAATGTTAGTAGGCTAGTAGATTCCTCAGTGCGACACAGATCGACTCAGGTGTTGGGCGATGCATAGCCCACAGTTTCGGGTGATATGGCACCGGAGTATTTTTGGCGTTCACGCGCATCGGGGGAGCATCAAGAAGGTGAAAAGCATCCGCGCAAACGCGAGAAACCACCTCAGCTGTCACCCCACCCCATGGAAAAGACTCACCAAGTGCGAGTAAGCGACCGGTACGAGCCACAGAAGCGATCACGGTATCCGTATCCAAAGGCTTTACGGAACGCAAATCCACCACTTCAATTTCCCAGCCACCTTCTTGTTGAAGAATATCGGCTGCTCGCACCGCTTCGTGCACCATCGCACTATATGTCACCACAGTGGCGTGCTTGCCACTGCGTGTGATACGCGCTTTACCAATCGGAAGGTCATCACCTTCATAATTTTCACTCTTGAGCCAGCGATACAAAAACTTGTGCTCGCAGTAGATCACTGGATCATCCAATTCCACGGCTTGCAATAGCATCGAATACGCATCAGCAACCGTAGCTGGTGTCACCACCACTGACCCAGGGTAGTGGCTATAAATGCTCTCAACACTTTGACTGTGGAACGGACCTGAACCTGGGGTCCCTCCTGAAGGCATGCGCACCACTAGGGGTACAGGAACACCCGTTCTGTAATAATGCGTCGACGCTTGGTTCACGATCTGGTTGAAGGCCACCGAACCAAAATCGGCAAACTGCATTTCCACGATAGGTCGCATCCCCTCCAATGCAGCTCCCACAGCCATACCAATCATGGCATCCTCGCTGATTGGTGCATCAATCACTCGTTCAGGCCACCGCTCTTGCAAGCCTTTTGTAGCCTTGAATGCTCCACCAAACTTGCCGATATCCTGTCCGTAGAGAAACACCTTAGGGTTCTCCTCCATTGCTCTCTCTTGAGCTTCGCGGATAGCGTCAATGTATGTTACCGACTGACTCATAAATTTGTTACTTCAATCCTCTCAGACTAAGGCTAGATGTTGCGCTCCAATCCTCACTGTAGGGGTTTGGCCCCTCCTCGCGTTGGGCTACGGCAACCGCCTCCTGGCATTCCTCACTAATTTCTTGCACCCAAGCATCATACTGCTCTGCAGTCAAAAGACCATTCTGGATAAGAAGCTCTTTACCAACTTCGATACAATCACGCCCCAAATGGCCCTGTCGCAACTCAGGCTCCACATACGAGCCATCATCGTGCTCTCCATGACCTCCAAGCCTTAGCAACTTGGCAACCACCAATTGCGGCCCTTCACCAGATCTAGCGGCAGCGACAGCACCGCCGATCACTCTGGCACACTCTAGGACATTAGTACCATCCACTGAGTGTCCAGCCACGCCATACCCCTTCGCGCGGTCCACCAGATCCTCACAAGCGTACTGCCGTTCATTAGGCGTAGAATAAGCATATTGGTTGTCCGCAATGATCACAACCATCGGCAATCGCTCAACAGCTACGAAATTGAGACCTTCATGGAATGCTCCAGTCGAGGTCGCACCGTCACCGACACATGTTGCCCCCACACTGTCTCCCAGCGTCCCTTGAATACGTTTAGCCAATAGAGCCCCACCTACCTGAGAAACCGCGGCCCCCAGGTGGCTAATCATCGCATAGAGGCCTTCATCAGGTCGGCCACGGTGAATATTACCATCGCGCCCGCGCATTGGCCCTTGGGCTGAGCCAAGGTAAGTTCGGGTAGCATCAAGCGATGCCTCACCAAAAGCCATTCGCCCAGCTTGATCACGAATCAATGGAGCAAAAACGTCGTGGCCCATACGCAAAGCCGCCCCCAACGATGCAGACACAGCCTCTTGGCCTTTGCCCAGATACACACCACCCACAATCTTACCAGCCTTGTAGAGATTACTCAGCTTAGTTTCCATGATACGCCCCCTTAGCATGGCATACATCACGCGACGTACATACTCCTGAGTGGGGGCACCATGCTGAATGATTGGGTCGAATGCTTCGCTCACGAGAAAACTCTATAGCCACAGAGTTGATTCTAGCAACAGGATTCTCGGATTCCTTCGCGATCTACCACTCAAAAAACATTTCACAAACCTGGGCTTGTTGATAGCGTCGCCCTGACTAGCCTTTACTATAGTTTCATTTGGCTATCACGAAAAGCATCCATCCCATGAATAAACCAACACTCGTAGTACTTGCAGCCGGAATGGGCAGCCGATATGGCGGCCTCAAGCAAATGGACCCCATGGGGCCAAATGGTGAGACCGTATTAGATTACTCAGTATTCGATGCCATTAGGGCAGGATTTGATCGAGTCATCTTCATTATCCGCGAAGACTTTTCTGATCTATTCAAGCAGCAAATAGGAGATAAATTCCGCAAACAAATAAAGGTGGAATACGCTTACCAAAAGCTCGATGACCTACCTAGCGGCTTCAGCGCTCCTACCGACAGGGTAAAACCATGGGGCACAACGCATGCCGTCTTGGCTGCCCGCCAACGCATTCAGGAATCTCCTTTCGCAGTCATCAATGCCGATGACTTCTATGGCCAAGATGCCTTCAAGCAAATGGCTAAGCACTTCGCGTCCAAGCCAAGCACCAGTGAGGAAATTGCCCAATGCTCAATGGTTGGCTACAGTCTTGAGAACACTCTCTCCGAGCACGGTAATGTGAACCGCGGGATCTGCTCGCTCAAAGACAAGCTGCTGATCACCGTCGAAGAACACCTTGAAATCTCCGCCGAAGATGATGGGGTTTGCCGTGGCGAAAATTTACAGGGAGAAAGAATACCTCTACCAAAATCTTCGATCGTATCGATGAATTTCTGGGGCTTTCCACCCAGCCTCATCTCTGATCTCCAAGCTCATTTCGATCGCTTTCTGGAGGAACGAGGAAACGAGCTAAAGTCCGAATGCTACATCCCCACAGTCATCGATGAAATGATCCAATCAGGTCGTGCGGAATGCACCGTACTAGAGACAAGCAGTTCATGGTTCGGAGTCACCTACCCTGATGACAAAGATAGCTGCGTTTCCAGCCTGAAAACACTGGTAGAAAACGGAGAATACCCTCAGCAGCTTTGGTAATGTAGAGGACTCCCCGTTACGGATCCCTACGCCTTCGCTATTGCACTTGCCCAGAGCTAAATTACCTGCTTAGTTTTCTGCGAAATCTGAGCACGTTGGGCTTCAACCCAATGCACGCACACCAATTTAAATCATTATGAAAATCGTTGTAGCCTATTCCGGTGGCCTCGACACCTCAGTTCTACTGAAGTGGTTGAAGGATAAGTATAATGCTGAAATCATTGCTTATTGCGCCGACGTCGGCCAAGCTGAAGAGCTAGATGGCCTCGAAGCGAAGGCTCTGGCGACTGGCGCCTCCAAATGTTATATCGGAGATCTCAAGGAAGAGTTTGCCTCTGACTTCATCTTCCCAATGTTCCAAGGCAACGCCCTATATGAAGGTCGTTACTTGCTCGGCACTTCCATTGCTCGTCCCTGCATCTCCAAAGGCATGGTGGATGTCGCAATCAAAGAAGGCGCAGACGCAATCGCTCATGGCGCAACTGGCAAAGGAAACGACCAAGTGCGTTTTGAGCTCTCAGTAGCCGCTCTTGCTCCACACCTCCAGTGTATCGCACCGTGGCGTGATGACGAGTTTCGTGCTCAATTCCCCGGCCGTGCTGAAATGATTGAATACGCAGAGGCAAACAATATCCCCGTGAAAGCCTCCATGAAGAAACCATACTCCATGGATCGCAACCTCCTTCACATCTCATTTGAAGCCGGCGCAATGGAAGACACCTGGCATGACGCGACTGGTGAAGACGATAAAGACATGTATGTGCTTTCCGTATCACCAGAAGAGGCTCCAGACACTCCAGAATACGTGCAATTCCTCTTTGAAAAAGGTAATGTGATTGGCCTCAAATATGACAAACTCGACGCCATCATTGATGGTTTCGACGATGTCGATGCCCAAGGTATTCAAGATGGCTACACACTATTGAATCCATATGGAGTGATGCGCGCGCTCAACTTCCTTGGCGGCAAGCATGGAATCGGACGTGTGGATCTCGTTGAAAACCGCTTTGTAGGCATGAAGTCACGCGGAGTGTATGAAACACCAGGTGGCACCATCCTCCTAGCTGCGCACCAAGACCTCGAGACCCTGACACTCGACCGTGAAGCTCAAGCCCTTCGTGATAGCCTCATTCCTAAATACGCACAGCTAATCTACAATGGTTTCTGGTACGCTCCTGAACGTGAAGCTCTTCAAGACCTCATCACGTCAACCCAGCGCACTGTAACAGGCGAAGTCCGACTAAAACTATACAAAGGTAACTGCCTCCAGGCTGGCCGACGTTCTCCACTATCACTCTACGATGAAGACGTTGCATCCATGGAGGGCGCTGGCGAAGGAAAAGAGGAAGCATACAACCAGAATGATGCATCCGGTTTCATCGCTCTGAATGCCCTCCGACTCAAAGCATCAGCACGCCAACGCGAACAACTCTAGGTAATCCAGCGATTAACTTCACTTTCAAACAGCTCAGCTTCTTATCGAGAGGCTGGGCTGTTTTTTCGTTCACTCATTTAGTAATCAACCCCAGTGACACGAGTCAGGTTTTTCGTGTAGTATTGACCCTGCCTCATCTTTAATATCGCCTCAACCCCCTCTTTGATCAGATTTGAAGGTACAGACTTAGCTGCCACGACGGCATCATTTTTATCCCTAACGACCATGGCATAACCAGCATACTTGTGCCCGTACTGCGCATAACCCCTGTCATCAAATTCAGCAGAAACAGGCGAGAAATTAACCTTCACCTGCCCACCCTCTTTGATCGCACCTAAATTCCGATAGTCTCGCGAGAAAACATAATACAGGCTGCCATCAAGAACTGGCTTACCTATCAAAATAAACGTAGCGTTCAGCTCAGAGGTCGGAAGTTTACGGTCGTCATTCAATATTGTTGCGAAAGGCTTTAATCGAAGATCTCTATCATCATACCCTTCACGCTTAGAAACACGCTCAGTCTTACCAGATTGGACCCTTAGAGCCAATTTCTTTGATAGCCCCGCTCCAGAGTCGATCCAAGCTTTCACCTTATCTCTCGAGGCCAAATCGAGGCTATCTAAAGGTAAAACATAGACTTTTCCCTTTACCTTTATTTTCACTTCTTCGCTATCCGCCCGAAGAATAGAGCATGCGATACTTTTACCGCTATAGTTTGTTAGCTCAACAAGTTCACTCGCGACTAACGATGCACAGGAGATGTTAATGACCGTTACAATTAATAGGAGGAATTTCATGTAGTTAGACTACCTGAAACACAAGCAACCTAACAAATACAATTCTCTAGTTATTTTGTAGTAGATTGCAAAAATATTACCTAACGACCGAAGGCGTTCTTCTGTGGAACAGTGATCACGTCACCAGGCTTAGCCTTCAAAGTACGATTATTCGTTTGCTTTAGATCCAATCGACTTTTACGGCCGCTACGAAGCAGCTCAACACGGTTCATTGCACCGAAGGTTGAAGCATCACCGGCAGCAGCAACAGCGGCATAAATTGTCATCCCGTCAGTGAACTGAACGGGCCCTGGGCGCTTCACATGTCCAGCGACTGTGATAAATCTATTAGACTGCTTCTGATCATTGATTCCTTTGATGACGTCACGAGCAGTAATAATCGTAATACGCGGATTATTATAAATCTCAGCATCACGGTATGCCTTCTCGATTCTGCGAGCTAGAGAAGAACTAGAGCCACCAGATGCACTGACCCCCTTGGTTAGCATTGGCATGTAGAGCAATCCAGAATCCCCGACCACATACTCACCATTGATTGCTTGCTGTTCAGAAGTTGGCACTCCTTTGATTGTGATTGTCAACTTCTCCCCCTTATTCACATAGCCTGCTGATACTGAAAGAGAAAACCCAATCAATAGAAGAAGGACTTTAGCTAGGAAATTATTTTTCGTCATCATATTCAAATCAACATCTAGTATTAGTATACGTCAGCAGCCTCATTCACATTTTCACTAGCTGCTACCACCTTAGGCTTCGAAGGCTTTTTAGTATCAGGGGTATAGTAAGTATAATAACTTGTGTAATACTGGTATTGGCTATCACTACGAACATCGACGTTGTTAAGAACAACACCCAATACAGTCCCCCCCACACTCTCAACAGCCTTCTTCACACGGACCAAGATCTCTTTAGGCAACTTACGGTGCTGCACGACAATCAAAGTTAAGTCCACTTCGGCACTAATTACGGAAGCGTCACTCACACCAATAATTGGCGGAGAATCGACGAGAACCAAATCAAAGCGTCCTTTAACGTCTTGAATAAGCTCAGACATCTTTCTTGAATTAAGAATACCAGCAGCATCAGCAGGAAGCACGCCTGATGGCAAGAAGTAGAGATTCTCGGTTGAAGTTTGGATAACCAAGTCTTCCAGCGCGACATTACTACTGAGATAGTTCGTCAGACCCACAGTATTTGGCATATCGAAGAATGTGTGGAGACGAGGGCGACGAAGGTCAGCATCAATCATTAATGTTGAGTAGCCCCCCTGAGCACAAATGTAGGCCAGATTGACGAGCGTGGTAGATTTCCCTTCACCAGCACCACCTGAAACAACCGTGATAGCATTATCACTTTGATTGGGACGGTTAAATTCAATGTTCGTTCTTAAAATTCGGTATGCCTCAGCATCTGGCGTCCCACCTGCCATATTCAGCAAACTCCCCACTCCAGAAGGTACCACAGCAAGCACGGGCACCTGAAGGTACCTCTCCACATCTTCCATACTGCGAATCGAGTTATCCATCAGCTCAAGAGCAAAGGCGATTCCTACTCCAAAGATGAGCCCCGCCACAGAGCCCAATGCCATGTTCAAAATCCAATTAGGAGAAACGTAATCAGCTAGCTCAGGCTCTTTTGGGTATCCATAAAACTCAATAGGGTCAATGGACATATTCTCCTGAATCTCTTCAAGGTCTTGACTATTCCTAAGACTATTCAGCGTCTCAACCGCATCTTCGTATTCATTCTGATACGTGGTGAAGAGAGTATAGTCCTCAGCCGTATTACGGGCATCGTCCTTCGACCGTTCGTTAGATTGCTTTAAGCGAGCCACTTTAGCCTCAGCTTCAGCCAGTAACACTTTGAGAACTTCGCGCACCTTTATCACTTTTTGTGATAGATCTTCTTTCAGGATAGTAATCTGCGCTTCGTATTGCTTCACCTTAGGGTGATTAGCTCCAAGCCCTTCTGCCAAGGCTCCAGCCTTTTCCCTCTGAGCTTCCTGATATTGTTCATAGGTGCGGGTCAACACCGCACTCTCAGGACGATTAAGACCGGCTACATGAGAAATCAGCGATTCATCATCTAAGCCCACAAGGTTACGCACTTGAAGTTCCAACTCGTCACGGTCTTTCACCGCCTCATCATACAAAAAGCTTTCTTTGTTCACATCCTGACGTACCAGATCCGTGGTTCCACCTTTATTGAAGCGGTCAAAGTAAATAATTCCCGTCCGGTTCGAGAATTGAAGAAGGCGATTTCTGTAATCTTCCACTACATCTTCTCTCTTTTGGATCTTTTTATCCAGTTCTTGTCTCGTTTGTGCACGGCGGCGCTGTTCATGTCCGATTCGAATCTCGGCATATGCATTGGCCACTGCCTCTGTGGCGTCTTTCAAGTATGGTCGATGCTCCTTACGCATTCTTAAAGAAACTTCGATCAAATCAGTGCCTCGCTCCTGACGAGTCGAGAGACCGCCTTTCAGCACCATCACAGTTTCAGCCATCGAAAGTTGTAATTTCTGAGGCAACTGAGTCATCTCCGCAGCACGCTTCAAATTCTCTTCTGATTCAATAATCTTAAATTGCGTACCGAAGAACTGGCGCGTCATCATCGTAGAATACCCAGGGTTATTCATCATTTGATGTTTTGACCCCAGTGGGTTGATCTTCACCACTGCAGTAGCTTCATACTTCTTCGGCATGACATAAGTCACAACTGCCGCTGTGAACACCACCAACAGAAAGCTGAGCACGATGATTCCGAATCGATTTTTGATGATCTGCAGGTAGTCATTGACGTGCAGCGCGGCCTCAGAGGAATTGAATTGGGTGTTATTTTGCATGATATCTTCGCCCCATAGGGACGTTGCTCGAGTGCTTAGTTAATAGGTTTATTAAACGCTACCTATCACACTTGCAAAGTAAAAAAGCCTGCTCTGACTGATTTCAGAGCAGGCTTTGAAAATTAAGTTTTAACAGACTACTGATCTTAGAAAATGTAAGTCAATCCAGCCTGCACTCGACTACGGTCATACTCACGGTTAAGTGTGTCGCCATCGTCATAGGACTTGGTGTAGTTGTATGTCACATTGGCATTCAAGTTGTCCAATATGGAATAAGTTGCACCAATGTGGAAGTTGAGAACCTGTGAATCATCATCAGGACGACCACCGTAGTAATCATTCGTCACAAAGTTCACACCACCAGTGAAGTAAAGATCCTGTGATAGGTGGTAATCACCTGCAGAAGCAAAACGGAATGCCTGGTTATTCTCAAAATTGGCACCTGATGAAGAAGTACCGTAATCGTTGACGTCATATGCAGCATTGAGTCGAACACGGAACACTTCATTCACACGCTGGATGTATGCCAATTCAAATGTTGGGTCAGTCTGACTCGAGCGTGTGTCCACTTTACGGAACTGAGCACCCACCTTACCAACGAACACACCTGATTCAGAAACACGGTGCTCCACACCGACCAACAACTTGTGACTCTGTGAGTCTAAACCACCATTCACATCTGTAGCGAGGTATCTGTAATCGAATGTCGCAACGCTTTGCGGGCCTGCAACATAACGGAACTGTTGATACACGCCCACGCTTTGGCGGTCATTCACCTGATCAATTTCATTGTCATAGTTCAAAGTACGGAAACTAATGCCAGTGACAGTCGCCAAGCGCGCATTCCACTTGTAACCCAATGAGTTGTCAGTTGAGAACAGGAAATAATCATCATTGGAACGATCATTCACCACACCGTGTGTGTAATCTGGCTCTAAACCGTAGAAAATGTAGTTACGAGTCTGGACGTACAGGCGCTCGCTGACGTTGTGCTTGATGTTGAGGATGCCTTTTGTGTCATTGTAAGTATCCTTCACACCTGAACTTTCCACATTATCAAAGTAATGAAGAAGACCCAATTTGAGGTTGAAATCAATATTCGTCTGAGGGCCGAAGCTCAAGTAGTTCGCTCCAACATTGATCGAGGTGTAACCGAGGGAATCACCGCGATTACTTGGAACTGACGGCGTCACATTGTCATCCCAACCAAGGTTCACCGTAGCACTAAACTCGAGTGGAATATCCTCTACCAACCCATCGTTGGGGGAGACGTCGAATACACCTTGTGCAGCCAATGATCCAGTTGCAAGAGCACTAACAAGGCAGAATTTTGTGAATTTCATGTATGTTTTGTAGTTATTCTAGAAAGATTATTCAAGGGAACTAGTCGCGAGTCGAACGTGGCTTCTTACCGTCTGATTGGTTGTTTTGATTCACCACATTGTTCACACCGTTACCACCAATACCTTTGTTACCCCCACCGGCAATATCGAGGGGATTAGCTGTCACCAAAGCCAAGATGACTTGATTCACGGCAGTGACCACTGGAATTGAGTTCCCTGCAGCATTCTTCGCAGACATACCAATAAGGCTAGCCTGAGAAGCGCCTGCTCCAGCCTGCTTTGCAGCAACATTCACAATGTTAGCCACGAGTGCCGGTGATGGGTTTTTGCCAAGAGCTTTAACGGCTGCTCCGACGATGGCGGCAGCGTTGGCCTTATCATCTTTAACCGCACTTTTCACAGCAGCAACGATCGCTGCGTTGTTACCATTGGCAGCCTTAACAGCGGATGCAGCATTAGCAGCTGAGGATCCCTGACCTTGAGCTTGGACCGCGATTGGCGCAAGAAGCATCGCGGCCATGCAAGTAAATTTGAGTGTCTTTTTCATAGGTAGTTTTTGAGTTAATTTACATTTAGCCAGCGACTCTACATTGAGCTATCCACCAACCAATGAAGTTATGCAACCATCTCTATCTGCGTAACATAGTCCATACACTATAGATTCCTGATCTATTGGCAAGATGTTTTTACGCATTCTAACAAACAAAAGAAGCCAACCAAGCAATGCTGGATGACTTCTTAAATATTTCTGTATGACAGAGGGCGAAATGCCTTGTCTTACTTGATGCCCTTTTTGGAGAGCTTAGTAGCACGAGTTGTGCCTTGACGGGCCTTGAACTTAGGATTCGTCTTGCAGATAACGTAAAGTGTACCTTTACGCTTAACCACTTGGCAATCTTCGTGGCGACGCTTCATTGAGGCGAGTGATGATAAAACTTTCATAGGATGAGAAACTTTCGTTTTGGGAGGCGCAAAATACGTGACCTCACCATGTTGTAAAGCCATTTCTTTAGAATTCTCTAGTTTCTATGATTTCAAGGTTTCACATCATCCAAGGCATTTTCTAGCATATCTCGATACTCTTCTCGCGAAACCTCGTACCCACCAAACTGCCTGAGGTGGTCGGTCATCCATTGTGTATCAAGCAACTCGATACCTTGTCGTTGCAAATTCTTCACCAAATGCACCAGTGCTACTTTACTGGCATTCACCTTCCTACTGAACATGCTTTCACCGAAAAAGGCTCGACCAATAGACACTCCATAAAGCCCCCCTTGCAGGCCATCATCATCCCAACATTCGTAGGAATGAGCCAACCCCATAGCATAAAGCTCTGAATAACTATCAATAATACATTCATCGATCCAAGTCTCCTGACGGTCAGCACAGGCGCGCATCACCCCCTCAAAATCAAAATCCACACGGAGCTCATACCTCCCCTGTCTGACAAGTTTTCTAAGGTTCTTAGGCACATGAAATCGTTCATCTAGAGGAATCACCCCCCTCATCACTGGCTCGAACCACAAAATCTCGCCCTGATCGGCCATCGGAAAAACTCCCTGACAGTACGCACTTAGAAGCATTTCCACTGAGATCCCTTTCATTAACATAAACCTAACGACACTTAAATCTGCGCTCAAGCCATTTGTAGCGAGCTCTCATAAATTGTTCAAAAAACAAAAAAGCTATACTCGACACTCCCTCAACCTATGTAGAAAGTGTCAACAGATGCTCACGTTTGACCGCTACATCGGGAAGCAAATTCTCAGCACCACACTCTCCTCAGTAATGATTCTGAGCGGAGTCTTTTTACTTGGTAATATTTTTAAAGAAGCGCGACCACTTTTTGTTGGGCAACAGCCATCTGCCCAATTCGTTCTAGAATTCATTTTTAGCATCTTCCCGTTTTCCCTGATATTTACAGTACCATTCAGCTTCTTAGCTGCCATCATGATCGTCTTCGGCAGACTATCTACAGACAATGAAATACTCAGCATGCGCATGGCGGGTCAAAGCCTACCCCGCATTGCCATCCCCGTCTTTCTAAGCGCTGCGGTGCTCTCAGCATTTTGTTATTGGCTCAACATCGAAATTGCTCCTAAAGCGAAGGAAAAAGTCCAATCCTTGCTCGTAGCTGCGGTGAAAGAAAACCCAAATAAATTTCTCGATCCCGGCGTGGTTCAAACTCAACTAGCGGACAAGCGTATCTATGTACAAAGACGAGAAGGCGACATCCTATACGGTGTGCATATCCATGAAATCGGAGACCCTTCCACCGAGTATGCAGAAAAGCAATACACCTTTGCACAGCGAGCCGAGCTCGCCGTCGACATCGAACTAGGCCAACTTCAACTCAAACTCCAAGAAGCCACACTTGAATCCATTAACGATAATGGCCTCCACACACCGATTAAGGTGGAAGCGATTAACCCAGTGATCTTCGACTTCAACATTGATGAGGAGCGCACACTGAAACCCACGGCGATGAGTAACGAAGAAATTCACGCATTCTTGGCAAAGAACCAGCAACTCTCTCCTGAGATCCGATACGATTTCGAGCGCGAAATCATCCACCGCCGCTCATACTCACTAGCCTGCTTAGCCTTCGCCGTCATCGGAATACCATTAGGCATGACATCAAAAAGAAGAGAAAGCTCCAGCGGCTTCATCCTAGCCTTAGCCGTAGGCCTGGGCTACTTCCTCTTCCACATTTTCGCAAACCAGACTAAAGTGGATTCGCGTGATATTGCCACACTTCTTTATTGGGCTCCCAATTTACTGGCATTACTCATTGGCTGCTTTCTGTTCTACCGGAAGCGTTAAATTCCCACCGCAATGGCTAAACACACTCATCCGATCCGAAATCTAAAAAATAAGATCGTCGATTTTTTTAGGGAAAACGCTTTAGACCTCTTTCCCATCAGGCACTCGTTCCATGAGCTCAAACCCCGCACGGTAGCCTGCGACCTCAAAGCCGCACTCAACGTCACCTTATTAACGCTGCCACAAGGCATGGCCTATGCCGCCATCGCCGAACTCCCGATATACTACGGCATCGTTTGCTCGATCATTGCTGGGATCATCGCCCCCCTCTTCTCTAGCTCGCGCTTCACCATACTAGGCCCCACGAATGCCACTGCCTTCATGGTCTTCAGTTTCTTCATCTCTCACCCAGAAATTGACCAGCAGAGCAAACTTCTCATGATGCCTCTATTGGTCTTCATGGTCGGTTTCTTTTCAATCGCGGGAGCCTACCTCAAACTAGCAGACCTGCTGCAATACGTCAGCCGTAGCGTACTAGTAGGCTACATCACTGGTGCCGCTATCCTAATCATAGCCAATCAAGCCAAACACCTAGTGGGAATCGCTGAACCAATGAGCGAGGTGTCTGCAAAAACATTCTTCTCCATCCTCAAATACACCGTGGAATTTTGGGATCACTACCAATGGCAACCCATTCTTATAGGCGGCATTGCACTGAGCGCATACCTGGTCCTCCAGAAGCGCTTCTCCGTGTTACCCAACTTCGCGATCACCTTAACCATCGTCAGCGTTCTCACAAAATTGCTAGCGATCGCTCAACCTAGGCTATTCGAAAACATCGACACCTTTTCCGCATTCCAGAACTTCGCATTCACCCCCTCCTTGCCACTGTTTGACTTCGACACCCTGTCCTCTCTCTTCGGCGTCGCCATCGCAGTCACATTTCTAGCGTCGTTGGAAAACACCGTTATGGGCAAATCTTTAGGCTCACGTGTCGGTGAGCGCCCCAATGTCAACCAAGACATGTTTTCTGTTGGTATGTCCAACATCTTCGCTTCCCTCCTAGCTCCCATGCCAGCATCAGCGTCTCTGACCCGATCGGCACTAAACTTTGACTCTGGTGCCAAATCGCGTTTCGCATCCATCTATTCAGCCATGATGTGCTTGGCGGGCTTCTGGCTACTCATCAAGCTACCCATTGTTGAGAACATCCCCAAATCCGCCCTAGCCGGTCTCGTCATCGGCATCGCCATCTCACTCATCAATTGGCACAACATCAAAATCTGCCTACGCTCCACAAGTGACGACGCATTGGTCATTCTTACCACCTTTACCGCAACGCTCATCACACGGCTAGATTACGCAATCTTCGCCGGCGTGGCACTATCCATCACACTCTTCCTACGCAGAGCCTCCAAGCCACACCTGATCGAATACGAGATGAGTGACGAAGGCAACTTACGCGAACTAGATAAAAAGAAAGAACGCCCGCTCCCTGCAATCTCAATCGTACACGTCGAAGGCGACCTCTTCTTCGGAGCCGCTGAACTATTTAGCACCCAAGTCCAACGCACCGCCTCCGACCCTAACCTCAAAGTCATCATCTTACGCCTCAAGAACGCACGCCATCTTGACGCAACATCTGTGATGGCACTCGAAGGGCTGGTGAAACACATGCATGCTGAAGGGCGCTTCATCCTTATCTCAGGTGCCAGCAGGGAAGTCTACAAAGTTCTTAAGCATTCCGGAGTGTTAGAAACAGTGCAGAAAGACTGCGATCGCTCACTTGGCGAAACCAACGTCTTCATTTATTCACCAAGCAACCCCAACCTTTCCACACGCGATGCTCTGATCCGCGCACAAGAACTTCTAGGGACCAATAAGGCAGACATTAAAATTTTCTATGACCCGGCTCACAAATAAGCTAAGCCTCCGTCAACAAACCGCAGTAACACTATGCAAAAGCACCTTACGATCGACCTCAACAACCTCCCTGAAGAGGGGAAACAATTTGAAGGCGAGCTAGACCAAGAGCTCTACAAACTCCCTGCACATGACGCTCAACCTACTGGTCCACTCTACTACGACCTCCATGTTCAACGATTCGAAAACGAACTCCTTGTGCGAGGATACCTCTCATCGCCATTCGAGTTCACCTGCGTGAGGACAAACAAACAATTTATCAAAACAATTTCTATAGAAGAATTTGCAGACTCTTTTGAAATCGAAGAAGCCCAAGCAAACCTCACAGATCCCTTACGGGAAGAGGTTTTGACAGCCTTCCCAGACTACCCTCGGTGCGACGAAGCCGACGAACCACAAGAGTGTATTATCGATAAACGCTATTTAGCAGTAGACAAAGACACCACTTCTGGTGTAGACCCTGCGCCCCAGGCGCCTAATGACACTCGCTGGAGTGCGCTCGACGACCTTAACGAATTTAAAGATTAACCACTAACCGTCTAAACAAGACACAAGATTATGGCAGTTCCAAAGCGTAGAACATCAAAAATGAAGCAGAAAATGCGTCGTGGCGCAAACCGTTGGCGTGCACCAAAACTCCAAACCTGTTCTGAGTGCGGCAGCCGCGTTCCAGGCCACATTGCGTGCCCATCATGTGGTAACTACAATGGCCGTCAGGTTCTCGAAGTAGACGCACTCTAATAAATATATCATTCGGACTCACACTTTATGAGTCCATTGATCAAATACTTTAAAAACGCTGCGGTGACATTTTTTCATCGCGCGTTTTTTGTGTTTAGATATAGATATTCCCATCTATGAAAATCGCACTAGATGCTATGGGCGGCGACAACGCCCCGTCCATCAATATCATAGGAGCCAAAGATGCTCTTGCTGAATATCCTTCTATCGAAACCCTCTTTCTCGTCGGAGACGAAGAAACACTAAAGAAGGCCTGCGCAGAGCACAAGCTCACCGATGCACGCATCCAGATCGTCCACGCTAAGGAAGTAGTGGAAATGCACGAATCTGGAGCCAAGACCCTCAGAAGTAAAAAACATTCCTCCATCGCCATCGCCACAGAGCTAGTGAAAAAAGGCGAAGCTGACGCCGTGGTCAGCGCTGGCAACACTGGCGCAGCAGTCGCTACAGCCACACTCAAACTCCGCACCCTAAAAGGTGTCGAGCGAGCCGGCATCGCCTCCCCCATCCCAAATGAATACGGAGTCTGTAACTTGCTGGACGCTGGGGCCAATCCAGAAGCCACAGCGCGCCACCTCGTCACCTACGCCGTAATGGGCGCCATCTACTCCAACCACGTCATGGGCGTCAAGGACCCCGTGGTAGGCCTCATGTCTAATGGCGAGGAAGACGAAAAGGGAAACAGCCTAACAAAGGAAACCTTTGCTCTACTCAAACAACTTGAAGCTGCTGGGAAATGCCCATTCTCTTTCAAAGGCAATGTCGAGGGGCACGACCTATTCGACACAAAGCTCGATGTCGCCCTCTGTGACGGCTTCACGGGCAACATCATCCTCAAGTCTTGCGAAGCAACGGCAAAAGCGATGTCCAAGTGGATGAAAATCGAATTCAAGCGCACCCCACTTCGCACACTCGGCGCGGCCATGTCACGCGGAGTTTTCAAAGCAGTGAAGCAGCGCTCATCCTATGAATCCTATGGCGGGAGCCCACTCTTGGGAGTCAATGGCGTTTGTATCATCGCTCACGGCGGCTCCTCTGGCCTCGCTATGAAAAACGCCATTCGTGTGGCCCAAGAAACAGTTGACCAAAGTGTCAATCCACATATTGAAGCTGCACTTGCATCTCTCGACGAAGCAAGCTAAGCCTGTCTTCTCTGAAATTTGAGATCACTCAACCAAACATACACCACGATGTCTAACAAACTCAGCTCACTCAAGGAGCACACTACAATCGTTGCCGACACCGGCGACTTTCAGTCCATTGCGGAATACACCCCACAGGACGCCACCACGAACCCGTCCCTCATTCTCAAAGCAGCCCAACAAGCTGAATACTCAGCAATCGTTGACAAGGCTGTAGCAGAATTCGCAGACTCCACTCTCACAGGTGGAACAAAGATTGAGGCCATCATCGACCGTCTCCTCATTCTCTTTGGACTCGAGATCCTCAAAGTCGTACCTGGCCGTGTTTCCACAGAAGTTGACGCACGCCTTTCGTTCGACACAGCAGGCACCGTCGCCAAAGCAAAAGAACTCATCGCAGCATACGAAGCAGAAGGCATCAGCCGCGAGCGCGTCCTCATTAAAATCGCTTCCACTTGGGAAGGCATTAAAGCTGCTGAGGAACTCGAGAAAGAAGGCATCCGCTGCAACCTCACACTCCTATTCTCAATGGCTCAAGCAGTGGCTTGTGCAGAGGCAAACGTCCAACTCATCTCACCATTTGTTGGTCGTATCTACGATTGGTACAAAGCAAAGAACGGTGTCGAGTACACAGGTGCTGAGGATCCAGGTGTTCAGTCAGTGACTCAGATCTACAACTACTACAAAAAGTTTGGTTACAAGACCGAAGTCATGGGTGCTTCATTCCGTAACACCTCCCAAATCATCGAACTCGCAGGCTCTGACCTCCTCACCATTAGCCCGAACCTTCTGCAAGAACTACAAGATGCTGCAGGCTCAGTTGAATGTAAGCTCACGCCAGAAAATGCCAATGCTTCTGAGCTCGAAAAAATCAGCCTCGACGAGAAAGCCTTCCGTTTCATGTACAATGAAGACGCCATGGCTACCGAGAAGACCGCTGAAGGCATCCGCGCCTTCTCCGCTGATATCGTCAAGCTTGAGAACCTCATTGCTGAACGTGCATAATCCACAGGGTTATTTAGCTATTTAAGAAATGGCTCTCTACTGCATCGGAGACATACACGGTAAGTTCGATCGACTCAATCAAGTCATCGCTGACATACCAGACCACACCACCATCGTATGTGTGGGGGACATTGGCTTGGGATTCACTGACGCCAATGACCCTAGCTGCCTTGCAGAAGTAGATGCCACCGCCACAAGCAAGAGCCAGACCATCTGGCTCTTGCGTGGCAATCACGATGACCCAGCCATTTGGCACAATCATCGTCATGAATGGAACTCGGCTCTTCATTCCATTCGAATTCCGAATGATATCCACCGCATGAAAGTGGACAACATCCACGTCATCATGGTCGGTGGGGCAATATCTCTCGACCGTAGCCATCCAGGTCGCGTCGATGGACTCAACTGGTGGAACGGCGAAGGCATGAACCTCAACTCAGTGAAGCATGTCGAACAATTCGTGGAATCCTATGGTAGAGCTGACATCCTGATCACACACTGCGGCTCGATCAATGCGGAACCTGGACCAGAGCGAGATGCCGAGACATTCGAACACTACGGCAAAGTAGATCAAACACTCAAAGCTGACGCTGTGCGAGAGAGAGAAACCGTGGCACAGCTCGTCGAAGCCTCGCAAACCCGTACCGCAGTCTTTGGACACTACCATGTGCCTATCGAGAGCCACCAAGGACCAATTCGCTATCGCTGCTGCGCCGAACTCGAAGCCTGGGAATACGTCAAACGCTCTGTACTCCCCCCCCTTCCGCAACTCTAGTTGCCCAAGCTACAATTGCTTCAGTGATCCTCAGGACGCCACATCACAGGCCCACTCATTGAGCTTGAGACGCCTATGAGATAGAACATTTTTTATTTATTCTAAGATTCAGCTTGGATCTGTCATTGTTGCGTTATAATCTGCTAGATAATGACCTCCCTTCGATTCACCGCCCTGATTCTCATTCTCTCCTCTTGTTTCACATTCGCTCAAGAGTTTGCTCCTCCACCCCTTGCTAGATCCAAAGTATACCGTAGCACGCTACGCCTAACTAATGATCTTCAAATTTACGAAGGCCTTCCTCACCAACTCCATGAGAAGAAGCTGCTCAAAAAAGAACTCCAGCGTGATGACGTGGTGAGGTTCGCAGGATTTCCATTCTACATCCCTAGCGTCTCAGCAAACAACGCAGAGGCGCTCATCCAGGTTCTAGCAGACAAGAAGAGCATTACTGTATACGGAGGGCTCAAACCCTGCGGTGCCTATCACCCAGACTACTGTGTATCCTGGAAAAAAGGACCCAAAACCTATTACGCATTAATTTGTTATGGATGTGGAGAAATCGTTTTCTACGACGGAAGAAAACCTCTCATGTATGACCTAACACATGAAGCTTTAGAAAAATTAAAGGATTTACTCGTTGGATACGAACACAAGCGCCCACGAAAAAAATAAGTAAATCCAATGAGTAAGCATTCCATATCCCTTACAGCGGTTGGCCACAAGCGACGAAAACATCATAACACATTACATTTAAGTCATATAAAATACGCCAACTTTAATGAAGTGTGAGATATTTCAATATTGAACAACCTAGAAATTAAACCCAATATGCAACAATGATACGTGTGTCCCCCTCCCCCAGACGTACTAATCGCATTAGTCGTAACATCATTATTGGTTTAGTTTTATCAATATCTGCTCTAGTTGTATTTTCAGTCTATTTTAAGTCGGCTCTAAGTGACGTAAAAAAAGAAGGTGAATCGACCATTGGAACATTTATCCCATTGAGTGTGACCACGAAGACTCTGCGGTCAGTGACTGCAGACATGTTTGCAACACTCAACTTAGACTACTACACAGATATCAATGCTGAGAATTATGAAGTAGAGGCCTTACTCAATAGCATGGAGCATAGTAAAAACACACTCCATGAGCTCTCCAAAAGTAGAGCCTTGAATACAGAAGAACTCGCCAACCAACAAATTGAAAAAGTCATCCTCAACACAGAGGACTTTATGCATTCGGTCGAGAGATTGCGACTGAGCAACACCAAGCCAATCGATTTAGAGTTCAATTCCAAGTTCTACCCTCTTTATGTAGAAGTCAGTGAAGCCATCCTAGCAAACAACTCACTTGGCGACCCAATCCAACGCCAATTATCAGATGCTAGCTACCAGCTCGCCTATGGTCATTTGCTAATTGCTGAGACAGCCAACGAAGGATCCACCGAGACCTTCAATGAAATCCTCAGCTCATTCACCTCGGCAAAAGTCCTTGTTACCCGGATTGAAAAAGAAATTGTTGGAGGGGAATCCATCATCAATGGGCTTCAATCACTCACTCAGATGGTAGAGAAGAAATACCAAAACCTCGTCGATTATCAAAACACACGCGAACAAGCATACAACAATTTCACCAACAGCTATGCAGCCTTTCACATCAACACCCTTGCAGTTGAAAGCTACCTAGACACCTTCCTTAAAGACCATGAAGCAAGCTTACTCTCTTATGTCTCGAGAGCTAGTTCAATGACAACCACTTTGCTCATATCCTCGATCGCCTTGGGCCTCGGGATATGTGTCTTGTTCTACAAGACAGTTCTCACGCCATTCATCGCTCTAATGGATGACACTCAAATGTACCTTGAGTCTGGAGAAGCCAGACCAACACCCGGACTCAACAGAAAAGATGAAGTAGGCACATTCGCCAAAGTAGTCGACGACCTTAAAAAGTCCGACATAGAGAAAAGCAACGTCATGCAGGAACTTGGAGAGGCGACTAGAGTCGCCCAACAAGCAAACCAGGCAAAGAGCCAATTCCTCGCCAATATGTCTCACGAGATCCGCACTCCATTGAACTCAATCATTGGATTCACCAACATCATGCATGAAGAAGAGCTCAACCGCGAACAGCGCAATATGGTGGGCTCTATCAAGAGTAGCTCTAGGACACTTCTCGCATTGGTGAACGATATTCTCGATCTCGCCAAAATCGAATCCAACGAGCTCACAATCGAGTCCATCCCTGTCAACCTCGAAGACCTCGTCTACGAAGTTGTTGAAACTCAGGTCTCAAGTACCACCAAAAAGTCAGTAGAGCTCAATATCGACAGCCAAGACGTCTTCCCACAACTATGCACCGATCCGACTCGACTCAAGCAAGTCATCATGAATCTCGTCAGTAATGCCTCTAAATTTACCGAAGAGGGAGAAATCTTGATCTCTATGAAGTCGGCGTATGAAGACGACATCACTCAAACCGTAGAATTTTCAGTCAATGATACCGGAATCGGCATGACTAAAGAACAAGCTGCGTCCATCTTCGATGCATTCAAACAAGCCGACGGCACCACCACCAGAAAGTTTGGAGGCACCGGGCTAGGTCTCAATATTTCGAAAAAGCTGATAGAAGCATTCGGTGGAGAAATCCACGTTGAAAGCGCCCCTATGAAAGGCTCCTGCTTTTCCTTTCAACTGAAATTCAAAAAGAACTACTCGGCCAAGAAATCCAGCGAACTGGCACTGGATATCACTTCGCTTAAGAGCAAAAAGTTCCTCATCGTCGATGATAATGCGTCTGCCCGTATGATCATGAGCCGATACTTTAAAGACGAAGACCTAGAGCATTATGTAGCATCTGATGTCGATGAAGCCATCACATTACTGAAGCAACATGACATCGAGGTCGTCCTCACAGACCTCATGATGCCAGGGAAAGACGGCTTCGATCTCTACGAAGAGGCAGCTCTCTTAGACAATGACTACCAATTCATAGCAGTAACCTCGGATCTACGTTCTAGTACGAT
This sequence comes from Rubritalea marina DSM 17716, assembly GCF_000378105.1. Lineage (GTDB taxonomy): Bacteria > Verrucomicrobiota > Verrucomicrobiia > Verrucomicrobiales > Akkermansiaceae > Rubritalea > Rubritalea marina. Next base: position 14,200 of record NZ_KB899260.1, on the reverse strand, counting down.
CTCCAAGATCAAGGAGCTCGGATTCTCGGGCTATTTATTCAAACCGATCAGAAAAATATCGCTCAAGAAGAGCCTCCTGGAAATTCTCAATGCTGACCTTGAAACTCAAAGCGCCGAGGAAGATACGGAGACCGAAGAGAATGTATCTATGCACATCCTCTTGGTAGACGACAACAACACCAATATCCTAGTCGGCAAGATGATCCTAAGCCGCATGGGACACACCGTCACCACTGCTTTGAGCGGACAGACTGCCATTGACCTAGTGGAATCAACCAACTTCGACTTAGTCCTCATGGATATGCAGATGCCCAATATGAGCGGCATCGAAGCAACAGTCAAAATACGAGATCTAGGGCATCGTTTACCCATCATTGCTCTCACTGCAAACGCCTTCGAGTCGGATAAACAAAGCTGTATCGATGCCGGCATGAACGACTACATGACCAAACCAATCGATAAAGAAAGACTGCAAGAGACTATCGCGAACTACGCGAGTAAAAACTCAAAACAAATGAGCTCTTAATCAGCCCCACGCGACAATCACTTTTCCCCTGTAAATAGCTTTGCAGATAGCGCCTTCAGGTCCTCCAGCATCAGGTACACACTCGGCACTAACAAGAGGGTAATCAACGTTGCAAACAGGATTCCAAAGCCCAATGAAACAGCCATAGGGATCAAAAATTTAGCTTGCATGTCGGTTTCCGTAAGCATCGGCATCAAACCTACGAACGTCGTAAGTGAAGTCAGGATAATCGGTCTAAAGCGCGATGCTCCCGCATGCCAAGCAGCGCGAAATACACTACGATGCTCGTCGCGATGTCGGTTCACATATTCCACAAGCACGAGCGAGTCATTCACCACCACTCCCGCAAGGGCCACAAGCCCACAGAGAGACATGATGCTCAAATCCAGGCCAAGCAAAATGTGTCCAGCCAGAGCACCTACAAAACCAAATGGGATCACCGACATCACAATCACCGGCTGCAGATAACTCTTCAGCGGGATAGCCATCAGCACATAAATCATAATCAAGGCAAAGATGAAGCGAACCCCCATTTCCTTCACGCTCGTATTCTGATCCTCTTGCTCACCACGGTACCCCCACTGCACACCTGGAAACTTCTCGCTCAATCCATTCAAGACCTCATCATTAAACGAGGCGACCAAGCTATTGGCATTCACCCCAGACTCGCTATCCACATCTGCAGAAATCTCAACAGCGCGCAGTCCATCCACGCGATTGATCGTCGATAGCCCTCGACTTTCCTGCCCTTCCAAAACCTCGGAGAGCGGCACCTTTTCGCCACTCGGTGAGCGCAAAGAAATCTCATCGAGCACATCCATCGACTGGCGCTCAGCTTCAGGGTAGCGCACCATCACCTTCACCTCATCCCGTCCACGCTGAAGGCGCTGTACTTCCTCGCCGTAGAACATCGCTCGTAATTGCCTAGAAACCTCTACCAAAGTAAACCCCATCGCGCGTCCACGCGGCGTCAACGAAGCACCGTCAAAAACCAACTCATTCTTCCCTAATCGCCAATTGGTAGAGATGTCGGTAGTACCAGGGCGGCTTTCCAGTTCACTCGTGATGTGATCCGCGGCAGCTTTCAGTTCGTTTAGCGAGCTACCAGTAATCTCAATATCAATCGCATTACCACCACTATTGGTTTCCTGCTTGAAACTCAAACTCACCACACCGGGAATCTGCCCCAATGCATCGCGCCACGCTGATATAAACTCTGAGGCACTCACTTCACGTTCCCCAGAGGGAATCAATTCCAAAGTCACTTCACCAAGGTGGCTGCTCACATTCGCATCCAATGGTGTAAAGCCAGTCTGAAACGGCTGAGTCCCCGAACTCACAAGCGCGTGCTTGATCAAGCTTTCACCCTCCACCCCAGTCAATTCAGCCCCCACTTGCATGGCTGCAGCTTCGATCTGCTCCACCACTTCGCTGGTTCTCTCAAAGGCAATTCCCGTAGGCATCTCCAACTGCGCTGAAACCACATCACCCTCAACCTTTGGCATAAACACAAAGGGCACACGACCACTGGAAACGAGTCCGATTGCGATAATAAATATCGCGATAAAACAAGACCACACCACCCAGCGGCCATGTAGCACTTTTTCCAACAAAGGCTTGTAGCCGTGCTGAATCACCCACTCCAAGCCATCTGCCACGCGATGTTGCACTTTGCTCAGCAAACCATACTCAGAGCTTGCGCGACGTTTTTTCAACATGGCCAAGTGCGCAGGCAAAACCAGCTTAGACTGAATCAAAGAGAAAAAGAGCACCGGAATCACCACGTATGGGATATTCGGCCAAATCTTACCACTCACACCACTCAGCCCGAGCATCGGAGTAAAAGCAGCCATGGTTGTCAGCACTCCAAAGGTGACCACAACCCCTACCTCGTGCGTTCCTTTCCACGAGGCTAGTTTCGGGTCCTCACCATCGCGAATGCGTCGATACACATTCTCCCCCACCACAATCGCATCATCCACCACAATCCCCAAAACCAAAATAAAGGCAAACAAGGAGATCATATTCACGCTGACTCCCAGCTGGGGCATCATCCAGACACCTCCAGCAAAGGATACTGGAATCCCCAAGGCAACCAAGGCCGCAAGCGATGGGCGCAAAAATAATGCCAACACGACAAACACCAAGCCCAGCCCCCAAGCCCCGTTGCGACCTAGCAACGATAAACGACCCGCTAGCATTTCGCTCTGATCATTCCAAATTTCAAGAGACACCCCCTCAGGGAGCTCAGTCGGCGCCACGCGCTCGATATAATCTCTCACACCATAGGCGAGCAATGTCGTGTCTTGATCACCTGAGCGATACACATTCACCATCACCGCCGTCCTCCCGTCAAAGCGTGTCGAAAGGTCCACATCCCCAAACCCATCCACGACCGTCGCAATCTGTCCAAGCGTCAATTTCTCACCACTACGTGAGCTAACCACTTCCACTCTACGAACCGCCTCCACGTCTCGAAGCTTGCCCTGAACTCTCAGCACCAAGTCTCCTGCACGTTCCTTGATACTACCCATCGGAATATCCACCGATTGAGCCCGTAGAGCATTGGCAATGTCTGCGAGCTCGAGCCCATAGCGACGTAGAGCACGCTCCGGCACCTCGATTGACAACTCATAAGGCCGCACATTCGAAAGCGAGGCCTTTGTAATCTCCGCTTTCCCTTGCAACATTTGCCTTAACTTACGGCTACCACCATCCGCATCAGGCTCTTGATATCGCAACAGTCCATCACGCACCTGGGCCGCCATTTGCTTCAGCGATTTTTCATCAGTGTTGGCACTCACCGCGACACTCATCACCTGTGTCGCTAAAATGAGTTCTTCGACCACAGGCCGTTCAATCTGCTCTGGAAAAATACTTATTCCGTCCACTCTGCCCTTCACATCGCTCATCACATCCCGAACGTCATAGCCAGTTTCCACCTCCACGAAAACCTGCCCCATCCCCTCGCTAGCACTGGCAGAGTATCTCTTGATCCCGTCCACATCGGCTACAGCATCTTCGATAGGCAAAATCACCCCATCTTCCACCTCCTCAGCAGTGGCATTCGGGTAAACTACAGTCACAGTCACCGCATCAAGGCTCGTCTCCGGAAAAACCTCCTTCTTCAAGCCAAACCAAGTCATCACACCGGCCAAGACGATGATCAGCATGAGAAAGTTTGCAGCCACATGATTGCGGCTAAACCAGCGAATGGCCCCCTCCATCACTCAGTCACCTTTCCATTGGCTTGAGTCACTTCCACCTGCATGCCCGCCACCGCATATTCCATCGGACTTACTATCACTTGAGCTCCATCTAGCCCCTCGGCACGAACATACACTTTGCCATCTTGTCTATGAGCCAGCTCCACCTCTAGAACTTCAAGTCTATTGCCCTCACCCACGACGAAGACACTATCATTGGCTCGCAACCCTGTCGCTGGCAGTTCGACCACATCCTCGAGGGACCCCAAATCCAACATCGTATCCACGTACAACCCGAAAGGAGGTAAATCAGCATTGGGTTCTTTCTCTAACTCCACCACCAACATCATCGAATGCGTGCTCCGATCCACAAGCTGCTCATAGCGCGCAACCTTTCCAAGCCAGCGATGCTCCCCCCCGCTCACATCAGCCACAAGTTCCACCTCATTGCCAATCAATGCCTCAGAGAGGAATGAAAAATACTCCAACTTCACAGGCAAACGTACCTGGCGGTTCTCTATACTATAGATCTTCGCCACTTGGCTGCCCCTGGTCACATAACCGCCGTCATCCACCGAAGATTCGACCACCATACAGTCATAGGGCGCCTTCAGCTCAGCAGTCGTCAGGTCATACTGAGCCTGCTTCAGCGCCACCTCACTAGCCTCTAAAAATGCTTCGGCCGCCTTCACCTGAGGCACACGCATACTGAGCTCGCTAGGTTCTCCCTTTCGGCCAAGCTTACCCCAATCACGCTTTGCCTGCGCAGACTTGGTTATTTCTTGAATCACGCGAAGCTCCGCCTCAGCCACATTAAGCTCAGCCTGCTCTAGCGCCTGCTCATAGCGAATGGGCTCAATCCTTAACATACTCTCCCCCTTACGGAACACACCTCCCACCTTGAGATTCTCAGAAACCTCGATGAGAGCCCCTCCGACCTCACTGACCAACATCGTCTGCGTCACAGGCTCAATCTGGCCATGAGCTAATACCTTGAGTTGCGTCACACCAAGTTCCGCAGGATGCACAGTAACCGCCGGATAGACTGCCACCTTCTCCACTGCAGCCACTCGCACAGGGTTTGACACCAGAAGCTTCCAAACAAATAGCCCCGCAGCAAAGACTGCCAGCATGATTAAAAATCGTTTCATCGAATCTCTACTCTCTCTATCTTCATGGTTTCACCTTAAATTCTCCTCCCAGAGCCAAGTGCAAATCCACCCGGTTATCGAGCTGAATGCGCTTTAAACTCACAACCTGTGAAGTCAATTCAACCGCTCTGCTCTGTGCTGCCAACAAGGTCAGCAAATCGCCTGTGCCATCAATATACTCTTCATCCGCAGCTTTTGCTGCTTCCACAGCCAGACGAGACGCCTTGTCTAAGCTGACCATGCGACGCATCAACCAATAATCTAACATTAATGAGTTTTCCACCTCCTGAAAGGCCTTGAGCACTGAGCTCTCTAGCTCAGCCATGGACTCTCGATACTTGGAACTCCGAATGTCTCGCTCACCACGAATGCGCCCACCTTGAAAAATATTCTGTGTCACTGCAGCCCCCAGCGACCACGTACTAAAGCTATTATTCACAAGCTGCTCCAGTGCGTCACTAGCCGTTCCAGTGCTACCTGTCAGCGTAATCATCGGGAACATCGCCCGCTGCGCCTCCTCCTCTCTAGCCATCGCTGCGGCAAAGCGCCGCTCAGCCGATAGCAAGTCAGGCCGACGCATCAACACATCCGATGGAATCCCACTTGGCGGAGGTGCAGGCACTTTTGCCAACTTTGCTTTCCCTTGAATGTTGGCACTAGGGTATCTGCCACAAAGCACCTCTAGGCGGCTCTGCGCCAGCTTCACTTCGCTCTCACGCTGCGCCACTGAGGCCCCAGCACTTGCTAGATCTGTTTGAGCCAGTCGCAACTGGCTAGCCGTGGCTCCATCACCACCTAAATTACTAGCAAAGCGATCTTCAATCGCCTCCACGGATGACTTCCGAATACGAACCACCTCTCTCGCCATGGCTAACTGCTCGTTACCCTCACAGAGAGCAAACCATGCTTTACACACCTGACCTGCTAAAGCCACTTCTGATGCTTGTTGATCAAACCCTGATGATTCAGCCTCAGCAAGTGCAGCCGATTGCCCCATACGAATACGTCCCCACAAATCCAACTCCCACTGCACTCGTAAATCCGCATAATGACCGTTCTGAGTCGTGGCCCCACCAAATGGTAAACCAACAAACTGCCGCTTGCTACGGTCACCTTGCACCTCAGCTACCACAGAAGGTCGACCATCAGCACCCGCCACATAAGCACGCCGCTGCGCCTGATAGACTCGCTCAGCCGCCACCCGCATATCGGGGTTGAGGGCCACAGCCTCATGCACTAAGCGCTTCAGCTCCTTGTCTTTAAAGCTCGAGACCCAATCACGATCTAGGCCAGCCTTGCCACTCTTCGTAGCAGACCATCCCTGCGGAGTTAAATCGCCCACATGACTCATCTGAGATTCGGGTGCAGTGGGCGTGCAAGCCACCAGCATCAGCGAGCCTGTGAACAAGACCACCATCCATGGTGATCGAGATACAGGACGCTTGAGGGAAATACTCAATCTAGATAATCTAACGGGGAACATTTGAGTTAGATAACAAACTAACTCGATACTAGTTCCCTACAATGATAATACTTAAACTACCTTTTAGATTTTCTGTTAGCTCTGCTCATCCCCAACAAAATCAACCCTCGTAGTACGTGTACCCAGAGAGCCCTACGCGATAGGCATTGAGAATCTCTTTACGTTGCTTCGCAGAAATCAAGCCCTCAGTCACGGCCTCCTCAGCAAAGTGGCGGAAGCGCTTCTCCAAGTCCTTAGGATCATATTCTACATATGACAAAACATCCGCCACAGTGTCCCCCTCCAGCTCATGATTGTATGTCACCTTCCCATTCTTGATCCCAATAGATGCCACATGAGGGTCGCCCAACAAGTTATGAAGGTCTCCCAAAGTCTCCTGATACGCACCTACGAGGAAGACGCCTATATTGTATTCCTCTCCTGGTTGGCGATCGTGCACATTCAGATAAGGAGACGTTCCCTCACCATCGATGAAACGATCTATCTTTCCGTCACAATCACACGTAATGTCGGCTAAAATTGCACGGTTGGTCGGCTTTTGCCCGAGCTTATGAATCGGCATAATCGGGAAAAGTTGATCGATCGCCCAAGCGTCAGGCAAAGACTGAAACACTGAGAAATTCGCATAATAAAAATCGATTAGATTGGCCTGCAGTGACTGCACGTCCTCAGGCACTTCATCCATCTGATCAGCGTGAGCTGCAATCCGCGTGCATATATGCCAATAGATGGTTTCGGCACTCGCTCTCTCACGCAAGGTCACAAGACCATGACGAAAGAGCTCCCGTACTTGATCGCGGTAAAACATCGCATCATTAAAACACCCCTGAAGATCACGTTCGTTGATATTCAGGCGCGTTTGCCATAAATTCTGCACCATGTCATGTGCATCAGCCGACGGCGCCTCAGGTTCCTCAGGGCAGGCAAATCGGGTCGTATCCAGAATATTAAAGACCAACACAGAGTAATAGGCACTCACGGCACGGCCAGACTCGGTCACCAGCGTGGGATGTGATACCCCGGCCTCGTCACAATGCATTTTCACCACCTCGATCAAGTTCGTCGTGTACTCACTCAAGCTGTAATTGCATGACGAAGAGGCATTCGTATGCGAACCATCATAATCAATCGCCAACCCGCCTCCCATGTCCAGAATCTCCATCGGAGCACCTTCCTGAGCGAGACTCACAAAGACACGCACCGCCTCGGTAGCCGACTCCCGGATCGATCGAATATTTGGCAGTTGCGAGCCTTGGTGGTAGTGAAAGAGTTTGAGGCAATCGAGCATGTCGGCTTCCTTTAAAATCTCCACGGCATCAATCAGCTGTGGAGAATTTAAACCAAAGACAGATCGATCCCCACCAGACTCAGCCCAATGCCCTTCCGATTTGGTTGACAAGCGGAAACGAATCCCCAATTCAGGACGAATTCCCAGCGCCTTAGAGCGCGCTATAATCGCCGGCAGCTCACCCGGCATCTCCAACACCAAAATCACGCGCATCCCCATCTGATTTGCCATCAACGCCAAGTCAACAAACTCATCGTCTTTGTACCCATTGCAGACCAAATACGCTTCCTTGTCGTGCATATAAGCCAGTGCGGCGATAAGCTCAGGCTTCGACCCAGCCTCCAGTCCGTAATGGTATTGCTCACCAAAACTGGTAATTTCTTCGATGATTTGCTGCTGCTGATTCACCTTAATCGGGTAGACCCCTCGGTAATTCCCCGCATAATTTGCCTCTTCAATTGCCTGATTAAATGCCTCATTGAGACGCCTAATTTGACCATCTAGCAAACTCTTGAAACGTAAAATTACAGGCATTTCAGAGCCACGCTCCCTCAATCCCTCCACAATTTTCTGAAGTGACACCTCATGCACAGCCCCATCTTCCTCCAGCAACACCACAGCGTCACCATCGGCGTTAATATCAAAGTACTCATTACCCCAGCGCTTCACGCCGTACAAGTCACGTGCATCATCAACGGTCCAAGACATGCGCGCAACATACTCTCACATCATCCAATTTCTAGTCAGAAATTCATCACAACAAAAAAAGCTGACAGACGCAATCGCCTGTCAGCTTTTAAAATTTTTCAGCTAGAAGTTTAGCTTACTCGCTTGGCAGTTCTGCACTATGACCTGCAGGACCAAAGACTTTAGCACTGCGCGGAAGGGCTCCTTTGCCAAAGATGTCATACTCTTTTTTACCCTTCTTAGCCATGACTTTGCCCACTTTGTAGGAACCATCGTCATTTTGCAGACCTTCTTCATAGTTAGAAACGGTAATCTCGTAATCTTTCACTGATGAATCAAGCTTGGCAATGATTGCACGACCATTCCAAACACCAGTACTAAAGAGGCCTGGTCCAACTGCTGAGTCGAAGATGACTGGGCTCGTGGTGCGTGATGAAGTGCTCATGCCAGCCACGTAACCCCAAACGTTCTCACCTTCAGTAAGCTCACCGTCCTCATCCGGACCTTCAACAGTTTCAGCAAGAACTTCAGCGTTCTCCTTGTTCCAGAAAATCGCCTCTTCTTCCACATAAGAACCCGCTAATAGCTGGGTGAAACATGCTTCTGCAGAGTCGCCAGATTGACCTTTACGTGCGGTATTTTCACTTGGAAACAGCCCATCGTTGTCCTTCGCAAAAGATTGAAGCGCTACCAGCAAGTTCTTTCCCTTACCAACAGCTTGGATTTTATAACCTTCTCTGATTCGAGCCGTAATCGGGCCGAAAGAAATTGCCGCTAGACTGGCAATAATTGCGATTACCACGAGAAGTTCCACGAGCGAGAACCCCTTACGGACATGTTTTTTGTGCTTAAGTTTCATTAGTAGGATGATTGAGTTTTGGGACTTAGCTCACACGTTGTCGCACCGATTGCACTCCCATGTGGTCGCTAGATCCTAAGTAGGTAGGTAGGATTTGCCTGCAGACAAATCTTATGGGGCAATTTAGCCAAAGCACGGGGGCTGGCAAGGTAAAAGATCATTTATCCGAAATATCTATCAGAAGGTATCTCGTCTCTTGAATCGACGCGGTTCTCCCACTTCGTAGTGCGACAACACAGCCACTTAGAGCCAATTTGACACACCCGCGCAGAGACACCATGTCACACATCCACCCACCCAAAACACCCACCCAAACATGCAAACCTTTGTAAATCAATGGACAGAACCTAGTAAACGGGAATTGGCACCCAGACTGCAATAGGCAATGACAGCAAAACAGCCGTCGACGCGACGGCATATTTCATTCAACTCAAACACAATTCACATTATGGCTAAAATACTAGGAATCGACTTAGGAACCACCAACTCATGCATGGCGGTAATGGACGGCGGCGAAGCTACTGTCCTCGAAAACTCAGAAGGCGCACGCACCACTCCTTCCATCGTAGCATTCACCAAAAGTGGTGAGCGCCTCGTTGGTCAGGCAGCAAAACGCCAAGCGGTAACCAACCCAAAAAACACCATCTTCTCAGCAAAACGTTTCATCGGACGTAAGTACGAGGAACTCACTGACGCAGACAAGGCAATGCCTTACGAAGTTGTCAAAGCTGACAACGGTGATGCCCACATCCAGGTAGAAATCGAAGGCGAAGCTAAAGTCTACTCACCACAGGAAATCGCTGCCATGGTACTTGGCAAGCTCAAGTCCGATGCTGAGACAAAGCTTGGAGAGACAATCACTGAAGCAGTGATCACGGTACCAGCATACTTCAACGACTCTCAGCGCTCCGCCACGAAAGCAGCTGGCGAAATTGCTGGGCTTAAAGTACGTCGTATCATCAACGAACCAACCGCTGCGGCACTCGCATACGGTATCGACAAGAAGAGCGAAGAAAAAGTCGCAGTGTACGACCTTGGTGGTGGCACCTTCGATATCTCCGTACTCGACATCGATGACGGCGTCTTCGAAGTACTCGCTACCGACGGCGACACACAGCTTGGCGGTGACGACTGGGACAACACACTCATCCAGTGGATCGTAGACGAATTTAAAGCAGCAGAAGGCATCGACCTTGGCAAACAAGCTGATGCACTCCAACGCATCAAAGAAGAGGCGGAAAAAGCAAAAATCGCGCTCTCATCCGCACAGACCTACGACATCAGCCTTCCGTTCATCACCATGAACGAAACTGGCCCTAAACACATCCAGCAGACCCTCACTCGCGCTAAGCTTGAGCAGCTCACAGACAGCCTCTTCGCTCGCACCAAAAAGCCAGTACTCGACTGTCTCAAGGAAGCTGGCGTTTCCGCTAGCGAAGTCGACGAACTCGTTCTCGTGGGTGGTATGACTCGCATGCCAAAGGTAGTGGAAACTGCTGAAGAACTCGCAGGCAAGAAGCCAAACCAAGGCGTGAATCCAGATGAGGTTGTGGCGATTGGTGCAGGTATCCAAGGCGGTGTGCTTCAAGGCGACGTGCAGGACGTTCTCCTTCTCGACGTAGCGCCACTCACACTCTCCATCGAGACCGCAGGCCAGATCGCTACTCCAATGATCGAGCGTAACACCACGATCCCAGCGAAGAAGTCACAGGTATTCTCAACAGCCGCTGACAACCAACCAGGTGTTGACATCCGCATCTGTCAAGGTGAGCGCAAGATGTTCATCGACAACAAGATCCTCGGCAACTTCCACCTCGGCGATATCGAGCCAGCACCACGTGGCGTACCACAAATCGAAGTGACCTTCGACATCGACGCCAACGGAATCCTGCACGTGTCAGCTAAGGACAAGAAGACCGGCAAAGAAAACAAGATCTCCATCGAAGGCTCCAGTGGTCTCTCCGACGAAGAAATCGAAAAAGCCAAGCGCGAAGCTGAAGAGCACGCAGAGGAAGACGCCAAGCGCGCTGAAGCAATTCAGACCAAAAACGAAGCAGACTCCATGGTGCACCAGGTAGAGAAGCAGATCGAAGAAATGGGCGACCAAGCGCCAGCTGAGCTCAAGACCGAAATCCAAGGCAAAGTAGACGCTCTCAAAGAAGCCCTCAAAGAAGACGACCTCGAGAAAATCCAGTCTGCCAAATCTGACCTCGAAGCCATGCTCCAACAACTCGCTCAAGCAGCTCAAGCTGCAGGTGGCGCAGGTGGCGCAGGTGGCGCAGGTGGCCCAATGCCAGACATGGGCGGAGCAGCTCCCGAGCCAGAAGAAAAAAAAGAACCAAAAGCAGCAAAAGGTAAAGTCGTCGACGCTGAAGTAGTAGACTAAGACCACAAACCAATCACCAGCCATTGGTCAGAAGCAACAGGACTCTGATCAATGGCTTTCTTCAATTCGACAATGTGAGTGCAGTATCATGATAGATCAGAGACGTTACACAACGTTAAAGAGAAAGCTCTAATACACCACTCGCCCGAAACACATTTCAACAAAACAAAACCAATATAACTAATACTATGGCAAACATCCAACCACTCGGTCAGCGCGTTCTTTTGAAGCGTGTAGAAACCGAAACAGTATCTGCAGGCGGTATCGTACTCGTAGACTCCGCTCAGGAAAAACCACAGGAAGCACTCGTTGTCACCCTTGGTACCGGCGGCAGAAACGAAGATGGCTCAGCCTTTGAGTTCGCAGTTTCAGTGAACGACAAAGTCCTCATCTCCAAGTATGGCGGCACAGAAGTGAAGTCAGAAGGTGATGACTACCTCATCATGAACGAAGCCGACATCCTTGGCATCATTGGCTAGTTCCAATCACAAATTTTAAATCACAAATCACAAATTTAATCCATCATGGCTAAACAATTACAATTCGACGAAAAAGCGCGCCAATCCCTCCTCCGCGGTGTGGAACAACTTGCTAAGACAGTCAAAGCAACACTCGGGCCTGCAGGTCGCAACGTGATCCTCGACAAGAAGTTCGGTTCCCCAACAATCACCAAAGACGGTGTCACTGTCGCTAAGGAAATCGAGCTCGAAGATCCATACGAAAACATGGGTGCTCAGCTCATCCGTGAAGTTTCTTCCAAGACAAACGATGTGGCTGGTGACGGCACTACCACAGCAACTGTACTTGCAGAATCAATCTACAAAGAAGGTCTCCGCAACGTTACTGCTGGCGCCAACCCAATCAGCCTACAGCGCGGCATTCTCAAAGCATCTGACGCCATCGTCACCAAGCTTGCTGAGATCTCAAAGCAAGTGTCCGAATCCAAAGAAATTGCTCAGGTCGCTACAGTTTCAGCAAACTGGGACACCGAAATCGGCAACATCATCGCCGAAGCAATGGACAAAGTCGGTAAAGACGGCACCATCACCGTAGAAGAAGCAAAAGGTATCGAAACCACTCTCGACGTGGTTGAAGGTATGCAATTCGACAAAGGCTACCTTTCCCCATACTTCGTCAACAACCCGGAGAGCATGGAGTGCAACATCGACAACGCACTCATCCTTATCCACGAGAAGAAGATCTCCAACCTCAAGGACATGCTTCCACTTCTAGAAAAAGCAGCCAAAACTGGCCGCCCACTTCTCATCATTGCTGAAGACGTAGAAGGTGAAGCTCTCGCCACTCTCGTAGTCAACAAGCTCCGCGGCACACTCAACATCGCTGCTGTGAAAGCTCCAGGCTTCGGCGACCGCCGCAAAGCAATGCTCGAAGACATCGCCATCCTCACCGGTGGTAAAGTCATCACTGAAGAACTCGGCATCAAACTCGACGCTGTAGAACTCGAAGACCTCGGCTCCGCTAAGCGCATCTCCATCGGCAAAGACAGCACCACCATCGTTGAAGGTGAAGGCGCATCCGAAGACATCTCCGGTCGCGTGGCTCAGATCCGTAAGCAAATCGCTGACACCACATCCGACTACGACCGCGAGAAGCTCCAAGAGCGCCTTGCCAAGCTAGCAGGCGGTGTGGCAGTCATCAACGTAGGTGCTGCTACCGAAACTGAAATGAAGGAAAAGAAAGATCGTGTAGACGACGCCCTTCACGCCACTCGCGCTGCAGTTGAAGAAGGCATCGTTCCCGGTGGTGGCACAGCTCTCATCCGTGCACTTGCTAAGTGCTGCGAAGACAACTGCTGTGACGCTGCATCCAATGCAGATGAAAAGACAGGCATGGGCATCGTCGCTCGTGCTATCGAGTCACCACTTCGTCAGCTCGCCGCAAACGCAGGCCTCGAAGGCGCACTCATCGTCGATAAAGTACGCGAAGCTGAGGGCAACATCGGCTACAACGTAGCAACAGGCGAATACGTAGACCTCATCGAAGCTGGTGTTGTTGACCCAACAAAAGTAACTCGCTCCGCTCTCCAGCACGCGTGTTCTATCTCCGGTCTCCTTCTCACCACAGAAGCACTCATCACCGACATCCCAGAGCCAGAAGCAGCTGCTGCAGGCGGCCACGACCACGGCATGGGCGGAATGGGCGGAATGATGTAATCACCGCTACGCTCCCAAGTATTCAGTTGGCAGTTGGAAATATTCAATTCCAGCACAATGAAAACCTAGGGTGCTCAAAAAAAATTCAAAGCCGATCACGTAACTACGTGATCGGCTTTTTTGTACAATCAAACAAGCGCCAAGGGCGATCAACATACCAGCAACTATATTCCGTAAATTTCTTTTTTAACCAAAGAATTGAGATGGATAAGAAGTTTCCGAGCAACAGCAATCACGATGGCTCGACCTGCTTTTCCCGCGTCACGAAGTCTAGCTCCAAAGCTTTTTAGTTCAGGGTTATGTCTCAAAGCTACTACCGCAGCCATGTAGAGAGCTGTTCGTGGCCGAGCGCGTCCACCGTATATTTTTCTCACTCCCTTGTAATTCCCGCTTTCAAAGTGAAGAGGGGCTAAGCCTGTGAGTCTGGCAATCTCTTGACG
>NZ_KB899259.1 GCF_000378105.1 Rubritalea marina DSM 17716 | reverse complement strand
AGTTCGAGAAGCTTTAGCCATTGAAGTGGACACCTCTCTCCCAACAGATCGAGTTATTCGGGTGCTTGAGCAGATTGCCGAGAGTCGTCCATTACCTCAGCAAATTCGTGTAGATAATGGTCCAGAATTTATCTCATCCAAACTCTTAGCTTGGTGTGAAACTCGTAATATCAACCTTCATTATATCCAGCCAGGAAAACCAACACAGAACGCCTTCATTGAGCGTTTTAACCGAACCATGAGGCGAGAAGTGCTGGATGCTCATCTATTTGGATCGCTAACCCAAGTACGTGAGATTGTTCATTCTTGGATGATCAACTATAATGAGGAGCGTCCCCACGACTCTCTAAATAACTTACCTCTGAGCGTCTGCCGACGCTCACTCAACTAACAGAAAACTATACTTTTAGACTGTGTCATTGACGGGGAGGCTTACAATGGAGAGGTGCAGGAAATTCCACAGACTGAAACGACACCATTTCATCCTCGTTCATCCTATGCTGTGGCGAAGATTGTACCATCCGTGAGTTAGCGGAAACGATGAAGGCGGTCGTTGGTTTTGATGGTGCTTTGATTTTTGATACTACTAAGCCAGATGGCACGCCACGAAAGTTGATGGATGTGAGACGTCTCAAGGCGCTGGGGTGGCAATATGATCTTAGTCTCGAACAGGGTCTCAAGAAAACCTATGCATGGTTTCTGGAGCAAGACCATGTGAGAAGCTGAATAGGAGACATTCTCGCTTTTCATTGTTCGGATTTCGGTCTACGTCTTTGGTAGACGCATTAGCAGTTAAGAAGATGAAGCATCTCATATCTATCCTTATTCCCCTCGTACTGAGTGCAGCACTTGCCTCAGCGATCGAGCTCAATGGTATCGCAGCGAAGATTAACGGAAGGGTGGTGACTAAAAATGAAGTCGCCTTTGCGCTGGCTCCGATCCGTTCGTATCTAGCCACCAAGTACCCGCGCAAGACTCCCACGTATTTCAAAGAACTAGAGGAAGCTCGAAATAATATTCTGAATGAATTGATTGAGCGCGAGTTGGTGCTCTATGAATTCAATGACATTGGGGCGCAAATTCCAGAGCACATCATTGACTCTGAGATCCGCCGCAAGGTGCGCGCAGATTACAATAATAATGTGAATTTGTTCCGAGAGGAGCTGCAGTCTAAGGGTCTGTCTTTCAAGAAGTACCGTGAACTCATTCATCGCCAATTGATCGTACAGGCGATGCGAGCTCAGCAATTTTCCGACACGCCACCAGCGACGCCAGAAGAACTGCGCCAAGAGTACAAGAAGATGAGCCAGGAATTGCGCGACACCTCAAAAGATCAATGCGATTTCCAGAAAATCTACATTCCAAAGATTGATGAAGACAACCTTCTGTCTACTCCTGAGAACCAGCTTGAGATCACCGAAAGTATCGTGGCTCAGCTCAAAGATGGTGCGGACTTTGCTGAGTTGGCACTTGAGTATTCTAAGGATGCTTGGGCTGATGAAGGCGGACTTCACACAGAAGTGCAACGTGTGGATTTATCCCCAGTGATTGCGACCATGATCTTTGAAGAGCCTACGGGCACTGTTCTTGGACCACTGGAAGATGCTGGTGGCTTTCACATCATTGTGGTGAACAAGAAGGTGCTCGGGCCATCGCCAGCCTTGAGTGATCCAGAGGTGAGAAACTTGGTGAGGCGCAATGTTGAACGTGAAAAGTCATCAGCTCGCTACCAGCGCTGGATCACAGATCTCAAGCGCAAAGCAATGATCGTTCGCAAGATGTGAGTTAGAGGGTATGGGAGTCTCCGATTGTCCAGCATCCCCCATGCCGACTGTGCGCATTGTATTGCTCACACTTGGAGCGTTCGCGATCGCCTTGCTGGCTAGCTCTTGCTCATCCCAGGTGAAAGCTCAAGAGCGCTACCTGAAACATCACTTTGTTTATGGTAAGACGGCCTACATTGGTGCTGACGGTAAAGCGCAGGCTCCTCCTTCGGCGCCCCGCAGTGTTCACAAGATGGTGGCAGCTGCAAATGATTTAGTAGGGAAGCCATACCGCTATGGTGGCGGACATCGGAGCTTTTATGATCGTGGTTACGATTGTTCAGGTGCCGTGTCTTACGTGCTGCATAAGGGAGGTAAGCTGGATAAAACCATGGTTTCCTCGGAATTTTTTAAATATGGCCGAAAGGGCTATGGCGATTACGTGACGGTCTACGTGAAGAAAGGCCATGTGTTTATGGAGATTTGTGGCCTCCGCTTTGATACTGGTGGTACAAGGGCTTCGACTGGGCCTCAGTGGAAGCCTTGGCGACGTGGTTTGAAGGGCTATTACGTCCGCCACCCTTGGGGGCTTTAGGGCGGATGGTTTAGGCTTCGACTTGCTCCATGAGCCAGGGGCTTGCTTGTGCCATCGCGCGTGCTCTGTGGCTCAGCGAGTTTTTCACTTCGGTGGGGAGCTGTGCAAATGTCTTATCGAAGCCCTCAGGTTGGAAGTGTGGGTCGTAGCCAAACCCGTGATCTCCGTCTGATGCAAGCACGATGGATCCCTCGACAGAGCCTGAGAAGTGTGCCAGTCGTTCTCCGTTTTTGGCGATCACGATCACGCATCGGAAACGTGCTGTGCGTGCAGTGTCTGATGGGAGTTTGGCGAGCTCACGCATGAGCTTTGCATTGTTGGCTGCATCATCTCCATCAGAACCGGCGTAACGGGAGGAATAAACTCCGGGCTCACCATGTAGTGCGTCTACTTCGAGCCCTGAATCGTCTGATAGCACCCATCCTTCAGTCAGTTTACTGATTTCCACGGCCTTTAGGGTCGCGTTCTCTAGGAAGGTGGTTCCGGTTTCAGCCACTTTGGGAAATGACCCTGAGCTGAGGTCTTTGACCTGAAAGGTTGAGCCGAGAATTGCGGCGATTTCCTCGGTTTTGTGGCTGTTGTTGGTAGCGATGAGTAGTGGGTGCATATTACTTGGTAATGACGGTCCATCCGGAAGCTTGGAAGCCCGCTTTGGCAGTGGGGCTAATTTGTCCAAAGATTCGAGCTCGGTAGTTGATTCCTGGTTGTTTTGGGGTTCTAGCAAATTCTATCAGGCGTGGGGTCCATGAAATGTAATCCACTGGGGCGACGACATCCAGATGTCCATCAGCAGTGATGCCAGCGGGCATTTTGGCTACGATAGTGAGCGATTGGTATGGTGTGAGTTTGTGTTGAGCAGCTAGCTTCACCATGACTTGATTCAGGTACCTAGCCTGCTCATGAGAGGTGCAGTCAGCAGCGATCCCCAGGATGTTGAATCGATCGCCAGCAGCTGGGAGTTTCTTGAGTGCCTCTATGAGGCTATGTCTGAGTGAGGTGCTTAGATCGATGTTGAGTAATACTCCATCAATGAGTGGCTCGGGAGCCCCCATTTTGAGCAAGGAATTGCGGTCGGCGATAAGCAGTTCTGAAGGGGTTTTCGTGTAGATGTCGTTAGGGAGCCCCGTGGTGTGTCTGGCATCCATCAAGCTCGCGATATTCGACGGGATCTCCCGTTGTTTTATCTCAAGCTTTTCGTTGCTGTTGTGGAATACCCAGCTGACTTTATCGAGTTGGCGCTGAAGGACGCTGTTGCTTGTGTATGGGTTGATACCTAGTGTCTTCGCACAACGAAGCTTAGTTTTGATCCAATCACCAGCCTTTGCTTTGGAGGCTTTCTTATTAGGCGCTGTGCTTTTCTTGCTATTGTCGGCAGAAGTGGTTGCTTGGTTTTTGCTAGAGCTTGCAGCCGTGTTTTGAAAGAAATGCGAGACACTGAGGCGAGGGAGGGAAGGAGCATTAGGGGTGTTGGCTTCAGGAGGGGATGAAACTTGAGCCATCGCTTGTGCGAAACTATCGCTGTGACTGGTTGTCGCGAGGGATTTGATTGCTCGCAGTTCGTTGATTGTCTCGGCAAGTTGGTTCATCCCGTGACATTTGATTTCGCCGAAGTTTGTGTCGATCTGGAAATGGATCATGAAGCCGTCACTCGGGCAATGTTCTCGGATGCGATGGAGTGAACTTTTAATGAGTTCGGGGGGGAGGATTTCGGAGGCTCGGAAGCTTGGCGGTTGCTCCACTTCAGGCATGCGGGATTGGGCGGATACAATACTAGCTAGTCCGAGGGCGAGTGGGGCGACTAGTTGGCTCAATTTCATTTCTATCAATTAGCTGGAGTTGGGAATGGTGACAAGAGTTGATTGGTCCTATTAGTTCATCTTGAATGCCCGAGCGAAAGAGTTAGTCTCGGGTATGGTGATGGATGTGGTATGTGCCGTGTTGATGGACCGTCAGGGGCACGTGTTGATTTGTAAGAGAGCAGAGGGGATGTCTCATGCTGGATTGTGGGAGTTTCCAGGTGGGAAAGTGGAGGCCGGCGAGAGTGATTCGGTGGCGCTTATTCGTGAAATATCTGAGGAATTAGCCTGCGTGGTGGAGGTGGGTGATGGACTCAGTACAGTGGTCCACAAGTATCCCGATTTTACGATTCGTCTGAAACCATACCGTTGTCGACTATGCGATGCCGAAGTTCAACCTCAGGCGCTCGAGCATGCCGAGCTGGCTTGGGTGGACGTGGCTCAGCTGGGTGCTTACGACTTGGCTCCAGCGGACCAGCCTATTGCTACCGAGCTACAGTCAGAAGAGCGTTAGAATTCGCGCACGAGCATGTGGCGGGCGATCTGCTCGAGTCTCATGGCTCTATCACCTAGCGGTTGCAGTGCCTCTAGTGCTAAGGTGGTGAGGCGTGTTGCCTCTAACTTAGACTCTTCGAGGCCGAGAATGGCAGGGTATGTGGATTTCTCGACCGATTCGTCCTTTCCTGCAGTTTTCCCTAATTGTTCTGTGGTTTGTGTGACATCTAGAATGTCATCAATGACCTGAAACGCGAGACCCAGGTTGTAGCCAAAGCTGGTGAGTGCTTGAAGTTGCTCTGAGGTGCAATTGGCGCTCATGCCTCCGAGCCTTAGAGAGCTGCAGAGAAGTGCTGCGGTTTTTGCTTCATGAATTTGCACCAATTGTTCTTGGTTGAGGTTCTGACCTTCTCCTTCGAGGTCAAGAATCTGACCGCCAATGAGCTTCTTGCTGCCACCTGTCTCTGAGAACTCTAGCACGTAATCTGCAGCAGAATATCGTTCGCAACTAGGGGTGTGGGCCACCATGGTGAAAGCCTCAGTGAGGAGTGCATCTCCAGTCAGGACGGCGACGCCTTCGCCGTAGACAACATGGCTGGTTGGGCGGCCTCGGCGCAAATCATCATCATCCATGCACGGTAGGTCATCATGGACGAGTGAGTATGTGTGCATCACTTCCACCGCACAGGCTGGGTAGAGTGCTGCTTCCTGTTCACCTCCGCAAGCCTGGGAAGCAGCGAGGCAAAGAATGGGTCTGAGGCGTTTGCCGCCAGCGAAGACACTGTAGCGCATGGCCTCGTGAATCGTGCTGGGGCTAGTGCTTGCTGAGGGCAGGAGGGCGTCGAGTTTGGTGTCGACTTTATCCTGCTGGGCTTTGAGCCATTCTTTGAGGTCGCTCATGGGAAGGTGTTGAGGGTGTAGTGCTCGCTGGTATCTGCTGGAGCGTAGCCTGCAAAGACCAGCGATCTACAGGGTCTAATTGTTTAGAGGATCTCGGCAATCTGCACTGCATTGAGAGCAGCTCCTTTGCGAACCTGATCACCCACAACCCATAGGGCGAGAGCATTATCGAGTACTTTATCCTCGCGGATACGGCCTACAAGGCAGTCGTCCTTGAGAGTGGTGTCGAGAGGGGTTGGGAAGAGGTTCTTCTCAGGGTCGTCTTTAGCATTCACGCCTGGATAGTCGGCGTATACGGCGCGGGCATCTTCTACGCTTGGCTTGTTCTTAAAGGCTGCACTGATGGACACAGAGTGAGAGCGATAGACTGGCACACGCACACATGTGCATGTGACCTTGAGTTCTGGAAGGTTGAGGATCTTACGCGCTTCATTGAGCATCTTGAGTTCCTCTTTGGTGTAATGGTCAGGTTTGAAGAGGTCTACTTGTGGGATGACGTTGAACGCAATCTGTGTAGGGTATACTTCAGAGATGATTTCTCCTCCATTCGCCAGTGCTTCAGTTTGCTGCTTCAGTTCAGCGATGCCCTGAGCGCCAGAGCCGGATACAGCTTGGTATGAAGATGCAATGATCGACTTGAGACCGTATTTTTTGTGCAATGGGAACAGCGCCATCAAGGAGATGATGGTGGTGCAGTTAGGGTTTGCAATGATGCCTTTTTCCGCATCATTGGCTGCCTCCGGATTGATTTCAGGAACGATCAATGGAACTTCATCATCCATGCGGTATGCGGATGAATTGTCTACCACGATTGCGCCGGCCTTGGCTGCTGATGGAGCGTATTCGAGTGAGGTGCCGCCTCCGGCAGCAAAAAGCGCAATGTCCACACTTTCAAAGGAATCGTGAGTGAGCTCCTGAACGGTGATTGCTTCGCCACGGAATTCAATTGTTTTGCCAGCTGAGCGAGCTGAGGCAAGCAATGTGAGCTTGCTAATCGGGAAGTTGCGCTGATCGAGGCATGCGAGCATTTCTTCACCTACGGCACCAGTAGCACCTACAATTGCAATGTGTTTGGCTTCTTTCATTTTTTGAATAATGTGTTACTGGCGCAGACCCTACTGCATTCTTTGTAAATGGCAAACCTTGATCTTTCTAACTCTAAATTCTGTGGTTTATGGACGCGAAGGGCCTATGGAGACAGAGCTTATTCTTGGTTTGAAGTAGGTTGAGTCTCACAAAATCTGATTTTTATTACAAAAAAAGGGTGCAGAGAGAGAAAGGCGTGTTAGTATAAGTTCGTAATTGTTCTAACACATGTTTGGAGTGATTTACAACATGCATGAGTCTGGGATTCACTCAGCCTCAAGCATCGAATAAAAAACCAAAGAAATAACTAGTTATGAAAATCGTAAAAATGATCGCTATCGCAGCAGCAGCTGTTGGTCTCGCAGTTTCCACTTCATGCAGCTCTGAGCCAGAGCCAGCACCAGTACCAGTGGCGCCAGTAAAGTAATTTACTGCTACTGATTAAGAAGGAAGCAGGCTTTTCCTCGTGATGGTCTGCTTTTTTCTTGCCCTCGTGTCTGAGGGCGGCAAGATGCATAGCGATATTACTCCAAGCATATGAAAAAAATCAACCTACTCACCATTGCTGCCGGGCTTGCAGCTTCTACTATTTTGAGCTCTTGCTGCTGTTCTAGTGAATCCAAGCCACCAAAGCTTCGTAAGCTTCCGTGTTTCTCAGATGTGACCCCGGCACCAGTGCCTGTGACACCTGGTAAATAGTTAACATTCTTTTTCTAGCCACCGTCGGTATGTAGCCGCGGTGGCTTTTTTGCTTATGAAGCGAGTGGTATATATTGCATTGGCGTTTTCGATTTTTGGTTTGGTGAGTTGTCAGACTACTGGCCGCACCATGCAAGCTGTTGGGCGTACATTGCGTGTGGTTGAATGAGTGGATGCTAGCTGGAGTATCTCCTAATCATTACTAATTTAGGTAGGATTGTAAGGAAATAGTTCTTGCCAAGTTCGCGTGTCGCGGTTATTGCCAATCACGACATGGAGAATCAGCAACCAGACAGTCGATGGAAGAGTGTGGCGAAGGGCCTCACTTGGAGGTGTCTTGCGACATTGACGACTTACCTTATTTCATGGGGGTTGACTGGAAGCCTAGAGACTGCCAGTCAAATTGCCGGCATTGAGTTTGTCTTGAAGTTCGGCATTTACTACATGCACGAAAGAGCATGGGCTTGGGGGCCTATTCAGGTATCCAAGGTGAAATCAAAACTAACGAAAGCACGGGCATGAGTGATATTTATCCTGAATACGAGAGGCAGTTGCCACAATCGGCCAAAGAGGAGCTGCTAGGGCAGCGTGGCTTGGTGGTGTGGATGTACGGCCTTTCTGGTTCTGGTAAGTCAACCATTGCGAATGCTGCTGAGAAGGCCCTGCACCAGCAAGGACGCTACGTGACGATGCTTGATGGCGACAACTTACGCAGCGGTTTGAACGCAGGTCTTGGTTTCAGTGATGAAGACCGGAATGAAAATATCCGGCGTGCTGCAGAGTTGGCGAAGCTTCTGAGGCACAATGGAGCAATCGTACTGGTATCTTTGATCACCCCGCAAAATACGTTCCGATCACAGGTGCGCGAGATATTAGGAGATGATCAGTACCTAGAAGTTTACGTGAAAGCCTCATTCGAGGCATGCCAAGAACGCGACGTCAAAGGGCTCTACGCCAAAGCAAATGCGGGCAAAGTGGCAAACTTTTCAGGAAAGAGTTCAAACTTCGAAGAGCCAGATCGTGCAGATTTGATTATCCAGACAGAAGCTCAGACGGTGGATGAAAGCCTTGCCGAGCTTCTGAATAACATTACTCCTCTAATCTAACTAAATTTCAAAGAAACTAACTATGTCTAATTACAATCTAAGTCACTTAAAACAGCTTGAAGCGGAAGCGATGTACGTTTTGCGCGAGACCGCTGCTCAGTTTGAAAATCCAGCTCTTCTTTTCTCTGGAGGTAAGGATTCTATCGTGATGGCACACCTCGCTTACAAGGCCTTCCATCCAGCACGTTTGCCTTTTCCGTTGGTTCATGTGGATACTGGTCACAACTTCCCTGAGACAATCGAGTTCCGTGATCGTTATGCTGAAAAAATCGGCGCGAATCTTGTGGTTGGTTCCGTGCAGCAGTCTATCGACGAAGGTAAAGTGCAAGAGGAAACTGGTCCAGACGCGAGTCGCAATGCGCTACAGACGGTCACCTTGCTAGATACTATCGAGACAAATGGTTATGATGCTTGTCTTGGCGGTGGACGTCGTGATGAGGAGAAAGCTCGCGCGAAAGAGCGCTTTTTCTCACATCGTGATGACTTTGGGCAGTGGGATCCAAAGAACCAGCGCCCTGAGCTCTGGAATCTATTTAATGGACGTAAGCATCAAGGAGAGCACTTCCGTGTGTTCCCTCTCTCAAACTGGACAGAGATGGATATCTGGCAGTACATCAAGGAGGAGAATATCGACCTCCCAAGCCTCTACTTTGCTGACGAACGCGAGTGTCTCACACGCAACGGTACGATCCTTGCAATCTCTGAATTTGTGTCTCCACGCGATGGGGAAGTGATTGAGAAGAAGAGTATTCGTTTCCGCACGATGGGTGATGCAACTATTACTGGCGCTGTGGAGTCCACCGCTACTGATTTTGATGCGATCATCGATGAAGTGGCAGCGGCTCGTCAAACTGAGCGTGGCAACCGTGCAGACGACAAGCGTTCTGAAACCTCTATGGAAGACCGCAAGAAAGAGGGTTACTTTTAGGCCATTTGCGATCATTTAACGAAACAGATTAACACAACAATTTTATGGATTTATTACGTTTTACAACTGCAGGTTCTGTAGATGATGGCAAGTCGACCCTCATTGGTCGTCTGCTATATGATTCAAAGTCGATTTTTGAAGATCAGCTAGAAGCTGTAGAGAACAGCTCTAAGAAGCGTGGGGATGAAGAGGTGAATCTAGCCCTTCTCACTGATGGCCTGAAGGCAGAGCGCGAGCAGGGTATTACCATTGACGTGGCATACCGTTATTTCGCGACACCAAAGCGCAAGTTCATCATCTCCGATACTCCTGGGCACATCCAATACACCCGCAACATGGTGACAGGGGCGTCTACGGCTGACCTCGCAATCATTCTGATCGATGCTCGTAAGGGGGTGATTGAGCAAACAAAGCGCCACACCTTCATCGCTAACTTACTACGTATTCAGCATGTGGTGGTGGCTGTGAATAAGATGGACTTGGTGGATTACTCTGAGGAGCGTTACAACGAGATCATCGAAGAGTATTCTGAATTGGCATCACGCTTGGGTAATTTGGTGAACATTCACCCGATACCCATTTCCGCACTCCGCGGCGATAATGTGGTCGATAAGTCTGAGCATATGCCTTGGTATCAGGGCGGTTCATTGCTTTACTACCTAGAGTCGGTATACGTCGGTGGTGTAGAGAATCATGTGGAGGCTCGCTTCCCTGTCCAGTGGGTGATCCGTCCTCATTCTAACGAATGGCATGACTTCCGCGGTTTTGCTGGTCGTGTGGCTGGCGGTGTGTTCAAAGCTGGCGATGAGGTGTTAGCGCTTCCATCTGGTTTTAAGAGTACCATTAAGTCGATCCACACAGCGGATGGGGAGTTGGAAGAGGCATTTTCGCCTCAGTCTGTCACCATCACCTTGGACGATGAAATCGATATTTCGCGTGGCGATATGATTGTGAAGCCAAATAATCCACCAAAGTCCACACAAGACATTGAGGCAATGGTTTGTTGGTTCTCTGAGAGACCTCTAGCGGTGCGCGGGAAATACATCATCCGTCACACTGAGCAAGAAACCAAAGCTATGGTGCAATCTCTCGATTACCAAGTGGATGTGAACACATTCCATAAGCAAGAGAGTCCACAACAACTTAGCATGAACGACATCGGCCGTATCAAGGTGCGTACAGCGAAGGCATTGCATCTTGATTCATACAACAAGAACCGCCACACAGGTTCATTCATCTTAATTGATGCTGGCACTAATGAGACTGTTGCTGCGGGCATGATTATCTAAGCGCTATCTTGCAGGGGGGGGGAGAACCCTTTTGTTACAATTCTAACAAAATGTTAGAATTAATTGGAAATGACTACCTAATTCTGTTAGGTAGTCATTATGCGTTTTCTCCCAACAATGTTTGTGGCGCTGTTCACTCCCCTGTGTGGAATGGCGGCTGTCGTCGTAGATTTTAGGAATCAATCA
This sequence comes from Rubritalea marina DSM 17716, assembly GCF_000378105.1. Classification (GTDB taxonomy): domain Bacteria; phylum Verrucomicrobiota; class Verrucomicrobiia; order Verrucomicrobiales; family Akkermansiaceae; genus Rubritalea; species Rubritalea marina. The sequence continues at coordinate 80,521 of NZ_KB899259.1, read as the reverse complement.
GGGGTGTATGATAGTAGCACTTCGGTGTCAGTCGGCTTGTTTGACCCGGATGTTAGTACAGCGTTCAACATGACGGTCGAAGCAATCGGCGGTAATCTGAACTCGAACGTGGATGAATTTGGTGTTGCGGATAGCTTCTTGGATGCAGGTGAGGTCTTGACGATAGGTTTTGATGTCGATGTGCGCTTGGATTTTATTGATTTTGGTGGGGTGGGGGCAGATGTCACCGATGGAGTTCAGATTGTGACCCCGAACGGGACAAACAACTATTTTACTGGGGTTAGTGATTTCAATGGCACATTAGATCTCTGGCAGCCGAGTACGGTGTTCAACGTGCTAGTTGGGCAGGAGCTACAGCTTAGGGTTAGTGATCCTTCGGCCAGTGTTTATTTGGAGCAGATGCAATTGAGTGTAATTCCTGAGCCTAAATTGACAATTTTGCTAGCTATTGGCGCCGTGGGTATGTTGACTAGGAGACGTCGTTGGTTTGAGACCAATGAGTAACCAGTTTTTAGTCGATGCCAGTCCCGCTATTAGATGTTAATGCTCAGAACTTACCGCTCCAAGAGGAGTTAATAAAGACCTTCGAGAAAGTGCTCCAGTCTGGGCGCTTCATCATGGGGGAGGAAATGGAAGCCTTTGAGAGCGAGGTGGCTGAAATGGTGGGCGCTAAGCACGGAATTAGTGTTTCGTCCGGGACTGATGCCATCCTATTGGCATTGATGGTCTTGGGGCTTGGCGAAGGAGATGAAGTGCTGTGCCCCTCATTCACATTTTTTGCAACTGCTGGGTGCATTGCTCGTACTGGGGCTACTCCAGTCTTTGTGGATTGCTGCCCCGTCTGCTTCAACATTGATATCGAAGATGCCAAGTCGAAGCTCAGCTCCAAGACGAAAGCGGTCATTCCAGTGCATTTGTTTGGGCAGGCTGCCAATATGGATGCTGTGATGGAGTTGGCTTATGAGCATGACCTTAAGGTGATTGAAGACGGAGCGCAGGCTATTGGTGCCACATTCAGAGGGCGTGGCGTTGGCTCAATCGGGGACTTTGGAACCTATTCGTTTTTCCCTTCGAAAAACCTTGGTGGTTTTGGCGATGGCGGCATGCTGGTCACCAATGATGATGCGCTAGCTGAGAAGGCTCTGATGCTCCGAAACCATGGTATGAGCCCTAAATACTACCATAAATTGGTTGGTGGTAACTTCAGGTGCGACGCACTGCAGGCGGCACTTCTTCGAGTGAAGTTGAGGGAGTATGAGACGTATACCCAGAGACGCCAAGCGAATGCAGCATATTACATTGAGCAACTGGTAAAACTATCAGGTGTCGTGCAGGCTGATCCCAGCCATTGCGGCTGTGCTGAGCAGCAACGCCAGCAGCTTATCACTGAAGGGACTCAGTTAGTTCTGCCAGTTTCCTATGAGCATAATGAACACATTTGGAACCAGTTCACGATCCGCGTGCTAAATGGGAAGCGAGACGCCATGAAGGCATTTCTTACTGAAAAGGGTATTGGTTGCGACACCTACTATCCAGTGCCACTGCATCAGCAAGAATGTTTTGACGGTTTGAGTAAGACTGCTCTGCCTGTGAGTGAGATGTTAGCGGAAGAGGTCATAAGCATACCAGTATACCCAGAGCTCTCAAAGGAGCAGAAAGATGAAGTGATTACTGAAATTCAGAACTTCATTAAGAACTAAAGGAGTAATAATTTGAAAAATTTCCTATCTCCAACCAATAGGATTGTAGTAGCTCGACCCAATACACTGAGAGCAAGAGAAGGTGTCTGCGTTGTTGTCGCTACCTTGCCAAGATCTGGGACGCATTTAATGATAGATACGGTTTTGAATAACTTTGTTGAGTTTCAAGCTAATCCTCTGTATGTGAATTTTGATAAATTTGATCTATCGACTCAGCAATTTGGTGGATTGATGCACGGACAACTAATCAAAACTCATTACCCGCATGAAGGTGAAAATGACACTCAGAACCAACGCCTAGAGTCTTTGCAAGAATTTACTGATCTTAAGGTGATTTGTATCCATAGAAAGTTGGAGGATTCTCTTAAGTCATATAATGAAATGTTTGAGTTGAGCCAAACCCTGAAAGAATATGCTCAAGTTGATCAAAAATTTAGGGAATACTGGGCTAGTTTTGATCCTTTGGAAATTGAATTTAATGAACTCATTGATATTAATTCAATTGATGTGTTGCTCCACAAAATTGAAAAACATCTTGGTTTGGCTGCAATAAACAAGAAACTAGCACCAACGCCCAAGAGGTCTAAGGCTAGAATATACATGTATAAGCTGTTGACTCGTATATTTGGGTTTAGATCGCCAATTATAAATACAGGTATCCGATTTTCAAAAGTTAAAGATAAATAATATGCGTATTCTCATCACTGGCGGAGCCGGATTTCTAGGCTCCCATCTCTGCGAGCGACTCCTCAGCCAAGGGCACGAAGTCCTTTGCTTAGATAACTTTTTCACTGGGTTTAAGCGAAATATCGCCCATTTATTACCGAATCCGAATTTCGAGCTGATTCGTCATGATGTGATCGACCCCTTTAAGTTTGAAGTTGATCAAATCTACAACCTTGCCTGTCCGGCGTCACCACCCCACTACCAACACAACCCGATCAAGACTACCAAGACCTCAGTCATGGGCGCGATCAATAGCCTTGGCCTGGCCAAACGTGTCAAAGCTAGGGTCTTCCAGGCTTCCACTTCCGAAGTCTATGGCGATCCCCACGTGCACCCGCAACCAGAAGAATACTGGGGCAATGTCAACCCGATCGGCATCCGTTCCTGTTATGATGAAGGCAAGCGCGTTGCTGAGACGCTGTTCTTCGACTACCACCGCCAGAATGGAGTAGACATCCGAGTGGTCCGCATTTTCAACACCTATGGGCCGCGCATGAACCCTGATGATGGACGTGTGGTTTCTAACTTCATCGTCCAAGCTCTACGTGGTGAAAACATTACCATCTATGGCGATGGCCTGCAAACACGTTCATTTTGCTACGTCGATGACCTCATCGAAGGTTTCGTACGTCTCATGAATCAAGATGAGGTAACTGGCCCAATCAACATAGGCAACCCGAACGAGTTCACCATGCTCGAGCTCGCCGAAAAGGTGATCGAAAAGGTAGGAGGTAAATCAAAGCTCACTTTCCATCCACTCCCTGGTGATGATCCCAAACAACGTCAACCCGATATCTCCCTCGCCGGCAAGCATCTCGACTGGCAACCCACCATCAACCTAGATCAAGGGCTCAACCGAACCATCGAGTACTTTCGCACGATGGTGTGAGTAATCTAGACCGTAGGAGTTAGCAAATTGAAAAAATGTAAGATTCATTTCTCTGTGTGATGCTTATCAGATTTAATCAGATCGGGAGTTTTTTTGGGTAAATTAATGTCTTCCCTTAGTAAAAAAGAATGAAAGGTGAATATGAGAGTACTTGAGTTTTCATTTGATAGTTATTTGTCATCTCAGATTCCAGCCAGCAATAGTGTCGATTGGTTTTCTATCGGTGAAAGCCTAGAGCCGGTGGCAGATCCCGAGTTTTCATCTGCCTCATTGGTCGCACGAATTACTATGTTTTGGTGCTTGTTGATAGGCAGGTATGACGTAGTTGTCATTCCAGCTATTCATGTGAATCGCTTAAAGTATGTTAGTTTTAAAGTCAAAGTTTGTAAGTTAATTTTTAAGTGGCTTAGTCACTACTCAGTAATTTCGCATTTCCTCTATAGACTGAGTCGGAAACTATCAACACATTGGGTGGTCTTTGATCATAGCGACCATACATATGTGAGCTCGGAGGTGATATCAGTTCTTCGTCCAGAATTGTATTTGAAGAGAAATTTATTGAGTGCATTATTGGAGGATGAAGATGTGAGATTTGGTGAATTGCCAATGCCTATATCGATAACTGAGAATGATAGAGCTAAGAGGCCTAAGAATAGGATTTTTATGGCTGGAGGCTATCATTGTAAGCTGCGTATAAACGCAAAGGACTGGGCTGAAAATAACTCTGATCATTTAAAAATTGGAGTTGATATAGAAAGAGATTATTTAAATTACTCAGATTACTTAACTAAACTTTCTGAGTATTCCTATGTTTTTGCCATACAGGGATATGGATTTCATACTTGGAGGATGTATGAAGCAGCGGCTCTTGGAGCAATTCCAATCATTAATAGCCCACAGGAGTCCATCATCCATAAATGGGAAGACGGAGTCAATTGCCTCATGTACTGTAGCCTAGATGAGCTGCTCTCTAAGATTGAGCAATTATCAAGCGACTCTGAGTTAGAGAAAAAAATCAGGCAGGGAGCTTGGGAATTAGTGTCTCAAGAGAACAAAAAAGAAAGTGTCGCTCAAAAAATTTGGTGTGAACTTGCTAAGCTATAAATCACTGTTAGTGTATTTTTAATCTATGAAATTTATAGTTACGACAACAATCAATTCTCCTACTGAGGCAACACTGAAGTACTGCGAGATTGTAAACAAACTAAAAGATTGGACTCTGTTGGTGGTGGGGGACACTAAGACTCCTCATGCTGAATACGAAGAACTAAATAGGAAGTACTCCAATGTTTTGTATCTTTCACCCGATACGCAGGAGAGTATATTTCCTGAGCTCTCTGAAACGATTGGGTGGTGTACGATTCAGCGTAGAAATATAGGGTTTGTGTATGCTTATAGTGCTGAAGCTGAACTTATTGCGACAGTCGATGATGACAATATTCCCTACGATCATTGGGGGCAAGGACTACTGATTGGACAGGAGATCGAATATGATTGTTATGAATGCAGTTCATCGCCTTACTTTGATCCATTGTCTATAACTGAGCATAATCAAGTGTGGCATAGGGGCTATCCTATTGAATATGTGCCAACTCGATTGCAGGTTGAGTATAAAGGAAAAAGGAAGAGGACTTGCTTAGTGCAAGCTAACTTGTGGGATGGGGATCCAGATATTGATGCAATGGCGAGGCTCACGCATAAGCCAATTGTTCGTTTTGATCCCCTACTGCAACCGTATGGATCGAGCCAAATAGCTCCTTTCAATTCTCAGAACACATTGTTAGCTAGAGAGGTGATTCCATACTATGCAGTCTTGCCGTTTGTCGGGAGAATGGATGACATTTGGGGGGCATACATTTTGCAAAGCTATTTCCCAGACTCTGTGATTTATGCAAAGGCTACGGTCTACCAAGATCGCAATGTCCAAGATTTAATTACGAATCTGGAAGCTGAGGTGATGGGTTATCGAAAGACCTTAGATTTTTTAAAACTAGGCCAGAAGTTTGAAGATCTTATGCCTGAGGCTACTAAAAAATTCTGGAAGCTATACCGCCAGCATTATGAGCACTCTAGCTTCCAAGAGATGGCAAGAGAACATCACAAGAACTGGATGAAACAATGAACTCAACACTTGTTATTGTTTTCGCTGAGACCCGAGCGATTGAATTAACTTATGATAGCTTTAGGGAGAATTTTTTAGACGTTGTGCAAGGTGACGTGGCGTTGTGTGTGGCTGATAATGATTTCGAGGATAAAAGTAACCCACTTTATCAGGACGCAGTCGCAATATGGGAATCACCCGAATATGATGACTGGGGCGATGGCCTAGAGGCTGTAGTTGACGACCTCCATCCGGACTGGCGCAAACTGATGCAAATACGAAATCAATGGCTTGGTGGGATCAAAGGAGAGGGTCAGCATTCTGGTTCAGGTGGAATCCTTATCTATTTTAGGGAGTTCCTAAAGAAGAAGCTGGTAGAAAGTGGAATCCATGAAAAGTATGACCGTGTGATTATCACGCGGTCTGACTTTATGCATTTATCAAAGCATGTAGAGTTGAGTTGTTTGGATGAAGAATCGATTTATTTTCTGAATGGCGAACATTACCGCGGGATATGTGACCGCCATATCATTTGCCCTAGCGATAAAATCCTAAGACTGCTTTCCGTTTGTGATGGAGTATTTGACCGTCACCCGAAAGACGTAATTGAAGAGATGAGCTCGAATAAACGTTGGAATTTAGAACAATTCCTTAAGCTTCAATATGAGCGCCAAGGATTGAAAAAGTATATCCAATTTATTCCCTACACGATGTATTCCGTTCGAGCCAAAGCTGGACGGTCTAGCTGGAGTGTTGGGAAGTATGATGACGATCTAGGTTATTTTGTTAAATATAGGTCAGAATGGGTGAAGGCTCGTGTTGCCTCACATTTGAATCGATGGGTAGGATCGAACACAAAGCAAAGTATTTTGTTACACCATGTGTCTAGTTTTTGTGTGGACCAGGTGTTTAATTTTAAAAGAAAGTGTTTGAATCCTATTCTAGGGGTCTTCATAAGTTAATCAAAGTATGAGAAAGCAAAGAATATTAGTTGCAGGTGGAGGCGGGTTTATCGGTGGAGAATTGGCACGTGTGTTGATTGCACGCGGCCACGATGTGGTCGTGGCGGACATCAAGCCACAACATGAATGGTACCAGCTCCATGAAGAAGCGGAAAACCACACCGCCAATATGGAGGAGTTGAAGGCCTGTTACGAGCTGATTGAAGGTTGTGATGAGGTGTATTGCTTGGCTTGTAATATGGGCGGCATGGGCTTCATCGAAAATAACAGGAGTCTGTGCATGTTGAGTGTCCTCATCAACACCCACATGTTGATGGCGGCCAAGCATTTTGGCGTGAAGAAATACTTCTATTCATCCAGTGCCTGCATCTATCCAGACTACAAGCAAACGAGTGCAGATATCGTTGCCTTGAAAGAAAATGATGCCTACCCAGCAATGCCTGAAAATGGTTACGGCTGGGAGAAGCTATTCTCTGAGCGTTTGTGCAAGAATTTTGAAGAAGACTTCAACTTTGTCTCCAAAGTATTCCGCTTTCATAACGTCTACGGTCCCTTTGGTACTTGGGATGGTGGACGTGAGAAAGCACCTGCGGCGATGTGTCGCAAGGTGATCGAATGCATCGACTCAGGCAATATGGAGATGGAGATCTGGGGCGACGGTGAGCAAACCCGTTCCTTCATGTACATCGATGATTGTATCACTGGAATCGACAAACTAATGGCTTCAGACCATACGGATCCGCTCAATTTGGGCCGTTCTGAGCTCGTCACCATCAATGGACTACTCGACATTGTCGAAGATATCGCCGGCGTACAAGTAAAGCGTAAGTACAACCTAGACGCCCCTCAAGGGGTACGTGGACGCAACTCAGACAACGCTGAAATCAAGCGAGTCCTTGGTTGGGAGCCAGAGATAGATCTCCATACTGGAATGGAAAAAACCTACTATTGGATCAAAGAACAATACGAGCGCCGAAAGTTGGGCGAATCAGTGGTTCAATAATGAAGGCCGTGGCGATAGATCAACCAGAGAGAACCAATGTACTAGGAGTTGGTATCAGTGCCATCAATCTTGAAAGTGCTGTCGAGATCATTTCTGAAGCTGTAGCTACACCAGCATTTCAGGGTTATGTCACCGTTACGGGTGTCCACGGTGTGGTGGAGTCACAGAAGGATGAGGAATTACTTCAAATTCACAATCGTTCCTTTCTCTCCACTCCCGATGGAATGCCCATGGTCTGGCTCAGCCGATGGTACGGTCGCGGTCAAGTTGACCGAGTCTACGGCCCAGATCTGATGCTAGAGATACTCGACTCTGGCCGGCAGCAAGGGATGAAACATTATCTCTATGGTGGCGCAGAGGGAGTAGCCCAAGAGCTAAAGAGAAAACTTCAGAGCCGACTGCCTGGCCTCCAGATAGTAGGAGCTTGTACCCCGCCATTCAGGGTGCTGAATGAGCTAGAGGAATCACAATTTATCGAAGAACTTCAGAGAGAAAAACCTCATTATGTGTGGGTGGGCTTGAGTACACCTAAACAGGAACGCTTCATGTGTGATCTCTTGAATAAGTATCCAAAACTTACTGATGCATGGGGGCACGGGCTCTGCATGTTGGGGGTAGGGGCCGCCTTCGATTTTCATTCAGGGCGCGTAAAACAAGCACCGAGGTGGATTCAACGGAGTGGGCTTGAGTGGTTCTATCGCATGCTTAATGATCCTAAGCGCTTGGCGAAACGTTACGTTTATGCGAATTCGTATTTCCTAGTATACCTATTCCTCCAACTATTTGGTCTTAAGAAGTATTGATGAGAGTGTTTAAACTTTAGAGTTTTTTGTGGAAATGACATATATATATTATGAACCAAAATAACATGGTCAGAAAGTTGCTGAACCGTCTTGGGTGGGATGTCTGTCATTATCGACCCTTTTTAGAAGTGCTTAGTGAGCACGCATTTGATTTGGTGATTGATGTTGGAGCTAATGAAGGTCAGTTCATTAAGGAATTAGAAAGGTCTGGCTATAAAGGAGATACAATCTCCTATGAACCGTGTCAGATGCCTTATCGAGTTCTTGTGGATTCAAGGCGTAATCGATTAAAAAATACCATGGTTAACAAAGCTCTAGGCAATGAAATTGGTAAAAAGGTAATAAGAGTTTATTCAGATACCAGATTTTCTTCATTCAATAAGTTGAGAGCAGTTGATTTAGTATATAGTGAAGAAGAAATAGACATCACCACTCTCAATTCGGAGTTTGAAAGTAAATATGATTTTTTCTCGAAGTATAAAAAAAAATGTTTAAAGGTTGATACTCAGGGGTTTGAGCGTGATGTTCTTGAGGGTGGGAGCGAAGTTCTTGGAGGGATAGATGCAGTTATCATGGAGTGCTCATATAGTCGCATTTATGACCGTCAATGGTTGATAGAGGATACGGTATCATACCTCAGAAAGCGAGGTTTCGTATTGTGGGGAGTAAAGCGAGGTTTTATCAAAGGATCTAGAGAGTATGAGTGTGATTGTCTTTTCCTGAAAATTTAGAAGTGGTGACACAACCCGAGATCTTAATTTTGCTGATTATTCTTTTTGACCATTTTTTAATTTCCGACATATGAAGTATGAGAAAATAATAGTTCCTGCATTAGTCATTTTAGCCGTGTTCATGGGGATGGAGTTTCTCACGACTAGAATGGATTATCAGCTGCTTTGGGGAGGAGTGGTTGCATTCTTGGTTTTAATTCTAGGTCTTTGGCCTAGCGTGAATTTAGATGTGAAGTTGGTGTTTATCGTAATCTTGGGCTATGCTTTAGGAGGGAAGGGGTTTGCTTATGTCAGTCCCTATGAACCTATTTACATTGGTGAAATTGCATTTAGCATATGCTTAGTGGGTTACTTATTGCGTTTTAAGCTATGGTTCAAAACTTGGAATATTTTTAGTACATTTATAGCTGTGTATTTGATCTATGGACTGATTCGAGTTGTAATAGATTTCCCAGTGTATCAGATGAATGCTATTCGTGATTCCGCCGTCGTTTACTATTCAGCTTTTTTCCTATTTTCATCCGTGTTTTTTATGCGAAAAGAAAATATGATAGCCTTTCATTCAGTGATTAAAGTCGCTATTTGGTTTGCCCTAGTCAGTAAAATTATTTATGCCATATCCGACTTTAGTGGATTTCCTATTGCTTTCATTGGGTTCCAGTCACACCCCGATGCCTATGGACCATTAATTGTAGGGGGGGTAGCCTATTATCTCGTCAAGTCCTGTTATCAAAGATCCATACTTAGTGCGGTGTTCGCCTTGTTCTTCATGCTTGCAACCGTTCTAGTTAGTAAAACGTCTTTTATATTAGCATTGTTTATCGTATTGTTTTCACTCGTTGTTTTTGGACGAGCTAGAAAAATTCTAATCCCTTGCATTGTAGGGGGGAGCTTGAGCGTCCTTGTGACTTGTGTGGTTCTATTCATTGGCCCATCTCTATTATTTGAGTTGGTCTTGGACTCTGAGACAGCTGAAACCCTAGGTGCTGGTAGCGGAGGCGTAATGAATGCAGGTGGAACCACTGGGTGGAGGATTGGGTGGTGGATGATGATTTGGCAGGACACCATGAGTACGGCTCCATTTCTAGGACTTGGCTTTGGGGCGGACATCTCATCGGCATTTTTGATCGATGTGCTGGGGTATAACCCTAGCCTTGAGGAATTAGCGAGTTACTCCAGATATCCGCACTGTGTTTTTTTCACAGTGCTTGGCAGGATGGGTATAATTGGAGCTATAATTTTTGTGTTGATTTGCGTGTTGATTTCCCCCTTTGTTATGAAGTTTTATCGCTTTGTTTTTACTTCAAGTGAGACGAATGAAACCGACGTACTTGTGATGTCGGTATTTGTGGCGGGCCTCTTCAATGCTTATGTTCAGGCCACTTACGAAATACCTTATGGAGCCATTACCAATTGGGTGTGTTTGGGATACTGTGTCGCGAGGTACAAAGTATTGAGGACCCCCATCGATGCTAGAGCATGAGAACAAAACGATTTATAAGCGCTCTACTCACAGGCTACGGCACGGTGGGGGCAAATGTTATTTTTACTCTCGCTAGTGTACCTTTAGTTTTAAGTTTTTTGAGTAAAGACCACTTGGGTATATGGCTGTTATCAATTCAGATTACGAATTACTTAGGGTTAATGACTATGGGGGTTAATGCTTCCGTGTGGCGCCACTTGGCAGATCACAAAGATGAAGTGGAGAGTAACGCTTATTGCGACAATTTGATCACTGGTAGTGTGCTGTTCTGCGTACTTGGGGTCTTAGTCGTTCTCTGTGGGGGGGCTATCGCCTATTTTGCTCCTAGCTATCTTGGAGTGCCCAAGTCTTTAGAGGAGGACTTCTTTAAGTTATTCAGCCAATTAAGTTTGGTGTCAGGAGCGTCTATTCTATTACTTTCGATCAGTGCTCCACTTCGCGCATTCCAAAGACAAGACATCATCAATGTAGGGAACTCTGTGAGCGTGCTCATGTCTTTACTGTTATTGTGGTTTGGGCTTTCACGTGGGATCGGTGTGTCGGCATTTGCTCTGGCTCAAATCCCAGCTACACTAGGTGTTCCTGTTGTTTATTTTTTGATAGGAAAAAAAATGAGATATTATCCTAACAAGCTGCGTTGGAGGAAGCCAGGTCGAGGAGGGGCTATGAAGATGCTCTCTTTTTCGAGGGATTCATTTTTTGTGCATTGCGGGAGTGTATTAGTGACATCGTGCCAACTGATTATTATTAGTAAATTTGTGGGAATACAAGCAGCAGCAACCTATGCTGTCGCTAGTAAATTACCTTCCATGGGACGAGATCTAATTTCAGCTCCAATTTCTGCTGCCTCACAGGGGATGACTGAGCTTTATGTGCGCGGTGAAACAAAAAAATTTATTGTAAAGTATAGGCAGCTGATTGAGCTTACAGTCATAGGCTCTTTAATGTTATCAGTTGCGATTACGTCTGGAAACTGTTCATTTGTCAAAATTTGGACCAACGGTGAGATAGTTTGGTCAACTTCAGGTGATCTTTGCTTAGCTTTGCTTGTTATATTACGAGCTTTCAATGCAAACTTGATGAATGCCTTTGCTTTAGTTAAACGGCTAAAAGGCATTCGATTTATCAACTTTTTGGAACTATTTATACTGATTCCAGTCGCTATATGGACAGCACAAGTTTATGGAGTCCTGGGAGTGTTACTTGCCTCAATAGTCGTGCAATTGTTGACGACCTCCATCATTGTTTCATGGTTAGCATCTCGAGAATTGGGATCACTTGCATATCATTGGAGGCAGATAGGTGTCGGGACATTGCTCATTTGTATGATAGCAAGCAGCAATAGCTTGATTGTCGGATCTTCTTGGATGTACCAGTGCATCTACGTATTCGGTTGTTTGGTATTCGCTTCAATAGCCCTATGGTTTTTTTGTGTGTCTCTTGATGTTAAATGGATTGTAAGAGATGCTTTTTCAAAAGGATGAGTATACTTGTGTGTAACATGTGATGAAGGCGATATGCCAGTGGGAATGACTGCCACTAAACTATCGTTCAATTGTACTCCATGGCAATGCTCCGAAAGCAAATAGCTATCTTATTTGCCTACTAGATATGAGTACATACTGTTTAAATTCGTGGATTTGTTGTAATAGTTGCTTGTGAAAAATTATGAGTTCATCTGAGGTGAGAAAATTGATGGTAAACTGTGTAAAATAGAGGAATGAAAATTTCAATAATAACACCCAGCTACAAACAGCTAGAATATATAAAGCTATGCGCTGCAAGTGTCGCGGATCAGCAGTGCGATTTCAAATTTGAGCATTTGATTGAAGATGCTTGCAGTGGGCCGGACTTCGATCAATGGGCAAATGATCAATCGTTTGCCTCGGTACGCTCTCAGCAAGATCGAGGGATGTATGATGCTATCAATAATGGGTTCGAGAGAGCTAAAGGGGAAATACTTGCATGGTTAAATTGCGATGAGCAATACCTACCTGGAACTTTGCAAAAAGTCTCGGATTGGTTTGATCTCAATCCCGATAAAGACGTCCTATTTGGTGATGTTATTTTGGTGAATCAGGAGGGGGTTCCTATATCCTATCGGACTGGTCATGTGCCTTGGGTTGAACATATTAAGCATTGCTTCCTAACTACGTATTCAGCTGGAATGTTTGTGCGACGAAGAGTGTTGGACAAAGTTGGGGGGCTTGATGTGCAATATCGAGATGTGGCGGACGCTGACTGGGTGTTGAATTTTTTGAATAGCAAAGTTTCTTGTGGAGTACTGAATGAGGGATTGAGTACGTTTTTACAATATGAAGGTAATATGGGCCAACAAGAATTTGGGGGGGAAGAGCTTCGCAAATGGAAGGTTAAAGTAGGAGGAGATAGTCGCTTTCGAGCGATGTTATGGTCTTGTGCTCACCGCTTAAGAAAAACCGCCAATGGGGAGTATTGGAAGCGGGATGTTTCTGTTTACATTTACCGACCTGAGATGATTTCACGCCAGCAGAAAGTCAGCCAAGTTAGTGGGCGGTGGAAATATGTGTGAGTTGTGTTTTGTTAATTATTTATTTTAATGTATGTTTAAGTGTTTTCATAAGAGTAAATGTGATGTTTTGATTGTGGGTCAAACGCCTCCGCCTTATCACGGGCAAGCAATGGTCACTAAGATGTTGTTTGATCATGAGTGGCAAAAGGTAGATGTGTGTCTTCTCAGAATGGAATATAGTGCCTCAATCGACCAAGTGGGTGTGTTTTCGCTGAATAAAGTTCGACATTTACTTTCCTTAGTGTTTCGAACGTGGAAGATATGTATACTGCGATCTCCTCACTCTTTGTATTATCTTCCTGCAAGCCCCAATGTGACTCCGATTCTTCGTGATTTTGTCTATCTAGCTTTGACGCGTTGGGTGTTTAAGAAAACAATTTTTCACTATCATGCTGGGGGCTTAGCTGAGTATGTGAACGAGTATATATACTTGAAGTGGTTTGCGCGAAAGGTATACGGTCGTGCAGACCTGAGTATTGAGCTGTCCTCTGCTGGTGTGTCTCCATCGGAATATTTTCATGCGAAAAAGCGAGTTTACGTTCCCAATGGCGTTGACGTCGAAGGTTTCGCATCTGAGAGGGTAACAACTGATGGGTTTAGGGTTTTATTTATGGGAGCTCTTACTGAGGGGAAAGGTGTAGTTGAGATCGTAAAGACCGCCACCATCCTTAAAGCTGATGGAGTTCAAGTTCTGATTCAGCTTGTTGGTGGATGGGTAGATGAGGCTTTTAAGGAGCAAATTATGTCAGAGATTGATCACAGGGGGCTTACTCAAATGTTCGAGTTTTCTGGTGTATTAACGGGCCAGGATAAGTGGGAGGCCTTTGCTGAAGCCGATTGCTTTTTGTTTCCGTCACACTATTCGGCTGAAAGTTTTCCCATGGTGTTAATCGAGGCTATGGCCTGTGGTTTGCCTCTAGTGACGACACGCTGGCGAGGTATAACAAAAATATTGGGAGATAGTCACTGTGGCTACTTGTGCGATGTAAAAGCCCCTGAACAGTATGCGGAGAAGGTGTTTGAGCTCCTACATAATCTAAAACTTAGACGGTCTATGGGGGAACTGGGGCGCAAACGTTTTGAGGCTGAGTTCACTAAAGAGAAATTTCTAGAGCGTATGGAGCATGAGTTTAAAGCAGTCTCAATGTAATGAGTGAAATACTTCAATTATTTCATAGATATCTCAATTTCGGTGGGGAAGAATCATCGATACCCTTAATCGGGGAAAATATAGGAGCGGCAAAGGCGCATAACGTTTTTACGACGAGTTCGGCAGATTATGTAGAGACATCTTGGAGCCGCTTTAAGTTGCCTCTTGTCATGCAACGAAACCCTCACGTAATTCAAACCCTAAGAGATTTACACAACAGACATCAATATGCTGTATGGGTGGTGCACAATGTCTTCCCGGCAATGTCGGTAGCGGTGTACGAATTGGCTAATGAATTGGGAGTGCCAGTGGTGCAGTATTTGCACAATTATCGCTTTGGCTGTCCAGGGGCCACTCATTTTCGTGCAGGGAAGGTATGTTTCAAATGCTCACCGGCCAATATGTTACCCGCTTTGCAACATCGTTGCTGGAGGGGAAGCCTTCCCGCAACGACTTCTATGGTTGCGGCGCTTCAGCGGTTTTGGAATAAGGGCGGCTATGATAGCATACAGGTATTTATCGCGATCAGTGAATCGCAAAAGCGTCGCCACGAGCAAATGGGGATACCTCCCGAGATGATCCATGTCTTGCCGCATTATTTGGATGTGGAAGAATTGGAAGTGTCTGATGCTTCCGGAGACGATGTTCTCTATCTTGGCAGGCTGACGGAAGAGAAAGGCTTGAAGCTATTGCTCACGGCTTGGCAAAAGGTCGATACTCAGGGGCGCACTTTGCACATTGCGGGCATTGGAGTATTGGAGGGGGAATTACAGGGGTATTGTGAGACGAATCAAGTGCAAGGAGTCAAGTTCCACGGCTTTGTGGAGAAGGAAAAACATCAAAAAATCTACGATCAATGTTCGATGGTGGTAGCGCCCTCGTTGTGGGAGGAGCCATTCGGTATGGTGGTGTTAGAGGCCTGGAAGCATGGCAAGCCCATTTTAACCACGAATATTGGCAGCTTCCCAGACCTGATCGAACATGGTGTAGACGGCTGGTTGGCTCCCGTGGATGAGGCCGGCTTTACTGAAGCTCTGACAGAGTCCTTGAAGGGCGATCATCCGACGATGGGAAGGCGAGGCTTTGAAAAGTTGAAGCGCCATTACAATAGCAAACAATGGTATGCAAGGTGGAAGGGAATTGCAGAATCTTTGATGGGTGAATCGCGACATGGGTAGAGTTGAACAAATCATCTGGTTTATCGTCCTAGTCCTTCTCGCCTCTTTTGGGGTGACAATGAGCTGGACTTTGGCCGTCTGTCTGATGGCTGGGGTTGCGCTTGCTAGTATTGTAACCGCGATTGTAAACTGGCGTGTTGGTGGCCGGCGCTGGGACCGATGGGATTCATTGTCACTGGGGGCGCTCGGGTATTTTGGGCTACGCGCGTATTTCTCACCCGTCTTTGACCTAGGGAAAGAAGATATGGTATTTTGGGTTATGGGTTGGTTGACGCTTCAATCATTTCGAGCAGCGCGATTAAGTTGGGCTGTGGTAGCTGCTATATGCCTAGTGGTTTTTATTAACGCTAGCTATTCCTTGATGCAGGTATACGACCTACAAACCTTTGTTCCCATGCACTGGGTTTCTAGTCATTCAGAGCAAAGCTATGATTACGGGATTTTTAAAGATTATGGGGGCTTAGGTAACGGAATGGCCATGAGTGCCATGGTGTTGGCCGTGTTTTCCGTTTGGGGGCGTTCACTTCCATTATGGAAGCGCTTATTAATGGGTTTTTTAGCAGTCGTAGCGATGTTGCTTTGTTTGAGTTCTGGTTCTCGCATAGGAGTGGTGTCTTGTGGTGCTAGTATGGTCTTGTTTATCGTGTTTTCTTGGATGCGGACGAAATCTATTCTGGGCTTTAAGAGTAGAAAATGGCGATTGGGGATAGCTGGAGTCTCTTTTATTCTAGCAATTGTAGCCTCATTCACAGCATTCCTAACCTTTGAAAATAGAGATTACCAATTGGCTGCTACAGGTGAAATATCTGAGCATAACATTAGACAAAGCTACTGGGGAATGGCTTCAGAGCAAATATCAGAGGTTTCTTTCTTTGGTTCAGGCTCAAGAAGCTATTCCTACCTGTCTTGGGAGCACTGGAAGGATCTTTTAAGGCCTAGGGAGGCCGATCCTCAATTTACCCACAATGAATACTTTCAAGTGTGCACTGACTACGGGTTGGTTGGACTTTTGGTTTTGAGTGCAGTGGTGTGCACAGCGATTTGTTACGGTAGCCGAAGGTTCATGAGACGGCAGCACGAGTCAATTTGGTGCCCATTAGCAGCAGGGATGCTCTTGATTGTCGTCGTATGCGTCCATTCTCTAACTGATTTTGCGATGCGGTTACCATTCAATTGGTGCATGGCAAATGTGGGGTTAGCATGGTGCTTTGTGCAAATACCTGAGGGAGCGGGGGGGAAGTTTCAGAGCAGGGCTCTGGCGGTTACCCTACCTTTATGCCTTGCTATAGCCTCTCTTGTTATAGCATTGCCAGAATTACGAGCATCGATACCAATCATCCAAGCACGTCAGGTATCAGATCACGTACTTTGGGAGCCAGAGGAACCCGAGAAGATGCTGAGAGTGTATGAGAAATCTAGCTCACTCGCTGCTGACTATAGGAAATCCTCTCGAATTGCCCAGATCCATAAACAGAACTACTTCAATAACGGTAGGCGCGAACAGGATCTGAGAGCATGGGAGAATGCAGCAGTCGAATGCATAGAGCGCCACCCTCACTATCCAGTTGGTATTCTTGAAATGGCAAATCTATATCGAGAAAAAGGACAATATGATTTAGCTGATGAATACTATCACCAAGCAGCTAGATTTTCTACACCACTTGACTTTGAAGGGCGTTTTTCGCTTAACTGGGCTCAGAATGATTTGTTCAGGGCAGACCTTGCGTATAATGATCAGGATTTTGATCTGACAGATGCATTACTATGTCGAGCTCATGAAAAAGCTGAGTCTTCCATGGCTCACCGTAATGAAGCGTTGAGGTTAATACGTAATATTATGCTTAGTCGTATCAATCTTCACATGTTCACCGAGCAGTATGCAACAGGTAAGCAGGTAATTGACGAATTACAGCACGTCATCCCACCATATATCTTGAGACAAAGAGAGGCTAGAACCTATGCTCTATTGGGTGACTTTTATCTCCAGTTGGCATCACAAATTTGGCAATCTGGGGAGCATGATGAGGCAAGACAATACTTCCAACAGGCGCTTGCTAATTACAGGTTAGACTCTCGCTTGAGGGGGGAGACTCGAGATGAGGCACGTGAGGTCAAGGAAGCCTTGGCTGAAGAAATGTTGAAGTAGAACGGCCTCTATAATAAAGATTTGCTCCAGAATAAGCATGTTTTAGTTATGTTGACGTTAGCATTGTAGCGTATCACTTTTTTTCGTTGATTGATCAGGGGCTAGAGTCTTTGATGCATATCATACTGTTTGTGACTAACTAGCATGGAGAATTTAAATAATCATCGGCATAAGAATTCTTGGGTGTTTCCGCTAGTCTTGTTGACTTTTGTGTTTGTTTATTTTTCGGCTTGGTGTGATATTTACCCAACGTTGGAAGGTAGGGAAAGTCAGCTTGTCCAATGGATGGTGTTTTCTTGGAACGGTGGAAATGACCTTCTCCACGGTTACGCAGTCCCTTTTCTCTTTGTGGCTTTTAGTTACCAAGCGTGGAAGCAGGTGAGGGCTGAGGTAGCGTCTAGTACTTGGGCTGGGTGGTTCATGGTTATTATTGGACTCTTGTTGTATGTGGCTTCGGTACGCACGATTCAGCCACGCCTCGCATTAATTGGAATGCCGTTCTTGATTGCAGGTAGTGTCTCTTCGGTCCTTGGCTGGAAAGCGGGCAGGTATATGTTGTTTCCTGCATTTTTTTGGTGGTTTGCTATTCCGGTGCCGGGCTTAAATCAAATGACAAACTTCCTTCAAGTAATGGTCACTCAGGCATGTTATTTCGTGGGGGCCACAGCGGGTATGGATTTAATTCATTCAGGCAACAATATTCATTCTGCTTCTGATAAGTGGGACTTTAACATCGCAGAGGGGTGTAGTGGGATTCGGTCGTTAATGGCATTGGTGATGATTTCAGCTATCTATGCATATTATACCCAAAAAGAATTATGGAAAAAGGCTCTGGTATTTGGAGCATCATTACCTCTAGCTTTATTTGGAAATTTTTGTAGGGTGTTCACTATTTTGATTTTAGCTGAACTTGGTTATGAGGATTTTGCTGCGAATGCGTATCACGACTTTTCTGGACTCTTTATTTTCTTTCCTGCTGCCTTGGCAGGGCTGTTTGGGTTAGATCGATTATTTAATCCAAAGAAATACAAAAAAGAGGTCAGAATTACGATGAAGGGAGGTGGTGATGTGTGACCTCAAGACTATCACAACGCGGTTATGGTATTTGCTGTGCCTGCTCACCTTGGGTTTTTCATCCATTTATCTATTGCCAAAGGCGGAGACGATGGTGCCTTCAATCTTGTCACAAGAGATACCAGAGTCACTAGTTGACTGGGAGAGTCAGAAAAGAGTTGTGAGTGATGAGGAGCGCAAGATTTTGGCTGCTGATACTGAATTTGCGCGTAGGTATTATTCTAATGTAAAAATGTCAAACTTTCCAGGCGTGGAGGCGTCAGTCGTTTTTTCAGGAAAGGATATTAACAATAGTTTACATCGCCCTGAGGTATGTCTGAGGGCTCAAGGTTGGAATTTTGTGAGTGAACGTTCGATACTTGTGCCCAATCTATTATCAGGGGGGGAGGGCGTTCCCTTCCGTGAAATTGTTTGTGTGCGTCCAAGAGTGTCAAAAGACAACAAAAGAGTCCCAATGAATAAGTGGGGAAATCCATTGTATGATAAACAAATCCTCTACTACACATTCTTCGGTTCTGAGAAGGTGGTTTCAGGTCATTATGAGCGGACGTTTGAAGATATTAAAGGTCGCTTGTTAGGCGGTTATGATCAACAGTGGGCTTATGCCACATTTAGTGTTGGAGTTACTTCGGTATACAGAGAGCAGGGCTTCAATATCAAGGATGAGGCTGTGTTTGATGAAGATGAAAGTCGCAAAGTGATGGAGGAGTTTTTAGGCCTTTTCCTTCCCGAGGTGGTGCGAGAAAAATAATTTGATTTGATGTTTGGTTCTTCAAAACGAGAGCAATTTTCATTGCAGGCGCTCCAGCTGTTGGATGGCGCCTTGGTGTGGTTTAGCTTTGCTGTGGCGTCGACGATTCGCTGGAACGTGGTAGGCAATCAGAATGATGGCTTGGGTTTGGCTCCTATCTCTTGGTTGCTGTTTATTCTTGTGCCGTTCACTCCATTGACGCTTGAGTTGTTTGGTTTCTATCGCAACCCGCTTAACCGTAAGTTGAGTGCAGCCCTCTGGAAAATGATGCAGACTGCGGGGGTGATCGTTCTTTTTGTCGGGATCTTAGTCGTTAGCTTCCAGCTAGATCCATCTTCCAGAATTGTATTGGGAGCGGGTGGGGTGTCGTCTTTTGTGTTGGTGTTTTTTCGTTTTGTTTGGGTTCGAAGTGTATTACGTCGCAGGGTCAAAAATGGAGCATCGCGAGAGAAGGCAATTTTAGTAGGGCTCCCAGAGGAAACTGAGGCTTTCATAAAAAATCAGCCTGAGGAGGTTCTTGCCTATCTAGATATTCAATTGCACTTTGATATCACGACTCGCGCCCCTCTTGAGTTAGCTGATGAGATTGTGAAACTCTCGGCTCAGAGGGTGATTATTTCACCCCACCAGGTGGTATTCGATACAATTGGCGATGCCGTTGAAGTGGCTGAAACCCAGGGGGTTGAGGTTTGGATTGCAGCTGATTTCATCAGATCTCAACTGGCTAGACCTAAGTTTGACTCTATGGGGGAGAAGCCGATGTTGGTACTGAAGTCGACACCTGAGCTTTCCTGGGCATTGTTGACCAAATCTTTTTGTGATAAGTGCTTTGCTCTTTCGCTGCTGGTGTTCACCGCTCCATTGTGGGTGATCGCTGCTCTCGGTATTTTATTTTCAGACCCTGGGCCCATTTTTTTCCGTCAGCGACGTTCGGGTAAATTCGGTAAAGAATTCTCCATGTGGAAATTCCGAACGATGTGTGTTGATGCTGAAGAAAAACTAGCCGCTATCAAAAAGCAGGTAGGGAACAATATGACTGGCCCTGTATTCAAGCTCGACGACGACCCACGTGTTTTTCCATTTGCGAAGTGGTTGCGCAAAACGAGTATCGACGAGCTCCCTCAGTTGCTGAATGTGCTTGCCGGTGAAATGAGTATGGTCGGCCCTCGTCCGCTTCCGGTCTATGAAGTTAAAGACTTTGAGAAGATGGCATATAGACGTCGCCTTAGTGTGAAGCCTGGCATCACGTGTACCTGGCAGGCTGGAGGCCGAAACAGCATTAACAACTTCGAAGAATGGGTAGAAATGGATCTCGAATATATCGACAACTGGTCGCTTTGGAAGGATCTGAAGATAGTACTCAAGACTGTGCCTGCTGTACTCTTCGGAACGGGTGCGAAGTGAGCGCCTAAGCGTTCTTCCAAAGCGTCAACTCATCCATGGATAGAGCCTTGCCCCAGGCGTTATTATCGGCCCATTTGGATAGGAGAAATGGGTCTAGCTTGGGGAAGATGACGCCCTCTTTTTCTGCGAGATTAAGAGCGTTTTCGAAGAGCTCTCGCGTGTTTGCTTGATTTGGTGTGCTGAAGAAATTGCCCCAAAGGATTTCTACGGGAGCTTCAATGATCTTGAATAGTTGTTCTTCATCAAGAGGGGTTAACGCGAGCACGCCCTCGAGATCATCTGGAAGGTCGTCGGTGAGTCCGAAGTCTACGAGATCACCCCTTCGTGCTTCCCACTGAGAGAACTCTTGAGGGCTTTGGAGCTGTGGAAGTTCCCAAAGGTGATAAAAAAACTCGTCGATGATGGGGTGCGTGAAGCCGATTTTTGCAAAGTAATTCTCTGTGATTCTCAGGGCAATGAAAGCTTGAGAAATGAAGGAGAGTTCCTGAGATTGCTGAAGCATGTGTGATTTAGTCATCGTAAATACGTATTCTGGTTTGAGGGATTGTGTCTATGTGTGGGATTGTGTGTGTTGAAATAGGTTGGGGAAATGCTCTTTCCTATTTCAGGAGAATTGTGTCTGATTCTTTGGTAATCCTAATAATGGTATGAAATTGTGTGCTCTAGCATATTCGATTCGTATTGTTTTAATTCGTCATGTGTTCTTCTGCCGAGAGGCAAGCTTCCCGTGTCAGGGGGCGTAGCCATGTGATGAAAGTAAACTAATTATTGGGAGTGCTAGATGCGTTGTTTTACCCACTGAAATTAAAATGTCAAAATACGGAATAGGATTAGATTACGGAACCAATTCATGTCGTTCACTATTGATTGATTTGGAGACGGGTGAGGAGCTTGGCTCTGGGGTGTACCATTATCCTTCGGGTGAGATGGGGATTTTAAATGATCCGGAGAATCCGCATGTGGCACGTCAGAACCCGAAAGATTACCTTGACGGTTGTGTGCACATCATCCGTGCGGCAGTGGAGCAAGCTGCCCAAAGGTGTACGGAATTCGAAGCGGCAGATGTTATTAGCATTGGTGTGGATACCACTGGTTCCACTGTGATTCCCGTGGACATGAAAGGTCAACCTTTAGCGTTCCAAGAGGAATTCCGAGACAAGCTCAATGCTCAGGTATGGTTGTGGAAAGATCACACGGCATACCGGGAGGCTGAGCTCATTACCGATGTTGCGAAAAAATCACGACCAGAGTATTTGGCGAAGTGTGGTGGGATTTATTCCTCAGAGTGGTGGTGGGCGAAGATCTTGCACCTTAAGAATGTTGACCTGAAGGTCTTCAATGCTGCTTTCTCCTTTGTTGAGCATTGCGATTGGCTGACTGCTGAACTCTCAGGTGACACCAATCCACTCACTCTGAAACGCTCAGTGTGTGCGGCTGGGCATAAAGCAATGTATTCAGACGCTTGGGGGGGATTGCCCGACAAGGAGTTTCTGGCTGAGCTGGACCCAGAACTCGCTGACTTGAGGGACCGTCTCTACGATAGGGCGCATCCATCGGACCGACTCGCGGGGACACTATCAAAAGGTTGGGCAGATCGTCTAGGTTTAAGGGAAGGGGTCGCGATCGCGGTGGGAGCCTTTGATTGCCATATGGGCGCAGTCGGGGCTGGGGTGAACGTGGGTTCTTTGGTCAAGGTGTTGGGGACATCCACATGTGATATCACTGTGGCCCAAGCAGACGTGGCAGATGTTCCGGGGGTGTGTGGTCAAGTAGACGGGTCAGTGATCCCTGGATTGATTGGCATAGAGGCTGGGCAGTCTGCCGTAGGTGATCTCTTTCTCTGGCTGGTGAGGCACTTGGTTCCAGATTCCTATGGTTGCGACTTAGGAGAAAAATTTCAAGTGATGGGGGAGGCTATAGAAGCATTAAAGCCGGGGGAGACTGGCTTGTTAGCGTTGGATTGGAATAATGGAAATCGCACAGTACTTACGGATCCTCGCCTCTCGGGGGTGCTTGTGGGACAGACGCTTCAGACTCAAGCCCACGAGGTTTATCGCGCTTATATTGAAGCTACCGCTTTCGGAGCGCGTGCCATTATTGAGCGCATGGAAGAATATGGAGTGCGCATTGATGAAGTGATCACTACAGGTGGGCTTTCATTGAAAAATCCCGTGCTGATGCAGATCTATGCTGACGTTATTGCTAAGCCTCTGAAGGTTTCTGAAAGCGAGCAAACTTGTGCGTTAGGAGCCGCTGTTTTTGGCGCCGTAGCTGCAGGGTATGATGAGCTGTCTGTGATGCAAGGCCGTGTGGTTCGTCACCATGATAGAGTGTACATTCCAGTTCCAGAGCATGTTGAATCTTATGATCGAATCTATCAATTGTATCGTCAGCTCCATGATGCCTTTGGGACCCAGCAATGGCAGGGCAATCTCTACAATATCATGAAAGAGCTGATGGACATTAGAGAGCAACAACGTAAGATTGCAAACGAATGACACAGGAATTAAAGCGCCAAGTAGTTGAGGCAAATCAAGCGTTAAAGAGCTCAGGTTTGGTGGCGCTTACTTGGGGAAATGTGAGTGCTATAGACCGAGATTCTGGTCTAGTGGCGATCAAACCCAGTGGGGTTCCATACGAAGAGCTGAAGCCTTCAAACATCGTGGTGGTGAATCTCGAGAATGATGTGATTGAGGGCGAATTTAAGCCTTCATCAGACACAAAAACCCATCTTGAGCTCTATCGGAATTTTTCAAGCATAGGTGCCGTGGTGCATACTCACAGTCCTTCTGCTACCGCGTTTTCTCAAGCAGGAAAAGCATTGGCCTGCCTCGGCACAACGCATGCTGATCACTTTTATGGTGAGGTGCCACTTGCGCGTGCGCTGACAGCTGCTGAGCTTGCTCAGGACTACGAGCACTTCACGGGGGTGAGTATTGTAGAATGTTTTGAAGCGCTGGGACTTGATCCAGTTGAGATGCCAGCGGTGTTATTACGGCATCATGCTCCATTTACGTGGGGGCAGAATACGGTCAAAGCTGTGGAGAACAGTATCGCCTTAGAGATGTGCGCGCAGATGGCCTTAATGAGCTACCAGCTGAATCCTGAGCTGAAGCCTATTCCGGAGCACATTCTTAAGCAGCATTACCAGCGCAAGCATGGAGCCAATGCCTACTATGGGCAGTAATTATGGAGAGAGTCGCTCGATCGACCACTCTCCTGAGTTGTTGGGCGCTGGGCTGTAGTAGAGACGATCGTGCAATCTGCCTGGACCACCTTGCCAAAACTCAAAGCTCTCGGGCTTGATCCGATAGCCTCCCCAAAACTCTGGGAGTGGTACTTCTCCGGGCTTAAATTCTTTATCTAGCTCATCGAGTTTGGTTGCTAGGAATTCTCGATTGAGCACCACGGAGCTTTGGTTCGAGACCCAAGCTCCGAGTTGGCTCGAGTGTGGGCGGCTCTTGAAGTATTGCTCGGACTCTTCGCGGGAGATTTTTTCTACATGTCCTTTGATGATGACTTGTCGCTCAAGTGTGATCCAAGGAAATAGGATGGAGACTTGTGGGTTTGCTTCGATATCTTGAGCTTTGCGGCTCTGATAGTTGGTGAAGAACACGAAACCTTCGGCGCTAAAGTGCTTGAGAAGGACAGTGCGTATGCTCGGCTGCATGTTGGTGTCTACCGTGGCAAGAGACATGGCATTCGGCTCTGGGTAGTCGGCGTCCACAGCTTGTTGGAACCAATGTTCAAATTGCTTTAGGGGATCCTCCATAGCGTTGGCTCGGGTGAGTCCGTCTTTGAGGTAGTCTTTGCGGTATTCGGATAGGTCCATGAAGAAGTGATGGGTTTGGATTGAGGGGATTACCAGAGCCCGAGGTCTTTCAGTTGTTGGGTTGGGACATCTGGCCAGCCTTTGTTCGCGAGAGGTGAGGCTGGTGAGGGGTGTAGGATTTTAGAAATTTGAAATGTTTGGTCACCCAGGTGCTTGTTGGCGGTGAGCTTGAGTTGCTTTTCAGCAAAGGCACCAACGCCGACGAGGTGAGTGGGTTTAAGTTGGCGGATGATGGTGCTAAGGTAACTTTGACAGGCTTCCTCGACTGGAGTGAATTCTGATTTTGGCAATTTATCTGGTGTGATGTTTCTACCAGTCTCACCCATCCATACGAGTGGGCAGAAGTTAGTCACAAAGTGTTCTCGAAAAAAGTCTTCGGCATTGGGGTACTTGGAAGCAAATAGCCCCCAGAGCCTCCTGCCACTGACTTCCGACTTCTTGCAGGCAAAGCCTTCGATCGGGCGTTTTGGGTGTGGGTTTTGGGGCTGTAGCACGTCCATTTCAATACCCATCCAATCACGTACTGCGGAGATTTCGCCGAATGGTACTCCAGTCTGCGCCATCCCCCATGGTCCGGGGTTCATACCTAGAAATAGCACCTGCTTTTTGTTGCCGGCAAAGCGAGTGGTGTACTCATGGTGGGCGTCCCAAGCGTAGTCCATCGGGTTGTATGTGTGGGTAACGGGCTCGGAGAACTTGATATTCTCAAGTTGCTTGATGAGCAATCTACCAGCAGTCTCAATCTCTTCCCTCATACTGAGAGCTAAGGTGGATCAGAAGGGGGCAGCTTGCAACTGTGAAGCATCAAAAAGACCCCTCCTGCGGACTCGCTTGCTTGACATCCAAGTCGATAGATCCAGCATGTTCAGCATGCACGATTCCCGAATTGATCAGTTAGCCCAACAACTCGTCCAATACTCTACGAACATCCAATCAGGGGAGAAAGTTCTTATCGACTTGGCCGAGGTCCCTGACGCGATTGGCGTGGCTTTGATGCGCGCTGTGAGAGCGTGTGGTGGATTACCATTCTTGAGAGTGAACCATGCTCGTTTGAATCGTGAATTGATGCTCGGTGCCACCACGGAGCAGTACAAGGCCTTGGCGGAGCATCAAATGGCTGAGATGAAAGACATGGATGCATACATTGCTCTCCGCGGATCACAGAATATTACTGAGTTGAGTGATGTGCCACCGGAGAAAATGGCTCTAGCAATGCAGGCGCTCAGGCCAGTGATGGACCATCGCGTGAAAGAGACGAAGTGGTGTGTGTTGCGCTGGCCCACACCCTCCATGGCGCAACAAGCAAGTATGAGTACGGAAGCGTTTGAAGACTTTTACTTTGAAGTGTGTCTTCTCGATTACGCTGCGCTGAATCATGCAGCTGAAAATCTCAAGACCCTCATGGATGAGACCAATGATGTGCGCATTGTCGGGCCTGGAACTAACCTGACCTTCTCGATCAAAGATATTCCATCAATTGTATGTTGCGGTAATTACAACATTCCGGATGGCGAGGTCTTCAATGCACCGGTGAAAGAAAGCGTGAACGGCGTGATCACTTACAATGCACCAACAATCTATCAAGGGATTGCTTTCGATAACATAGAGCTCACCTTTGAGAATGGAAAAATCGTGAAGGCTGAGGCCGGCTCAAAAACTGAGGCACTCAACAAGATTCTTGATTCAGATGCAGGTGCTCGATTCGTTGGTGAATTTGCTCTGGGTTTCAATCCCGTAATTAAAGAGCCGATGCGAGACATCTTATTTGATGAGAAAATTGCAGGGTCTTTCCATTTCACTCCAGGCCAAGCCTATGAGGAAGCCGATAATGGAAACCGCTCGCAAGTGCACTGGGACATGGTGTCAATTCAGCGAGAAGACTGGGGAGGTGGCGAGATCTATTTCGATGACGTATTGATCCGTAAAGATGGTGTTTTCTTGGATGAGTCGCTTAGTGGTCTCAATTACTAGAATCATCCAACAGCTCTTGAAGTTTGAGTGCCGATTGTGTGTCCATCTTTGGTAGTTGGGCGTGCTTTCTTGCCGTATTTTGGATGATGTTCAAAATGCTGGGGCTAACAGCCGCGAGAGGTTTTTGAGGCCACTGGCTCAGCACTTCGCTTGGATCTAGGCGGTCAAACTGGTGGGTGGAGTAGCCACTTTGCGGAGAAAAACCATCGGTCTGTCTGAGCTCGAGGTGAAGGTGTGCGAGGTAGCGTCCATCTGCTGATCCGACACTGCCTACCGTGGTGCCACGTGCTACGAGCGTGTTGGTAGATACATCGATTGCAGAAAGGTGGCTATACATGCTGTGGAGAGTGGACCCATCTTCTGCGCGGTGTGCGAGGATCACAGTTTTCCCCCAGCCGGGTGATGGTGTTCCGGCGTAGATCACGAGGCCGTCGCCAAATGCATAAACCGGATCACCGAAGTCTGAGTCTCCACCACCAATGCCGTTGAGGTCATCCCCGGTATGCCTTCCCCCGCGCACGCTATTCGGGGACATGAAGGCCTGTGCATTGTATGCAAAACCTCCAAATTCTGAACCTAGAGTTTCAGATACGATGGTCGCTTTGGGGATCTGAGCAGCTTCAAAGGGGCTATGGAAGTGGAAGCGAGGGTCGAATTGCTGTGCTCCATTATTTGGTGTGTCTTGATCGAAGGGGATCCCTAGCGGCACATCCACAAATTGAGCATTGTAGAAATTCTGCAATGGAGGTTGTTCCTCATAGCGGGTGTCGATCGTGAGGTAGGCTGCATAACAAATGAGCCCTAGGATGAGCGCTAGCACAAAGCGTGATAGAATGAAGGGCATGTGCTAGGCTGGTCGAGGTAGATTAGAAGTCTAAGAAGATTTCTGTGCGGCGGTTTGCGCGTCTTCCATCGGGGTTGTCGCTACCGTCATTGAAAGTGTTCGGCGCTCGAGGTATGGTTGCTCCCAAAGATTTGGTAATGATTTGAGCGGCATTCACTCCATGGCTGGAGAGATACTCCTTTACCTTAAGTGCGCGCTTTTCTGAGAGGCTTAGGTTGTAGCCGCTTTGGCCCTTGCTGTCGGTGTGCCCGGAGAGTGTGATTTTCTTGGCGTTGTCTAACTTCAGCAAGGCGGTGACGATCTGCAGCTGCTTTTCCATGCGAGGAGTGATTTGATCGGAGTCGAAATCAAAGTATATCACCAAAGTGTCCCCTCCTTGAGGGTTCTTCACGAGGGGGGTGAAATAGCTATCACCTGCACCCATACGCTTGGTGAAGTCGCTGAGGAGGTCGTTGAGGTTGATCTCGTAGATTTTCCATTTATCTTGAGCTGTTTCGCGTTGGGTGAGAATGGAGAAATGAGCGGCTTTACTACCTTCACTTGAAATCACGTTGGCATAGAAGCCAGCAGCGGTTTCGCGCATGAATAGGGCACGCAGCGGTTTTTTCTTATCGATGGTGTATGCGGCCTCATCAAAGATAATACAAAGTGCGGCCAGGGTTGCGTCGGTGATGGTGTTGGTGTCGACCATCGTTTTAGCAAGGCGGAAGTCTTGTTTGAGCAGAGCTTGGAGGAAGAAATAACTGAAGTTGAGTGGATCGTCTTGGGCTGATTTCTCCGTGCCCTTGGAATCCTGAGTGGTCGCTTCATCTCCAGCTGTGATGGTGCTTGGGGCTGGGGTGTTGGAGGCTACTTGTGGGATGGCGATTTGCTCAATACTCCAAGCGCTACTGCCTTGGCGGCTCACGTCGATGAGTATGGGAGCTTGGCCGAGGTGTTTGAGTGCCCAGCGGCTGACTTGGTTGATTTTGATGTCCCCTACTTTTTCAAGTTGTTTTGTGGCTGGAGTGTCCGCCTTGGATGATTGTACAAGCGACTGGAGGGCCTTGATCTGCTCGACTTGCTCAGCACTCAATTTGAGATTCGAGTAGTCCTCGAGCATGTGTTGAATCTGATCTGGTGAAACATCAGACTGGAGTAATTCGATAAAGTTGGCGAGGAATTGCTCAGGAGAGCGGGTCGGCTTGATGTAAAGCTGAGCCTCTGGCAGCGTATCTTCCGTTTCGACCTCTTGAGGTGCGACTCGACGTTGGCTCAATGCGTCTCCTGTCGGGTCCGAAGTTATGGCTTCTTTGTTCTCGTTTGGTGTAGGAGCGGGTGCTTCCTCTTTTTTGCCGCAGCTGAAGCTGAATACGGAAAGAGAAATGAGGCTGATGAGAAGGTGTGGTTTCACGGGCATGACAATACACAAATTTTACGCGATAACACAGCGAATTCTTTCCCCCAGTGCTTGAATCTTGTGAATCCTGTAGATATGCCTGTTTCATGTTCAATGTCGTATTAGTGCACCCCGAGATTCCTCACAATACTGGGGCTGCAGGGCGCTTGGTTTTAGCGGCCGGTGCGCGTCTGCATTTGGTGAAGCCGCTAGGCTTTGATATCGACGAGAAGACGGTCAAACGCGCTGGCCTAGACTACTGGAAAGATGTGGATTTGGTGATCTGGGAGTCTTGGGAGGAATTTGAAGCATCCGTGAGTGACGTGTCACGCATGTTCTTGCTCACGACCAAGACAGAAAAGGCATACTGGGATGCTGACCTTAAAGAGGGCGACTACCTCTTGTTTGGCCGTGAGACGCGAGGGCTCGCTGAACCGATTATTGAAAAGTATCAGGATACGGCCCTGACGATTCCGATGGTAAGCGGGGGGACACGTAGTCTGAATTTGGCGACTGCGGTCGGCATTGTCTTGTTTGAAGGCATGCGTCAGATGCGTCTCGAGGAATGACCTTGACCTTACACTGTCGTCGCTAGATGGTTTGATTATGCCTACCACTAAAGCGATGTTGACTGAGTACTTGGAGCTACTGCAGCGCCGGGGGCAGGAGGCTGTTTGGGTGGACGATTCGGCGAAAAAGTTACTTAGGAAGTTTTATCTAGAGGCTCATCAAAAAGAGGCCGTGTCACCTCACGCGAAGTCTTCAAATCGAGCTACTGAGACGCCGCGACAGGGGCAAGTTGCCTCTGCTGCTCCGCCCTCCGTTGCTGCGGAAGTTCCGGTTTCTCCAGCGATGGATATTAGCGCGGCAGGCAGCTTAGAGCAATTATTCACTCAGATGCAGAACGATACGGAGTTGAGTAATGTGGGGGCATTAAAAACTAAGTTTGTGGCCGCCAATGGCAGTGCGCGTTCAGGGATTATGTTAGTGTCTGAATCTCCTAGCTACCACGACGAGCAGGCAGGGCTGCCATTTTCTGGACCAGCTGGTAAAAAGATGGCTGCGATTCTCAAAGCAATGGGTTTGCAGCTGGATGATGTGCATAGCACATACTTGGTCAAATATAGACCTAATGCTGTTGGACAGACGATCAATACTCGGAAGCCTAGTCGCGAGGAGGTTGATGCCTTTCTACCATACTTGAAGCGCGAAATCGAATTGGTGCAACCGAAGGTCATTATCGCCCTCGGCTCTTCAGTTGCTAAAGCGCTAGTGGGGCATGAGGTGTCCGCAAAGCAGTTGTTAGGTCGCTTCAATGATGCATTTGAGGTGCCAGTTCGCTCCACATACCACCCCAGCTACCTTCTCCAAGAAGGGATCACCCCAGAAAAGAAATGGGTGTGGAAGGATATGCTCGCGATCATGGAGCTGCTAGAAATGCCTATTTCTGAGAAGCAGCGCTCTTACTTTAGTTAGGTTCTGAGCGATCAAGGATCAGATGCTTGAAGTAGGTGCCGACGGCATCCGGGAAGAGTGTCATGATGGTTTGGTAATATTCCTGATCTGAGTTGCAGTGGATATCGCCATCTGGCCCGGTGAGGCGAGTGAGCGTGAGGGTGTCACCTGGGCGCCCGGTGAAGTACTCTGGCCAAGTGAAGAATGCCTTGTAGCCCATTCGCGTTAGTAGCATCCCTTCTTCGGTGACTCCACCTTGAGCGGTACAGATGATGTGTGTGCGCTCTGGGTCTTTTTGTAGCAAGCTGTGGCCGGGTAGGTCTTGAGGGACTTGGCCCGTAATGTAATGGAGGAGGCTTGGGAAGAGGTCGATGTGGCCAGCCTCCATGTGGGATGGGGTGGAGCCATAGGATTTTGGCCACTTGATCAGCATGGGGCTGAGGATTTGTTCGTCTTCTAGCGAGGAAACATGCAGCCATCCCCCATGATCTTGGAATTCTTCACCATGGTCACCTAGAAAGACGATGATGGATTCCTCATAGCGTCCGATCTTTTTGAGTCCGTCGCAAAATGATTTGGCCACTTGGTCACCCCAAGCTAAGGCGTTGTAGTATTGATTTTTGATCAGCTGAATTTCCTCTTTCGTCGGGGTGGCCGGAAATACTTTGTGCGGGTAGTAATCTGGAAAAGGTGGCGTGAAGTCAGGATGCCACGAGTACTGGAAGTGCGGCGAGTCGATGGTGGTGATAACAAAGGTCTGGCCCTTGGGGGCTTTGTCAATGAGTTCGACCACCCCGTCAAAGACCATCACTTCTTTCTCTGGGTAGCTGAAACCATGCATTGGATCACTGGGTTCGTCCTGTCGGATAGAGCAAAATGGGCTCTGAGCCTCGCCGATCAGTTGTGTGCCCATGCCGCGGTACGCGAGGCTCTTGGCGGTATGTATGTGGAGTTGGTAACCAGCTTGCTTGAGAGCTCTCATGGTGCAGAGGCCTGGCCAGTTTTGTTCTCTGGCGTGGTCGCGGTGGAGCTCTCTGGCGAGTGGTGTTTGTCCCGTGAGTGTGCTGAACCAGCTGAGGTGGGTGCCATTGGATGCGGCCCAGGTGGAGCCAATGGATTGGGCTTCAGACTCGGCAAAGTGGTGGAGGAAGGGGGTGATGTTAGCGCGTAGTGCGTCATGTCTGAAGGATTCGATGTAGACGATGTAGATGTCTGCTTGGCGTTTTGCTATGAGAGCATCGGGGCTGATGGGGTAGTTTGGAAGTTTGTGTGCAACGCTAAATTTTGCTAGACCATTGGGGGGGCGAATGCCTGAGAGATGAAGCCCGAACTCGAGGTACTCTTGCTTCCAGTCGCGGTGGTCTTTCCACGATTTACCGATTGCTTGCTCTAGTGAGGCGATAGCAGTCCCGGTAACAATGAGGACAAGTAGGCTAGATGGAGCGAGATTGAGGTGAAGCCTCTGCGCTACTTTGCTCGCCAGGTAGGTGCAGCTTGCTAGGACGGCGAAGAGGATGGCTATCACGCCGATTAGAGCCCAGACACCCATTGGGACGCCGCCGCCTTTGAGTTCGGCGTTGAGGTTGAGTAGACCTTGAATACCAAATTGATTGAGGAAGCCCATGAAGGTCTGATTCCAATATGTGTGAAGCATTTGGTCTGCTACGACAAAGATAGGGGTTAGGGAGATCAGTGACCAGAGGCTGGGCTTGGCCCAGCGTGGGCCTGAGTCGATTGCGAGTTGAAGGATCAAATAGAGGCTGCCTGCAGCGGTGATTTGCGTGGCAATGCGGCTGATAAATAGGCTTAAGGTGTGAAGCGGGGCCAGCGAGTGCATGCCTTTAATTAGCTCAGTGTTGTGCCAGATAAGGAGGGCGCAAATGCTGAGTAAGAACGGCCAATGTATCGGGCGACTGCGGCGAAGCCATGCCCACGCCTGAGCGGGAGCTGATGGGCCAGTACCTCGGCTGCTGCTCAGGCTAAACACGTAGCCGATCACTATGGTGGAGGCGCCTCCTACGAGGAGGTAGATCCCGCCGGTGAGTATGCCTAAATAGGCTAGGGTGATACACGCGACTTGTGTGGCAAAAGTGGCGCGAATCCATGGGGTGGCCTGCTCAGGCGTCTTGGAGGATTGATGGATCCAATTAGAGAAGCTCCCCCAAAGGGAGGCGCCCATGGCGCCAAGTGCGAGCCCAATGAGAACATGATGTGCGATGAATCCATCACCGAGGTAAGGAGAAATAGCCCCCCTAGCATAGTGGTGTTTTTGCAGTAGAGGCGTGATGCCGAATACTGAGCCCAGTAACCAGATTAGGCTATGTTGGATCTTGTAGGACATAAAGTGGGTATGGTCTAGCAGTGTTCTTTTTGGCGATTGAAGGCTGCTTTGAGTTTTCCACCTATGGCAGAATTTAAGGCGTCTTCCCATTCTGAGACGTTGCGGACGTGTTCGAGTGCTGGAAGCATGAAGGCCTGAGTGGTGAGGGCTGGGCGCTGGCTAGGTAATGAGACCGTGAGAGGGCCGAGAGCTTCGGCCAGATAAGCAAAGTCACTAGCCTCAGTGGAAGCGATGAAGTATGGTTCCCCCGCGTGATTGAGCCCGAGGCTTGGCGATTTTGGTTTGGTTTGCGAGAGTGCCGTTTTGATCCATCGTGACCCGCAGGCTGGCGAGTCGCTGCCCATCACGGCAACCTTATTGAAGCCCTCCCGGTAAAGGCTTTCAATGGTATTGGTGAGGGCCTGGCCGATGGCGTGTGCCTCAAGCGGGGTGAAGCCGATGGTGAAGGCGGGAGCATTCTTTTCTGGAGTGAAGAGAAAGTCGTGGCGGCGTTTGTGAACTTGACCGCGTAGCAGAGGGAGTAGAAAAAATTGTAGCGCTTCACCCGCGTCTGCTGGGCTGTAACAAAAGCGTACATGAGTGTCATGGAGGCCCTCAAGTTGCTGCAGTAGCACTTCGAGCAGTGCTTGATAGTGCACCGGACTCAGTCCACCGCTATCCGAGCCGAGTGGGTCGGTGATCGGTTCCTGGATGAGTATTAAGAGTGCATTCATATGATGTGTCAGGAGTTTCTGGGCGCGGCATCAAAGCAGATGCCGCGATGCTTGCAAATTCCAAAGTGGCTTGTGTAGGTCGGACCAGGGAGGGCTCATCTGTTGCTGTTGTGTCAGGAGCACCTTGTTACCTTGGATTAAGAAAAAAAGAGCCTCGTGAGTGTGACTCAAGAGGCTTTTTTAATGGAGCGGGTAGAGGGAATCGAACCCTCCTAATCAGCTTGGAAGGCTGGAGCATTACCACTATGCTATACCCGCTTTCGCATTAGAAGATCACCTGTTTGGGTGACGTGCGAGGAGTATTAAGGGATGCTCAGGATTGGCTCAAGCCTAAACTTGCATAAATTTCCCGTGTCGCCTTGGATTTGTTCAAGGTGTAGAAGTGGATGCCGTCGACGTCATTATCTAGGAGTTCGTGGCATTGTTGCGCAGCGTAATGAATACCAATGCGTTCCACAGAGCTGGCATCTCCGTTACCGCGTTCAAGAGCACGTAGAAGCTTCGCCGGGTAGCGTGCTCCTTCGGCTAGCTCAGCCATGCGCTTCATGCCTCCGAGTGAGGTGACTGGCATGACGCCTGCGATGATCGGGATGTTGATGCCTGCAATGTCACAACGTTCGCGGTAGTCCATGAAGTCGTGGTTGTCGAAGAAGAGTTGGGTACAGATGTAGTCGGCACCAGCATCAACTTTTTGTTTCATGTAATCCATTTCGAGCACCCGGTTTTGCGTTGCTGGGTGGCCTTCGGGGAAGCCCGCGACCCCAATGCCGAAGCCTCGTGAGTCTGGATGGCGACCAGATGCGTTAAATTCTTTAATAAATGAGACGAGGTCCGAGGCAAACTGGAAGTCGTCCTTGCTGCGGTCGTAGTCTGGTTGGTCGCGCGGAGGGTCGCCGCGCAGTGCTAGGATGTTGGCCACTCCGGCCTCTGCGTAGCGGATGAGGATTTGCTCGATTTCTTCCCTGCTGTGGCCGATGCAGGTGAGGTGTGGAACAGGTGGGATACCTGTTGTTTCCTTGATGCGTAGCACGAGGTCGTGGGTGAGGTCCCGGGTGGTGCCTCCCGCACCATAGGTGACGGAAACGAATGAGGGGTTGTATGGTTCTAAATCAGCGATCGTTTCATAGAGTGTGTCCGCGCCATCTTGGGTGCGTGGAGGAAAGAACTCGAATGAAAGCGAGGGGGAATTCTGCTGTAGAATGTCGTCAATGTGCATGGCCATGGGAGTTGTGCCAATTGCAGTGCTAATGACAAGAAAAATACGCAGGACTGGCTGAATGGTTGAATGCTGCGGGAATTTTGGCCTACAGTATGAGGAAAGGGTTCGACAATTCCTCCAATGTGGTGGATTGTTTGAGAAGTTCGCTAAATTGGAAAATTGTCAGCGTAGTATTTGTTATGAAGAATTTGAAGTGGATATCCAGAGTGTGGATGATTGGAATTGCCAGTGTGATTTCAGTGCTGCCAGTGCATGGCGCGGGTACTGATTTTAATGAAGTTGGCAAGCAAATGTCGATCATGTTGCGTAACCGACATTATGATCGTTTAGATTTTGACGCTGCCCTGAGTGAGCGAGTGTTTGCGATGTATCTTAACGAGCTAGATTCTGGGAAAATGTATTTCACGCAGAAGGATGTAGATAGCTTAGCGCTTAAGTACAACGATCAGCTGACTGCCTTACTGTTGAATAAAGGAAGCATGACCGCTGCTGAGGAAATATATGCAGTCTACAAAGAGCGTGTGAATCAACGTATCGCAGTCGCTCAGCAAATTCTCAGTGAAGCGGAGTTTACGTTCGATTCTGACCGAGTCATCAAGCGTAGCCGACGCGACCAGCTGAAGCCCACTCTCGAGGGCTGGCCTGAAGATGAAAAGGCGGCTGAGACACTATGGAGTGGGATGATTGAAGACGCGATGCTCTCGGAGACTTTACGGCGCCAAGTGATCATGAAGCGTGCGGAAGAGCAGGGGAAAGAGAACCCACTGAAGGATGAGAAGCCCATCGGTGAAAAGCTCAAGCTACGCTATGAACGAGTCAAGCACGCTGTGGATGATGCGGACCATGAGGATGTGGCGAATTACTTTTTGTCAGCAGTGGCAAAGTCATATGGGCCACATACGGACTACTTCAGTGCTCGTGAGATGGAGCGTTTCATGCAGGGGATGAGCAATGAATTTGTAGGTATTGGGGCGATGCTTCAGGCTCAAGATGATGGAAGTACCAAGATCATGGGGATAGTGAAAGGCGGACCAGCTGAATCACAAGGTGAGTTGAAGCTCAATGATAGCGTTGTAGGAGTGGATCATAACAATACTGGTGACGTCATCGATATCATGTTCATGAAGCTCGATAAAGTCGTGGATAAAATCCGTGGCGAAAAGGGCACGAGTGTTCGACTCAAGGTGGAGCCAGCTGACGGTGGACAGCCAAAGTTCATTGTCATCAAGCGCGGAACCGTAGAAATGGGAGAGTCGTTCGCGCAGGGGGAAATTATTGAAAAGAAAAAGGAGGATGGGTCTATCAGCAAGCTTGGTATTCTTACCCTCCCTTCATTTTATGCCAATTTCGATACTGGGGAGAACCGATGCTCTGTGCATGTGGAGGAAATTCTTCACCGTTTTAATGACGAGAAGGTAGATGGACTGGTGATGGATCTACGTGGGAATGGCGGAGGTTCACTTGAAGAAGTTCGTCGTATGACCGGTTTCTTTACTGGCCGTGGTCCTGTGGTGCAGATCAAAGATTACCTTGGAGGGGTGGATGTGAAGCGCTCATACGACAAGGCCTTCTTCACCAAGCCAATGGTGGTATTGATTGATAAAGCAAGTGCCTCAGCGAGTGAAATTTTGGCAGGAGCTCTTCAAGATTACAACCGAGCTGTGGTGGTCGGGACTAGCTCCACCTTCGGCAAAGGTACAGTGCAGCAACCTATGGAAATTGCTCGTCTGATGCCATTCTTTGCCAATCGAGATCGCGCCGGTTTTTTGAAACCTACGATTCAGAAGTTCTACCGCGTTTCAGGGAAGTCTACCCAAAATAGAGGTGTGGAAGCTGATATTGTTCTACCAAACATGATGGATGCTGTTGAAGTGGGGGAGAAGTATCTCTACTACGCACTAGCTTACGATATGATCGAGAAAGCCAAGGGCTACAATGCTCTTGATCGAGCAAGCTTGTTTGTTTCGGAACTGAAAGGACGTAGTTTGAAGCGAGTTTCAGAATCTAACGATTTTAAGTATCTCGAAGAGGATGTGCGACGTGCAAAGGAAAGAATCGACAAAAATGAGCTGTCTCTCAACATAGTCAATCGCAAGCTGGAGCTAGAGGAGGTAGAGCAACGTACTAAAGAGCTGAACAAAGAACGTCTCGTTCGTTTCGCCGAAGTGCAGAAAGCGGATCGTGAGAGCATGACATTTTATCGCGCCCACCTTGACGATCTTAAAAAAGACGGTTTACCGAAATTCGACCCATCATCAGATGAAGATGACTACATGGAAATGGCTGTAGATGAAATTGAGGAGCTGGATATCACTCCTGAATGGCCTTCAGGCTTGGATCTGGTAAAGCGCGAGGGTGTTGCTATTTTAGGCGATCTCATCGAACTTTCTGAAGCAGCCAAGGTGGTGAAAGCGTCACAATGAATGATGTTGAGCCCTTGTCTGAACGGGTCGATGCCGTGCGGCTTCAGCAGTTAGTCGCTGATTGCATAGCAATATTAGATGGCGCCGATCATGGGAGAGAGGTGGCTGCGCGTGTTTCTGTGGCCTGGAATTCGCGCATGCGCTCAGCCGCAGGTCGAGCATTTTGGCCTGAGTGTCGGGTGGACTTGAATCCGCGTTTGCTGGATATAAGTTTGACTGAGGTTCGTAGGACTTTGTTACACGAGCTAGCACATTTGTTAGCATATTGGCGAGCTGGAGGGCGCCGTATTGCGCCGCACGGGATTGAATGGCGAACCGCCTGCGCTGATCTAGGTATTCCCGGTGAATCTGCAACACATCGTCTGAGTCTGCCTCGTGCGCGACAAGTTCGGAAGTGGCGTTACGTTTGTCCGAACTGTGATCTGGATGTGGATCGAGTAAGGCGTGTGAAGCGAAAGATTGCTTGTGCTTCGTGTTGTAAGAGGCATTCAGGGGGGCGATTTGATCAACGCTTTGTGATGAAGGAATTTAAGATCGGTTGAGTGCTATAGAAATAGGCTTATAATAGCTTGAATTGGAACTGAATCGTGTATTACTAACTCTTGCTATGCGGGAGTAGGCTGTGCATGCTATCGTGAAAATCTATGTCCAGACGCTTAAGAAGTTTTAAAAGGTGGTGTGAAGTATACGGGCGTATACTTGCCATTATCGTATTGATTGTCGGTGTAGTCGCTGGTGGTGTTTGGTATGCGCTCAGTACCCATGAACCTCCAGCCCAGGAGGACTTTGGAAATTCGATCACTTCTGAGGTTGCTCGTAAGATCTCCAACCTCACATTTGAAGAGGGGCAGGCGCTATTGGATGAAGGTGACTTCGAAGGTGGGCGTGCTGTGATGCAACGCCTCGCTCCATTATCCAATGCAAGTTTGATTGCGAAAGGGAATCCTTTAGCGCACTTGTGGATGGCTAAGTTGTTTTTAGGCGATGCGCAGCAGGGGATTCTGAACCGTTATCCAATTGAGCTCACCGGTGGTAAAAACTATGCTCCTCGATATTCTGAAGAAATGCGTTCTGAAGTGGTTGAGCGCGGAATCAAGCACCTTGAGTCAGCCTTGATACTCAATCCCAAACTTGATGAGGCTCGGAAAATTTTGTCTGAATGGTTGTTACTTTCAGGAAAGCGAAATGAAGCATATGAGATACTCTTCGAGGGTGTCAGGATCACCGATGCCCCATCGGTGGATATTTTAGTTCCGATGATCCATGCGACAGTTTATCAAGGCAATGATCTCGAGCTGGAGGAGTGGAATTGGCATGAGTTTGCTACTCTTGGTCGAGGGATTACTGGGCCTCTACGTGGAGATAAGGCATCGCGTCTTTGTTACATCTTTTTGGCGAACGTTCTTGGTGAGTTTAATTTGGCCAAGTCAGCCTCTCAGAAATACATCTCAGATTTCGATGCCAGCGTGGATCGGATGCAAGGATTGGCTGAGTATATTAAGGCGGTCTATTTGTTGAAGGCTGAAACTTTTGATGAGGTTAAAGCCTTAGAGTCTTTAGTCGCAGCCTGTGCCTTTGACCCGGAGAGTGCTTATTACGCCGAAGGGCTCTCTCGTCTTTATGAAACATATCCCGAACTAAAAGCTGACATTCAAAGTGGCATATCTCCCTTATTGAAGAGGAATCATTCCGTCTCAATGGATATCTTCTATGCTGAGTTACTTGCTTCGGATGTGGCCGTGGAATTATTAATGGATGTGCGAGCGCAAGGAGGGGCATCCCCCGAATTGTTGGTGGCTTTAGTGAAGCACTCCGACGGAGATGGGCGTATTGTGAACTTATCGCAAATGATGCAATGGGCTGACTACTTGGTGAATGATCGTTCACTCAGCACCCAGCAGAAGTTTCAAGTTCTCGTTGCTCGCGGCCGCCTGCAGATGCAGTTGAAGCAATGGCAGCATGCTGTTGAGTCTTTTGAGCAAGCATTGGCAATTTCTCAGGTCACATCTCCACCATCATTGCATCGTTACTTGTCTGCTTGTTATGCGGAGTTGGGTAACTACTTGATGGAAGATCAGCACAAATTGATGGTGCGTAAATAAATGGAAAGCCAAAGCTCAACGTCCGAAGCTAAGAACTGGGGTTTTCAAGTCCTATGTGCATTGCTGTTGATCAGTTTAGTCCCTGTGCTGATAGATCATTTTGCAGACCTTTGGGCGCGTTCACATTACAAATGGTTTCCAGTTTTAATCTGTATCGTCCTGGGCCTACTATACAAAAGCTGGAAGAATTCAGAAGTCGCACAGTTTCGACCTCGCCCTTGGGCTTTGTGTGTGGGGTATACATTTTGCCTCGCTCTGGCTGGAGTCGCTTATCTATATTTCACTGGTTGGGTCGCAATGGTGACCAGTATTTTTGTCATTGGCTTGATGCTTGCTGAGTTAAACGGCCGAAAGAGGATGCCAAGGGCTTTTGCTATTTGGAGTCTTTTATTTCTGTTAGTTCGAGTCCCTCATCAAGTGGAACGCCGTTTCTTGACCCTATTTCAAGGGCTTTCATCTAAGGGGGCATCTCCTGCAATTGACTATGCGGGTCACTATCATGTTTTCCAAGGTAAGGTATTGGTGATCGATGGTTATGAAATTGATATTTCCGGTATATGTAACGGACCCTTTTCTCTTATTGGCATGGTGGCGTTAGCTGCAGTGATGGCTGTCGTCATGAAGCGCTCGTTGATACAAGGAATTTTGTTGATGCTCTTTGGTGTCGTCGCAGCGGCGTTCGTGAATATTCTGAGAATTACGGCTGTCGGTGTGGTTTATGCTTCATACGGCGTGGATATAATGACCAATATATGGGAATATGTATTACTGGTCGGGTCCTATGCCCTGGGCGTCATCTTGCTATTTAGTATGGATGCGCTGTTGGTGTTTTTGTTTACTCCTGTAGGAGAAGAAAAGCCCAATAAATATGGGAAATCTCTGGCTCGAGTATGGGATCGGCTCACAGAGCTCGGTCCGATGGCTCTGATGCAAGTGTTCAGGAAGTCTACCGATACTGAAGGAGGAAGGATACCAAGATGGAGCATAGCGATACTATCGGTGGCATTACTTTGCTTTGGTGGGTTTGGAGCACCTGTATTGTATTACCAATATGGTTTTGGCGATTATCAAACCTACTTCATGCACGATAAGAGCCAATTAGCGATTATTGAACCAGAGTTGGTGCGTTTTGATCGAGATAATTGGACTCTCATCGGTATTGAAACTGAGGAACGCCCTTTTGCCAGTTTGTGGGGCGCGTATTCCTTTATCTGGAGATTACGTTACCATGATACTCTGGTTATCATGGCCTTGGATTATCCATTTGATAAATGGCATGATGTTAAAGTGTGTTATGGTAGGTTGGGCTGGCAAGCCTCTAGCGAGAGACTGGAGCCATTTAAGCGCTACATTGATTGGGGTGCTTCAGAAACCGAAATGACCCTGCCGACGGGTGACTTTGGATTTATTCTTTGTAGCCATTGTGACCATGAGGGGAATGTTGTTCAGCCTAAACCGACTGACCACCGTTTTGATATGGTGATGTATTATCTGCATCCAAAGCAATGGGCTGCTCCCTATGGGGTGTCGGTGGACAGAAACAAGAATACCTTTTATCAGACGCAGGCGATGGTGACGACGCCCTTTGCGCTTGATGAGCCAACCAAGCAAGAGATTCGTTTGATGTATGAAGAGTTTCGCGAGCAAACTCGCTTATTAATCCAACAAGAAACAAGAGATGCTCAATCCCTATAAGCAATCGTCTTTCAAGCGGGTTTGGAAGCGCTCCATGTTGCTCGCGATCCCTGTGGCGATCATACTGATTCCGAAGTGGTTCATTTGGTTGATGAGTCGTGGACTTGAGAGAATCGGAGGGCAAGGGCTCATTGATGATATTTCATATGCCTTTGCGAAGCCTTGGTTGGCGGTTAAAGGTTTTGCGCTGAGTTGGTTTAGCTCACGTCCATGGGGTAAGTTAGTGTGGGCTGCCCCGGTATTGATAGGGGCACTCGTGTTGTTTTCAGTGGTCTTTATTCAGATGAACCGCAGTAGGGGTAAGGCGTATTCTGGCTATTACCAAGGCGCATTGAAAGCTCTCAGCCAGAGAGATTTTAAAAAAGCAGACTTCTTGTTTGCGAAACTGATCCACCACCCTTCGTACAAAGACTCAGATTCGGTTCTGTTTCGTGCCATGATTGCGGCTGCGTCGAATAGAAACCTACCTCGTGAACAGGCATTGAAGCAAAAATTGTTTTATGAACGAGAGTACGAACCTGCCAAACGATGGGTCGTTGAGCGTGCTTTGTCTGGTAAATCGGGCACTGCCAATCTAGATGAACTTGTTGAGATCGCTCGCGAAATGTTGGGGGAGGCCGAAGATGCCAGTTACTACGATTATTGGAATTTTGCTCTCGCTCGATTGCTCTATGAGCAAAAGCATTTTCAGGTGGTGTTAGAAGTGCTGGAGCTTCGAGATGAATTAGACCCTGAGGCGCATTTGTTGCAGGTCCGATCATTGATCATGCTGAATGAGGTCAAGAATGCGCGTCAGGAGCTGAAAAAGCTGGTTAAATACATTGAATTTGAAGACCCAGATTTAGAGGTATACTTGGGAGTGTATATGAACGCTCTTACGATTCTTGCCCAATCATCTAAGGATGTGGATGAGCAACAGGAGCTTTACAATAAAGCGATTGGAGAGTTAGAGAAACAACAGCTCTTCGCACGGAATACGGAGTACATTGACCGATTGAAGTCATCGGCTCACGTTAAAATTGCGCGTGTGTTGTTTGAAACGCACGGTACGCTTCAGCGTGAACTCGGTTTCATACATCTCAATGCGGCCATTGATACCGGTGTTTCAACTAGTGAGGCAGCCACCCTGCTCTTTGGCTTGTTGGACAGTGATTCCAAGTTTTCTGTTCTTACGGGGCAAATTGTGGAGGCATTAGGTCGTCATGGTGGTGCCGGCTGCCACCTCGCCATGGCGATTGATCGATGGTATCAGGGTGATTATGACGCGATGAAAGTACACCTATTGGTCGCACGTTCCCTAGAGCCTAAGGCATTTGATATTATGGGAGAGGCTGCGGTTGTGGTCGCCCGAAAGTATGCAAAGGGAGACCTCGACTTTTCATTATTTAATAACAGTGCAACATACTTCAAGCGGTCATTCAGAATGGTTGATGTCTTGGAGTCGGTGGATCCAGATCACGATCTCAAATACATCTTGGTGCGTTGTGAGATACACAGCAAAAGGCAGCAATGGAGCGAAGTAGTTAACTTACTTGAAACAGTTGTATCCACTCAAGACCCCACTACCTTGAATAAAAATGAGTACTTGAAATGTTTACAATGGTTGATTACGTCGTATGCTGAGCTAGGCGATCGCAAAAGATCAGTTCATTATCAACAACTATATATTGATGCGATGAAGAAGCCTGCTGCATAATGCTTTTCTAGTACCTAGCCCCCAGCCAATGCGAAGCATCCCTGACATGAAATCCCCAATCAAGACTCAACCTCTCAGTGGTTCGATTTTTGCGGTAACGGACGAAGATGTTAGTAAAACGTCAGATTTTCGTCGCCGATTCATGGCTGCTACCTACCCGTTTGTTTTGTTGCTCATTGATGCAGCGATCATCGTCCTAAGCTTTGCTGTGATCTTGTATTTCCATTCTGGAGTAGAATTCTTTGAGTCAGTGAGTAGAAGGGTTCTCGTTTGCATAGGTCTTCCCAGCCTTTTAGGGGTTTATCTGGTAGGGGGGTATAATCCGGCAATTCCCCATAACAGTTCTCGATTCTTTGCTGAGCACATCATTGCTGCTGTGGCCATGGCGGTTCTATCATTCGGCATGATCTATTCGGTCATTTCGTATGGTGTGGCTTTAAAGTCCCCGCGATTGGTTGTTGGGCTCACACTTGTTGTCTTTCCGGTAGCATCATTGTCTTACCGCTATGTATTGGGGAGAATCCAAGAATACTTCGAGCGAGACAATGTCATTTGTGTGATTGGAGCCGGGACGCGCGCGCGAGATTTATACACCCGCCTAGCCCGGAGAGGGCGCGCCCATCAAGTGATCCCTGCCACCTTTGTTCCGGACTGGGTCGGGAATCATTTGATTGAGGATGATCCTGATTCGCCTGTGACAGTCTCGATTGATCAGGTGAATTTTGAACCGACCATCAATGGTCGTTATGTGGAGCGCTTTGTGATCGCTACCGATACCGAGAAGCTTCCTGAGGAATTCAGCCGCAAGATGGTAGCAGCTCTTTTTCATCGTCATCGAATTGAGACTTATGAATCTTACCTGAGAAACTCGATGCAAATTCAGCCGCCTTGTCAGCTCAGTCTGAACTGGCCGATGCTCGATGGCTTTCGTTTGAATCGTAGCGTGAGTTATGACCGAGCAAAACGCGTGATGGATATTTCCGCTGCATTGTTTGGTTTTCTATTGGCGAGTCCCTTCTTGATTGCCACAGCGATTGCTGTGAAGGCCACTTCCAGAGGACCCATATTATTCAAACAACAGAGAACAGGCTTTAGAGAGGAACCATTTACTATCTACAAGTTCCGCTCGATGCATGTGGGGGCAGAAAAGGGTAATAAGTACACCCAAGTGAATGATTCACGACTAACCCCGATTGGTGGATTTATTCGGAAGACTCGATTGGATGAGTTGCCTCAGCTTTGGAACGTGTTGATCGGTGACCTCAGCCTCATTGGGCCCAGGGCTGAATGGGTGGACCTAGTACAAGGCTATGAAGAACGCTTTCCTTTTTATCATTTTCGCCATGCCGTGAAGCCTGGGATTACAGGGTGGGCACAGGTCAATTATTCCTACGGCGCCAATGATGAAGATACTCTGGAAAAGCTGAACTATGACCTTTACTACGTGCGTCATTATTCGATGTCGCTTGATGTAACTATCGTCGTAAAGACCATTTACATGATGGTCTTTGGCAAGGGAATGTAGCCAAGACAATCGATTCTACTCAATAATGAGGATGTTGCAGCCCTTGCCATCCCACTCAGAGAGAATCTAGCATCTATGCACTATGATAAGTAGAAGCAGTAAGTTAGTATGGTGTGTTTTGATTTTGATTCAGCCCGTTTTTCTATGTCAGGCTGTATCGGCCGATCTTGCAGCTCCGGTGAAGGCGACTGCTGTGACCTCTCCTCGCGATGGCGATAGGAATGTAGCATTGAATGCTAGCCCTGATACTCAGCGCTATCCTCGTGCAAGCTCTAACAGCGAATTCAATCGCCTTCCATTTTTTGCTGCGATGTGCGCCATCAATGGCAAGCTCGAGTCAAAAGGCCATGGAGGAGCCTTTCCTTCATGGGGGCCACACAAGAGGTCTGATTTGTGGTTCCGAATCGATTTTGGCAAGGAGGTCGAGATCGATAAGGTGGTGATTTACGTCCGAGCCGAGTTCACACCTTATACAAAGGGGAACCATGATAGTTATTGGAAGTCTGGTACGATCGAGTTTTCTGACGGCACAGAAATTCCCTACACATTGAGTCGGACTGCGGATGGGCAGCAGATACAATTTTCCAAACGTAAAGTAGAGTGGATCAATATCACAGATTTGGTGCCAGCCAGAGACCTGTGGTGTGCGTTCACTGAAGTCCAGGTTTGGGGGCGTTGATTCGCATTTGGAACAAATAAGCCCAACAGCATTGACGCTGTTGGGCTGTATCAATAGCTGGCAGTAGAAGCCTATGGCTTGGGTACTTTTTCTGTGATGTCTTTGGCACCCTCGGGGATGTAGACTCGCTCAATCCCTGATGGGAGTTCATTCTTTCGCTGACGGACCATCATTTCTTCAGGTGGGCGTTTGGCGTCCATCCCTGGGAGTTTTCCTTCACGTAGCTCCATGCTGGTATCGATGGACGCTACTTGAGTGGCGTATAGCTCTTCTAAAGCCTTGGGTTGTACTGGG
The DNA here is from genome assembly GCF_000378105.1 of Rubritalea marina DSM 17716. Classification (GTDB taxonomy): domain Bacteria; phylum Verrucomicrobiota; class Verrucomicrobiia; order Verrucomicrobiales; family Akkermansiaceae; genus Rubritalea; species Rubritalea marina. The sequence continues at coordinate 35,702 of NZ_KB899259.1, read as the reverse complement.
CCAATCTCCGACACAAGCTCTTCCGAGTTTAGCATGAGTTTTAGTGTTGGAGTTTCTTGGATATTGAAGCGATTAAGTGCCATATCCGTGACTTCACCGGGCTTACCAATATCAAAGCTTAGTACGGCTGAGACATCTTCGTGGGTCTTGGCTAATTCTGAGAGCCTGGTCTTCATCATCAGATTCGAAGGTACAGTAGAGTCGTAAAAGAAGAGAGTGATCAAGACGTTTGGTTCAACCAACCATTGGTCGAGTTCAGCCTCGGTCGCAGGGTGAATGTATCGCATACCTTGTCGCCTCTCCTTGAGGCTCACCATGTCAGTGACTGTGGAGGTGACTTCTCCTGCGAGTTCGGTGACTCGGTCACATGAGACCATGCTGAGGCTGCTAATTGCTGTTGCGGTGAGAAGGGAAATTGGTTTGCCGTTCCATTTCATGATGCATCGAACTTTATGTTCTTAGGTTGCAGCTGCAACATTAAAACCGAAAATAGAGAATTGTTGTGATCTCAATTACCCTTTAGCGTCATGGCTGTGGAGCCAATAAAGATTCGAGGTGCGCGGCAGCACAATTTGAAGAACCTAGATCTTCAAATCCCAAAAAACAAGCTGGTTGTCATTACTGGGCCGAGTGGTTGTGGTAAGTCCAGTTTAGCCTTCCACACGCTATACGCTGAAGGGCAGCGCCGTTATGTGGAGAGTCTCTCTGCATACGCTAGGCAGTTTTTAGAGAAACTAGAGAAACCAGACCTTGAAGGCATCGAGGGGCTAAGCCCAGCGATAGCAATCGATCAAAAAGCGGGAAGTGGGAATCCGCGCTCAACGGTCGCAACCGCAACAGAGATTTACGATTACCTCCGTGTGTTATACGCGGCCGTGGGGGTGCCACATGACCCAGCCACTGGCGAGCGTCTCGAGAAAATGACTTCGGCTGATGTTGTTAGTCGTCTGGCCTCTTTACCAGAGCGTAGTAAAGTGATTCTTTTGGCTCCTGTTGATTTAAGTGACGTGCATGACCCCGCTCAGGTCATGGGGGACATCCACCGTCAAGGCTTTGTGAGGGTGCGGCTCAATGGAGAGATTCTTGATGCTCAAGAGGCGGAATCGGCATGGCCAGATAGGGTAGAATCTTTTGAAGTGGTTGTCGATCGGCTGGGTGTCCGTGATGGTGTGGAAAGTCGCATCGCCGATAGCGTGGAAACTTGCCTGAGAGTTTGTGGCCAAGAAGCTCAAGCATTAGTGCAAGGCCCAGGCGACGAGGGATGGGAGTTGCTGAGCTTTTCGACCAGTTACCGCAATGCTAAGACTGGGTTTGAACTCGGTAGCCTGAGCCCCCAAGATTTCTCATTCAATTCTCACAAAGGTGCTTGTGAAGCGTGTCATGGATTAGGCACAAAGGTGCATTGTGATCCTGCCTTGATTGTACCAGATCCGATGAAGAGCCTAAACGATGGCGCTGTTCAAGTGTGGGGAGGGACAAAGAAAAAGAAGGGATGGATGGAGAAGCAAGTGGATGCTGTCGCAAACCACTTCGGTGTGGATCGTTCAAAAAGCTTTGGGCATTTATCTGAGGATTTCAAGGATGCCCTCTTTTACGGCATGCCGGGTGAAAAGATCCAACTTGTTTGGGAACGAGACGGCGAAACTATGCCATGGAGTAAAGAATTCGAAGGGCTTTGCCGTACGGTTGAGCGGCTTTATTCGGAGACGACTAGTGATGGAGTAAAGAGAAGCATGGGCCGCTATATGACCAGCCAAGCCTGCGATGTGTGTGCTGGTAAGCGCCTCAAAGCGCAAATTCTATCTGTGAAATTGGAGGGCCATGCCACGAGCTTGGGTATCCAAGAGTTGTGTTCTCTTCCAGTTGATGAAGCATTAGTGTGGATTGAAGCGATTCGCCTACCCGAGGACAAATTGGATGTTGGACAAGGGCTCGTAGGTGAGGTGCGAGAGCGACTAGGTTTTCTAAATGAAGTGGGCTTGGGTTATCTATCGCTGGATCGCAAAAGTGGGACCCTGAGTGGCGGGGAAGCTCAGCGGATTCGCTTGGCTACTCAGATTGGTGCGGGCCTCTCAGGGGTGATCTATGTTTTGGATGAACCTAGCATTGGCCTCCACCAAGATGATAATGCACGCCTCATCAAAGCTCTAAAGCGCCTGCGTGATATAGGCAATACCGTCGTGGTGGTGGAGCATGATGAAGAAACGATACGAGCTGCAGATTGGGTGATCGATATGGGGCCGGTTGCCGGAGCTCAGGGGGGATACCTTGTGGCTCAAGGGACGCCGTCAGATATTGCTAGAGAAACCACTTCGGCCACTGGCAAATGGTTGAGCACCCCGCCTATAGCGCTTTCACAGGGTCGCAGGCACGACATGGGTGAATTGATCGTGCTTGGAGCGCGTGAACACAACTTAGCCAGCATTGATGTTGTGTTTCCTCTCGGGCAGATCGTCTGTGTTACAGGCCCATCGGGTAGTGGTAAATCGACCCTCACCAATACGATTCTGAAGCGCGCGCTTGCACGGCACTTCCACGGTGCAAAGGCCGCGCCAGGTACGCATGATGCTATTGAAGGGATGGAGCAGCTCGACCGCGTGATCGTGGTCGATCAAAGCCCACTCGGACGCAGCCCTCGATCGAATCCCGCGACTTACACCGGCGCGCTAGATCACGTTCGCGCACTTTTCGCAAAACTCCCGCTTTCACGGCAGCGCGGCTACAAGGCTGGTCGCTTTAGTTTCAATGTGCGTGGCGGACGCTGCGAAAAATGCCAAGGCGATGGGGAAATCAAGATCGACATGCATTTTCTTAGCGACGTCTACGTGCCGTGCGATTCCTGCCAGGGGCAGCGCTTCAACCGCGAAACATTAGAGGTTACCTACAAGGGCAAGAACATGGCTGAAGTCCTGGAAATGAGTGCCGAAGAGGCGCACGCTTTTTTCGCCGCTGTGCCTAAGTTAGAAGCCATACTCCGCTCGCTGTGCGATGTTGGTCTTGGTTATATGCAGCTGGGACAAGCGGCCAATACCCTCAGTGGGGGGGAGGCGCAGCGGGTCAAACTCGCTACTGAGCTTGCCAAACGTAGCCCTGGGCACGCCCTCTATCTGTTGGATGAACCCACCACTGGGTTGCATTTCGGCGATGTTCAGGTCCTGATGGGAGTTTTAGAAAAACTGCGCGATGAGGGGAATTCTCTCATTGTGGTCGAACACAACCTCGACGTGATTCGTGCTGCCGATTGGGTGATCGATCTCGGCCCTGGAGGAGGCAAGCACGGTGGGCAGCTTGTCGCGGCTACAACGCCGGCTGAGTTGATTCGAGAGTCTGAATCTCTCACTGGCGCAAGCTTAGTGAGAAGTGGTACTGACTGACGGTTATTGATTCAACCGTGGAGCACTGAAGCCTTGCTCTCGGATTCGCTTCAGTCGCTTTTGTAACTGCTCTACTTTTTCTGGATGTTCGGAGGCAATGTTCTGCATCTGTGAGAGATCTTTCTTGAGGTTGTATAGCTCTATCGCCTGCTCATCATCTTTTGGGTAGGAGCGTTTGGCTTCCCAAGTCGGGGGGCATTTTGAATGGTAGCCGGATTGACTCTCAATGAGAACCCAATCGCCTTGGCGCATTGCAAAGGCTCGGTCGAAGGTGTTGTGGACGTGCTCTGTGCGGATGATTTGATTTGGGTCGCTGAGCACAGCTGATTGGTCGTAGGAATCTTCGGCGGCGTTGTGATTGGGGAGCTGGAAATCAATGACCTTGGCCAAGGTAGCCATGAGATCAATCTGAGACACCAAGCTATCGCTCACGCTCCCTGCGGGGGTGACTCCAGGGTAGCGGATGATAAACGGCACGCGATGCCCCCCTTCGTAGATGTCGCGCTTCAACCCGCGCAGAGGATAGGCAGACCAATGCCCCAATTTTTCGTCGCGTTTGTAAGCGTAGGACTCGGGTCCATTATCTGCGGAGAAAATGACGATGGTGTCATCGGTGATCTTTAGCCGATCCAGAGTGGCCAGGAGCTTGCCCACTGAGTCATCGGTTTCTACGACAAAGTCACCATACGGGCCGGCTTCCGATTTGCCATCAAATGCGTCATTGGGGATGATGGGGGCGTGTGGTGAGGGGAAAGCAAAATAGAGGAAGAATGGCTTCTCTTGTGTTGTTTGTTCCTCCATCCATGCGATCGCTTTTTGGGTGGTGACGGGAATGTTTTCATAGGGGTCCCATCCTGTGACCATGGGGCCTTTTCGGCACTCCCAATTGCCTTCTTTGATGGGTTTGAATGTTTTGGTGTCCAGCATGGTATCTGGCACCTCGGTCACGCGATCGTTTTCAATCCAAGTGTAGGGTGGGAAGTTGATCACGGTGTCACCAAAGTAATAATCAAAACCATGGGCAAGTGGGCCGTCAGGAATGTTCTTTGACCAATCGTAGGAACTGAAGTGGTGGCCTTTCTTTCTCTGTTCTTGTTTTGTGAGTTCTTTAACTCCCGGCTTGCGGATCGACTTCCAGTCCCAGCCAAGGTGCCACTTGCCCACAGCTGCGGTGGTGTATCCTTTCGCTTGGAACATCTCGGGCATGGTGAGTCGCTCAGGCTTGAACACGGATGCCCCCATGGCACCTACAATGTCGTGGAAATCTCTCCAATGGTGGCGCCCTGTGAGTAAGGCATAGCGTGATGGCGTGCAGATGCCAGAGGATGAATGGCCATCGGTAAAGCGCATCCCACCAGCTGCGAGCTTGTCGAGGTGGGGGGTGGGGATTTTGCTGTCTTCATTGTAGCACCCGAGGTCTCCATATCCGAGGTCGTCCGCATAGATGATCAAGACGTTTGGTGTCTTGGCCGCTAGGCTTGCTGCCATGGTGAAGAGGCCAATGGCTGATAGAAAAAGAGTACGAGATGGCATCCTTAAGAGCTAGGGAATCTACTCAGGCTGTCAATCTTCAAGTCCTGCAGGGCAGGAGCACAAAAAAAGGAGTAGAGGGCGCATAGCCTCTCTACTCCTCTGAAAATACGGACCTGCGAGCCTCGGCTCAGTTAGGGGCTATGGTTCCCAGCGCTCGATTTTGTCATTGAGCCACTTGATCCAAGCTGGGTGGGTGTTGAGGCAAGGGATGAGCTCAAATTCCTCGCCGCCATGTTCGAGGAACTCTTCTTTACCCTCCATCGCAATTTCCTCAAGAGTTTCGAGGCAGTCGGTGATGAAGGCCGGGCAAATGACTTTGAGCTTCTTCACACCTTCTTTGGCAAGGCGTTCGATTTCAAAGTCGGTGTATGGTTCAAGCCAAGGATCTTTGAGGAGGCGTGATTGGAAGGAAATAGTCACGTCATCATGTTTGAGGCCAGCCTTGGCAATGAGTGCGTAGGCGGTAGCGTAACACTGATGACTATAGCAAGTGTGGTGCGCTGGGTGCGGAGTAGTGCAGCAATCTTTGGTTTTTAGGCAATGATCGTGTGACGGGTCAGACTTCTGCACGTGACGTTGAGGGATGCCGTGGAAGGACATCATGAGGTGTGCTCCTGAGCCTTCGTAGCTTGGGCGGATGGATTCCCAGAGCGCATCGATGTAGGCTGGGTCTTTATAGAACGGCTGCACCAAAACGGTGTTGATTCCGCCCATTCCTTGCTCGCGCAGTTGGTTCATTAGCTCGACGACGGCAGTTTCGTAGCTCGACATCGCGTATTGTGGGTACAGTGGGATGATGAGCAGATCGTCGATTCCATCCTTCTTCATCTCTGCGACGATGTCTGGAGTGGAGGGATTGCCATAGCGCATCCCGAGGTAGACCGGAATGTCGGTATTGTCCTGAACAAGCTTTTGTTGCTTCTGACTGGTGACGATCAGTGGGGAGCCTTCCTCAGTCCATACCTTGCTGTAGGCTTCTGCTGAATCTTTGGGGCGCTTGGGTAGGATGACAAGTTTTAGAAGAAGCTTGCGAACCACTGGATTGATGTCGAGAACGCGTTCATCTGAAAGGAACTGGTCGAGATAGGTGCGCACGTCCTCTACATCTGTAGAGTCAGGTGAGCCGAGGTTGAGGAGAATGACGCCTTTTTTTGCCATGATCAAAAACTGTGTGAGTTGGGTGTGGGTACGTGACTAAAGAGATTGATTTATCTTTTCGGTGAGGGAAATCCCCTCGAGCAAGCGGTCCGGTAACGCGATGCCATTGCGGTAGCTTCCCGCCAAATAAAGTCCAGGGTGCTCGCGTTCGCAATCGATAATTTGTTGGGCCACGATTCCATAGTCAGTGTGTAGCTGCGGGATCGCTTTGCTAGTGTGGTGAATATGGCAGAAGCTCGGCTTCCCATCAACACCTAACAATCTACGTAGTTCATCTAAAATGTTGGCGCGCAGCGTCGGTTCAGGGAGCTCACAGAGCTCAGGGCGGCGCACGCCTCCAATCATCACATTGATGGCGACGTGACCTTCGGGAGCTCGGCCGGGAAAGAGCGAAGAAGTGAAGAGGGCACCGAGCATTTTTGACTTTTGTTCAAAGGTGCTGAGCATGCCAAAGCCGTCGAGAGGATGCTTGATTTGTTCGCGTTTGAAGCCGAGTAACATGCTGGTGACTGGCGCGTGATCAATCGAGGGGAGTTTGCTTAGTGACTCGAGGACTTCCTCATCCAGGGGGATATCGTTCAAGTGGTGTGACGCTTGTGTGAGGATCACGGCGTCAAAGCTGCCTTGGCCAATCGTGCCATTTGGGCACTTCCAGTCCATATGCCAGCGCTTGTTATTGCGGTTTTGGGAAATGCCGCCGATCTTCGCTTCAAAAATGAGTGTCCCTTCATCGAGGGCGGCTGCCATTGCCTGGGGCAGAGCCTCCATACCTTGCTTGAAGGAAACAATGCGGCGTTTCTGTAGCTTATGTTTCGATTTGAAGCTATTCTTCTGGTCTTTTTTTGAGCGAATCATTCCCCAGATGAGCGAGCCGTAGTCTTGCTCGAGCTGAAACAATTTCGGGAATGCGTGCTCTACAGCAAGACGCTTTGGGTCACCGGCGTAGATTCCGCTGATGAATGGGTTCACGAGCTTGGCGACCGGCTCAGGACCTAGTCGCCGCTCCATGAAATCAGCAAGAGTCTCCTTGCTATTTGCTGGGTGGCGCTTCACCCAGGGCTCTTTGAGGAGACGAAGCTTTGCTTTGAGGCTGAATATCGGAGAGCCCAGTAATTGGAATGGGCCGTTGGGTAGGGCTTGCAGTCTGTCGCGGTCGATGATGAAGCGCTTCTTGGACGCCGTGTTGGCCTCGAGTATCTCGTCATCTAGGCCAATGGATTTGAGCAACGCTTCGATGCGCTTGTCCCCAATCATGAGGCTATTAGGCCCCCATTCGCAGAGATAATCATCTTCCCTGATTGTTTGGATCACGCCACCAGCGCGCTTGCTGGATTCAAATACCACGACGCTGTGGCCAGCCTGCTGCAAATGGTAGGCAGTGCTGAGGCCGGATACGCCGGCCCCTATAATGGCAATATGTTTTCTCATTCACTCTCTCTACTCCACGCAGCATGCAATTTGTGATGAGGAATCGCCAAGATAAAAACACCTAGTATCTCGGCTTTCTATCACATCGACACATTTGGTTTGCATAGAAAGTCTGATCTGCGCCTACCTGACGATTGTGCTAGTACATATATATTAGTTTGTTGTTGGCGATTAAGTGTAGTTATTTTTACGGGTAGCTTTAATAGCTGGTGTCTTGCTATGTTGTTGATTCTGCAATGATTGCAGAAATGAACAAACCTATTAAAAAATTATTCTATGAAAAATATCCTACACGGAAAGTCGACTCGATCTACTGCTCTAGTCGCCTTAACCTCACTTACCTTGCTAGGCTCAGCGAATGCTGCAGTGATCTTTTCGGAAGACTTCGAAGCTACACCAACAACAACCGCAGGTCTTGATGCGCTTGGAGCCACTTATGGTGGAACCAGATACATCTTCGGACTTGTTGGTACCGACTTTGTATCTTCTGGAGGCGTTTTCACTCTGGACGTATTGACTGAGAATGGGGCATATTCCAATGGGATTAACAATGTGGACAGCGGTGGTGCCGGCGTCGGGATAGGTGGCCGATTTTATGCTTCTATGGGAAGAGCTCAAACGACAGCTGTGGATACCACACAGAGCTTTATGACCGGCACTGACTATTCTCTTAGCTTTCTTCATTACAGAGCGTCCAATTCTCCAACCGGAGGCCGTGCAGTTACAGCTGAGATTTTTGATGACAATGGAGTTTTGGCCACAGCTACATTTGCGGCTGTTGATATCAATACATCTGCAGAGACTCGTGTCCTCAATTATACTGCAACAGGCGCGGAGCTCGGTAATATTCAGATACGATTTACCGCTGATGATGTTGCTCAATCCAATGATAACTTCTACTCCACGGCTATCGACAATATCTCGCTCACAGCAACAGCTGTTCCCGAGCCGGCTTCTACCGCATTGCTCGGTCTTGGTGGCTTGGCATTCTTGATGCGTCGCCGCAAGCAATAATTTAGCAATCGATTGATCCAAGTAAGGTGCTCTACTATTGTAGTGCACCTTTTTTTGTGGCGAATTTTTGCTGTATTGCATGAGGAGTACAAAAAAGGGATCACATGTTACTGTGATCCCTTTTGGTGAAAATGGTGCGCAATAATGGATTTGAACCATCGACCTCTGCCATGTCAAGGCATTGCTCTACCACTGAGCTAATCGCGCTTTTTGATGCTTGCTAGTCTAGCTGTGCTTCGACTGCTGCGGGCGGAAACTAGTAAGCATCCGCTCGCGGTGCAAGCATTTTTTTGTTCTGTGACTTAGATTTCGATCGCTTTGACTGAGAGGACTCCGGCAGCGTTGCTGAGTGAGCTGATGACGGACTCAGAGGCTGGGGAGTCGAGCTCGATAACACTGAGGGCATTGCCTTCAGACTTGTTGCGAGCAAGCGAGAGGTTGGCAATGTTGAGTTCTTCTTCAGCGAGCTTGGAGCCAACGAGGCCAACGATGCCTGGGCGGTCGTCGTTCTTCACGATGAGGAAGTTTCCTGCGATGTTGGTGTCGACGTAGAGTTTGTCGATTTCGACGATGCGTGGCGACTTGCCGATGATGGTGCCTGCGAGACGGAACTTTTCGTCGCCCTTCTTGAGTTCTACCACGATGAGCTCAGCGTATTCAGTGCTTGCATTGATGGTGGATTCTACGAGTTCGAGGCCGAGCTCCTTGGCAATGGCTGGGCAGTTGACGATGTTGACGTCTTCGCGTGCTGCAGCGAGGAATCCGTGAAGTACGGTACGTGACACGAGCGGTGTGTCTTTGTCTGCTACGGCGCCGTGGTAGGAAACGCGGATGGAGTCTGGATTGCTAGGTCCGAGCTTTGCCACGAATTTACCAAGTGATTTGGCAAGTCCAAGGTAATCGCCGATGTCTTCAAGTGCTGCGGCATCGAGTGATGGCATGTTGATCGCATTGCGGATTTCCCCAGAGGTGAGGAAGTCGCGAAGTTGCTCAGCCACTTGGATGCCTACGTTTTCTTGTGCTTCGTTGGTTGAAGCTCCGAGGTGCGGGGTGAAGGCCGTGTGCTTAGGAAGCTTGAAAAGAATGTGGTCTGCAGATGGTGGTTCGTCTTCGAATACGTCGAGTCCGCAACCAGCGATATGGCCAGACTCGATCGCAGCGAGGAGTGCTGGCTCGTCAATGAGGCCGCCGCGTGCGCAGTTCACCACGATCGCACCTTTGTTCATGAGAGCGAGGCGCTCAGCATTGATGATGTGCTTGGTGTCCGGAGTCATTGGGACGTGGAGCGTCACGAAGTCGGCTCCGGTGAGCGCTGCTTCTGGAGAGTCAGCGAGTTCGACCTTGAGTTGTTCAGCGCGAGCTGCAGTGAGGAATGGGTCAAAGGCTGCAACGGTCATGCCGAATGCTTGAGCGCGCTTGACGAATTCTGTGCCGATGCGGCCCATGCCGATGACGGCGAGGCGCTTTTGGTAGATTTCGATACCTTTGAATGCCTTGCGAGCTGCAGGGAAATCGCCAGCGAGGACACCAGCGTGGCCTGGGGCGATGTTGCGAGCAGCGGAGAGCATGAGAGTGAAGGCGAGTTCCGCAGTGGAAATGGTGTTGCCTGTCGGGGTGTTCATGACGATCACGCCGTGGTCAGTCGCGGCTTCGCGGTCCACGTTGTCGACACCCACACCAGCGCGGCCGATGACTTTGAGCTTGGTGGCTGCTTCGAGTACTTCGCGTGTGACTTTGGTCTGGGAGCGAATGATGAGTCCGTCGTAGTCGCCGATGATAGCGATGAGTTCTTCAGGCGTGAGGCCAGTGTTTACATCGACTTCGAGAGCTGGGTGCTGGCTGAGTGCCTCCACACCAATCTCAGAGATCGGATCAGATACGAGAATGCGCTTGGTTGACATGCGCTCACCACTAGTCTTTTCGTGGAAAATTGTCAAAGCTAGTGCTACATTTTCTATGTATTATTTTTATTGAAGAGTGATTTTTTGTAAAATGGCTATGAAATACTAACATTCAAAGGCTCTGCGATTATTTAGGATGCGTTAAATGAATGGTCTATTTGCTGGGCTTGCATCTTGTCTGGTTGGGTGGTGGCGCGACTTCCATGTTGGTGCCGTTTGGTTTGGTGGACTTGATGGGCTGCTTGAACCCGAGACTTGACCCAGCGAGGAACTATGAAAGACTCTGGCGCAATCGAATTCACAGATAAGTTATGAATCCATATGAAAATAACCGCCGTCCATACTCTTCGATAGTAGTGGATGGTGATGATCGCGCCGCTAGTCGTGCAATGCTTTACGCAGTAGGTTTTGAAGAAGCAGATTTTAAGAAGCCACAGGTGGCAATCGCTTCCCTCTGGAGTGAAGTGACTCCATGCAACATCCACCTCGATAAGCTTTCCGAAAAAGCAGCAGAAGGTGCCAATGCGGCGGGCGGCAAATCGCTCACCTTTGGCTCCATCACTGTGTCAGATGGTATCTCAATGGGTACGGAGGGAATGAAGTACTCCCTTGTGTCACGTGAGGTGATTGCTGACTCTATTGAGACTGCAGTCGGTGCGGAGGGCATGGATGGCTTGGTAGCTGTTGGTGGCTGTGACAAGAACATGCCAGGCTGTATGATGGCGATTGCACGCCTCGATCGTCCGGCTGTGTTCATTTATGGCGGTACGATTCTACCGGGCTGCGCTTCGGTAAAGGGGGAGAAAAAGGACCTCGATGTGGTTTCTGTTTTCGAAGCTGTAGGCAAGCATGCGAGTGGCGAGTTTAATGATGAAGAGCTTCAAACTGTGGAGAGCTGTGCGATCCCGGGTGCGGGTTCTTGCGGTGGTATGTATACGGCAAATACGATGGCGAGTGCTATCGAGGCGCTTGGGATGTCCCTGCCAAATAGCTCCGCTCAGGCAGCGGTGGGTGACGACAAGCTGATCGACTGCTTCGATGCAGGTGCAGCGGTGGTCAATATGATTGATAAGGGGATTCGCCCAAGTGACATCATGACGCGCAAAGCATTTGAAAATGCAATCACTGTGGTGATTGCTCTCGGTGGTTCTACCAACGCGGTACTCCACCTTCTAGCGATGGCTCACGCTGCGAACGTGGAGCTCTCGATTGATGACTTTACTGAAATCGGCAAGCGTGTGCCTGTGGTGGCTGATCTCAAGCCATCAGGTAAGTATGTGATGGCCGATCTCGTACGTATTGGCGGCACGGTGCCACTCATGCGCACCCTACTCGAAGCCGGCCTTTTACACGGTGATGTGATGACGGTGACTGGCAAGACGATGGCGGAGAACCTGAAGAACTCTAAGCTCTACTATCCGGAAGATCAAAAGATCATCCTTCCGCTTGATCAACCTAAGAAGAAGGACTCACACCTCCGCATTCTATACGGGAACCTCGCGTCTGAAGGTTCGGTAGCGAAGATCTCTGGGAACGAGGGCTTGAGCTTCACTGGTTCGGCTCGTTGTTTTGACTCTGAAGAAGAATCAATGAAGGCAATTCTCGCTGGTGAGATCAAGCCAGGTGATGTGATCGTGGTGCGCCGTGAGGGACCTAAAGGAGGTCCGGGAATGCGCGAAATGCTTGGGCCTACCGCTGCGGTCATGGGACGTGGTCTTGGTGATAGCGTGGCACTCATCACTGACGGTCGCTTCTCTGGTGGCTCCCACGGATTCGTGGTGGGTCACATCACGCCGGAAGCACACGTGGGTGGTACGATTGGTCTCCTTAAGGATGGCGATACCATCACCATCGACGCCGAAAATAATGAGATTAATGTAGACCTCAGTGAAGAGGAACTGGCCGAGCGTAAGGCGGCTTGGGTGCAGCCGGAACCACGCTACCGTCGCGGGATTCTCGCGAAGTTTGCGAAGCTCACTGAATCTGCTTCTAAGGGGGCGGTGACAGACGCTGGACTCTAGGCAGATAGTCTAAGGTTCTAGCGCGGTCTAGAACCACATTTTTAACAGATCAAAGCACAGCTCATAGGAGCTGTGCTTTTTTTGTATTATCTAGATGAACAGAGGGTGATTTTTTCACTCCTATGATTTGATGATTTATGAAAGTGGGGTGATAGAGGTATAGTATAGAGGATATGCATCACCTACATAAAATTTTCATCACTTCGCTGGCTCTTTGTTCGTCGGCCGTGGCCTCGCCAGATTGGAGTGGTTTTCAAAAAGCTCTCGACGCTATTCCTGAGGAATACAACAAGATGGAAGCGGTGGAGCGTGCGGTGTCGTATCAGAAAGCCTTCTTTCAGCTTAGCCTAGATTTTCCAATTCTTACTGATTGGGTGCTTCAAGACGGTGGTAAGAATTCTTGGCTTCTGGTTATCCCAGAGAACCGAGGTCAAATACTCAGAGCGATGTTCAAGTCGCATGGTCAAACCAGTATCGGCAGCCTGGAGGATTATGTGAAGCTGTGCGAAGCTCGCCGAGCCAAGCGACTCGGAAAAGCGGTCAAGCAGTGGGCGCCATTTGTTTTCACCGAGAGCGATACGATTCGGAATAGCTTTTTTGGTTACACTGAGGGGCTCTCAGATGCACGGACAGAACGATTCTTCTCACCTGGCTCACGCCTCACGCAAGTAGACTTCAAACCTGACTCGACCTACGTGGAAGCCGAAACATTGATCAATGACCCACATGGCATGATGCGCGATGTGGATGTTTCTTTTGATAAACAAAAATTGCTTTTTTCATGGAAGAAGTCTGACCGCCTCGATGATTACCATGTCTACGAGTATGACCTCAAGACCACTTCGGCACAGCAGCTGACATTTGGTCTCGGTCGTGCGGACTACGAACCAGTCTACTTGCCAGATGGTGAGATTATGTTCGTTTCGACTCGTGCAGAGCACAGTGTGCCATGTTTCCACACGGATGTGAGCAATCTATACCGTATGGATGGTAAAGGACGCTACGTGCGTCGTTTGGCGATCGATCAGGTGCATACGATTTACCCGATCGTTCTGAGCAATGGCCGAGTGGCGTACACGCGCTGGGACTACAGTGACCGCGGTCAGGTATACCCGCACCCGGTCTTCACAATGGACCCTGATGGGCAGGGGCAACGCGCTTACTATGGCGCCAATTCATGGTTCCCAACATCTCTACTCCACACTCGCCCCATCCCAGGGTCAGATAAGGTGATGTCGATTGCTTCAGGACACCATACCACCCAGAATGGTAAGCTTACGATCGTGGATGTCAGCAAAGGTCGCAACGAAGGGCACGGCCTCGAGCTCGTAGCACCTCGCCGAGACCATGGTTATGTAGCGGGTGAAGGTACAAAGTCACCGGTGGTGAAAGATATGTGGGGCCAAGATGGTGATCAATTCCGCTATCCATTCCCGCTCAGCGAAGAGGAGTGTTTGATCAGTTATCAGCCAGACTATGGATTCCGAGCCAATTGGTACACCACCCATCGCCATGGCTTGAAGGGGAGTCACCACTATGGATTATACTGGATGAATATGGATGGTGAACGCGAGCTGCTATTCCGTGCGCAAGACATGGGAGTTGGTCGTATGGTTTCACTTACCAAGAAAGCTCAAGTAGAGACGATCGCAGACACCGTAGATTATACCAAAGAAAATGGCACATACTACGTGCACGATGTTTATGAAGGCCTCGGGTTGAAGGGAATCAAGCGCGGTGAAGCCAAGAAGCTACGCGTGGTAGAAATTGATTATCGTGCGGCAGGTGTTGGTGGTAAATTCAATGGTGGCCCTGGAGGTGGCTCATTGAACACGACGCCAATCAGTATTGGTAACGCGACTTGGGATGTGAAAAAAATCTTAGGCGACGTCGATATTCATGAAGATGGTTCGGTGATGTTTGATGTGCCAGCGATGGTCTCTCAGTATCATCAGATCCTCAATGATAAGGGGCAGGTGATTCAGACAACGCGAACTTGGGATACATTGCGCCCTGGGGAGCGAAAGTCCTGTGTGGGCTGTCACGAACCAACGAATGCGAATTTCCATGAATTTGAGAATGATGGCACGATGGCGTGGCAGCAATCGCCTCAGCAACTTCAGCCGTTTTATGGAAAGACCCGAGGATTTAGTTTCGTCAAGGAGGTGCAGCCGATCCTAGATCGCAGCTGTGTGCAGTGTCATGATGGATCACAGAAGGATCGTATGGATCTCCGTGGCATTCCGGTGCAGGAGAGTAACATGAACAAGCGTAAGTGGTCGAAGTCCTACATCAACCTCACTGGCGCAAAGCTTGATAAGCACAAGAGTTTCAAAACCAACCACCCTGAGGCTGGAATCGTTTCCTGGATCAGCCAGATGTCACAACCAGATGAGATTAAGCCATACTTCGCCGGCGCAGCCACAAGCCCATTGGTCAAGATGCTGGAAGATGGTCACCAAGGAGTCGAGCTCAGTGAAGAGGATCTTCACAAGATCTACGCATGGATTGACCTTCTCGTGCCATTCTCTGGTGATTACCACGAGGAGAGCGATTGGCTTCCGCATGAGACGCAGTATTACAACTACTACGAGAAGAAGCGTAAGGATCAATACGAAGAAGAGCAGCAAAATATCAAAGATTTGATGGCTGACAATGGAAAGCACCCAGTCGAGAACGAAAACACGGAGGCATTCACTCGCGCGTTCTACCGTCCAGTCTTCGATAAGGTGGTGTTACAGCCAAACGAGAATAAGCAAATCATGTTGGATCAGTTTCCCGTGGCATTGATTGATACTCTGAATCTCAGCACTGATGCAAAGCACCCCGTGGGCGTGGAGCTTCGCCGCAAGCATACCAAAGAGCTTGTGCTCGGGCTTCAAGTCCAGCCAGGTGAGGTGCTTCAACACCGTTTTGAGGAACCATACAACACTGGTCGTTTTTACCTTGAGCTGTCTCACCCAGGGGTGGAGCTCACCGTAGAGCAGGCGTATGGTGTGCTAGAAGAGGAACTCCCTGGAGGGCAGGGGAATCATCGCCACATGTCTAAACCGTAACGGTAGATTGATTAGATCAACTTGGCATTGCCAATGACTCACACACCCTAGGTTCTAGAGAGAGCCTAGGGTGTTTCTTTTTGAGTCTACGATCATGGCACTAGGTGTGTTGTGTGTGGTTGCAGACACTGCATACGATGCTTGACTTACTTGCTTTGACGCATTGTTGTCTCGGGCCATGATAGATGTGCGACGCTTTTTTGTTTCCAGATTGATTCATGATGGGACGCATGAGTGTGTGTGTGGAGCACCTTGTGGTCGATTCAATGGTGCTGCTGATCGTGGGCAATAAAAAAGCTCCTCAATCGAGGAGCTTTGAAATAATGGGTGTTTGCTTATTTGTCTTAGGAGTGACGCTTGCGGAGCGCAAGGAGGCCGAGTCCAGCAAGACCAAGTAAGGCCGTTGAGCTAGGCTCGGGAACCGCAGCCGTACCTACAAAGCGGATTTCTTGGAAACCTGTGATGTTGGAGTTGGTGCCTCCAAAGTTGACCATATCACTGAAGCGTACATGGGTCACATCGTTGACTGTGCTTGCTAGACTAACATTCTCACCTAGAACATCGGTGCCGCTGATGACTCCCTGAGAAAATGTGGTCGCTTGTGTTGAGGTGTAATTTAATCCTCCGTCTGTAGAAAACTCAATGTCCACAGTGTTGATACCGCGATTCGGTGAACTTCCAGCTTCCGCGTAGTTGTATAAAATTACAGATTCCACGTTGAATGAACCACCTAAGTCAAACACAATGGTAGCAGTCGCGTCGTTGAATTGTCTGTAGCCTGTGTTGTAGATATAATAGTGGCCCGGAAGTGACCCGGGTACCGCATCACCAGTTTCTAGGAGCAGTTCATCTCCATTGTCAAACCCGCTACCATTGATAGTGTCGATGATTGGGTTTAGAACTGTCCCTGAGGTGTTGAGTATAACTCCTGTTGGGGCGATGATTGTAGACGCATAGGCACTTGATGCCATGGCGAGTGTGACGAGGGATGTATATTTCATAATGTTGTAATCTAATGTCATTGTCATAATGCTTGTTTTATTAGTCACTTGTCAACATTGTGATCTGAAACCATAAAAAATAAGGATGTGTAAATATTACAGTCTAAGCAAGTCACTTGACCTTTGGGTGAGAGCCTAGTTCTCTATGGTATGCGATTTGAGTGCTTGAGTTCAGAATTTTTTAGTGGGAATCGGTCACGCTTGATGGAGGCGATGCCAGAGGGCGCGATGGCGTTGTTGCATTCGAATGATGTGATGCCTACGAGTGCTGATGGGGTGATGCCTTTTGTTCAGGATTCTGACATGATTTATCTGAGTGGCATTGATCAAGAAGAAACGGTGCTATTGCTATATCCTAGTGCACCAGATCCGAAGCAGAGAGAAATACTTTTCGTACGGCGTACGGACGAGCATCTGGCGATTTGGGAAGGTGAGAAATTCACCAAGGAGGCTGCGACCCTGCGCTCGGGAGTGCAGAATGTGCAATGGACCGAGAACTTTGACGGTCTCTTTGGCCAATTAGTCGTGCAGGCTGATGAGGTGTTGCTCAATAGTAATGAGCATGCTCGAGCAGCCTGTGGGGTGGAGACGCGAGCCATGCGCCTCAATAGAGAATGCCAGGCAAAGTACCCACTGCATCGCTACGGCAGGCTTGCGCCATTATTGCATGTACTGCGTGCTGTGAAACAAGAGGAGGAAGTGCAGGCAATACGAAGAGCCTGTGCCATCACTGAGGCGGGCTTTCGTAGGGTGTTGGGCATGATGGCTCCAGGTGTGGGGGAGTGGGAAGTCGAGGCGGAATACACTCATGAATTTTTAAAGTCAGGGTCTCGCGGACATGCGTACTCACCTATTGTAGGTGGGGGGAAGAACGCATGCGTCTTGCACTATGTAAGCAATCATGAACGCCTTCAAGCAGGCGATCTGGTGTTGATGGATGTCGGCGCCGAGTGTTCACATTGGAATGCAGACATGACGCGTACCGTGCCTGTGAGTGGGAAGTATACTGAGCGCCAAGCCGAGGTCTACAATGCTGTCTTAGAGGTCATGCGCTATGCTGCCAGTATCGTGAAGCCTGGCGTGATGCCCAAGGAGTACACTCAGCTTGTGTTGGAGAAGGTGCAGCAGGCGTTGATTGGTCTAGGACTCATCGATGCAGCAGAGGCAGCGGATCAGGATGATTCGAAGCCGTTGGTGCGTCGGTATTTTATGCATGGAGTTTCTCACCACCTCGGCTTGGATGTTCACGATGTGGCCCCATCCAATGAAGCCTTTGCCGAAGGGCATGTGATCACGATTGAACCGGGGATTTATATTCGCGAAGAAAATATCGGCATCCGTATTGAAAATAACTACCGCATCACGGCAGATGGCGTGGAGGACTTGATGGCTACCATCCCGGTAGAGATTGAGGAGATCGAGCGGTTGATGGCTCGATAGGCTCATTAGAAGCTTAGTTTGGCGAGGTATTCAACATTGCCGTCGGTGCCGGTGATGGGAGAGGTGGTGTGCTCAAGCCATTGGTGGCCGAGTTCGTCGGTGACGAAATTGCGGATTTTATCGACGGCTTTTTGGTGTAGCTCTGGGTCGCGAACGATGCCGCCTTTTCCGATCTCATCGCGTTCGAGTTCGAACTGAGGTTTGACCAGGCAAATGATGTGGCCATCAGGTTTGAGTACGCTGAAAAGTGGGGGGAGGATCTTGGTGAGTGAGATGAATGAGACATCGGTGACGCAGAGGTCGATTTGCTCGCCAATATCATCGGGTACCATGTGACGGGCATTGAACTTCTCTTTGACGACGACGCGGTCGTCGCTGCGGATCTTCCACACGAGTTGGTTGGTGCCGACGTCGATGGCATGGACCTTGACGGCGCCAGCCTGGAGGAGGCAGTCGGTGAAGCCGCCCGTAGAGGCGCCGCAGTCGAGGCAGACCATTCCTGTTGGGTCGAAGCCGAAGTGCTTGAGGGCTCCTTCTAGCTTGAGGCCGCCACGTGAGACGTATTTAGGTTTTTCTTTGATCTCAAGCGGGGCGTCGGTGGAAAGCTTGGTGGATGGTTTGGCGACGACGGTGGTGCCAGTCATGACTTCGCCGGCGAGGATCAGGCGCTTGGCTTGCTCTCTGGAGTCGCACATCTTGCGTGCTACGAGGATTGCATCGGCTCGGTCTTTCATCGGATAGTTATTGGTGAATGGTGATTCGTTGTTGGGTGCCTAGCCCCGCTGGGACGTGTGGGCGAGGCTTCTGTAGTCTCCGTCGCGGCGGGTGATGCCTTCGGCGTCTAGAGATTCTAGGAGTGGCATGATGTACTTTCTGCTGGCGCCGCTGGCTTCGCGGATTTCTCCAGCGGTGGCTTGGCCTTGGCCTTGGATGAAGTCGATAACCTTGTGGCGCAGGCTTTGGTAATGATCTGCGGCGAGCAAGGCCTTGGGGTCGAGCTCGGTGATTTGGCCTGAGCGGATCAGGAATTGCAGTGCTTGCTTGGCACTCTCGTCTGGTGCCATGTCGATCCTTGGCGCGGGTTCGAGTCCGGCGTCTTGGTACTTTTTGAGCAAGCTATTGCCGATGCTGACGAGCCGGTCTGGGAGTTCGAGCGAGTGGTTCTCATGGGCGAGCCCGTCTTGTTGCTTGATGTAGCCGGATTTGAGCAAGTGGTCTTCGATAATGTCATGAAGCTGGCTAGGGATCGAGTGGCTACTGAGTTCGCTGCGCCATTGGTTGAGCGGTAGCGAGGGTGCATCGGGATGGCTGCGGTGCCATTGGTCAATGAGTTGAGCTGCTTCACCCACGGATTCTTTCCACCATTTGGGGGCGATGAGAAACTCGCCTCGGCTGATGAGTTTCTTTTCCTTCGCCAGCTTTTCGCAGGTCTTTTGTTGGTGCTCGCGAGTGAATGGTGTGTTGGCGACGGGGCAGCAGCTAGAAACCCAGCCGCCGACTTTGCCGGGCTGGCTAGAAGCAGGTGATTTGCTAAGTTCGCTCAGGATGATGTGGCGCAGTTGCTCTGGGTGCTCTTGGCGGAGTTCGAGGAAGGCTTTGCGCTCAGGGGTGCGGAAGCCACGAGCTTGCGCGGAGGGATCGAGCACGGCGCCACCGGCTAGGGTGCCTTGTTGGCCACCGTCGCGCAGGACGAAGCGATCGCCAATGCAGGCTGGTATGGGAGATTCTAGGCGCAATTGGGCAAAGCATGAGTCGCCGAGTTCGAGCTTGCTGCGGTCATTGAGAATGACCCGGGCTTTGATGCGGCTGGTGCCGTGGTGGAGGACGACTGTCTCGGTGTTTTTGATTGCTCGGCTTGTGGCGGATTGGCCGCTGACTTCGCGCTTAGCGCGCGTGAGTGTGACATCGATGGTGCTGACTGGCTCTAGGTGACCAGGAAGGGTGAGCAAGGAGCCTCGGCCAACGCCAGGTTTTCCACGTTGTTTGAGTGGGAGGTCGGGGAGGTTGAGCGCAGTGCGCATGCCGCTGACGCTGGAGTCGATTGATTGTTGGTGGTTTTGAACTTTGCGGATGGTGGCGCTGAGCGCTTCGGGGAGGCTGATGAGTTCTTCACCAGCTGAGAGCGGCTGCCCAGTGAGCGTGCCGGTAACGACGGTGCCTGCTCCTTTTGGTGAGAAGGCGCGATCAACATGGAGGCGTGGGATGTGGTGCTTGGGAGAGGTCGCTAGGTCTCTCGCTCGTTTTACAATTTCTGCTTTCAGAGCATCGAGGCCGTCGCCTGTGTGTGATGAAACAGGAAAGATTGAGGCGTGTTCAAGAGAAGTACCAATGAGCTCTTCCTTTACCAACTCGGTGGTGAATTCGAGGTCCTCGGCTAGGTCGGATTTGGTGAGTACGACGATGACATTGTCGATGCCAAGGTAGTTTAAAATCTGTAGGTGTTCCTCGGATTGAGGCATCCAACCATCGTCGGCCGCCACGATGAAGAGGGCGATATCGAGAGCGCCTACTCCGGATACCATGTTGTTGATGAAGTCGGCGTGGCCAGGGACATCAATGAGGCCAATCTCAAACTCCTCGAGTGTGAGGTGGGCGAAGCCAAGCTCGATGGTGACGCCACGTTGCTTTTCCTCGGGCAGGCGATCGGGGTCAATACCTGTCAGGGCTTGGGTCAGAGATGACTTGCCGTGGTCGATGTGACCAGCAGTGCCGAGGATGATGTGCATGGAATGATGGTTAGTTCTTTGGGGAGGAAGTAGCGCGGAGGCGCTGGGTTTGGTGCCTCATGAGTCCTAAGCAAGGTACTAATCCGTAGGGATGATTCTGGCTTTGTTGAAGTCGAAGGGAGTCATCTCCACGGTGACTTGGTCGCCGATTTCTAGGGAATCGCGGTAGGCTTTGTGCTTGAGTTGGGAATGGCCGAGCGAGGTCTTGCCATTGGGGAGTGTGACGATGAATGTTTTGCCATCTTCACGCTTTTCGGTGATGGTGGCGGTGGTGCGGATGGGTGTGTCTTTCACTGGATAGTTGTTGGTTAAAAGTTATTGGTTGTTGGGGGGGGGTGCAGCTCTGGGGAGCCGTTTCTTTAGAGGTGGATGTCTTGCCAGGTGACTAGACTGGCCAGTGGGGCGAAGCCGTCGTGGTGCCAGAAGAGGTCCGGGAATTGGGCTTGGCCTAGCTGGCAAATGCGGGGTGCTTCGAGCGGAGCGACGGTGTCGAGTAGCTTTGGCAATGGTGCGAGTGCGATGGTGCTGAGGTATTCCACTTCGGAGCCTAGGGTGCTGAGGTCTTCGGGCCATGGGCGGACGTAGATGCAGCGGTTTCCTGGACAGAGTTCGAGCCTTGGGCTCTCGTCGTAGATGACGGTCCATCTGGTGTCGCCATCGCTTTCGTAGAGCTGGATCTTCTCTGGGGATTGGGCGGCGCGGTAGCGGGTGGTCTCGCGGAGGTTGCGGATGGCACCACTCTCGGAGAGGCCGATCTCGCCGCGCGGGTCGCTCTCGGCATAGCGCTCCATCGCCTCGGCGAGCATCGGAGCAAAGGCTGCGGCGTCCTGTTGCACGTAAATCGCGTGGGGGGAAAGGCAACCGTTTTGGTTGAAGATCGAGGCGTCGCGAGCTGCGAGCTGGGCGTGCTTTGAGTTCGGCTTGTCGATGAGGCCGATGCTGAGTTTGTGGCCGTGAGGGATGAATCGTTGCTGGGGTGTCAGGCGAGCATGTACGGCGGCGATGGCTTCATCCGAACCGATGGCAATCACGCAATCGGCCGAACTTAGGGTGTGATCATCGAGCTCGGTGGTGAAGTGACAGCGTGCCTGCAGCTCGGTTGGTAATGCTGCGAAGAAGGTTCCGAGTGCCGGAATCGTGTGTTGGGCGTCGGTTCCAAGCTTTAGTGAAAGGCTAGAAGGTACTTTGATGCAGTTCTCTGCGCCTATGAGGAGGCCGCGAAGCATCGACTGGAGCCCAGCGTGCGGGGTGTTTCCACTGACTACGTGAAGGAGTTTGAGTGCTTTGGCTTTGGTGAGGATGTTGCCGACTTGCTGAAAGTCATCCAAGGCCCGCCAGTCGCCGAGTTCATGTTGGAGCCAATCTAATAGATCATTGGCCGAGAACTCACCGAGAAAGCGTGCCACTGGAGCGGCTGCTTTGGCTAGGTGGTGGGCTCGTTCTTCGGTGTTCATGATCTTGAGTCAGTGACTAGGTTGTGGGCTAGCCATAGAGGCTCAGCTTGCCAGGCTCAACCTTATTCACCAGTCCAGTCAGCATCGAGTAATTTTTCGTGGATGATGATTTTCTCTGAATGTTGGAGTCGTAGGTTGCGTCGGTATTCCGCCACGGCACCCTTACGTCTTGTGTTCTCCAGAGTTGTCATGATCTGGGCCTTCACATCTGCAAAGGCGGGTTGGTGTGAGGCTTCGATTTTGGTGACTTCAATGAGGTGCCAGCCTAATGTTGATTCGATAATTACTGGGGTGTTGGCCTCCATGGAGAAGATTGTATCGGCTATGTCCGGAAGGCAGCGCTGGAGGGTTAGTGCTCCCAATGATCCTTGGCGTGTCTTGGCACGTGGGTCGTTGTTGAGTTGTTGGTTGTATCTCTGGAATTGGCTGCGGTCTGCTATGATGGCGTCTAGGGCTGGCTCTAGTTTGCGGAGGGCTTGGGTTGCATTATGATGTTGCTTGCTGATGAAGATATGGCGCGTGTGGCGGAGTTCGGGGATGCTCAGTTCAGCTAGGTGGTCGTGATACCATGCCTTGGCTTCTTCGTTGCTTACTGAGATCCCGGGTTGGATTTTGTCTTCTAGGTAGTTGTTCTGCTGGATCCTGGCCTCGAGGCGCATTTTGACCTCTTGGCTTCCCTTGTAATGCATGGTTTTTAGTGCTTGCGCGAATGCGTCTGGGGTGGTGAATCTGCTGGCAAATCGGGCGTAAGCTTCTTCAAGCTCGCTTTCGTCGACGGGGTAGCTGTCTCGGTTGAGTGCTACTTTCTCTCTGAGAATGGCAAAGTCACAGAGCTCACGCAGCGCTGATTCACGCATGGCTTTTCTGGTGGCTTGGCTGAGCTCTGAACGATTCCTACCATTGCGCCAGAGTCGTTCATCTACGGTGTAGTCGACTTGGCTGAGATAGATTGGTTTGCCAAAAACGCGTGCAATAATCCCTTGTTTGGTGTCGTTGGCAGCTTTTGCCGCTGGGTGTCCCTGCATCTTGTAGACTCCTTGCTTCACTGGGCCTTCGAAAATCACAAGGTCAATCAAAAGGTAGAGCATGATCAGCGACCAAGCTCCTAGGCGAACCACAAATTTTGAAGACATCTTCATCTGCCAAGAAGCCTAACGACCGAGCACGAAAAAGCCACACAACAAATCTGTTGTGTGGCTCGTAGTTAGAAAAAATCTGTTGCGGCGATTAGTTAACAGCAACTGCTTCCGCGCCAGTTTCGCCGGTACGGATACGAATTGCTTCGTCTACTGTGGAGAGGAATACTTTACCGTCACCGATCTTGCCTGTGTTCGCGCTCTTCACGATTGCTTCTGCAACTGTCTGTGCCTGCTCGTCGTCAACAACGATGTCGATGCGAACTTTAGGAAGGAAGTCAACTGTGTACTCAGAACCACGGTAGATTTCCGTGTGGCCTTTTTGACGACCGAAACCCTTCACTTCAGTAACGGTCATACCTTGTACACCTACTTCAGCGAGTGCTTCTTTTACTTCTTCGAGTTTGAACGGCTTGATGATTGCTTCAATTTTTTTCATAGCTTGAATGGTTGTGTCTCATGCTAGCAACTAGTGTGCCAACTTTGGGTTGAATGCTTGAGTGACTGAGATCTAATACTAGAGTAGGCGCAGGCCAGTGAGCTGGCAAGATGTAAGTCAGGATAATTCGTCGCTTTTTTTAAGTGCTTCAGCGCAGTATGATTCATTATTTCGCTCATTCATAGATTGAAGAAAACTATCAATGCAATTACTTGCTATGGTGATTGGACGGTGTTAGGTGTGCTGTTATATTAAGCAATTAATACATTATGAAGATTATTACATCTCTCTTATTGGTGGCTGGAGCGGGTTTATGTTCAGCCTCTACGGTGTCGGTTGGTTTTTTCTCAAGTGTGGAGACGTATTCTTATCAGACTGATGAGTCTAGTTCGACGATCGTCTCGTACGATGGTTTTGATGATGTAAGTGGTCCAATGGACGGAGAATCAGATGCGTTTACTGGAGAGTGGATACCTGGTGGGGAGTCTGAATACTATGGAGTGAAGATTAATGGTGGCGTAGTGGATGAAATCCCATACAGCACACAATATGAATTATGGAAGCGTGGTCACAACTACGACACAGAGGCTGAGATGTTAGCAGTGCGCCCAGTTGACGCAACTTACACCCATGTGCTGCACTTGAAGGATGAGGATGCTGGTTCGCCAAATTTTGTTGATCTGGAAGTCGATATAACTGCTCCCGATGTTGCATTCAATACGGCATTACCAGCGAACCCTACATTTAGTATCAATGGTGTTGATGGTGTTTGGAGTACCGGTCATGACGGTATCGGTGTCTTCACTTTCGATCCTACTTCTGTGAGCGAATTTACGGTAACGATGTCTTTGTATAATACAACGCATCAAGGTACGAATTACGTTTATGCCGCTACCGTGGGGACGATTGATGGAGCCTATGAATCTGTGGATCAAGAGTCCTCGGGTATTCTAGATGTTGATCCCGGCGATATAGGAGAAGCTTTGGCTGAAGTAAATCAGATTACTCTCACGTTCACGAAAGGTCTGGCTGTTAATGGGGGTGATACAGATGCCACAACTTACGGGTTTGGGAATGACTCAGCTTTTGAGTTAGAAGGTGAATTTGTCAATGCATGGATAGAAGATGACGCGACAGCAGCCACAGCGTTAGATGTCGATGAAGTGACAAAAGGTTTTGTTTACCAGACTGTGACATCTTTCCAGCTGCGCGCTGACGTAGCGCTTGTTCCTGAACCAAGCTCATTATCGCTTCTAGGCTTTGGCTCTTTAGTTTTGATGCTGCGCCGCAAGCGTACTTAGATTTCGAGAACGATTTTTTTATTTTCTAAGGGTATACCTGGGGCCGGGTAGCTGGGTGACCAGGCGCTTCATCTCTAACTGTAGAAGTTGGCTAATGATGGTGGCGATGGGGAGCCGCGTGCGGTCCACAAGGCTATCGATACTTTGGTCTTGGAGTTGGATCGCGGCATAGATCGAGCTTTCCTCTTCGCTGAGTGATGGATCGGGTGTGGCTTGTGGCTGGGCATGGAGTTTTCCTATCAACGGCAGGGCCTCGAAGTCCTCGATGATGTCGTCGGCACTGCGCACCAATGTGGCTCCATCTCGGATGAGTTGATTGCAGCCAGAGGAATGAGGACGATCAATCGGGCCGGGAACCGCGTAGATGTTTTTGCCCATTTCTAATCCGAGCTGTGCTGTGATCAGGGACCCTGACCAAGAGGGGCATTCCGTGACAAGGATGCCTTTTGAGCATGCCGCCACAATCCGATTGCGTCGAGGGAAGGTCATTTTATTGGGTCTTTTATGAACCGGGAATTCTGAGATTACGGCGCCATGGCCACTGGCGATTTCATGCGCTAAGTTCATGTTTTCCGGTGGGTAGATCTGGCCGAGCCCCGAGCCAATCACAGCGATGGTGCGGCCGCCGGCATCGATGGCGGCACGGTGCGCATGGGTGTCGATTCCACGGGCTAATCCCGAGATGATTGTGTGGCCAGTACGGGTGAGGTGGCTTGCAATATCGCGGGTTGCTTGTTGTCCGTAGTGGGTGGAGCGTCGCGAGCCTACGATGGCGATTGCGTGTTGGTCAGCTGGGATAAGCTTGCCCCAGACGTAGAGTAAGAGGGGTGGGTCGTATATGTGGCGTAAGGACTCAGGGTATTCATCGCTGGCTGCCGTGATGATGCGAATGCCACGTGTTTCACATTCCGAGATTTCTTTTTGGATGTCGCAGTGGTTCTCCCAGTGGTGGATGATTTGTGCGGATTCGGTGCCGACCCCAGCGACTTGTTCGAGTCGATGGATGGGGGCGGCTAGGACGCGCTCTGGACTGCCGAGTTCATTGAGCAGACGCCGCACCCTGATCGGGCCGATCTTGGGTAACATGTTGAGAGCGATGTATGCATCACGGGGGGACATCACCCTAGCATCCTATACAATCCTCGGGAAATAAGGAAGGGGGGATTTGAGATTGCTGCGATAGTTTTAGGCGGGCAGGGATGGGTTTCCAAGCCATCCAGCTAGGTTTGATGTGAAGGGATGGAGGATGGCTAGGTGAGGGTTGCTAGCCTCTCTAGTCGCCCAAAGCATCGCTTTGGCGGTCGTAAACGCCTGAAAGGTGAGCTGCTGCAATGTCTTCGAGTTCGGTGACGGAGACGACTTGGCAGAGCTTTTGGCGCAGAGCTTTGGCGCCGGAGAATCCTTTACAATATGCCATCAAACGGGAACGCATGGCCATGATGGTGTGTTTTTCTTCGCCTCCGTAACGGTCGCTTTGGGTGGCGAGTGTGCAGTGGCGGATGATGAGGTGCCAGCGTTCTTCGATCTCAATGGGTGGGAGGATTTCGCCTGTTTCAAGGTAATGCTTTGCCTCTTTGAAAATCCATGGGTTTTGCATGGCTGCACGACCGATCATGAGGCCCGAAACTGCAGTCTCATTTTTGCGCTTTGCTACGTCGAGACCTGAGGTGATGTCGCCATTGCCGATGATGGGAATGTTGGATGATTCTGCGCATTCGTTGATGATATCCCAATTGGCTTCGCCGCGATAGCCTTGGGAGCGGGTGCGGCCATGGATCGCGATCTGCTGCATGCCGCAGTCTTCTAGCGTCTTGCAGACTTCTAGAGCATTGATGTGTTTTTCATCCCAACCCACGCGGATTTTGGCAGTTACTGGGACTTGGTCGCCCACTGCCTTTGCGACTCCTGAGGCCACTGAGGCGAGCAATGGGCAGTCTTTTAAAAGTGAGGATCCACCATTCTTTGAAACCACTTTGGACACCGGGCAGCCAAAATTGATATCAATAAAGTCAGGTTGCTTCCAATCGATGATTTTTTTGGCAGCTTCGCCCATGCGCTCACCATCGGCGCCAAAGAGTTGGACGCCTACTGGCCGCTGACCTTCATGGAACTCGGTGTACTTACGGGTGCGGTCGTCACGACGCACGATCCCTTCAGCTGAAACAAATTCTGTGACCATCACATCGGCCCCGAGTTCCTTACAAATGGTGCGGAAGGTGACGTCGGTGACCCCAGCCATAGGCGCTAGGAAGAGTGGGAATTTGCCGTGATCAAACCAAGGAAGCATCGTTGTTGTGGGTGCGTGTTGGCCGCTTGATGCCAGATCTCATTGAATCATCAATGATAAAAAGCAGGAAGGACTATGACTGGTAGAGGATGCGACCACAGTTCTCACATTGAGTGATGCCTTTTTCTGCAAGCACACTTGCGACGGTGGAGGGGGTGACCTTCATGTGGCACCCGCCGCATTGAGATCCTTTCAGGGGAACCACGGGGTCGTTGCCTTTTGTCTTGAGGAGGCGTTCGTAGAGGGTGATGAGATTGTCGTCTACCTTGGCAATGAGTTCGCTTCGCTCAGAGAGTAGTTCATCAAGGCGGCCTTGGCACTCGTTAGCCTTTACTTCGAGATGCGCGATGTCTTGGTCGACTTCTTTTTGCGTTACCTCTAGTGCCGCGATCGCTTGGGTGTGTTTTTCTTTGAGCTCATCAGCCTGCTCCATCAGTTCAAGCTCTTGGGTTTCAAGCTCGTCGATCATTTCAGCATAGCGTTCGACGTCTTTTCCTAATGAAGTGTACTCTTCGTTCTTCTTTGTTTCAAACTGCTGGGTTTTAAGCTTGGCGATCGTGTCTCGGCGAGTGGCGATATCGAGCTCGGTGTTTTTGATGGCAACTTGGTTTTCTTGGTACGCTTCTTTGGCACAGGATACCGCGGATTTGTCGTTGCTGAGCTTGTCTTCAGCACTCGCTTTGTCGCGTGGGACGCGCTCAAGCTCACGGCGTTGGATGAGGATTTTTTGATCGCGGTCTTGAACAATGAGGAGAGACTCAACTTCGGGTAGCATGGTGTCTAGATAAGACGATCTAATAGGGCTGGGCAAGTACGATGTGTTCAGATTCGTCATATGCTCATCGCAAAAGTAATTTTTTTGACTTGGTAGAATGTGCTGGGATTTTATCAGATTGCTGATGTAGACTGCGAAAGTTCGTTAGAAAAACCAATTCATGAGTGAAATTCAGATCCAATGTTCAGAGTGCCAGGCAGTATTCGTTGTGCCCGAAGAGCTGGTAGGCTTTCCTGTAGAATGTGGGGCTTGTGGGTATGCCTTCGACCTCAAGGAACAACATATACTGAATGGTGATCATCTTGATGACGAGACCAAGCGTGTCTATCCAGGTGGCAAATCGGAGCAGCTTTCGGGATTCACCAAGAAGAAACCAGATTTGCACATCGCTGATCAGGTGCAATTCCAGTCCGTGGAATACGATGAATCGGTCACAGCTCAGGACTCGATGCCCAAGGGGGATATGGGGAAAATCATGGTGGCTATTGGCTTGTTGATTTTACTTTCGATCAGTCTGTACTTTATCACGCAGCACCAGACTGACAGCTTTGGGGCGATGTCTCCGGGTAAGAGGTGGTTGCTTTCGGGCTTCTTTTCTCTGATAGGGAGCTCGATGATTTTATTTGGGCTTCGCAGGTTTCATGCCTTAGATTATGCGATTACCATCGTGTTTGCAGGGACGACCTGCACCTTGCCCTTGTGGTTTCCTCACGAGAAAGCTGAAGAAAAAAAAGTGGTTGCTGAGGCAGTCGTAGATGACGAGCGTGAGGTGGAGTTGCAGGCGGAAGAGCGACTGGCTCAATACAAATCAGATATTGGTTACGATGTGGTGGCGCAGCAGATCAACGAGGCTGAGCGCCCTGAGCGAGTCATTGGTATTGCTTTGCTCGGCGTGAAACCAGCGCACATCGATGTGATTCGTAATTACCTTGGCCATGTGATGGATTCTGAAGAAATGCCTAGAATCTACAAGAATCGTACAGTCAATGGGCAGAAAGCGACTCTGTTGCTCTATACCGATTGCAAAGTGTCTATGAACAAGTTGGTACAGGCTGTACCAAAGTTTGGTGATGTGGTTGCTCAACGTGATGATCTGCAGTTGATCGACGTGCGCGTGGATGCCTCAGCATTGACGATGAATGATACTGCGGTCTTGATTGATGAGGAGCACCCTAGGTTCCATTTAGTGAACCTACATGAGTTGCAGCACATCGACCCAGATCGCCAAAAAGCGGCAGTGCAGCGTTTTATTCAGGTGAATCGTATTCGACTACGTGCAGATGTCGTGGCGCAGTTGTTGTTGATGCTTCAAGATCCACGTTGTGAGTTTCGAGAGGATGTTGTGGAGGTGTTGAAGCGCTGGGATGATCCTGAGAGTGGCGTGCGACAAGAGGTTGTAGATCAAGCTCGTCAGCTTGCTGTTCTTAAGCAGCCGATTCCACGTAGCTATCTAGAATATTTGATTGAACAAGATGTGTCTGAGATCGGCGATGTGATGGTTTATGCTTGGATGCAGGATCGCATTGCGAATGAGGCGCTACTGCTGAGTGCAGGAGTGCGGGCGGAGGCTGCATTGCTCGAGGTGTTTCCCGATCTAGACATTAGCGCCAAGCGATCAGCTTCTATCATTTTGCGCAAGGTGGGTGGAGAGGGTTCTCTACAGGTCTTGATTCCCGCTTACCAGGAGGCTCAGGGGGATCTCAAAAACTCTTTGAAAGCAACTATTGACGAGATCCAATCTCGTCGATAGGGTGCGCCCCGCAGATGGATCGGATATCTAACTTTTAGATGTGCGCCACAAGCCACCGTGGCGGAATTGGTAGACGCCGCAGACTTAAAATCTGCTGTCCTTCGGGGCGTACCGGTTCGAGTCCGGTCGGTGGTACCACTGCGCTCATCCTTGCTTGTGTAGGGTGAGATTCTTGCTTTTTTTGATTCAAGCGATTTTTGTGGAATAAGATCTCTATTGAGGTATCTTACCGATGATATGAAAAAGAAATATCTAATCGCAGCGTGCGCAGTGCTTGCCTTTGGTGGTCTCACCACCGAAGTAACACTTGCTGAAGCAACGCAACAAGCAGCCGCGGCTGACAATAAGACAATGAAGGTATTCATTGTCACTGCTAAAGGTGGAGGATGAGGCGCCGGTAAGGCGGTCCGTGCGGCCATCTCAAGTCAAAAAGGAGTTGATTCCTTCAAAATGTCTGGTCTTCGCACCACAGTCTTTATGAAAGATGGTGAGAAGCTCACAGAGCAAGGTTTAAAGGATGCATTTAGTAAAGGTCCTGTGAGCTTTGTTTCTCTAGAAGAGACTGAGCAAGCAGTGGCAGAAGCTGCTTACATGCTCAAAGTGAAAGGTGCTACCTGAGCGATTGAAAATGATAAGGCCCGTGTGGCCTTAGAGAAATTGCCGAATATTGCAGCAGCATATGTGAATAGCAATCTCGAGATCCAGCTTGCAGAAGACAAGGCGCTCGATGAAAAAGCAGTCACAGATGCATTGAAAAAGTACAAAATCTCCGTTCTGTCAGTGAAGAAGGCTAGCCTTTAATTCCTGAGATACGAGAGATCTAAAGATATGAAAATCCCTCGCCGGCACGTCCGGCGAGGGATTTTGCGTTTTGTTTGTTGCTCAACGTCTTAATTGCTGCCTAGGGTCGCGTTCTGCTCAGTCGGCAGCTACTTACTATGATAGATTTTTCTGAATTTCCTCTTTCTCCGCAAATCCAGCGTGTGCTTCGAGAGGAGTCGTACCGTGAGCCCTCCCCGATTCAGGTGAAAGCGATTCCAATTGTTTTAGAAGGGCATGATGTTTTAGCTGCGGCTCAGACTGGGACGGGTAAGACCGCTGGCTTCAGCTTGCCCGTGCTGCAAAAGCTCTCAGAAGGTGAGCGGGCGAAGTCCAAGAGGGTCCGCGCATTGGTGATCACTCCTACGAGGGAGTTGGCAGCTCAAGTGGCTGATAATGTGAAGAAATACGCTAAGTATCTCGATCTAAATACAGGCGTGGCCTTTGGTGGGGTGAATATCAAACCTCAAATAGCAAAGTTGCGTGCGGGGGTGGATGTTCTCGTGGCGACTCCGGGGCGCTTGCTTGATCTATGCGATCAAGGTGCTGTGAGCTTTCAAGATCTTGAGGTTCTGGTGCTAGACGAAGCAGATCGCATGTTGGATATGGGCTTCATTCATGAGATTAAGAAGCTCTTGAAGTTGCTCCCAGCAAAGCGGCAAACCTTGCTTTTCTCGGCCACATTTTCACCCGAAATTCGTAAATTGTCGAAGCAGGTAGTCTCTAAACCAGTAGAAATATCTGTAGCACCTAGAAATACCACTGCGCAGAGAGTGACTCAAGTGGTGCACCCAGTGGATAAAGTGAAGCGGGGCGCTCTGTTGTTGCATTTGATTAAACAACATGGTTGGAAGCAGTGTCTGGTATTTGTGCGGACCAAGCATGGCGCCAATCGACTTGCTCGCAAGCTAGAATCATGCGGTGTGAAATCCTCTGCCATTCATGGTGATAAAAGCCAGGGCGCGCGAACTAAAGCTTTAGATGGCTTCAAAGCGGGTAAGTTGAATGTCCTTGTGGCTACCGATATTGCGGCACGTGGTATTGATATCCGCCAGTTACCTCAGGTCGTTAATTTTGATCTACCGGATCAGGCTGAAGATTATGTGCATCGCATCGGGCGCACAGGAAGAGCTGGGGCAGACGGACATGCTATTTCATTGTTGTGTGTGGATCAGTTCGATCAGTTGAGAGCGATTGAAAAGTTAACCAAATTGCAACTGAAGCAAGTGGTGGTTCAGGGGTTTGAGCCTACGGAGGTAGCCAGTCCGCAGCCGCCAAAAACTTCCAATAGGAGGCCGCACGCTAAGTCGCGTTCACGTCGACCTCAAAATAAGGGTAGAGGCCCCTCTAGATCAAGGGAACAGGGTGATCGGGCGAAGTCCGGTGCCAAGAGGAAGCCGCAGCGGAATCGCGGGAATAATGACACTAAGTCCTAAAAAATGAGGATGTTCAACCTCCGTTAAAAAGATAGTATTCACAATACTAAGCGCGGAAAACTTAACAGCAGTAAAGTTGAAGCGCTTCTTACAGTCCTTCGCTTGAGGAATTGAGCAAGGGCTTATGGATCAATTAGTTGATTTGAGCAGGGTATGTGAATCGAGTGTGATGGGGTGTCTCACTTGTGTGTGTCCTGAACAACAGCTAGTCGAGTGTCACTGAACAATAATCAAAGGGGAAGAAGCATTTATGCTTCTTAAACAACGTTCGTGCACCATAAGTCTTTGTTCAACTTCTTTCTCGGAGTGACTGAGGCCATTAAAAAAATGGATTGTGAAGAAGTTCTTGGGCCACTGTGGTCAACGGGCCATGTCCTGGACACAGGATGGTAGATGGGTCTAAGTTGAGAATGTTCTCCCTGATTGTCTTCAGTCCCGAGTTGTATTTATTCCCTGGGATTTTGCCGATTGAGCCAGCAAAGATAGCGTCGCCAACGATGGCGATTGGTGATGAGTCACCATGGATCAGGTAGGTTCTTGCTGGGGAGAAATGGCCAGAGGAGTCGATAACTTCAATGCCCAAAGAGCCAATGGAGATAGAGTCTCCTGGGTTTAGGGAGTCCGGCGTGAAAATCGTACAGGACTCAAACTCTTGCATTCCTTGATTGTGATCTGGGTGGTTATGGGTAATGCAAAGATGTTTGGGATTCGGAGCGATGCGGTGAAGTTCAGTGCTGTCTGTGCCAGTGTCAAAGATGATGGATTCTCCATTGCTCGTGACGATATAAGCGTTCACTCCGAGGTGCCCGAAGGGGCTTGTAATCATGTGCAGCGCATGCGGTGTGGTCACTCGTGGCTGGTAGGATTTTAGGTTGACTAGTTTGTCGCTATCCAATCCGAGTATTGAGGCAAGCGCTGAAATGGTTGGGGTGTCATGCTCTCCCTGCAGGGTGCGGAGTATGCGCTCTTGAGGGATTCCTGCGCGTATTGCAAGCTTCTCAGTGTTTAAGGCTTGCCCATGCATTGCCTTCATTAGGCAGTCATTAAAATCATCTTCTAACACGGTGTCTCTAGTATTGGTCAAACTGAGGTTCATCAAATTCTGTTGGAAACTGTTGCTTGAGCCAGTCATTCAGAATTTCAACTGCTGCTGCTTGATCGATGATCGCCTTTTGTTTCTTCGCGTTTTTTCCAGCAGCATGGAGTTTGGCTGAGGCGCTTACTGTGGTGAGGCGTTCATCCATGAAGTGGATAGGGATCTCCGCTGGCAACGAGGCGTGAAGTTCTTCGGTGAAGTTTCGGATTTTGTCTGCTGCGCTGCCTTCAGATCCATCCATCCTAAGTGGGAGGCCGATCACGATTTGTTGGACTTTGCGCTCGGCGATTATTGTGTTGATGCGTTCAAAAACTTGGGTTGTTTTTGTTTGAATCGTTTCGAGCGGGTGGGCCATGATGCCTACTGGATCTGTGATAGCTAGACCAATTCTGGCCTCTCCGTGATCGATTGCTAATACTGGGTGTGCTGTGTCCATGGTTTTGGTCTTGGCGCCTGCCGTTGGCAATATAGCAGATCGTGGATGGAATGATAACTGGGAATAGTAGCGAATGTGTGTTATGAACTAGGGATCATGCAAAAGTTAGTAGTTGCCATTGATTTTTCTCCCGAATCGCAGCATGTGATGGAGGCTGCGTGTTCTCTGGTTCAAACGATGGATTGCCAGGTTGTTTTAGTTCACGTAGTGGATGATTCGGTGTTGTATACAGCCAGCGGGATGTACTCGGAAGAGTTGGCTATTTCCACTGAGTTTCTTGAGGCTGCCATCAGTAGAGCGGGGAAGCGTATGATTGATATGTTGGCTTCAGATTGCTTGAAGGATTTGAATGCTGAGCAAGTGATTCTAACGGGGAAGCCTGAGAATCAACTCCTTGATTACCTGGATAGCTCGCAGGCTACGATGTTGGTTATTGGTAGTCACGGGCATGGCGCTCTGGCGAGCATGTTATTAGGAAGTATCACTGCTGCGGTCGTGAAAAAATCCAAGATTCCGGTTCTAGTGGTGCCTTGCTTAAAAGATTCATAAGGGCTCAAGCCCTCGCTTGACATGTCATGTGGGATTGCGAAGAGTGCTCTAGTGAAAAAAACTCATAGCAAAAAAATAATGGCGGCCGGCATCAGTGCCGCGCTTGCTTGTGGCTCAATCAATCTTGTGAACGCAGAAAATGTAACGACTCCAGAAGATGTGGCGGCAGCCCCATCTGGAGCAGAAAAAACGGCTTCAGGCTTAGCCTCGAAGATTCTCCAACAGGGCTCAGGCTCAGAAAAACCAAGCGCAAAAGATACAGTAACAGTTCATTACAGTGGATGGACTACAGACGGAAAGCTCTTCGATAGTTCTGTTCAGCGTGGGCAGAAGGCCACTTTCCCACTCGACCGTGTGATTAAGGGTTGGACAGAAGGGCTTCAGCTCATGGTGGTGGGTGAGAAGCGCCGCTTCTGGATTCCGGCTGAATTGGCATATGGTGAGAGCCCAGGCGGTGGCCGTCCGGGTGGGATGCTCTGTTTCGATGTAGAGCTTTTTGATATTGAAAAGGCACCAGAGCCACCAAAAACACCAGAAGACGTGGCTGCGGCGCCAGCTGATGCAGAGAAAACAGCATCGGGGCTCGCCTCCAAGGTGCTGAACGAAGGTTCCGGTGCAGTGAAGCCGGACGCTCATGACAAGGTCACAGTGCATTACAGTGGTTGGACCACTGATGGTAAGCTCTTTGATAGCTCCGTGCTGCGTGGTCAGCCAGCAACTTTTGGTTTGAATCAGGTTATTCCAGGTTGGACTGAAGGCGTTCAGCTTATGGTAGAAGGTGAGAAGCGTCGCTTCTGGATTCCTGCTGAATTGGCATATGGCGAAACACCACAGCGCCCTGGGGCACCATCTGGGATGCTCTGCTTCGAAGTTGAACTGCTTGAAATTCAAGACATGCCAGAGCCACCAAAAACACCAGAGGATGTGGCAGCGGCTCCCGCTGATGCCGAGAAGTCCGATTCAGGATTAGCTTCGAAGGTGTTGAAGAAGGGCACCGGTGACAAGCATCCGAAGGCAACTGACACTGTTGAAGTGCACTACAGTGGCTGGACGACTGATGGCCAATTATTCGATAGTTCAGTGGCACGCGGTGAGAAAGTTTCTTTTCCGCTAAATCAGGTGATTCCAGGTTGGACTGAGGGCGTGCAACTTATGGTTGTGGGTGAGAAACGTCGTTTTTGGATCCCCGCAAAGCTTGCTTACGGTGAGAATCCGCCAAATGGCGCTCCAGCGGGAATGCTCTGCTTTGACGTCGAACTCTTTAGTATTCGCTAAGCAATTAGACAAATTACCATCAATGTGATGCCCAATACTTCGGTATTGGGCATTTTTGTTGCCATGTGAAAGGTTTTTAGCGCGTGTGGTGAGCAACTAGCTAAAGTGCTGTGAGTTTTCTAGCAGATCGAATTTATTGAAAATGCAGTGGTTTATGGATGGTCTTGAATAAAAAGTGAAAAAAGGTGCCGAAATGACTTGCGTGACTCTGAGGAATATGTAGATTGCGCCCCGCCTCACCCGCCAAGGGGAGCGCAGGAGAAACTCGCTAAGTTGATCCGGAGCACGGCTCCGCAA
>NZ_KB899258.1 GCF_000378105.1 Rubritalea marina DSM 17716 | reverse complement strand
CACCACCTAACTGATAGAAAGCTATTAAATCAACTAGGCGTTCGGGCCACCCGACCGTGCTGTTGGGTGCCGACCTAGGCGCCTCCGACGAGCAAGCACGGGCCCATTCTCGACGCCACTCGCCACCCCAGCACTCGCTAAAACAAAAGAAACTCAACAATCGCAGGAAAACCACTTGCCACACCTTCTCATGGAAGACGCTGCACCCAATCCCTTCACCGTCGAGACGCGAGCCATTTTCAATCTCCAAACATTAACCCAAAAACAAAGCACGCTGAGAGTTCAGTGATTGGTGTGCTTTACGTTCTGCTAAGAAATGAAACCGCTTGCTGAAGACTCCCCAGAAGGGCACCAGATTTCGACATTTGTGAATTACGCTTGCCTAGTCTTGGTCTTTGGAGCGCTCCTTGCGATCAAAATCTACATTCATTCTACGGGTGATTACTCGGCGCGTTGGCTAGTCATTCAATATTTACCATTCTTCCTTATTGGAGGAATCGTGTGGCTCATCGCTTGCGTGGTTTCGATTGCTTCCTGGGTGAGGAACGGTAACTCAAAAACGCATCTCATTGCGCGAGTGGCGGCTCTTTCGCTTCCGGTTTGCGCCGCGATTGTCGCTGTGACATGACACACCAAACAAAGCAGAACAAGACGTCGATCCTAAAATGTTACGGTTTTTCTTACCACACTCTCTCATGGTCATATCAATGTCATGCACTGTATCCACAGGATCTAAACCCACAGTATCTAGTCAGACTAAAATAAGGGAATGTCTGTATTGATGGGGGATGGCGCAGCTTCATCGAGTCTATAGAGCTTTGGGTTGCTTGAATGTCTAGGTACTGATGCATCGAAGCTTTTGCGGTTTGAATCATACCGAGCTATAAAAGTCTCAAGCATCTTTATTTTTGCTATCAGATCCCCCAAAAATGCTTTCATACAGACCTATGCAGATAATTCCTAAAGTGTCCTAGATCCGCAATCAAGATTACCTGTGGCGATTGCTGTAGCTTCTGGCGTGATGCCTTTAAACAATCAGGGTAATTCAGAACGCCAACAGTGATTTGAACCGTTCCTGTGAACTCATACTGTTCTGTAAAAATATGAAGATCTCACGCGGAGTGAAGTGGGGGTGCGTAGCTCTGGTAGTTGGCGTGTTGTCATTGACCGCGATCCTGTATCTCCTCGACACCTTCATGCCGTCAGCAGCTCGGCGAGCCTTACCTGAATCCGCAACTGACATTCAGGAGTATTACTCCGACTCTTGGAACGGCGATTTTGTTTGTCTCATCAAGGCGCAACTGCCAGAGGGTGATGCTAGGCCCAAAGGGCATTTGCTTGCCTACTCCACCTGGCGCGCGACGCTGCTGATGCGGATGTCGTCGGCTAGGCCATCGAAATTGCCGATGGTGAAGGTCCAATCGTTGAAGCGTTGATGATTGATTCCGCTAGGACCGGTGGCGAGGAGCAGGCCATCAACGTAGAGGTGGACCTCTCCGTCTTGGTGGAGGACAAGCTTGAGCTCCACCCATTGATTTAAGGGGATCGCTTGTTGCCAATCCGCGGCACTGAGAATCCGTTCTTGCCCTGAGCGTACGAAGGGAACGCCGGGGTCATTCCATTTTTGATCGTAGACTTCGAGGCTCGTGTCCCAGCTTTGGCTGAGGGAAAAGATCTGGGCATTGTTGCTGCCGTATGCGAGGTAATTCCTGAAGTAGAAGCGCCCTTCAAGCGTGATCTCCTGCCCAGTACTGGTTGCTAGCAAGTCGTCAGGAATGGAAACCTGAGCGAATTGCCCGAGGGCTGAGAACTCGATAGCCGCACCGCTGGGCTCTTGCATCCAGCTCAGCTCGTCGGAGCGAAACTGCGCACCACCGTGAAGCATGAGATCGTGGCCATGGCTGGATTGGTCTGCCCCGCCCCAGTCGAAGGAATAGAGGGCGACAGTACTGGCATCGGCGCTCAGTCCCTCGTTGCTGAGCTCGTCTTCTTCCTCCTCTTCTTCTGCGGATGGCTGACCTGCTCTGAGAACTGTGCTGATACGCAGTTCATCGATGTCTCCATCGAAATTGCCAATCGTCAGGGTCCAGTCATTGGTGCGCGAGGCATTCATGTTCACCTGGAGCGATTTGACCAAGTGATCATTGATGTAAACCTCGCAGTAGCCATGAGAATCGATCTGCATCGTCAAAGCCGACCAAGTGAATGATGTAAGCTGCCCGCCCCACTCGCTATCGAAGACGACGACCTCGTTGCCTACTTGGACTCGCGGCAGTTCGGGCGTCTCCCACTTGCGGTCGACGAGCTCTAAGCTAGTGTCCCAATTTTGTTTGAGCGAGAGCACGCCGAGATTCGAAACCCCATAGCCAAGGAAGTCGCGGGGGAAAAGCCGTGCCTCAATACACAAAATCCCGCCTTCGGAAGGCAGGATTTCAGAATCAGGCATAGTGATGGTGAGTTGGTCGCCCACCTCACGGAAGCGTGCCACTGAGCCGCCAGGGCGCTGCATCCACGCTAGATTGTCGGAGGCAAAATCGACTCTCCCTTGCGTTTGCAGATGGTAGGCATTGCCACTGGAATCGGAGCCATTGCCATCGAAGCCGTAATGCGCCACCGTGTGCTCGTCTGCCCTGAGCGTGGTGCCCAAGGCGGGAGGCTTGAGTGCTGGAAGCACTTCAATTTGGATTTCCTCTTCCGTGACAAAGCCGTCGGCACTGACGGATGCTCGCAACGTGTAGAGGCCAGGAGCGGCCAGGTAGACATCGGTATTCGCAGCGTGCGGGTCGCTAAAGCTGAGCGGACCGGGGCCACTCACAATGGACCATGTGATCTCAGATGGGCTTGATGATTCGATATCGGTCTCCAACCTGAGCCCAGATTGTGGTTGGTGGATTTGAAGGTTCTCACCCAACACGAGCACTGGCGGGGCCGGCGTCACCTCGAGTTCGATGGTAGCAAAGACACGGCGGCCATCTGGTAGGTAGGCTTCGGCCTCAATCCAAGCTAGCTCAGCTTGGGTGCGGTGGAACTCAAAGCTCTCTCCATAATGGATGTCTCCCTGGCTACTCTCCCAGACGATGGTGGCCTCGCTGAGGTCTAGTTCCGGGGCATTGAGAGTGGCGGTAGAAACCGAGCCATAGCGGCTGTCCGCGGCGATCCCATCGATGTAAGCCTCTGCGGCACGCCACTCTTGCTCCGCCAGAGAAGAACTCGCCATGAGCCAGCTACTGACGGCAAAAGAACGCGCAAGATCAGAGATCACGGGTTCGGTGGTTGTGTTGAAGGCATTGCCCCAACGGTCGTAGAGTGGGTAAGGGCTCTGGGCGTCGCTGTCCGACGGGAAGGAGGCTGCGCTAATCTCAGTGCCGTAGAGGCCGATCCAGCTGAAGCCCGACTGTAACGAGCCAACCGGCACGCCAGTCGGAGGCAAACTGCGGCGTTGGTTCATGTCGGCCTGGCTCACCACTTCAGTCTGCGGCGAGGTTCCAATCCCGGGCAGGAATGATTGGTTGAGCGGGTTCACCCCAAGCTCGTGGTAGAGGTTGCTCAGGACTGCCTCGAGCAAGTCAGGATTCGCATCGAGCTGGTAGGCGGCGGCGCAATCGAAGGCCAAGCTCGAGCCAAAATACCAACCGGCTGAGTTGAAGCGCTTCGATTCGATCGCGAGGCTGGTGCCGTAGGCTGAGTCGAGCGCCCGTTGAGCCTGATCGCGGCCACCTGCCACCACCTCCGATTCGCAAGTGGCGAGGTAGCTACCATCCAGCTCTGTGACTGTTCTGCGGCCACTGCGTTCCGCAAATGCGTATGTGCGCACGGCGGCTCCATAGCCACCAAAGAGGCGCCACCAAGTCCAACGTCGCACACTGCGGTCACTTGGATCAGGGAACCATTCTATGAGCTTTTCGTGATACTCGGCATCGCCAGTCGCAGCAAAGAGCGCCGCTGCCGCCCAGGCAAACTCATCATCGTGAAAGAACACCGTGCCATAATGCGTGAGTTGTTGGTAAGAGCCGTCGTAGCCATGCTCGGCTATCGCCTGCACCAAAAAGTCCCAACCAAGCTCCGCCTTCTGCAGGTAGTCGGCCGCCTCGTCTGGGAAATGATCCATGAATGCTGGCGAGGAACCCGCCTCTGCGAGAGCAGCGACCGCCGCCGCAGTGGCCAGAGTGTTCTTTGGCCAAACGATTTGTTGGTCGCCTTGCTCTGGCAGCACATTGTCTTCGTAACGTCGTTCTTTCGGATAAACTAAAAAATAGAAGCCTCCATCAGCATCCTGCATCTTCGCTAAGAAATCGGTCTCTTTCTTCAACTCCTGCAGCACATCCCCCACGCCATCGCCACTCTCAGGGATGCCTAGGTTATCGAGCTCTGCCACGCCGGGGAAGTTGTCCACGGCGAAGGTCAAGGCATGCACAAAGTCGGCACTATTCGTGGTGTACTTGCTGTAGTCACCGGCGTCGTAATGACCACCGCTAACATCCACTGTCCCTTGGCGGACGAATGGGTAGAGCGAATCGGCAAAACTCGCGAGCTGCGGTGCCGTGTGGCGCGGATTGTCCTTCGCATTCCCTGTCGATTGCTGCACTAGGAAATTGGCGGTGGCGTATTCTGGCTGCGCATTCGGCACTTCCGCAGGCTGGGTATGCCCGGCCCCGTATGTGTAGCGGGTGAAAGGATAGGACTTCGCCTCGCCACTACGTTGATGATACAGCCCGAGCGCTTGGGTGCGTGCGATCAAGGCTGGCACTCCGTGGCCGATCGAAAATGGCGCAGAGAGTCCGAGCCCCTCGACGAACAGTTGGTAATTCCCTGGCGTATCAAAGCCGGAAAAGTCGGCCTCCAACACCTCCTGGTAGGGCAGTTCAGCTAGGTTGAACCCATAGTCAGCCCGCGAGCTGAGAACGCCACTAAAAACAGAAGCTCCGTCGGACACACGACGAAGCTCAAAACCTTGTAAGACTGCTGTAGAGAGTTCCCCCAGACTACCCAAGTAATAGCCGAGTATCGCCTTCTTCGGCAGGCCCAAGGCGTACCCCGCTTGACTCACATGGATCACCGAGCTCAGACGCTCGGCGTCCGCCACCATCTGGAATTGGTAGCCGTCTGGAACCAATGATGGGTCTGAGGCCGTGACTTCGACAATTTGGTCCACGCCTACCGGACGTGCCAGCTGCAGGTACAGCGAAGCGCCCACGCGCAGATCCCATTGGTGTAGGTTCGCATAGAGGGTGCGGCTGCGGAAGCCAAGCTCGACGACAATCACTTCCGCTCCGTCGACCGTGACCGACCACTCACTAGGCTCAGGAAGCTGGGCATTGCCCTCAGCATCCACGAAATCCCATAGCGCAGTCCCCTGCCCAGCGCTGCGGCTCGTGACCAACTTCAATTCGAGTAGGTCTGGCTTGATCAGCTGGAGCTCATGGTGGCCCAGTGCTTGCGTATCGAGCTGGCTCAGTACCGTGTGGGGCATGAGCAATGAGCTCAAGAGGAGGAGGGTGCGCCTGAAAGAAACTTCCAGTCGTATGTTGTGCATAGACCTCCGTGATACGAGATCAGCTCGATCATTTCAACCCAACAGTCATGACGGACCTGCAAAGCAAGAATAGCCTCAGAAATTCGACCTACTTTAGATAAACAAACGATTTAGTACACTGGATGAACGTTCATCATCCATACCATATGAGAGCCCCATATGGAAAGGCTAGCGTTTACGGCGTTGTAGCAGACCAAACAGGCCGAGCGCCAACATAGAACTAGTCGCCGGCTCAGGCACACTCACCACTGGACCGCCACTGGCGAAGGTCAATTCTGAGATAGCACCAACATTTTCGTACAACTCACCAAATAGAGAATTGCCGTCCAAACCACCTATGTCTTTGTTGAAGGTGTTGTTCTGGGTGGAGGTCCCTACCACATAACGCAGCTCAGTCTCTTTGTAGACGGTATCACCTTGCGTGGCACTATTCGTTTCTAGGACAGTCGCCAATGCTTGGAAGTTGAATTGAAACGATAAGTAATAGTCGGTGTTTCCTCCATTATCTAAATCAAGAGATTCTCCCGCTCCTGCCGTATCTGCATCTGTAACAGCTCGCCAACTCACATTGCCCCCCGAGGCGGGCAAGTACGTGATCGTTTCCACTAGGACGTAGTTCGTATCCAACTTACTGGAATCAACACTATTGTTGGCGTTTGGTTTTTTCGTAGACCCGTAATCCGGATTGGCGATGAAAATCTCCGCACTATTGCCCGAGGTATTCACCCCGACGTAGGCATCGATCACGAAATCCTTGTCCGCATCGATACCGATGTAGAGATTCGAGGTGAAATCCGTGCCGCCATTTTTAGTCTCTGCATGGCGGGTTCTGAATGAAATGACGTCATTGCTATCGTCATTATCACCTTGGTCGTTGAAATCGGTAAACAAGACTCCCAAGGTGCTACTTCCCACAAGTTCCTCGGCATCTTGACCATTTGAATCTGCAGTAGGGTCAGCTATCCCGTTATTCGCATAGTCAACCCTCGACCATGAGGTGCTCACCTCATCCAGGCCGGTGATCGCTGCCTGCATTGAGCAGGGGATCCATGCGCTTAGTGCGCCTGTGATAATCATTGCGTATTTCATGAGGGGAAAATCATGTTTCTTTATATATCAATAACCACAACAAGTCAACTTCACCCACAATAAATAACATTCAATACAATGATGAAAATTCGATCAACATAAGTTAATCAAAGGCTTCAAATAAATCGATAGATCGTATATTTTTTCGAAAAAATAGAGAACACATCACGCTGAGATGCATGACAAATATTTATATATATTAGTTTAATTCAGAACTAACATCTATTTAGATGCCCATTTTCCGATCCGATGAATTTCTAGATGGTAAAGCTGCACCTGAATTCAGGTTAGCGAGTATTCACTCGACGCAAGCAAATAAGTTGAGTCTCATGAGCAAGCACAATATGACACTCACAAGGCACTGACAATACGGCCATTTGACCGTACTCACCCCACACATCACACCCCGACAAAGTCGAGGTAGGCATTCCAAATCTGTTCTCCCCAGAAGATCCAGGCGATGGCACCGAGGATGATGCTAGGCCCAAAGGGCATTTGCTTGCCCAGACCTAGACGGGCGACGAGTGCCCATAGGATACTGAAAATGCATGCTGAAAAGACGATGAAGAGTAAAGAGCTCGCTCCGAGGCAGGCACCGAGCATCCCCATCAGATCGACATCCCCCATCCCCATCGCCTCACGCGGGATCGTGGCGCCTCGCGCGCGCCCTTCCAGCGACTTGAGTTTCTCGATCGGGAAGACCTCGCCATCGACGAACACCTCATCATCTTGG
Source organism: Rubritalea marina DSM 17716 (assembly GCF_000378105.1). GTDB lineage: Bacteria > Verrucomicrobiota > Verrucomicrobiia > Verrucomicrobiales > Akkermansiaceae > Rubritalea > Rubritalea marina. Next base: position 84,105 of record NZ_KB899258.1, on the reverse strand, counting down.
ATCATGACCTCCTTGGCCTCGCGTTGCTCACCGTCAATGGTGACTGTCGAGGCACCAGTGAGGATCAATTTGTCATTCTTGCGGTAGAACATTTCCGACCAGCCGAGTACCTCACCGTGCATCACAAAGCACAGCTCATCTTCCTCATTCTCAGGCTCTTTAAGGTGCCAGTCCACCTCAGAATCGAAGTCCACCTTGTACTTCCCGAAGGCCATCTTACCCAAAAGCACCACCAGCCAAAGCCCAGCAAAACCAATAGCAAAGCCCAGAACGGACTTGAGCAAGGCCATCGTCCATTCCACTTCCCCAAAGAACGCTGGGTGCACGACCGCCATCAACAAGCCAGCAATCGTACCAAAAATCGTCACCTGCCGCGGGATCACCATGAGCTCGGCATCCACCGCCCAAATCACCACAAAGAGCGCGCTCAGAATCATGTAGAACACCGACTCGAACGGATTCGGAAAGGCATACCAACACCCCAGCCACAGCAAAGCGGTGAGGATCTCCACAATCACATAGCGCGCCGCGATCGGCGCATGGCACTCAGCACATTGACCTCGTTGAACAATCCAGGTGATCACCGGGATGTTACGCCACATCGGGATTCCTTTCTTGCAGATCGGGCAAAAGCTACGTTTGGGCTCATTCACCGACATGCCGCGCGGTAATCGGTAGATCGCCACATTCAAAAATGAACCAATGCAGGCTCCCAACAATACGGCGGCTAAACCAAACAGGGGGTGGCTCCATGGCGGTAATAAAAGTGGCATAGAGACATTCAATCTCGACAAAGCGGCGGTGCAACTACCAAATCAAAGAAATCACTGCACCGCAGCATTCCTATTCCAAAGCCAGCACCATGCAACACCTGCTAGAACATGCCACCGAAATAGCCAAGACCATCCAGTCTGCCGGCCACACCTGCTATTTCACCGGCGGCTGTGTGCGCGACGCATTGCTCGGCAAATCGCCGAAGGACTACGACATCGCGAGCTCGGCGACCCCGCAGCAGTTGCTCAAACTCTTCCCCAAGGCCGACAGCATTGGCGCCCACTTTGGAGTCATTTTGGTGAAGTACAAAGGAGAAGGCTACGAGGTGGCCACCTTCCGCAAGGATGGGGATTACGGCGATCACCGCCGCCCAGACTCCGTGTGCTTCAGCAGCCCAGAGGAGGATGCAGCACGACGGGACTTTACCATCAACGGGCTTTTTCAAGACCCACACACCGGAGAGGTCATCGACTATGTCGACGGCTTGGCCGACCTCAAGGCGGGACTCATCCGCGCCATCGGCGACCCAGTGGAGCGCTTCAATGAAGACGCCCTGCGCTTGATCCGTGCGATACGCTTCGCCACCCAGCTCGGCTTTCAAATCGAAGAATCCACTTGGAACGCAATCGGTAGCCACGCCGATCTTCTTGAGCAAATTGCCGTCGAGCGGATCCAGCAGGAATTTAGCAAGATCATCACCTCACCCAACCGCGCTACCGGGCTGAGGCTCTTGGTCGACTCCGGCTTGATCCGCTGGATTGTCCCCGAGGTGCTCGAACTCATCGGCTGTGAGCAACCACCGCAATTCCACCCAGAGGGCGACGTCTACACCCACACTAGCATCATGCTCGACATGCTTGAGGACGATGCCTCGCTGGAGCTCTGCCTGGCTGTCCTACTGCACGATATCGGCAAGCCTAGCACCTACACCTACCACCCAGAAGAAGACCGTATCCGCTTCAGCGGGCATGACAGAGTTGGTGCTGACATGGCAGCCGAAATTCTTGGTCGTCTCAAGTACCCGAACAAGGTCATTGAGGCAAGCTGCGCCATGGTCCTCAACCACATGAACTTCATGAACGTTCGCTTCATGAAAGTGGCCAAGCTAAAAAAGTTCATGGCGCGTCCTACCTATGAACAAGAGATGGAGCTGCACCGAGTCGACTGCGCGAGCAGCAATGGCATTACTGAAAATTACGATTACCTCCGCCAAAAGGAAGAAGAGTTCTCCAGTGAACCCCTCATCCCAGATCCGCTGATCTCAGGCAAAGAACTGATCCAACGAGGGCTGCAACCTGGACCACAATTCCGCGACATCCTCAATGCACTGCAAGTCGAACAACTTGAGGGAAGAGTCGTGACTCCAGAACAAGCAGATGCTTGGCTGGAGCTCTATCTAAAACGCTAACAAACTACATCCCAGCAACGCCACCAAATCCGGTAGCGTGAGCGGTACCTCGCACCACATTCCCAGGAAGTGCCAGTGTCTTCTTCACCACTGGCGCATTGCATGAGCTCAAGCCCGCTAGAAGCGCGCCGAGGCAAAGGAATTTTATTTTTCTCTGCATGGTCATCAGACTATGTGGATTGCTTGGACTGTCAAACCTAACCTAGGGTGGCCAGTGGTCCTCCCAAGCCCTTAATGTCGTCACCGCTTGGTGCTTGGTAGACCTTGAGGCCAAACTCAGGAATCACGGCCATCAAATGGTCAAAAATGTCACTCTGAATCCCTTCAAAATTCACCCAGGCATTGTCAGTAGAGAAGGCATAGATCTCAATCGGAAGCCCCTTATCGCTCGGCGTGAGATGACGCACCAAGATCGTTTGATCCTGCGCAATCTTAGGGTGACTTTTTAAGTACGCCACAACGTATGCGCGGAATGTGCCGACATTGGTGAGCGCGCGAGCATTCACCAATTCCTCTGGCCCGACTTGGCGCTCTCCATTCCAAGCGGCAATTTCCTTCTTTTTCTGCCCCAGATACTCCGTAAGTAAATGAATGGTTTCCATCTTCTCGATTTCGCTCTCACTGAGCGGGTGCACAGTCTGCATATCCAGATTGATCGAGCGCTTGATACGCCGCACCCCACTGTCACTCATCCCTCGCCAATTTTTGAAACTGTCAGAAATCAATGCGTAGGTTGGAACTGTCGTGATCGTCTTGTCCCAGTTGCAGACTTTCACTGTCGTCAGAGCCACCTCAGTGACCTCCCCATCAGCACCAAACTTTGGCATCTCGATCCAGTCACCCACTGATACCATCTGATTGGCCGAAAGCTGGACGCCGGCCACGAGACCCAAGATCGCATCCTTGAAAACCAACATCAAAATCGCAGTCGCCGCACCCAAGCCGGACAGAATAAACACCGGAGATTTCCCAATCACACTGGAAACCATCAAGATAATCCCCAGAATCGAGAACACGACCTTGAAGACCTGGATGAAGCTCTTCACCGGGATCTTACGCGAAATCTCATAACGCCCATAGATGCGCTCCACAATGTTGAGGCAGGACATCACTGCTAGAAGAACCAAACTGATCGCCGAAATCTGCGACACGACCATCAAGATCTCGCCAGAACCAGCCAGATACTTCAACGACTCTGCATCACCATCCACCGACATCTCGGCCATCGCCTGAGCCCCAGACCAAATGATAAACACCGGAACCAGCAATGAAATCCAGCGTAACAGGCGACTCTTCATCACCTCGTCATCCCAGTCGTTCTTGGTCATCTTGACAAAGCGCGCCGTCACACCATAGAGCACCGAGCGCACCACGTAATAGGACACTACTGAAATCAGCAGCACGATGACCAACATGATGATATTCACGATCAAATGCTCCTGCGCCCCCGCAGAATCTTGACCTGAATACAACATTTCAAACAACCAGTTGTGGAGATCGCGTGCAAACATACCACTGCCTAACAACCTACTCCACCGAACACAAGGAAGAATCTACCACAGAATCGACTACCAATGCGGATAGATAAAGCCATCTTCATCCATCTCACTATCCACATTGATCGATGAGCCTGGGAGATGAGCGTAGCTTGGGCCTTGGAGTTCGATGACATTCTCAGAAACCACATGATAGCGATAGCCTAGCAGAATCCTGCCGCATGTCCCCTCTCTCCAGCCAAGGTGCTGCTCGTTGCCATTCTTTTCGATCACATGATTGCGTGCGGCAATGGAGATCACGCGATCTGCCACGACTCCTACGGCGTAACGTGGCAGTTCAGCTTCAGCATCCTGCTCCCCCTTCAGGTCAAAGAACACGAGGTCTTGGGCTCCCGCTTTCAATAATTTACGGTAAAGCGCCCCATCACCAATCGCTGCGTGCACGGTGTGTTGATCGAGCCACGATTCAATGCGGCTGAGCGAGGTGTATTCGTTCACCATAAGCACCTGCACCCCATGCACCGCCTGCAATGCCACTGCAAAGACCGGAGTGACCCCATAAGAGGCATCGACGATAAGCACAGCACCACGCGGGATCTCAGAGTTCTCTCGTACTTGTATCGCATTGGCAATCAGCGAACGTTGTTCGATCTCGCTCATTCCGCGTGAATGCAGCAACATCGCATCAAAAGCTTCACGATCCCCGCCCATGACTTTCAGGGGCTTGCGCAGCAGCTTAACGCCACGCACATGTTTCTCATTCATCTCGAGCGCATGACTCGATTGTTCATACAAGGCATGATGCACCGCTAGCGTTGAAATCGCTTCACCATCAATCGGCTGCCCCCACGAGACACTCATTCCATAAGGGATCGCATAAGGCACCTTTTTTACCAACTTACCCCGCTCATAGGAGAAAATAGACCCCCACAGTCCCCCAATATAGACTGGAAGCACCGGACAATTCGCCTGCCGAGCCACGAGTTCAAAACCGCGCTTCAGTGGATTCAACCCTCCAGTCCGCGTCAGCTGGCCTTCTGGAAAAATGCACACCACATCGCCTTGTTCTAATGCTTGAGCAGCGACCTCAATCGCCTCCTTTGCACGCTTCGAAGAAATCGGCACCGTGTCGAACAAACGAGCAAAAACGCTAATTGGGCTGCGCTTTTGGAAGAAGCTTTCATGCATCAAAAAGCGCACTGGTCGCGCACTCGCTGCGCTGATGGCAAAGGCGTCCACATAGCTCACATGATTTGGCAGCACCAGAACACCTCCTTTGCTTGGCATATTCTCGATGCCAAGCACCCGCTGACGGTAGAACATCCGAAAGAGCCCAAGCACCGTGAACCTGACAAATTGTTTAGGCAGGAGCTTGCCTGAAAAAATCACGACCAAGGAGGCCAGCAAGCCAGTGATCACAAATTGCGACGACATGCTTAGCCCCATCGCGCTCATCCCAAATTGGAACGCCACAGCAAGCGCCCCAGCAAGACAATCTAATAGGTTCAAGCCCGCCAAAATCTGACCGCGGCGCTCCGGCGCACAGGCGTCTTGCACATAGGCATTGAGTGGCACCAAAAAGATCGCCGCACCAGCACCAGACAACATCATCCATAGCTTGATCGCCAACGAATCCAGCGGACTACAGGCCATCATAAAACAACCAATCACTGTGAGCATCCCCCCGAGCGGCACCAAGCCCAATTCAATATTGCGCTTGCACCCGAGTGAACCCAAATAGCCCCCCAGCACCACGCCCCCGCTGGCTGCCGTCAGAAACCAAGCCATCTCAGAGCCAAAGCCGGCGCGACCGCCCGTGAGTTGCTCAGCCAGCTGCACTGCAGATAAATTAATACTCCCACCAAGAAACCAAAAGAATGCCACACCGAGCCCAGCCCATCGAAGCTTTTGCTCGCCCAAAAGCTCACGCAACTGCCCAACATGCTCAAACAAAATTCCCTTGTGGAATTCACGCTCACCCGGAGACCGGTAGACCTTCATTCTCAAAGAAAGCAACACCGCCGGGATTGCCAGCATTGTCAAAATCACCATTGGCCATAGCGCGGCATTCCATCCGTCTCCAGATCCCTTTAGGCGGCTATCAAACCAAAAACCACTCACAATTTGGCCAACGCAGATCGCCAACACAGACGCCATTTCCAAAATCCCACTTGCAAAGCCAAGACGCTCACTCCCCACCATTTCCTTCACCAATCCCTTCTTCGCAGGACTCAAAACCGTCGACTGCACTGACAGAATAAAGAACGCAAGAATCCCCAACTCAAAGTTCTTCAAGGCCAGCGACACCGTCACCAAAACCAACACAAAAAGCTGTAGAATCATGCTCGCACGCAAGACGTACGTTTTGCTAAAACGATCCGATATCCAGCCCGCTACTGGTGATAGAAAAATAAAGGGGGCGACAATCAGCGCGCCCAAAACATACTTCACACTGCCGCCATCCCCCGTGCCAGCCTGCACCGCAAGCCAGCCAGCCAGTGGGATCAAAAAAAACTGGGCGGCCTTGTCATTGAAGGCGTTTTGCGCCGCAAGCATGACCATCAACCAAAATGATTGCTTGTCACCTTGACTCGCTACGTGATGCGCGTCCTCCTCTGCTTGTGTCCTCTCCATTATTACTAACGCATCCTAACAATTAATAAATGCATCACAACTAGTAGACACACATCGTCGATCCACCAACAAAAAAAAGCCCCCATCTACGTCACAGTAGCTGGGGGCTTTAAAATGAATCTGGTCGCTTAGGAAAACCTCTTCACCAAGAGGCTTGCATTGTGACCACCAAAGCCAAAGGAATTTGAAAGAGCAACGTCCACCTTCAGTTCGCGAGCGGTATTTGCACAATAATCGAGATCACATTGTGGGTCCTGATCTTGGAGGTTGATTGTTGGAGCCACCACATCATCCTGGATCGCCATCAAACAAGCTGCAATTTCAATACCGCCTGCAGCACCAAGAAGGTGCCCAGTCATCGACTTGGTCGAGCTGATCACCAGCTTGTCCTTGGCGTGATCACCAAAGGCCATCTTCAGTGCCGTTGTCTCTGAAATGTCTCCGAGTGGGGTAGAGGTGCCGTGAGCATTCACGTAGTCCACTTCATTCGGGTTGATTCCACCATGCTTCAGCGCCATGTGAATCGCGCGAGACGGACCAGAACCATCAGGTGATGGAGCGGAGAGGTGGTAGGCGTCAGCACTGACACCATAGCCGACGAGCTCGGCATAAATTTTCGCACCACGTGCCTTGGCGTGTTCGAGTTCCTCGATGATTACCACACCAGCACCTTCGCCCATCACAAAGCCATCGCGGCCAGTATCGAACGGACGTGACGCACCTTGTGGGTCGTCATTGCGAGTAGAAAGCGCCTTCATGTTGGCAAAACCACCAAGCCCCATAGGAAGCATTGTCGCTTCTGCACCACCTGCAATAAAGGCATCAGCATCGCCAAACTTGATCATACGCCACGCTTCACCAATGTTGTGGTTGGAAGTCGCGCAGGCAGTACAGATCACCATGTTCGGGCCACCAAATCCATATTCCATGGAAATCATGCCAGAAGCAATATTGGAGATCATCATCGGAATCACGAAAGGTGAAACTCGGGCTGGCCCGCGATTGAGCAATTTTTCGTGCTCACGTTCCAGCGTTCCTAGTCCACCGATACCGGATCCCACCATGACACCCACGCGAGTCTTGTCCACAGCATCTGGATCCATCCCGGAGTCTTCCACCGCCATCTTGGAAGCAGCCATGGCGAGCTGAGTGTATCGATCGGCGCGGCGAGCGTCTTTAGGGTCTTTAAAAAATGGCTTAGCGTCGAAATCTTTGACTTCGCCACCGATCTTGACTGGATAGTCTGCGGTGTCGAGCTGAGTGATATAATCGATACCACTCTTACCGGCCTTGAGGCCTTCCCATGTTGATTGGAGGTCGTTACCCAATGGGCTCACGGTTCCAATACCAGTAATCACTACTCTGCGTTCGTTCATAAATCTTTTGATTTGTGGGGTATTATCTATGCAATATGCTGAAGTGCAAGTCTCATCCTAGAGACTTATCTCTGCCACGTCGGTTGTCTCGGCCACAAGCTGGACAGGGTAAAATTTTGAGCCCTTCAGGGTTTTGGTATAAATTGCCACAGACATCACACTGCATGACCACGCGCTTGGCGCGGCGCTTGGCCGCACGGCTGCTGATGACTCTTCCACAGTGGAAGACCCCCAAAAGAAGCAAGGTGATGCTGAGCACCGAGATGACGAGGTCGTTAAAGCTTATTTGCCACATGGTAGATCACATTGATTTTCACCGAGACGTCACCAAGCACCGGCTCATCAGACTTACTGGGCTGAAATTGCTGGCGCATGAGCCACGCCCCCACGGCATGCACGAATGGCTCAGACGACCACTCGATCGGTAGACATTGTTGCACCGTGCCGTCACCGGCTACCACCATCGCGTAGTGGATCTCAGCCCCATATTGAGCCACAGGGATAGTCGTCAGCACTTGACTCAAGCTCTCAGGCAATCGCTTCGCTAAACCACCAGTCGATGCGAGATCGACGGATAGCTCGATGATTTGATTCTCAGTAGACGGGCGCGTTGGCTCGGGCAATGGCCCAAGATCCGTCTGAGCGGACTCGACGAGTCGCATCTCGGTCATTTCCTGAGCACGCTCAGGCATCTCTAGCCAATTTTCTTGAGGCGCACGAAAGGAACGCAAGGTCGTCTCCAAATGCCCTGCGACCCGCCCATCGATTTCCTCTTGCTCCGCAGGATCCCACCGTGCAGGAAATGGGCTCTGTTGGTCGACCCAAAGCACCAAGCCAGACGACATTTCATCAACCATCAATATTTTGGCAAAACTTCTCTTCTTTGCGGGCACCTGCTGGAAGTCCACATCCAGTCCCCAGAACAAAGCCCCCATCATCGCGATCGAAATCAACATCGAGATGATCAAACCACCAGAATTCCCGCTATTCCCGCCACGCCAACGGAACACCAGACCTGCCTCGAGGTCGCGCTTGATCCGCTTCTGTCGGGAAAACACCATGATGGTTCACTAATAGTTATTGGGCGAGCTTGGCCCCCCACAAGCATCTGTAGCCTTCACGCAGCAATTCGAAGCTCAGCTCCATACCGAGACTCTGCGCTGACTTATCCACCTTCAATAGCACTGCCGGACGGCCGCCTTCATTCCAATCGCCAGCACGCTCCGCCACCACCGACATCAATGCCTCGCGCTCGACGCGTTGCTTGCCGACCCAATACTCAGGCTCTGATCCACCAGACACGCTAAGCACAATCGGGTTCGCCACGCGCTGCAGTCTAAACTCAGTCTCCGGTAGTTCCACCTCCACCCCCGCTTGCGGCGCCAATGCCGCAGTTAGCACGGGAAATAACATCACCAGGGCCAGCAGGTCTAATATCGGCAGAGCGTGCAAAAAGCTCGGACGCTCCGGCAATGTCATCTCAAGCTTCATGAATTAGAGCTCGCCTTGGAATCCTTATTTGGAGCAACTGCGGTCGTGTCCTTGATGTGGACAATCGGTCCGGCGGTCTCACGCGCATCACAGATCACATTCACCATCTCAATACCGGCACGTTCGATGCGGTGCACCATGCGCTTCACCCGGCTCACATAATACATGTAAAACAAATAGGCAGGCACTGCCACCATCAAACCAACAGCAGTAGTTACCAAAGATTCGTGCACCCCATCATTGATCAACTTTGTCGAGGTGAAGCCCACATTCTGCTGAATCCCTTCAAAGGTTTGGATCAAGCCAAGCATGGTACCCAACATACCCACAAGCGGGGCGACTAAAGCCACCGTGTATAGCACGCGAAGGTTCTTTTCAATGCGCGGCACTTCGAGCTGGCCAGCCTCGCGCGCGATGTCGCGCAGGTCAGTCCGTGGCAGATGGTGGCGCATCAAGGTCGCATGCGCCACGCGAGCGACTGGCCCCGGAGCGCGCGCAGCCTCGTATAGAGCCTCGCTGTAGGCTTTCTTTCGCACATGATTGGCCAAACCTAAAATTAAATTACCAACGTGGACTCGGTTGCGCTGGAAAAATAGACCGCGCTCAATCACCACCACGCAGGCGGCAAATGTCAGTGCCAATAGCACCCAAATCAATGGCCCACCTTGTTTGATTAACTCCCACATCTTCCGCACAAGATACTCAATCCCTAGCATACTGCAAAGCTAGATTCTCAAGAAATTCAACAAAGCTGCACGCCCTCGCCCAAGATCAGAAAAATACGCCTCTCAAAGCAAATCATCGCATCGCCGGCGCACTCAGCTCATCCACGACAAACCCACTCAAACCTGCCATTAGCCGGCTCCCTCGAGTGCCAAACGATCGTACTGCTGAGCTCCCAACCGCACGCCCCCTCCGCCGCAGAACCTCAGCACCAGACCGCCATCACGCAGCACCGATGCGCTACCCACCATGGTGTTGAATCGGTGACACTTCACGATTGACGCTAGGAGCTCAGTCACGCCTAATTCAAGCATGGCACCTCAACTCAATGATGCACTTCTGATTCCTGGCGAGCTGCACTTCGCCTCGCTCGCGGACGGCTACCCAGTCATTCAAGTCACCCATGCGCACGCCAGCGCCACGGTTGCCCTACACGGCGCGCATGTCACCGCGTTCGAGCCAGCTGGCCAAGCACCCGTAATCTTCACCAGCAAGGAAGCGGTATACAAAGAAGGCAAAGCCATCCGCGGCGGCATCCCCGTCTGTTGGCCATGGTTCAATGCACACCCGAGCAATCCTGAGTTGCCTTCACACGGTGTCGCGCGCTCACGATTCTGGATACTCAGCCAAACCTCCACAAATCCAGAATATACCGAGCTTGTCTTTGAGCTTCCAGCCGAAGCATCGGCCGAGTTCGGCCTCACCGCACAGCTTAGCATCCGCGTGGGTCGTTCCCTAGATTTGGCACTCACTGCCACCAACGTGAGCGACCAAGATGTCCCAGTAGGCGGAGCCTTGCATTCCTATTTCAAGGTCAGCGATGTTGACGCGGTGCGCCTCCTCGGCTTCGACGACGAACATTTCATCGATACCACCAACGAAACCATGCATCAACAACATGGGGAAATCCACATCCAGAGCGAAGTGGACCGCATCTACGACCATGGAGACTCACCAATCACGCTCCAAGACGCAGCACTCAAGCGAGACATCACAATCCGCAATGGTGGCAGCGGCACCACCGTGGTCTGGAACCCCTGGACAGAAAAAGCTGCGGCACTCGGCGACCTCGCTGACGCGGAATTCCACGACTTTGTCTGCATCGAAGCCGCGAATGCTCGCCACGACACGCGCATGCTCGCCCCAGGAGAATCCCACACACTCAGCACCAGCATCACCTCCACGCCGCACAGCTAATGCAGCTCAAAGACATCGCAGCCTTCCAAAGCGCCCTAGTCACCTGGTTTGAAGCCAGTGGCAAAGACTACCCTTGGCGCCAGACCACTGACCCATGGCACATCCTCGTCTCTGAGGTCATGCTGCAGCAAACTCAGGTTGCCACCGTCTTGAACCGAGGCTTCTACGTCAACTTCCTCAAGCGCTACCCCACACCAAAAAGCATCGCCTACGCCCCAGAACAGGAAATCCTGAGCGCCTGGGAAGGACTCGGCTACTACCGCCGCGTGCGCAATTTGCAGAAAGCAGCCCGTGCCATCAGTGAAGAGCATGGAGGGCATTTCCCTACCGATCATCAGACGATACTCAAGCTTCCCGGCATCGGACGATACACCGCTGGGGCGATTGCCTCCTTCGCATACAACCAAGCTCAGCCGATCGTCGACGCCAACGTTGCCCGAGTCCTCAGTCGCGTCTTCAACTTCCGCGACAGAGTCGACAACGGACCGGGGCAGAAGCAGCTCTGGAGCTGGGCGGAACAAGTCCTCGACCACCAACACCCCCGCTTATTCAATTCCGCATTGATGGAACTGGGGCAGCGGGTCTGCACCAACAAAGCGCCAGATTGCCTTTTGTGCCCGATCCGCGCCTTCTGCACTGCCACCGAGCCTGAGTCCCTCCCGGTGAAGCAAGCGCGTAAAAAAACCGTGCACCTCGACGAACATTGCCTCCTCGCCATCCGCACCACTTCTGCTGGTGAGAAAGAACTCTTACTCAGCCAAGCGAGCCAAGGTGACCGACGTTCCGGCATGTGGAGCCTCCCACAGCGCCCACTCGAACAGCTTGAGCCCTTCGACCTACTGTATCGCGCCAACTACGCGATCACCCACCACAAGGTCCATTTACAGATCTATCACTATACCGAGGCGCTAGATCAATCTGATGGCGAAGTCTGGCACGCGATCAACACACTGGCTGACACCCCAATACCCAGCCCATTCCGCAAAGCTCTCGATCAGGTCCTTCCTGAATGTTTCTAATCCGGCTCAGTGGCGACCGTACTTCTTTGGTTTCCACTTCTTTTTTTTGTGCTGCAGCGGTTTAGAACGTTCGCCACGTTTGGGCGTTTTATTACGCGCTGGGTTCTGGCGTGGCGGCTTGCCCTCATAGAGAAACCCCTCGGCTTTCGTACGAGGAATTTCGCCACCGAGCACTTCCTCCACCGCCTTCAATGCGCCACTTCCATCAGGCGTACTAAAACTAAGCAACACACCATCCTCCGCTTGCACCAGTTGCCAACGGTCCTGATAATCTTGCCAAAGCTCGGGGAAATCGATGTGCAGCATATGGCGTACCCCACTCAGATCCAAATTGCGAATCAAGGCATCAGTAGCTACCAGCAGCTCAAGGCCACCAGCCTTAAAATCAAGCAAGGCGCGCTCAACCAGCTCAGGCTTCTTCTTCCCATGCACCGAATCTACCTTGAGCCCGGCTGCCGCAAGTTCCGCCGCTAAAGCATGCACCGCTTCACGGCTCCTGAGTATCACCAATAGCGGCATCAACTCAGGCTGATGCATCAGCAAATGCGACAATAAATCATTTTTTTGTGGGTCGTAGACCTCGTAGAGAGCGTGCGTTGCCATGGTTCCAGGCGAGGATCATGGCAGGATCCTATCCGCTCTGTCCAGAGCCATATCCTCGATCTAAACCTTTGAGTCTGTTAGCTGTTATAGAGATTCACCTTTGATCCATAACCAGCTCTATGTTATACGTTTAGGTAATGCACCCCAAACACCCCCTGAATTGTGCTATCGCATATGCAATAGCAAGTAGTAGTATTGTCTCCGCCGCGAGCACCATCCATTTCAATCGAGCATCCGCCATCAACTCACGAATCGACATCGGTGGCGGTGAAAACGCCATTGTTGATTCTGGCGGCACTGTCGCCGTCACTGGCGAATTTACAGATGAAATGGTGGTCACCTACACAGTGACCAACCTCGACTTCGACGGCGACGCCGTGGCCGATCATTTCTCGGTCAACATCCTCGTGTCCACCCAAGACTCTGTGATCCCCAAGGATGCCAACACCTTCACCAACGGCACCATGGGCCTCAACACCCCAGGCGCCTACGCTCCCGGTAATGTGGGCAACAAGATCAACGAGACTGGAGAATTCCTCACCTTCTCGCTCGACTCACCGATCAACGTGACTTTGAGCACCGGAGGCAGTACCACGCTCGTCTTCGATGGCTTCAGTAATCTGATTCTAGCCAACTACAACAACAACGCCCGCCACATTCTTGATACTGACCCCACTGACATGGTCGCAGGAGTGACTGGCAATGCCAACCTGACAAGTGACTCAGTGAGCCTATCCCCCGCCACGCAATCATTTTCCGTGGGCTACGATTCCAGCTCAAGTGATGCGTTCCGCGTTCGCAATGTCGATTTTTCAGTGACCACAACATACGACGTAACAGCCGTGCCTGAACCCTCAAGCGCGAGCATGCTCTGCCTCGCTACATGTCTCGTGCTCTCACGACGTAAACGACATGCCTGAGCAGGCTGAGTCAATTGTATTCCAGGCTTGTTGCGCAGCTGAATCTGCGCAAGGCTCGCGGCATGAAACCGTATGAGGACCTCGCCGAGTCAACGATGCCAGATGGCACCCACTTTTCCCTGCACTCCCACGATGGCGACTTCTACCTGAAGTACAATGGCTACGAGCTCATGAGCACCTCTCAGACTTTCTCTGAGCGCCACCTCTCAGATCTAGGTTGCTCGCACATTCATAAAGACAAACCACTCAGCCCACCGGACCCGAAGGTTCTGATTGGTGGGCTAGGCCTCGGTTTCACCCTGAAGCGCACCCTCGAACTCGTAGGTCCGCAAGCCACCGTCGAAGTGGCAGAACTCATGACGCCGATCATCGAGTGGAACCGCAGCTTCCTGGTAGAGTACAACGGCCCACTCCTCGAAGACCCACGCACTGTGATCACTCAAGGTGACTTTCACAGCATCCTAAGCAGCAAAGGGAAGTCGAGCTTCGACGCAATCCTTATCGACATCGACAACACCCCAGACGACCTCATCACACAGGGTAACAACCAAATGTACTCCCCCGCGTTCTTGCAGAAGATGAAGTCGGTGCTCAAGCCCGGCGCCTGCGTCGCCTATTGGCTCTCCGAGCCCGCACCGAAATTTAAGAAATTGCTGGGCCAAGCGGGCTTCTTGGTAGAACAACATGCTTCCAAACCCCGCGAGAATGCCAAGCGCGCACGCCATTGTATCCTCGTGGCTAGAAAACAACATTGAGTAGCCCCTGCGCCTAGCGCATTCATCCCCCTCGTTACTGCTCTTGCTTCACAATTTTCACTGGCGCATCGGGCAGTGCTTTAAGGAACATCTTACCGTAGCGCTTGGTGACCACTCGGTTGTCGAGGATGGTGACCACTCCCGAATCTTTTTCTGAACGGATCAAGCGACCGACCCCTTGGCGCAGCTTGATGACCGCCTCTGGCACCGAGTATTCCATGAATGGATTCCCGCCGCGCGCCTCAATATCTTCGATCTTCGACTCCACCAGCGGGTGGTTTGGCACGGCAAAGGGGAGGCGGGTGACGATCACATTGCTCAGCGCCTCACCTGGTACATCGACACCAGCCCAAAAGCTATCGGTCCCGAAGAGCACGCTGTGGATGTCGTTGCGAAAGATGTCCACCATCTTGTTGCGCGGGGTGCCATCACCCTGAACTAGCAAGCGCCAACCAGTCTCATCAAAGTAGTCTTCCATGGCATCCGCCACGTTGCGCATCACCTTGTAGCTGGTGAAGAGCACAAAGGCCTTGCCCTCGGTGTACTTGAGCACGCGACCAATCCAATGCACCAGTGCCGACTCGTACTTTGGCGTGCCTGGATCCGGCATCGCCTGCATCACGTAGACCTCCATTTGCTTAGCATAGTCAAAGGGAGAACCAATTTGCACCGGCTTGGCGTGCTCGGCCCCCACTCGCCTTCTAAAATAACTCATGTCGCCCTCGCCAGCACTCAGAGTCGCCGAGGTCAGAATACAGGTCCGACCATCACCAAACATCAGGTGACGCAAGCGATCCGCCACATTCACCGGCGCCGAGCGCAGGCTCAAGTAGTCGCCATCGCGTCCAGACTTCTCCACCCAGTAGACACTTTCTTCGTCTTTTTGGTCGAGAAAGTCAGCCAAGGTAGCATGCATTTCGCGCAATCGGCGCGCACCATCCATGAGTTCCTTGCGGGCATTCGATTCCTTCTCGAGCTTCTCAGCCTCATCTTGGACGATGTCCCAAAGCTTGCGCAGTGGCTCCGCCAGCGAGTTGTCCACGATGTCCGGCTCACGCACTCGAGCTTCTTTGGCAAATTGGCCAAACTCGATCACCTCGCCCAGTTCATCGAAAAAGTCTTGGGCGCGCTCAAGCAGATCTTCAGCAGCTTCGATCCCGCGACCACTGCGGAGCTGCTTGAGTAACCCCTTCTTATTCCTCGGGTTGTACAACCTCGAAATATCAAAGCGCAAGCTCGATTGGCTCAAGCGCAGCCCCAGTTGATTGGCCGCCACTTCCTCAAGCGTGTGCGCTTCATCAAAGATCGCGAAGTCGTTGGGGAAAATGTACCCCATATCGTCCTCGTCTTGATCCTCGCGATTCGCACCCAACAATGAAAAAAACAAGGTGTGATTGACCACCACTACATTGGCTTTCTCCACCTCCTTGCGCGCCTTTTGGTAGAAACAATTTCCTCTAGTTCCACAGGTACGGGGAGTACAAATATGCGCTTCGCTGCACACTTGCGACCACACCTTGGCAGCCGGCTGAAAGCCCAGCGTGCTCAGCGTCCCGTCCTTAGTCTCCTCAGACCAATCCCAGATTCGCTTCAGCTCATCCACCTCCGAACTCGTGAATAGATCTCCCTTCGAATCCATCGCAATCCTCAAACGCAGTGGGCAGAGGTAATTTTGGCGCCCTTTCAAGAGCACCGCCTGAAAATCTTCTCCAAGCAACTTTCGCACAATCGGGATATCCTTCCCCACCAACTGCTCCTGCAAGTTAATCGTGTGGGTCGAGATGATTGCCTTCTTATTGCGCTCCAGAGCAAACTTCACCGCAGGAATCAAGTACGCCAAAGACTTCCCGACCCCAGTGCCCGCCTCCACCGCGAGCACGCGGCTCTCCTCCATCGCTGAGGCCACCTCATGCGCCATTTCTTGCTGCTCCGGACGGTAGGCAAAATCCGGCGACTTCGAAAGCAAGCCATACTCGGAAAAGATCTCAAACACCTCCTCCGACAATGCTCCCCTAGAATGAGCTCCCGAACCTTCAACAAATGCAATCATGCGCGCGCTAAGCTACCCAGATCGCGCTGCCGCTGCAACACTTACTTGCTGAACCGACAGGCAGCAACACCACATAAAAAAAGCTCACCAAAATTGGTGAGCTCGTTTTTGCAAAGGAAAATACCTAGGACAGGAATCGAACCTGCACGTCCAAGGACACTGGAACCTAAACCCAGCGCGTCTACCAGTTCCGCCACCTAGGCCTTTGCTGGGGCTTGGTATATAGCATTCGAACGGATGTGCAATCTCTTTTCTACCGAAAATCACAAAAAAATGGCTTCACCATCTGGTGAAGCCATCCAATTAGATTAATCGATCTGTGTATTGATTAGAGAGCGAGGAGCTTTTCTTTGAGACCTTCTTTAGTCACATTCGCACCCACGATCTGATCCTTCACTTCTCCGTCCTTAAAGAACAAGAGGAATGGGATAGAACGTACGCCGAACTTCGCAGCCAATGCCTGCGCATTGTCTACTTCTACTTTGCCAACGACTGCTGCGTCGCCAACCTCATCAGAAAGCTCATCAATGATGGGTGAGATCATCTTACAAGGACCACACCATTCCGCCCAGAAATCTACCAATACTGGTTTGTCAGAGTTCAATACTTCAGCATCGAAATTTTCTTCAGTTAATACCTTTGCCATGCCGCGACTATGCTACGGGTTCTGCTATCCGTCAAGGTAAGGCCACGCAATTCCCCTGCTAATAGTAAGATTTAAGAAAGCTAATAAGCGAACGCCTCAATCACCGAGATCAGCCAGAGAAAATCAACGCCGCCAGTACCGGTCATATCGCGCGTGAAATGCACATTCACGACACACCCCAGCGAACAAGCGCCCCCGCATGAAGAGGTCTCTTCTAGGCCTATTCAGAAACTGCTAGCCTGCCCAGATAAAGCAACAACACGCTGCATCAACTCAAAAATCATCCATCCCGCTCGGCCTTGCCTAGCCCCTACCAGTCCGCATTATTTCCACGCGTATCAACATGGGTGAAGCTGCTGTAGCGGCCCACGCCCCCACGGAATGCTCCCTGGCTCCGCATTTTTCTGACATAGCGAGACACAGTCCAAGGCGACGCCCCCTTGAAGCGAACATCCACGGCGCGATTCTCTAGGTGCTGAGAACGGCTGCGTCCACGCACTGCGCGGTTGTACGCTGGGCTGCGATAGACTGAAAGAAGCTCAGAAACCGGCTTACGCATGCTGCTCGATAATTGGTCAATCACCTTGAGCGTCGGAGCAATACGACGCCACATGTAACGCGGAGGAAGACTATTCTGGGTGCGCCCGCGGGTTTTAAAGTGCGGATGCAGCACCATGTAGGGAGAAATATTTTTGAGCTTCAGGCCTTTGATAAAATTGGCGTATCGAAGAACGTCCTTCCCTTTTTGATCGACCCAAGACTGCGGAATTCCTGCCACCGGCTTGGTACTCGAAAAGAACACCGCGTAGGAGTTCTGCACGCTCAATGCAAAGGCGCCTATGAGGGTCCCAAAAGTGCCGAGAAAGCGACGACGACGCCACGTCTGTGGCACGTCATTTTTCTCGTCATGTACATCACTCATTACCTTAGTTGTGCAGGTTTGCTGGTCGTTTACCAGAGGAAATTCCCGATATAGCCATAAATTTTTTCATCTAAAATTAACAGTATTTGGGACAAGTTCACAGGAACTTACGCGATTTCAGCGATAACGAAACCCTAACTTGTCTCTAATATTTTAAAACCCTCGAATAAACGTCTATTTAAAGGCTGGCGTAGGCTTTCCAGAACGCTTCTGTTTGCTCTTGAGAAGGAACGATTTCCACGACTTGGACGCGCTCGGATGATTCAATTTCGATCTCGTCAGCATTTTTAAATACGGCGTAATCGTATCCCCACATCTCTGCCCATTTTTCAAACGGGTATTGATGGTGGTTCAGCACGAGTTCCCGCGTGAGCGGTGCCATTTGTTTGACGCGAGGCATCCGTTCAAAGATCTTACCTCCACTATTGTTCACGATCACCAGCACCCTGCCACTAGCTTCACAACCATCGAGCAAAAATGGTGCAGACATATCATACAGCGTGGTCAAATCCCCCAAGACACACCAAGAATCGTCAAGTCCATGGGTCATTCCAATCCAAGTTGACAGCTGGCCATCGATCCCATTTGCTCCACGGTTTGCGCGCACCGTCTCAATCGGATAGTCGCGCTGTGCAAATTGCCCCCATTCACGGATCGGCAAGCTATTGCCTAGGTATAGGCTCTGAGCGGTAGTCGCATAGATCGACAAGGTGCGCATCATGGCAGGCTCGCTATCCGGGTAGGCATCCAGTAGATCCTGAGTCTGGCTCCATCGGCGACGGTTGGCCACCAGGATATCCTGAGTATCCCCCAATTCACCCACCTCACCGAGGCCGCGTAGGATCCTACCAACCTCACCGTGCAGCACTGCAGATTCGCGGGCGAGCCCCGAGAAGCCGGAACGCGTCACCGAAAAGACACGCACTTCAGGGGTATTCTCTAAGTCACGCCAAAAGCGCCCCACAGGCACCTCCCCCAAGCGAAGCACACATTGAGGTTTGAATTCACGCATCACCTGCTCCGCATCCGCCACTAAGTAGGGCCCCAGTAACTCGCGTAGTCCAGAGGTAGCATCAGCAATAACCGGCACTTTAATCTCTTTGAGGAAGCCAAATACTTCTTCGCGATCCTCAGGCTCTAGACCGCCAACAGCCACCACGAAACCTTTCCAATGGTCTTGGAAAAAATGCACCAAATCAGTGACATCAAAATTACTACGCAAGGGCTGAAACTCCTCGATTTTCTGCAGCACAGGCCTCACAACCTCATCCTCTTCCAAGCAGACATTGAGGTGCCATGGTCGCAAGCCAGCCCAGTTCTCGAAAAGAACGTCTTCGACAGAAGTCACATCATCGCAGGCTTCCACATACTGACTGAAAATCCCCGGTTGCTCAATCGCCTGAGGCGCACCTGAGCCGCGGAATGAGGCGGGGCGGTCGGCAGAGATCAACACCAGCGGGCGCCCTTGGTAATGTGCCTCAATCACGGCGGGCAAGAGCTCCGCAACCGCGGTACCCGATGTGGTCACCACGGCACAAGGCTCGCGGGAATCCATGCTTCGCCCAAGCGCAAAAAATCCGGCGGAGCGTTCTTCAAAGTGCGACCAAATGATAGCGTCATCGCTGCTCACCAAGGCATCAATCAAACTCATGTTGCGTGCCCCTGCGCAGACCACGTATTCACGAATACCGGCCTTCAAGCAAGCCTCCACCACCATCGTCGCCACTGAGTCGTTCTTCACACCCGTGTTCTAAACGAATTTACCGGGCATGCAACTGCTGAATCAGGGCTTCTTTGCCTCGAGCAGCATCGCCTCGAGCTCTGCCCGAAGCTGTGCCACCGGTATCGCAAGACTCTCCGCACGATTGGCACGCGCAATGTTCATGCCCACACATTTGCCATCGAGGTTCAACAAGGGCCCACCAATGGTGCGATTGTTGAATGGGATGTCCGTCTGCATCGCCATGGGAAACCCATCGCGACGCTTTGAATACGCACCACTCATCGCATCATTGCGTGTCTGACCAGCATCGTAGACCGCATCGCGAGACATCAGTTCGACTTTCACCCGCAGTTTCTCTCCATCGCGATCAAGGGTCAGATCAACCCAAGTACCCACTTGATAATCGCGCAGGATGTCGATCAACTCCGAACGCTTCTTCACCTCTTCGCCTGCAACGGCACTGACCCGGTCACCCTCCTTCACGCCTGCTTCAGCAGCGCCAGCATCGGGATTGACAGCCACTACTTTTAGAGAGCCACTCGTCGCTTCGAAGGTAATGCCAATCACCGCTGGCACCTGTCCAGACACCTCTCTTTGCTTGGCACTGACCACTCCCACATTGATCCTGCGACGCTTGCGGCTGGTCGCACCATTCGCCACCACCACCGACCCTATCGGCAAGACGGTATCCGAGGCCCATTCCACGGGATGCAAGCCCGCAGCATCCACCTTGAGCAAAGCCAAATCCCAGCGCGGGCTCTCGGCCACCACCTCATACTTGGTAAACTTGAGCTCCTGCACTCGCAGCACCACGTCCTCTCGCCCCACCAATTCACTCGCTTTCACGAGGATGTGACCATCCTCGCTCACGACCATGCCATAGTTGAAGTTTTTCCATCCATCGTAGAGCACCGCGCTACTCTTCTGCAGCTGATCTCGCTGCGGCTGGAATAAAGAACGCATCAACTCACCATTGGTCAGCTCGTCACTTGGCAAACTGGGGGTCGCCATCAAGGCAAACTGACTACATGAGAGCACCCCTGCACAGACAGCCCCTCCCAACATTCTCATCGACCAGCACACCATGTCCTTATTCACTTTCTGTTTCATCCACCTTGAAGGTCATTTCTTCTTCACCCCGCATCACACCGAGCTCGAAGCTCTCACTCCGCGCATTGAGAAACTCACGAATCTGCTCGAGTTTACTCACCTCAGCCCCACCAATACTCATGATGGTATCACCGGCCTCGAGCCTGGGCCGACCGTCGCCATCGATGGCAAAGCCTGCCGTCACCACCACTTCTGTCTTCGACTCATACAAACTAGCTCCCAAGACCTTTTCTTCTATCGTCTCCACCTCAGCAAATGGCCCATCCCCCATGAATTCTCCTGACTTCAGAGTGCTCCAGTCTCGCGTGAATGCAGTCACTGGGACATGCATGTTCTTTACCACCCTACGCCCCACCCGGCTGTGGATCGCAATCAATTGACCATCCAGGTTGAACAAGGGTCCTCCAGAATCTCCACCAATCAAGGAACAATCAGTCTCAATCGTATCCTTAGCCATGCGCAGCACGCGCCCGAGCCGTAGCACCGCCCCACGCGTTTCATCAAAACCACCAGAGTGGCCGAGCGCGAAAACCCAAGTACCCATTACCGTCTTTGGAGCCCATTCATCAGCATCAGCCTTCCATAAATCAACATACGCGAGCCCCTCAGGTGGATCCACAATTTGTAACATCGCGGCATCATTGTCTGCATTCAGCCCTAGCGAATGCGCCTCTAACACGGTGCCATCCTCAAAAAGTAGATCGACCCGCCGACTCACCCCAGTCACCACGTGCGCGGCACTCAACACCAAACCATCAGGACTCACCACCACTCCCGTCCCAGAGTTCGCCCCCATTTGCACACAGACAGTCGCCGCTCGCGCCTTCTCCAGTCGGCTCTGCAACACGTCCTGCAACTCTCTCACACCTCCCAAGTCACTGGGCATCTTGTGGTAATCATCTGGTGGCAGAGCCATCGCCACCATCATCGTGGCAAAACCACACAGGAACATTCTTATGATTCTAGTCATTCAAAAATACGCGTCTAGCAACACACTAACGTATCGAATACCCGGCGGCAACACATGAATCACCCGAAGCATCGCTTCCCTTTGAAGCCACCTGTAGGCTCACAGCAAAGGATGGATCATTTGAAAAAAAGACAAAAAAAAGACGATCCAATAGACTATTCTAAAGGAAACCCCCTAACCTTAAAGAACAGCTAATCCTATTGGACCGTCTCGTCCCTTGCGGGAACAGGAGCAATATGTCATCAGTTATGCTTATTCGCAAATTTTTATTTCCCAGAAGATCTAAACCTCCGTTTAAAATATGTCACAAACCCAGTAAAATCAATGTGGTTCACCGTCATTTTATAGGAGATGTTTTTTAGAAAAAGTCTTTATCGAAGCGTTTTCCTTGTTCTGAAGGGGATTCGTGAGCATCGCGAAAGGCTAGAACACCCCCACAGGTGCCTCCATTCTTGGCTCCAAGACGACGTGGACTTGGGGTGTCAGGGAAAATATACCTGCGTTTCCACCACCACAAAAAAGATGTTAGAATAAGTATGAAAACTGATAGAGATAACATCAACTGCTCTACAGATAAGTTCACCTTAGCAATAAGATTTTGATACAACTTTGATGAACCAACTTCACTAGTGTTTGCCTCCTCAGCGACCTCTAGTGGACTGCGATTTTCCACCACAAGTTCATCGAGCAATTCCTCTACCCAAAAGAGGCGCATCGATACTTGCCCCAGAAATGCGTCCAACTGATCGAAGACATCTGACTTCTCTTTTGCCTTATCTGACGAATTCCATAAAAGCTCACGCATGTGCCAATCTGGCACTTCAGATGATTGCCCACCTACTAATGCCAATTGCGATCGCATAGGCGCCCCCATGTAGTAATACACAATCAAAATAGGCTTCTCAACCGACTTAAACACACGTTTAAAATTTTGCTCTGGATGATACCCTTCAGGCACCCGCTGTTCTTCATCAAAGAGGTAGACATAGACTGGCACCTTCGCCACATCCGCATGCACCTTGAGCGCGTAGAGGAAGTCCTGACGCTCCTGCATACTCAGTAGTTGCTGTGGGTCGACGAGATGACTGCTTGCCTGTTCACCAAAATAGTTCAACAGATGCCGCCCAAAGATGGTAGAATTTTGATCGAGCACCTCAAAACCTGGCTCTTGAGGTTTTTCCTCAACCGCCTCGATCACCACCTCGACCGATGGCGTCACATTTTGCTCGCGCTCAGGAATCACGAACTCATCCGCCAGCAAGGCCCCGCCAACGATCAGCTCACCCGCCTCCAGGCGCTGCTTGTCTTCCTCAGACCATTCAGGCAATGCTGGAAGCTTCGCCGCAAGCGCAGAGTGGATCATTAGGGACACCATTCCCAGCATAGAGATCAATCGCCTCATACCTCCTTGGCCCTTCGTTTGGCACGCTTGTACAGACGCTTCAAATATTTTTCCACTCCCACCAGCATGACCTTGCTGGCTTCATAATAATTGCTCTCGATCAGATAGGGATGGGCTTTCCGCAATGCTTCAAATGACTCGCGTTCGTCCACCCCTGAGTCCAGCAAATAGCCGAAGTGCAAGCATGCTTCACACGATTGCGCATCAATCACCAAGAGCACCAGTCCTTGCTCGTGCGCAGCCTCTGGCATGTCCACAAATTCACCACGATTCATCAACCAAAATCCATAGCTCTGCACCGATTGATCCCGACCTAAACCACAGGTCACCACTCTCAAACAAATCTGTGGAAACCGGCGCTCAATACCCTGCACCACCTTCGCCAAATGACGACGCTGCGCCACACGCAACACACCAGCTCCGTCCTGCGGACTCTTCACCATCCGATCAAATCCAGCGTACACATCATCCAACTGCTCCAATGTCAGTCCGCAGTGGGGACATTCATTGGCAGTCAAATGCATCTTATGTAGGCATCTCGGACAGCGCATCTAGCAATGGTATAAACACTCATTCAAGCCCCGCCAATGTCCAATTCTCAAAATTTTAGATTGCTAAAACACTCACACCTAACACCCTAACAAATCACTACGGACGAAAATCATCCCAGATTGCCATTTTAACCTTCACAGGGGCAGAGCTTCATACCATTCTCGACACCATGCAGCGTCTATGGCTCACGATCATGCTCATCACTCTACTCGGTCACTGCAGCCGTGCGAATGAGCATTTGGTTTTATCTGGAGGCCCTGCGCTCCGTCAGTGGGAGCAATACCGCATCGAGCCAGACCAACACGATCGCTGGTGGGCAAACTTCATCCGCGCAGCCACACTCCACATCGATCTCATCCGTGCAGAAGAAAAAGCACAAGGGCTGCCGAAGAGTCGCATCAATTGGTACGTCTACAAATTAGGCTACTCTCTACGCGGTCGGGAAGACGGCAAGCCCTACACACGCTGGATCCAAGAACAAGCAAACAAGCGCGGCGCCCGACTCATCTGGATCAATACCGGCGACGAATTCATCAACCACCTCAACCGCCTCCCTGCCGGAAGGACTCGTTCGTTCCACTACTTCGGCCACTCTAACAAACATTGCTTTTTACTCGATTATTCCTCACAAATCCTTGGCGTATCGGCCGCTTGGATTCACGAAACTGACCTCCGCAAGCTGAGTGGTCGAGCGTTCAGCAAGGGAGCCATTTGCAAAAGCTGGGGTTGCTATACAGGCGAAAGTATGAATCGTTACTGGAAGCGAGCCACTGGTGTTGCAATGATCAGCGCTCGAGGAAAAACCGACTACAGCACTCTAGCGAAAAGCCAACTACCCAGCACCAACAAAGGCTGGGTAAAGTAAGCCAAGCACCACTTTCAAACATCATGAAATTCGAAGAATTAAAAGCACTCCACGATCTCCCTTTATTTGATCTCATCAAGAAGTCACGTGAAGTACACGATGCCAACTGGGCTGACAACGAAATCCAACTGTGCACCCTACTCTCGATCAAGACTGGCGGTTGTTCCGAAGATTGTTCCTACTGCGCTCAGTCCGCTAGATACAACTCAGGTGTTCAGGTCGAAAGACTCATGGAAAAGGAAGCTGTGATCGAGCGCGCTCGCGCAGCCCACGACTCCGGCTCCACACGCTTCTGCATGGGCGCAGCGTGGAAAGGCGTGCGCAAGGGCACCAAGCGCTTCGACCAAGTGGTCGACATCATTGAAGAAGTTTCTGAGCTAGGCATGGAGGTCTGTGTGACTCTCGGTGAGCTCGGCCCGGAGGAAGCCACAATCCTCAAAAAGGCTGGAGTAACTGCATACAACCACAATGTAGACACCTCTCGCGAACACTACCCAAACATTGTCACCACCCACACCTATGACGACCGTCTCCGCACCATCCGCAATGCGCAAGACGCCGGTATGTCTGTCTGCTGTGGCGGCATCCTCGGTCTCGGCGAAAATGATGAAGATCGCTTGAAAATGATCGAGACGATCTCCGAGTTCAACCCACAGCCGGAGTCCGTACCAATCAACTCACTCATGCCCATGCCGGGCACACCACTGGGTGAGTCTGACCCAGTAACTATTTTCGACGTCGTGCGCATGATTGCCATTGCTCGTATCGCGATCCCCAAGGCCAAGGTTCGCCTCTCAGCAGGTCGTACTCAGATTTCCGAAGAAGGACAGGCACTTTGCTTCTTCGCAGGAGCAAACTCTATCTTCTACGGCGACAAACTCCTCACCGCACAAAACCCAAGTGTGCAGAAGGACCTCAACCTCATCAAGCAACTCGGACTCTCAGCGAAACAGCCAAACCCCAACATGGCAGCACCGCAGGCTGATTGCTCCAAGGAAGCTAGCCCATGCTGCAGCTAGGCTGATTCCTCGGTAAAATCCACCAACTTCTCTCAGTGCCCCACACCAAGCGTGGGGCATTTTGATGTCTCCACCCCGCGACTCATTCTTCAACTCACCACATTCTTTAGGTTTTGAAGCACACCGTTGCCATCACCGGAATCTCAGCCATCTCAGGGCTCGGGCACGACCTCAAGGCGCACCAAGCCGCAATGCTGGCCGGCCGCTCAGGCTTGCGACCGCTGAGCGACTTCTTTGCCGACCAGCTCAACGGCGCCGAGCTCCAAGGCGCCTGGATCGAAGACCGCAAGCTCCTCAACTCACGCAAGTGGGCTCCGGGCTCGGCCCTCGCAATCCATTGCGCCAAACAAGCAGTCGCAGATGCGGGACTCGATGGCGAAGCCCTCAAGCGCGCCGCAGTCATCGCGGGTTCATCACGAGGCAACGCCTGGCTCAGTGATTGGCCAGGACGCCGACCAATCAAACTCATGGCGGCATCCAATTCGATGCACGGTGAGATAGCTTCAGCCGTCACCATCGAGCTTGGCATCACTGGACCTTGGCAAACCATCTCCTCTGGCTGCGCCGCCTCACTGGACGCCATTGGCCACGCACTCATGATGCTCAAGTGCGGCATCGTCGATCACGCCATCGTGCTAGGCATCGAGCTCCCTCTCGTTCCTGAAATCGTCAACGACTACGTCAAGACCGGCGTCCTGAGCACCAGCGGAATCAATGATCCCTACCACCCAGAGACCGCAGGCTTCTTCCCTGGTGAAGCCGGCTGCGCTCTGGTGCTGAGTAACATCCCTGACACCCAGGCTCCGAGTATTGACGGGTTTTGGTGCAATTCAGATGCAGATTCTCCCATCGGCATGCCCAACGACGGCGCGGGGCTACGCCAGCTACTTGTCGAAGCCAGCAACGCGCTGGGAGGCGCGGACACGATCAGGGCAATCTGCCCGCATGCATCGGGCACGCGACTGCACTCGCTAGCCGAGGAGCGCGCACTCATCGACGCCCTTCAGCCCACATCTCCCATCTCACTTCACCCGCTCAAACCCTTTACCGGACATACAGTGGGGGCTAGCGGCGCCCTAGACACAGCAATACTCGCGCACCACCTCAGAGAGCAACAGCTGCCGCCAAACCTCCCACTCAGCCCCCCCCCCGCTCCTTTCACGCTCCCCACCACCCCGAGCCCAGCCACTGGCAGCATCCTCAAGATCGCCGTTGGCATGGGGGGGCACAACTCCGTCATTGCCCTACGCCCACCAGCTCAATAAACTCCCACAGCATGCCAGCTCGCATCTTCATTTCAGTCCACAAGCAACGCCTACGCCATTACGATGAGCGTGATGAGCTACTCGGCGAATACCCCATCTCCACCGCAGAAAATGGAGTGGGCTTTGAAGAGGGCTCATACCGCACACCCATCGGGCGCTTCCAAATAGCCGAGATGATCGGGCAAGGCGCAGCCCCGATGACAATCTTCAAAGGCCGCAAGCCAATAGGCACACACGACCCCGCACAGCCCAGCAGCGAAGACCTCATCACCTCACGCATCATCTGGCTCGACGGCATCCAAGAAATGAACGCCAACACCAAGCAACGCTACATTTACATCCATGGCACCAACCATGAGTCCCGCATCGGCCAGCCTTGCTCCATGGGCTGCGTCCGCATGCTCAACCAGGACATCATCGAACTCTATGACGCTTTGGCTCCAGACACTTTGATCATGATCACCCCATGATCGTTCAAAGCAGCTCAACCACCACTCAAACATACCACACCGACCCACTATGAAACTCATCATCTTTGACTGTGACTCCACCCTATCCTCAATCGAGGGTATCGATGAACTCGCACGCGCCAAGGGCCCAGAAGTCTTCGCTGAAGTAGAAGCATTGACCAATGCGGCCATGAATGGCGAAGTCCCGCTCGATCAGGTCTTCGCCCGCCGTCTCGACATCATTCGCCCAGACCAAGCGACCTGCAGCACCATCGGCCAACTCTACATCGACACGGTCGAACCCACCGCAGTGAGCACACTGAACACACTGCGCGAAAAAGGCTGGACGATCGCTATCTTATCCGGTGGGTTCAAGCGCCTCATCGAACCCCTCGCCGAGTTCCTCGGAATCGAGCGCATCGAAGCCGTCCCCCTAGAACTCGACTCCGAAGGCAAGTACCTACGCTTCGACAACAGCTACCCAACCACCTACAACGGAGGCAAGCCCGAGATCATCCAGCAACTCAAGCAAGAATTCTCTCCCGACACGGTGGTGATGGTCGGCGATGGAGTGTCCGATCTCGAAACAAAACCAGAAGTCGATTGCTTCATCGGCTACGGTGGATACACCCCGCGCCCGAAAGTCCAAGAAGGCTCAGACCACTTCATCTACAAGCTAGACGAATTGCTAGCACTCGTCTAAGCACGCCTCCAACGGTAGTGCCCTCATTCTATTAACGCACACTCCCACTACCACCATCCAACTCGACCCACAGCACATTCACCTTTTTCGAGGTCACCGCAGTTTGCTCAGCACCAGCGAGCAAGCCGCTTGGCGTAACCTCGAAGTCCAGCGTATGATCGCGCAGTGTGAGTTCCCCGCTGTGCGCGAGTTGTTCCAGACTCGCTGGATCGATCGCAGCCCAGAGATAGAAGCCCTCCTAAGCAGTGGTCCTGAACACTTCTTCAACACCACCTGCCAACGCCTAGAAAGCCAACTCAACCGCTGCCCGGCATGCGGCACACTCTGCCGCACAGCGCGTGCTAGACAATGCCCATCATGCCCCCACACTTGGTTTGATTCCGCCCGATAACGCGCGGACCATCACTCGCCAGAGCGAGTCGTGTGGATGTCAATTTCACCAAACAAGGTACCGAAAGGCACCTTCTCCCCAAAGGGGTGAAAAATATCGATAAGGATGTGTTTGGCGCGACACATCGGAGCTGGTGAGGTACTGCGCACACTTGACACCACCTGTGGGGATTCCGGCGATGGTGCTTGAGTCTGTACCGTCGTCAGCAAGCTCCATCCATTTGCCAACAACTCAGCATCGGACGCCACGGCATCACCAGAGGCTGGAGCCACCGGCGCGTCAGAATAATAGACCTTGAAGAACTGATTTGCTCGGATGTTGTCGTGCCACGTGTAGGTATTGATTTTAAACAGCGGCTGCACGGAATCCAATGAAATCAACACCCGATTAGGCCTCCCATCATTTGGTTGATTATCAAAGTAAATCGCACGTTCATAATCCTGCACTCCCGTCTTTTTATCGAGCCCATCACTGGTGGGCACAAGGCCATCAAAGAGTACCTGTACTTTGTCTTTCAGAGCCAGAGCTTTCGCGCCCTGCACCAAATTGGTGGTAGGAATGCTTACCGTCGCATGCCCCATGGATCGATCAGCATAGTCGTTCGAGCTAGGCCCCTTCACCCGTTGGAACATCCAGCCAGCATGACCCGGCGTGTTGTGCTCGTACACCACGGTTACCGAGCCCGGAGCACCCAGCAATACCGGACTTAAAAAAAGACTGAGACCGAGGGTGAGTGGCTTGAATCGCATGCTGAATTGCTTGAATTTAATGGGCATATTGTTCTCTAGAAGATCGCTGTAGCTAGGGATCAAATTTCATTCGTTTCTGCTGGCTACAACACATCAAAACCCTCCGATCTCCTAAACTACACCTAAACACAGCCCCTCAGCTTGGGGAATCATCATTTCTTAGGAAGGCTCAGAACCCCTCTACCCCATGAGTGGTCAATCACCCAAGCAAACAAGTCCCATGCAGCACCCCAAAGCAAAGCCTCACACCAAGCACAAAACCAACATCTTCAAAAAGATACACAAAGCAGGACCCCCACAACAACTCATCGCGTGGACTTTCAACTCGCTCGGCCAATCTGTGACTAGGCACTATTCCCCAAATGCTTCTGTAAATTTTATTCTAGCCAGCCCGATGAAACATATCATACAGGTACTTCGTATATACAACGCTGATACCCCCAGTATTAGCGACCCGATTTCTTCGACCTACCTATATGAGTAAACTCATCGCCATCATTCTGTTTTGTATCATGCTGCCATTTGCTATTGGCTACAAAGCGCCCGAGCTAAGCGAAGCTCTCGAATACGACCTAGAGACCATCGCAGAGCATGAACAAGTGGTCGCTGTCCGCTCCACCGTCTACCAAAGACTGCGCCTCATCGAAAAAGATCACAAAAAAGTGATCAAGTACAAGCCACGAATCGAAGAAGCCGACATCAAGACCGCCAGGGTCTTCATGGATCGCTACTGCATCGACTGCCATGGCCCAGACAAACAAAAAGGCCAAGTGCGCTTGGATACCATCGACTGGTCCATCGCCGACAATGACACCGCTCAACGCTGGCAAGATGTGCTAGACCAACTCCACAGTGGAGACATGCCGCCCTGGGATGAAGACCAACCGAGCGAGCCCGAGCTCGTGAAGATGCTCGACACCCTTAGCATCCACATTGAGGACGCTCGTATCCAACTGGCCAACCACAAGGGTGAGATCAAGATGCGCCGCCTCAACCAACGCGAATACAACAATAGCGTCAAGGCCCTCCTTGGCTTCGTGCCACCGCGCGACATGGTCCCAGAGGACATCGAATCGGAAAACTTCGACACCGTAGGGAACGACCAATTCTTCACCTCCAATGACTTCGAGGACTACCTCGAGGCCGGCAAATTCACCGCCAAGCAAGCGCTGGAATGGCTTCCAAAACCACACCAAGAAGCGAAAGCGACACGCCAAGATAAAGCCGAGGAAAAGCTCAAAAGATACCTAGAGATCGTGAAAAAAGGCGATGCCCAGATGGCGATGAAAAAGAAAGGCAAAAGCTGGAAAGAAATGGGCTTCAAAGACGCAGGTGATGCCTCCATCCTCTTCAGCCAGTTCCTCTGGCGTGTCGACCTACCTCGCCGCTACACCGAGCTTCCTCAAGCCAAGGATGGCATCTATCTCACCGGCCTCAGCAATGGCTTTGACGCCCACATTGCACGACACATCGACCCACGTGGCAACTACAAGCTTCGCGTCCACGGCGGCTACGTAGGCAACCCACCGGAGAACCGTAAGGTCTTCCGAGTCCAGCACACATTCAAGGACGTCATTGGCACCTACAAATTCACCCAACCCTCCACCGACCCGCAGACCATCGAGGTCGACATCCCATTGATGCCAGGTCAAAGACACCGCCACGCCATCGACGTGCGCCACGACTACGTGGGCGGCAGTCACCAGCGCAACATGAAGGCCGGCAAAGGTGAGGCACCGTTACTGGGAGACGATCCTTGGGCCTCCATGTGGATTGATTGGATGGAAATCGATGGCCCATACTACAACAAAGAGCAATCTTTGCTCGAAAACCTCATGTTCCCAGATGGCCGTGGTCCCGGAATAAAAGCCAAGAGGATCACTGACCGCGAACTCATCGAGACCTTCGCTTACCATGCCTTCCGCCGCCAGAAACCAAACCCAGAATACATCGAGCAGCTCTACCAATACGCCCGCGAGATTCAACTGAAGGGCGCGAGCTACAACGACGCCATGGCTGACGCGCTTAGCATCATTCTCAGCTCACCGAAGTTCCTCTACATCGTCGAACCGAGTGATGCTCCAACTGGCCAGCAGAAGCTCAACAACCGCGAGCTCGCCATCCGCCTTTCGTACTTCCTCTGGAGCTCCCCCCCAGATGATGAACTCTACGAAGCGAATCTCCAAGACCCTGAGGTCTTCTCAGCACAGCTTGACCGCATGATCCAAGACCCACGCGTCAATGCATTCCGAGACGGATTCATCACCCAATGGGCCGACCTCTTTAGGTTCGATGCCATCACCATCGACCAAAATAAATACCAAGGCTACAGCCAAGGCCTTCGCTATGCTGCAAAAGAAGAAGTAAAACAATTCTTCGGCACCCTCATCCAAGAGAACCTACCAGCCAAAAACTTCATCCACTCAGATTTCGTGGTCGTCGATCACACACTGGCCAACCACTACGGCATCGAAGATGTCGAGCAGATCAACCAAGCCTTCACCAAGGTCAAGCTCCCAGAAGACTCACCGCGTGGAGGCCTCACCACACAAGCCGCCTTCCTCATGCTGGGCTCGAATGGTGAACGTTCTTCCCCCGTCATCCGAGGCGCCTTCCTCCAAGAAAAATTACTCCACGACAAACCACTCCCACCACCACCAAACGTCCCAGAGCTCGGCACCCAGACCAACGAACCACTCACCAACCGCCAGTTGGTTAAACTGCACCAACGCCAAAAAGTTTGCTCTTCCTGCCACAAACAAATGGACGCCATCGGCTACGGGTTGGAAAACTTTGACGCCATCGGCGGATGGAGAGACTTCGAATTCGTCAAAGGCAAAGAATTGCCAGTCGACCCAACGAGCTCCCTACCAGACGGATCCAAATTCACCAACATCCACGAGCTCAAAGACTTGCTCCTCGAGAAAGATGATCTTGTCGCTCGCGAACTCGTCGTATCGATGCTATCGTACGCCCTCGGCCGCACCGTACAATTCTCAGACCAAAATGAGGTTGACGCTATTATGGAACAACTCAAAGCCGATGACTACCCGATCGGCAGCATGATCAAAGAAGTCGCACTCAGCCAGCTCTTCAAACGCAAATAATTCACGCCCAACACACAAAAACCATGGAAGAAATCATCACCAACTCGACCACGCGACGTTCCTTTTTGCGCACGGGCGGCGCAGTGCTCGCCTTGCCATTTATGGAAACCGTTGCTGGCCCCATCAGCTCGACCCCAAAAGCACCCAAGCGCGTCGTCTTTCTCGGCGGTGGTTTCGGCTTCACCAAACAAACCTTCTACCCAAAACGAGCCGGTCGTTTCTCTGAAATCGGCCTCACCCAGGGCCTCGCTCCCCTCAAGCGCCACATCAACGACTTCACCATGGTGTCCAACCTCACCAACGTGGGAGCCACCAACCCACACGGGGGCAGTGCCGTCTACCTCACAGGCGCCGCAAATGCACCATCTGTCGACCAATTGATTGCAGAAGAACTCTGTAAAGACACACGCTACAACTCTCTCGTACTCTCGGCTAAGGAACCCGATGGCAGCCAAAATTCAGGCCACGGCGGCGGACTCTCGCTGTCATACGATGTTCGAGGCAATACCATGCCAGGCATCGAAAAACCGATCGAGCTCTACCAAACACTCTTCCGCACCGCCGATGACTCACGAGAAGCACTCGATGCCCGACTCAAGAAAAAGCAATCAGTACTCGATATCGTGCGCGTCAATGGTAGCAAAATCAAACGTACCCTCTCCAGCGGTGATCAAGAAAAGCTCGATGAATACTTCACTGGCATTCGCCAAGTAGAAAAGAAACTCGAGCGCCAAGCCAAATGGGCTGACATCCCCAAATCAGAAGCGCCCTTCGGTCTCCCCAACCCTGGGCTCACTGGAGAAGACGAGATTCACATCATGTATGACATGATCATCGTGGCACTCCAGACCGACGCCACCCGTGTCGTGTCCTACCGCCAGCCAGTCTGCTCAGTACTTGCCGGGATGGGAATCTCACTCAAAGCGCACGCCCTCAGTCACTACGGATTCTCCAAACCTCGCACCCTCGCATCCGAGGAACGCGATCAGAAATGCTCCCAGCTCTTTGCCCACTTCCTCGATCGCCTCAAGGAAGCCAAAGACGTCGACGGCAGCAGCCTCTTCGACAACACGATCGTTAGCTACGGCACCAACCTACGTTCTGGCCACGAATTGCGGAACTTGCCAGCCATCCTCTCCGGTGGTGGTGCAAAGCAAATCCAACACGGCAACCACATCGTGCTACCCAAGCAAGACACACCGCTCTCCAATTACTGGCTCACCATCATGCAACAAGCCGGCATCCATACCGACACTTTCAGCAACAGCACTGGAAACATTCCAGAATTGCTCAGCACCTAGTCGCTGCCGCCACATGCTCAACCATTCAAACAAAGCCGCGTGAACACACGCGGCTTTTTCATGCCTGCGTCGCACACCCTTGGGCACGCCGCGCCAGAAGCTCACAAAACGGCTCAAACGCATCGCCCAAAAGCCCCGACATCTGAGCATCCAGGCTAGGCCACTTCTTCTGCGCTTCCCCACAGATTTCCGCCACATCGCCCCCCTCACCAGCGTGGCGCCCTGGGCCAGCAAACAACATCGAAACCATCACCTTGCCAGCAAAGCCATCTGTCCCAAGCAAGTTCTCTAGCAGAGGTTCGTTAAAATCATATTCCGCGCCCTCACGGCGCTCCATCGAGCACGCCTTCAAAACACGCACCTGATCACCTAGGATCTCCCCCACCTGATCAGCCACCAGCTCCCTAATCGTATTCACCGCCTTCGCTGGCGTACCGTGATCGCAAAGCGCCACTGCGAAGCCCTCCTGCCAACCGAGCTCAGCCGCTTTATCCAAGACAAGCTGCGCCATCATCTCGGCCACAGCCGGATCCTTTTCGTGCACCAGACAAGGCAGAACATCCACCTCCAGCTCCGCCCACCCTTCCGCACGCAAGTCTTCGACCCGCTTCGGCAAATAATCCACGAGCGCACTACTTGGCCCAAAAAATTGAGGTAAAATCGTGAAACGATGCACTCCCAAGTCGCGCTGAGCACGCATGAATGGCACCAGGGTCTGAGCCTTCTCCCCGCCCAGCATCGCCGGATCCACCTTGCTCGAGTGCAATAAGGAAACTGGGTGGACCTGAGTCCCCAGCAATTCCGAAACTCGCCCAGCCACGCGCCTCAATTGCAAACTCGCCTCAGGCCTCAAGGAGCCGTTATCCATCAAAACCAAACAAGATCCATCCGCTAACATGCTCATGTTTTAGGGAGCGCAGACCATGCGGTCAAAAGCCTTTTGATTTTTTACAAAAAAAGCATTGCACCAAGGCGGTTCTGCCAGTAGCTTCCGCCCACCTCGAAAGAGGTGACCACAGGATATCAGGACAGGTGCCAGAGTGGTCGAATGGGCTCGCCTGGAAAGCGTGTGTGCGCGAAAGCGTACCGAGGGTTCGAATCCCTCCCTGTCCGCCATCTTGAACAAAAAACGACTCCAGCTTGCTGGGGTCTTTTTTGTTTAATAGGTAGATCTGGTACGATTACGTCCCCTCCTTGAGCAACGCGAAATCCAATGAGGGTTCGACTGCATAGAGTTCTGAGGCGAAGCCCAGAACGGTAGAAATCCTGGCTGCTTCAGCAGCCCATTCCGCAGAGCCTGCAGTGCGCCATGCGAACAAAGGATCATCCCTCCGCGTGTGAGCTCCCTCCGGGCTAGACTGCAACGTGACTCATCGGACGGATAAGGATAGTCGACCCTACCTGCGCACCGATTTGACTTATCTCGCACGTGAGTTGTCTTTAGGAAACTCAGAGAAACACCTGAGCGAGCATCCTCACCCCAGTGATCAAGAGCACCACAGCAAAGACTCGCTTCAGTTTGGTAGCGTCCAACTTCTGAGCAATGGCCACTCCCACCGGAGCAAAGAGCACCGTGAGGGGCATGATGCACAATAGGCCCACGACATTGACTAAACCGTAGGTGCCAGCCGGCGCATCGCTCGGCGTCACGCCGAACAACATCATCGTCAGTGCCCCAGGCAGGGAAATGATCAAACCAATAGCCGCCGCTGTGCCGACTGCCCGATGTGCAGGGTAATGGCACATCGTGAGCATCGGTACTGAAAGAGTGCCGCCACCAATGCCTACCATCGAGCTAAAAAATCCAATGGTGCTTGCCATGGTCGCCTGGCCAAAAGCGCCAGGTAATTCCTGAAATAATGCCGCCTTGCCAGTTCGGAATAACAGGTTCAATGCGGATAGACTAGCGATCACTCCGAACATGACGGTGAGCCAGGTACCGTCAACACGGGTCACTAGCCAACTACCGATCACCACACCAACAAAAATCCATAAGGCCCAGCGCTTCAATAGCACCACATCCACATTGCCCTTGCGCCTGTGTGAGCGGATCGAGCTAATCGATGTGGGCACAATCGTTGCGAGTGAAGTGGCCGTTGCCACGAGCATCGCAGACTCCGCTGAGACTCCTAGGCTTTGAAAAAGAAAGAATAAGACCGGCACGATCACGATACCTCCGCCCACGCCCAATAACCCAGCGAGCGTGCCGGCAAACACACCGGTCGCTGCTAGCCCCAGCAAAGTCGTTAGATTGCTGCTGATGATTTCAATGATTCCCATGGGTACTCGATCTTCTTGAGGTAGCTGCCATCGCAGGCCTCTCTTATAATCGCCCAGTCGTGTTAGGCAAATGCTTAACCGACACATTGGGCCGTAAGCTCAGCCCTCACGATAGACGCACCGGCACTCAGTGCCTCCATCTTCCCTCGAGCCACCTCGCGCGAGAGCGGCGTCATCCCACAATTGGTCGATGGGTAGAGCTTGTCCGCGTCCACATACTGAAGTGCTTGACGCAGAGTGGCGGCCACTTCTTCTGGGGTTTCAATTTGCTTTGTGGCCACATCGATCGCTCCCACCATCACCTTTTTACCTCGGATCAACTCGATCAATTCCATCGGCACGTGCGAGTGATGACACTCGAGTGACACGATATCGATGTTCGATGCCTGGATCGCAGGAAATATCTCCTCGTACTGCCGCCACTCCGAGCCCAAGGTCTTCTTCCAATCAGTGTTCGCCTTAATTCCGTAGCCATAACAAATGTGCACCGCCGTCTCACATTGGAGCCCTTGAATCGCACGCTCAAGGCAAGCAATCCCCCATTCCTGCACTTCCTCAAAGAACACATTGAATGCGGGCTCATCAAATTGGATGATATCCACTCCCACTGCTTCTAACTCTTTTGCTTCATCATTCAGTAACTTGGCAAACTCCCAAGCGAGCTTCTCCCGGCTCTGGTAATGCGCATCGTACAGCGTGTCCACCATCGTCATCGGCCCGGGCAAGGCCCACTTGATCGCTTGGTCGGTTTGCTGACGCAAAAATTTAGCATCTTCAACAAAGACAGAACGCGGTCGGCTCACTGGCCCCACCACGGTCGGCACACTAGCGTCGTAGCGGTTGCGAATCTTCACCGTCTCACGTATCTCAAAATCCACACCATCGAGATGCTCGATGAAGGTGGTCACGAAGTGCTGACGGGTTTGCTCGCCATCGCCGACGATATCGATTCCAGCGAGACTTTGCTCCTGCAGTGAGATGCGAAGAGCATCTTTCTTACCGTCGACCAATTGCTGATCCTCGAGCTTCCAGGGTGACCATAGCGTCTCGGGCTCGGCGATCCACGATGGTTTTGGCAGACTTCCTGCGGTCGATGTTGGTAGTAGAGTGTTCATAATATTGCTAGTTTAGATTAGACGGCGCAGCGCTGTGACCATTGCTGCAGGATGGATTGATAGGGTTTGATAAAGTTCTCCTCGGCGAAGGCTCCTTGCCTCACCGCCAGCTGGCTTCGTTCCTCTCGGTCGTACACAATCTGAGTGAGGGAATGATCGCCGTTTTTTAGGTTTGGCTGGTAGATATTCCCCGCCACCGCATTGGCATTGTAAATCTCGGGGCGGTAGATCTTCTGGAAGGTCTCCATCGTGCTGATAGTAGCGATGAGTTCGAGGTTACTGTAGTCGCTCAGCAGGTCTCCGAAGTAATAAAATGCTAGAGGAGCTACGCTATTGGGCGGCATGAAGTAGCGCACCGCAAAGCCCATTTTCTTGAAGTATTGCTCAGTGAGTGAGGGCTCGTTCGGCTGGTACTCTACCCCTAATACTGGATGCTGGTTTTCGGTACGTTGGTAGACTTTGTTATCCGAGACACTAAGGCAGATCACGGGAGCCTTGCTAAAGTTCTCCTTGTAGGTGCTAGAGCCCAAGAAGTCCCTGAAGAGCTTACCGTGCAAGTCGCCAAAATCATCGGGTACACTGAATTGCTTCGCTCCTTCATTATGCTCACGCAGTCGGATACTAAAGTCGTAATCACGGACGTAAGAGGAAAAATTGTTCCCAACTATCCCATCGATATCCTGATTGTTTTTGTGATCATGGACCTTGGTCTTCAGAATCTCAATGGATGGGAAGGTCTCACCCTTGCCCTCGATGTCGACGTCCACTGAGATGATGTCGAGCTCAAGCGAGTAGCGGTCGCCTTTCGGGTTATCCCAGCAGGCGAGAGCATTGAAACGGCTATCAACCATGCGCAGCGCATTACGCAAGTTCTCCTGGCGGCTCTCACCGCGCGCAAGGTTGGCAAAGTTGGTGGTGACGCGCGTGCTGTCTGCTGGCTTATAGTTTTCATCAAAGCGGATACGCTTGATGCTGTAGCTGAATGCCTGCTCTGACTCTGGACTCACCACTATTCTCTGGGATACGATCTCTTTTGTTTTCATGCGGCGCAGCATATCAAGATTGATCTATGAATAAAAATGGTCATTAATCATGAGTCCATGAGCTAAGCTCATCGAAGAACACATGAACTATCTCGAACGCATCCATTTGGAAATCATTCTAGCAGTCGAAACCGAGGGCAGCATGACCGCCGCGGCAGAGTCGCTGCACCTCAGTCAATCGGCCTTGAGCCACAGCATGAGCAAGCTTGAGGATCAACTCGGGGTGAAACTCTGGCAGCGCAAAGGGAGACAGCTGATCCCGACACAAGCTGGACAACATCTGCTCAACACAGCGAGACGCTTGATCCCTCAGTTTGTCCGCACCGAACACCAACTCATCCAGTTCAGTAAAGGAGAGCGCGGTGTCCTTAAAATCGGCATGGAATGCCACCCCTGCTACCAATGGCTTCAGCGCGTCACCAACCCCTACCTCCAAGACTGGCCCTCAGTAGACTTAGACATCATCCAGAAATTTCAATTCGCAGGGATCGAGGCACTCCTCGCCCACGAAATCGACATCATCGTCACCCCGGATCCAGTACTCAAGCCTGAGCTCACTTTCATCCCTTGCTTTGACTACGAACAAGTTCTCGTGGTTTGCGGCGATCATCCATTCAAAGGCAGCCCCTTCGTGAGCCCAGAAGATCTAGCCGAGGAAACCTTATTCACTTACCCAGTTTGCTCAGACCGGCTCGACATTTTTTCGCATTTCCTCACCCCACTAGGCAGGACGGTAAAGCACCAAAAACTCATCGAAACCACCGAAATCATGATCCAAATGGTAGCCTGCGGCCGCGGTGTCACAGCACTCCCACGTTGGCTAGTCAATGAGTACAGCGAGCGCTACGACATCTTCCCCATCAAGCTAGGAAAAGATGGCCTGCACAAACAAATCCACCTCGGCATCCGACAGGAAGATGCTCAGGTAGACTACATCCAAGCCTTCCTTGAAAAAGCTCAGACGACAGGCAGCTAAACCAAGAAACTCTCATTCCCCCAAGGTCTTTCTGGCTCCAGGTGTTTCGAGATTGTGTTCCACGCACCACAGAATAACGTACTAACAATGAACCTGCATCACCTAGAGCTTTTCTATTATGTAGCGAAATATGAAGGCATCACCTCAGCTGTAGGAAAAATGCCATACAGCGTGCAGCAACCAGCCATCTCAAGTCAGCTTCAAACCTTGGAGAAAGAACTGAGTGTGAAACTCTTCAACAGACGTCCTTTTCAGCTAACTACTGAAGGGGAAAAACTCTACGACTATATCTATCCATTCTTCTCAAGATTGGGGGAGCTCAAAGACTATCTATCTGGAGAAGGGGGCAATCATCTACGTATCGCAGCATCAGATGGGATCATTAGACATCATTTACCCTCTATTCTTGATAACTTCAGATCTATAAAACCTGATCTAAAACTCACTCTGGATGAAGTAGACTCCACTGAAATCGCTCAGCTTCTTTGTGATGAAATGATCGATGTGGCTATTAGTGTGTTACTAGACGAATATCCAAGAGGAACTCAGGTCATCAAACTCATCACCCTCCCTATGGCTCTACTCGTCCCGAAAGAATGGAAGTTGGGTTCTCTCAATGATCTGTTTGACGAACATTTATGGAATAAGCACAAAGTCGGAAATCGACCATTGGTATCGGGGCAGGCAAACGAACTGCTGGTCCAAAAATTTAATCACGAACTCAGTAAGCGAAACCTAGTGTGGCCACCCTCTCTTCAACTTTCTACTCAAGAATTCATTCGCTCCTATGTAGAGCGTGGATTCGGAGCCGGCCTAACAGTGGTTACTCCAGGTGTTCCCATTCCAGAAGGTTACAAATACTTTATCTTGGAGGATTTCCCAGCACTCGAGATCGGAATCTTGCACCGCAAAAACCTTAAGCCTATCGGCAACGATTTCATCCAGATTGTTGAGATGGTAACCCAGCAGCTTCTTTAAGTTCGCTGAACGATCTTGGAATCATCCTGCATGTGCAGGTGCCCATCCTCTGAGGGCCAATAAACACCGCCTGATTAGTTCATTGCAAAATCGATCACTCACACAGAATTATTGGTGAAATCAATAAGTACGCCGTCGGGATTACCATCCCGACGGCTTTCTTTATCTAGTTGAGATCAGCCTCGCTGTATTGGCGAGTGTCAGCATATCCTAACAAGCCTATGTGCTCGGTATTCCGTTGGTATGGTTTGTTATTGGTATGCTTGTAGGGGTCATAGGTTGGAATATAATCCCCGTCATACTGAATCAAGAACACTGGTTTGTAGTGAGCATTCACTGGGCGGTCTCGGAGCTCTAAGTGAACGGGCGCATTCCCTGATAGGGTGGGCATGCCCCCTGCAGCCGAACGCCGCCACGCATACAGCGGCCCATTGCTGAATGATGAAACGACCTCCACAGTCGTCTTCTCCTCGAGATCATACTGGGCAATCGCTTGCTTCACCTCTGCCACTGTACCAAAAACGTAATAGTACCGTGCGAAGAGGGAGCTTCCTTCATCCACATTCTGATAGCGGATGACTTCAGTCACATTATAGTTGCGCCACTCCGTTTCAGGCGCAGAAGCATCGCCTCCTGCAGTGCCAAATCGTAGCACATCACCTCGATGGCTGGCGAAGTTTTTAGCTCCGAATACCAAAGCCATCGCCTCTGCATTGTCGTTTCTGTCTGCCGCGTACAACAGCCACCCACCCGTATTAAGAGGGCCAACAGTTGACGCTGCATTGGTAAAACCAGGCATACTCTCAAAGAACTCACCAGTCACGGAGCCATCTGCATTCTTGTCTCCTAACATCACTTCTGGATAGGTACTCAATCGCACGCCACCCCAAGGAATATTGAAGAAGTCCAAGCGATCCGCTCCGAAGTTGTGAGCCAAATGGCTTACTTCGAGAACCCCATCAGCAACGACGCGGTACTTGGTGTACACAATCGACTCTGACTTGTGCATCGTTAGCCCAGTGGTTTTATCCAAGTGACCCTGCTGTACCCAATTTGCCATGACATAGGTGTTAGAATCAATCCTTCCAGCCATCAGTACCGGGGAGTAGAACGGCTGCTCCATGTGATCGATATAATGGTAGGTTCCCGCTTGGTGGATGAAATACTTCTCTCCACTTTGGTAGTGCTTATTGAT
This sequence comes from Rubritalea marina DSM 17716, assembly GCF_000378105.1. Taxonomy (GTDB): domain Bacteria; phylum Verrucomicrobiota; class Verrucomicrobiia; order Verrucomicrobiales; family Akkermansiaceae; genus Rubritalea; species Rubritalea marina. The sequence continues at coordinate 42,898 of NZ_KB899258.1, read as the reverse complement.
ATTCTGCTGAACCAACTGGAACACTTCGTCGATCCAAGGAGCCATTTTCTTGTACCCCTCCCCTCGGTTCTGCGGTGGAATCGCTTCTTCCCCTGAGGCGGTACGTATGGAGTAGATTTGGCCACCTTCACCAATCCCAACTCGGAACCCCGCTTCTGACGATTGACTCGATGCATGATCAATGACCGTGTATGCCACGTCGGCTTCATCGTGCAGCGTGGATTCATCAAACGCTGTCTCTGGTAGATCGCGGTAACTTGTCCAAGGGGATCTCGATAGCTCGACGCTATCAGATTCGAACAAACCTGAAATGTCCACGCTCCCTTGAGCTGCCAAAGGGGCTTGCCCATAAGTCGGCATGATTTCAAGGAACGCTTGGGGGTACTCCAACACCTCGGTGAGGTTCAAAAGCCAACTATTGCCCTCTTTACTGAAGGTGGCTTGCAAACCGGGAAATGTTCCAGTCACTTGAGCATCTCCGATGTGGGTCAGATTACTCGACTTGAATAACTCGAATGTTCCTGGCCCTCCAGCATAGGCGCTACCGTCTACCTCGAGCTTGGCATGTGACAAGGTCATCCATTGGTTCGTCATGATTGGGCTCACCCCGTCTTGATCAAAGATAAAGCGGAAGGTTGCCGCCTCACTCGGGGAGTTCACATTCAGTCGATCCATAGTGATCGTAGCGGCATCACCGATGATGCTAATCACTGGCGAGTTCGTGCACTTGACCTGCCCTCCAGACATGTCCACCACGCCTCCCTGAATAGTCATGGTCTTGGTTCCTAGCCAGAGGAGATCATAGGGCGAGGTACCTTGCGCCCGAAACGTGCCACCAGAAACGGAAAATTCACCCTCACCCATAGTGACGTCACCATTTCCAGGCAATCTAGTGAGTAGCCCTCCAGAAACCTGTAACCGCGACTTGGGACTGAAGAGATGGAAGACATCAGCGCTCAGTGACCCTCCTCCTTGGATGGTTAGCTGCGCACGGTGTGTCGTTCTTTTTCCTAGCCGTACCTCACCGGCCTGCTGAGCGATAACACTATTTACTGACACTTCCGGATGAGGCTTGAGCAATGCCGTCTGGCTTACTGTTGGCAGCATATTTCTAGACCAGTTTGAGACAGTGTCCCAGTAACCAGAATCTCGATAAACATTGTTCTCAGCTGCTAGTGTTGGCGCCAACAAGCAAATACCAACTGGCACGAGCTGAAGCCTAGGTCGAAACCAATTTGTTACAACCTTGTAACGTTCGATGTTTGAGGAGACTTTCACTCCTCTGCGGGGTGTTTCATTTATCATATTTTATATTATTTCATAACAAACCTGAAATATAAATTATCAGGATAGCGAATGGAGCAACAATATGCTTACTACATGACTCTTCAACCTATCAAGAATATTTGAACCACTCGAAAATAATGATACATCGTCAAATTATTATCATATTAAATCAAAACAAAACCCAAGTAATGAAGATTTTCATCAAATCAATTTATATCATTCATTTTCAGTGAATAACACGGGAAATGCCCGATTACACAAGAGTTGCAGATCATATCAATTCAGACTTAACAAAGATATATTTTGTTAGTTTTCATCAATCACTATCTACCACCTACTCAGCGAGGAATCCGAACTCTCAAGATGAACTAAGACAAGTGATTGATTAGATAAGCTAACAATGAAACTAACAAACGCACTCACTGCATTTAAACTCCCTACAGATTTGAATGGCATCGTCCTCAATTTAGATCAAGCACTTGGCTATTTTTCACCACCAAGCCGATCACTCCGTGGCGCTCAAGAGATTCAACAACTAGAGGTTCTCACATCCTTCCTTATGAGGAATTTCACCGGCCAGCCCCCCCTGAATTTCTAGCCGAACAAGAACAAAGAAACGGCTTTGAATGAGCTCATGCACTCGGTCGGCCTATCAAAAGCAGCACACAAACCGGAGAGCTGCATGTAAGCTAGGCTCATACGCTCTTGGCAATTTACTTTATTTAGCTGATAGAATCCATTGAGTCTATTAGCCGCTATGATACTTCTTATTACAGAAATATGGTGGCATTGAGGAAATCTCTGACTATGCTAGGGACTGCCTTCCGGCAAAAACCTAACAATAAAACCAACTAGTCCGATGAAACACCTCTATTCCGGCGCCGCCGCGCTCGCACTCACCTTCGCTCTCTTTTCCCCTCAGGCAGCCATGGCTCACTGCCAGGTTCCTTGCGGAATCTACGCCGATGATAATGTCTTCGAAGATCTAAAAAAGGATCACGAGACGATTCTCAAAGCAATGACTGAGATCGAGAAGCTGTCCGCGGATCCAGCCAAGAACATCCACCAAATCACGCGCTGGGTCGCCAATAAAGAATCACACGCTCAATCGATCCAAGATACGGTAGGCCAGTACTTCCTCGCTCAGCGAGTCAAGCTCGGTGAAGAGAACAAAGGAAGCTACTTGCAGAAGCTCGAACTGCTACATGAGGTGATCGTCTACGCTATGAAATGTAAGCAGAAACTTGACGTGGAAAACGCAGACAAGCTACTGGCATCAATCGAAGCGTTCGAGAAGCTGTATAAAGCAAAGTAAAGCCCACGTTCTAACCATTCCACCAAGTGCTCACCTTGACCGGTGAGCACTTTTTTATTGATGGCCTATCCATAAGCCTACAGTTAAGACTCGATCTTACGAGCCTCGCGCCCTAAGAATAGGGTATGTATCTGGGCTTCACCTTGGTAGCGTTATGCGCCCTCTTCTACTGCCTATTTGCCAAACGTATGAGCTCATGGCCAGTCTCCAGTGCGATGATTTTCATCCTCGCAGGAGTGGTGTTCGGCCCCCAAGGTCTGGGTGTTCTCGAGCTTGAACACGCCAGTGCCGAGGTTCGTATCCTCGCCGACCTCACCTTGGCTCTGTTGCTCTTTGCTGATGCCTCTAGCATCAAGGCTAAAACGCTCGCGCGGGTGAAGTATTTGGCCATACGCATGCTTCTCATTGGCCTACCTCTGTCGATTTTCTGTGGCTATCTGCTGGCTCGCTTCATGTTCCCAGAGCTCGGCATGTGGGATTGCGCCCTATTAGCCACTGCATTGGCTGCGACAGATGCCGCCCTCGGGAAGCCTGTGGTCACAAACCCAAGCGTATCAGAACCCTTGCGTACCACAGTCAATCTCGAAAGTGGTCTCAATGACGGGCTCTGCGTCCCGCTCCTTTTGCTATTCATCGCGCTAAGCAAAGAACTGATGATGGATGAAGCTTCTGACTTAGCAATGGGCTTGTTCCTATCAGAAATTGGCATTGGAGCTGTACTAGGCGTACTGATTACTTGGCTTGGCAGCAAAGCGGTGCGATTGGCCACTGAGAAACAATGGGCTTCCATCAAATGGGTACCGATGTCGATCAGCGTGATTGCCCTCCTTTGCTTTCTAATCACCCAGAATTTACATGGCAGCGGCTATATTGCCTCCTTTGTTGGGGGCCTCACCTTCTCTCTGGTAAACAAGAATATAGATCACGATTTAGTCGATGATACGGAGACCTCTGGAGAACTGTTAGGGATGCTCACTTGGATACTCTTTGGCACATTACTCTACCATACTGTGAGTCTCGATCCATCGTGGAAGGACTGGGCCTATGGCATCCTCAGCCTCACCGTTGTACGCATGCTACCCACCCTCCTTGTTCTCACCGGTACTGGTTTAAATTTACCGAGCAAGGTATTCCTCGCATGGTTTGGGCCACGGGGGCTCGCCAGTGTGGCATTCGCCTTCATCATCATCAATAGCCAGATCCCCAATGCTGCAGAAATCGTACCAGTTATCTGTTGCACCATCGTCCTCAGTGTGGCTCTACACGGCATCAGCGCGCTCCCGTATATCAAAAGATTTGCACACTCGTTAGGCTAACAAAACAATTTCGCAAAGATATGTTAGTTTAGTTTGCGGAGGAGTACTTTTCGTGTTCATATGCTAGGTGATGAATACGGATTTACCCACCCGCCACAAAGCCCTGACTAAATGGGTCAAGAAGATGATCAACTTATGCGAGCCGAAAGATGTACATTGGTGCGACGGCTCCCAAGAAGAATGGGATCAACTCACACAGGAACTCGTAGATAAAGGAACCCTCATTCAACTCAACCCAGAGAAGAGGCCCAACAGCTTCCTAGCGCGCTCGGCCCCATCTGACGTGGCCCGCGTGGAAGAAAGAACCTTTATAGCGACCAAGCACAAGGATGAGGCAGGGCCTACCAACAATTGGTGTGAAGAAGGTGAAATGAAGAAGCAAATCCTCGAGCTCTTCCAGGGCTCCATGAAAGGTCGCACCATGTATGTCATTCCATTCTGCATGGGGCCTTTAGAGTCACCTCTCGCGAAGATTGGTGTGCAAGTCACAGACTCAGCTTACGCAGTGCTCAACATGCGCATCATGGCTCATATGGGCTCTCATGTGCTGGAGCGATTGGAGAAAGAAGCTTTCGGTGAAATCGAATCTCGTCGCACCAAACCAGGCTTTTTCATCCCATGCCTCCACTCAGTAGGCGCCCCACTCGAAGATGGGCAGGAAGACGTGCCGTGGCCGTGCAATGACGAAAAGTACATTGTCCACTTCGTGCGCTCCCGCGAAATCGCCTCTTATGGCTCCGGTTATGGTGGTAACGCCTTGTTAGGAAAAAAATGTTTGGCTCTCCGCGTCGCTTCTAACATCGCACGTGAACACGACTGGATGGCCGAGCACATGCTCATTTTAGGGCTTGAGTCACCCAGTGGTGAAAAGACCTACGTCACGGGAGCCTTCCCGTCGGCCTGTGGCAAGACCAACCTCTCGATGTTAGTACCACCCGAAAAGTACCGTAAAGAGGGCTGGAAGACCAGCATTGTTGGTGACGACATAGCCTGGCTATGGCCACATGAGGATGGCCGTTTGCATGCGATCAACCCGGAGACCGGCTACTTTGGAGTTGCACCTGGCACCTCGTATGAATCCAACCCTACCGCCATGGATTCGATGAAGGAGAATTGTATCTTTACCAATGTCGCGCTCACTGATGATGGCGATGTGTGGTGGGAAGGCATGACAGATGATGTGCCAGCACACCTTATCGACTGGCAAGGCAATGACTGGACGCCGGAAGACGGCAAGAATGGAGTCAAAGCGGCGCATCCAAATGCACGCTTCACTGCCCCAGCGGGTCAATGCCCGACCATCGATCCCGAATGGCAGAACCCTGAGGGAGTGCCAGTCTCGGCCATCGTCTTTGGTGGTCGTCGGAAGACAACCATGCCACTCGTCTATCAAAGCTTCAACTGGTCGCACGGTGTCTACGTAGGCGCTACGATGGGTTCTGAAACCACTGCTGCGGCTGCCGGAGCCATGGGAGTGGTTCGCCGTGACCCGATGGCCATGCTTCCCTTCTGTGGCTACAATATGGGGCATTACTTTAGGCACTGGATCAATATGGGCCGCAAGGTCGACCACCTACCTAAAATGTTCCACGTAAACTGGTTCAGACTCGACCAAGACGGCAAGTTCCTTTGGCCTGGATTTGGCGAGAACATGCGAGTCCTCGAGTGGATTGTCGATCGCTGTAAAGGACGTGCTCTCGGGCATGAATCATCGATCGGATGGGTCCCCACCATTGATGAAATCGATCTCGAAGGGCTGGACGGCTTCGGCGAAGTAGAATTCGACAAGGTCATGGCAATCGACCAAAATGAATGGAAGCATGAAATATTGAGCCAAGGTGAGCTTTTCATCAACCTCCACCAACACATGCCGCGTGAATTAGTCTACCAAAGAGAGTTGTTAGCATCGCGTATTATTGATTAATCCATTACCAATCCTGAGCCAGGTAGGAAGTGCGCGTGCGCCTCACCTGCCTGGCTTTTTTATTCATCCAGAACCCTCGACCATGAAAGTAAAGAACCTACTCTTCTGCAGCCTCATCATAGGGCTGCTTTGCTCCAGCCCCGCCCTGCGTGCCGAAGACCGACAGCACAACCCGGATTCATTCACCTGGAACCCTGAACTCTCGACCCACGGACCCGTGCTCATCACTGTGAGTCTGAAAAACCAAATTGCGGCCGTTTACCGCAATGGCATCCAGATCGGATCCAGTGAGGTCAGCACCGGCTTTGATGGGCATGAAACGCCAACCGGAGTCTTCCACATCCTCAATAAAGATGCCGACCACCACTCTAAGACCTACGGCAACGCCTCAATGCCGTATTCTGAGCGCCTTACTTGGGGAGGTGTCGCACTCCATGCTGGCGCAGTCCCTGGCTACCGTTCTTCGCACGGCTGCATTCACTTGCCCTACGCATTCTCTAAGAAGCTGTTCGGTGTCACCCATCGGGGCACGACTGTCGTAGTCAGCAACGAAAGCCCAGACGTGCACGTAAGCAATGGCCACAAAGTGCTGCTGAGCAATGGTGAGGCTAGCAAGTTTATCTGGCAACCTGAGCTGGCACCGAGTGGTCCGGTTTCCTTGATTTTTAGCCGCAAAGACAAAAAGCTCTATCTCGTCCGTAATGGGGTCACGATTGGAGAATGTAAGGTGAAGACCAGCCTCTTCGGCAAACACACTAAAGGAACAGCTGCATTCATCTTCTCAGGCTGGAGCGCCGACCATGATGGCGGCAGGCATTCGATGTGGACTCAAGTGAGTGGCAGCCGCGAACAACACACAGAAGCACTGGACGAGTGGTTCAAACTTGACCCCAACTTCCAGCACATTTTACAAGGAGCCCTCACTCCTGGCACCAACCTTGTGGTCACTGAAGGCTCAGTGAAAAAACCTACTGGTAAAGGCTTTCCTCTGCTACAGGGAGCCAAAGAAGAAGCGGAAGCCAAGAGCGACGCCAAGTAATAAAAACATGCAACCAAACAATCTCCTCGATCACCCAGAGGGCGGGAAGTACACCGAAGTCTTCCGCTCGATTCATAAAGTACAGTCCGCATCACTCGGTCAGCGCAGCTCGCTCACCCACATCTACTTTCAGCTAGCCGAGGGAGAAGTCTCACAATTTCATAAAGTCAGTAGCGAGGAAGTTTGGAACCTCTACAAAGGCCAAGGGCTTCGCCTGTACCAATGGGATGGCGAAAGCGATACCATTGATGTGATTACTCTATCTGCGGAGACCAACACCTTTTGCCACGTGGTTCCTGCGCATTATTGGCAAGCGGCCGAACCCATCGGAAAAGACGAGGTCCTCGTCGGCTGCAGTGTGGCTCCCGGCTTCGAATTTGAAGACTTCACCCTCATCCGCGATTGTTCTGGCCTAGCTCAGAAACTCATTACTCTGGAGCCCAGCCTCTCACACCTCGCACAGATCTAGCGAAGCATGGCATCCACTTTGACACTAGAAGTGCGTCCATCCTCACGCAGCGGCTACGTCACTAGCTTGGATGGCGAAGCACTCGCCATTCCCGATGGCTGGGCATTGCTCAAACCGGGAGACGCCGCTCTCTCACGTCGGATCAAACTCGATGGTCCCTCCTGGACCGTCAAAGAACCCAAAGGGCGTAAGCTTTTTTCTCGTGGAATCTGGGCACCTGCTGAGCGTATTGAAGTGCTCAGAAAACAACTCGAAGCAGAGAGGAAAGATCCAAACTACCAAAAGAAGTTAGACGCTGGTAGAGCTCGCCGAGCGGCTGAGCAAGAACGCTACGTGGAAGAATTTAAAGTAGCCGTCCAGCACTTCCTCAACTTCTCATTCACCTATGATGCGTTCGAAGACAAGCTAGCCGACGCAGTCACAGCCCATGCGATCCCAGTAGGCAGTGGCACAGTAGCACGTACCCAACGGATCCCCATCGAGCAACGAGCAGAATCCGCGGTGATCGCATGGATGCGCCACCAGACAAGCGCCTATGATCAGATGACCATTCCTCGTGAAAAAGGCAAACGTCGCGAAGTCCGCCGCATGCTGGCTAAACGCTCTCGCGTCATCTTGGATCAGTATCGCTTAGACAAACCTTTCGATTTAGCGAGCTGCCCCTTGGCTCAGGCTCTGCAGAGCTGAGCGCTATTCCTCAATGATCAATGCGCGCAATGGCGGCGGCTCAGAGTCATCAATGCGCGGTGGTTCGCCTTGGTAACTTTGCCTTTGCTCAGGCTCGACAATGCGTGCGCGTGGAGGTGCTTCTCCGAAGTCTGGCTCTTCAACCTCCTCCACCACCGGCACGGCACGGGCTGGTGCCACAGGCGAATTACCCGGGATGTAGGGTTGCGGGTCTTCCTCCACCAACAAGGCTCGCGGCACATAGAACGCTTCGTCTGATTCTTCGTCCACCACGGTGGCTCTCCCAGGCACGCCTATGGCCACGCTATCATCAGCCACAGCGGTTTCTTCTTCTACCACAATGAGAGCGCGAACGGCAGGATTCAAGGTCTGCTCTACTTCATCTTTAATCGGCTCAAAAAAACTTTTTACCATCGGTGCAGCCTTGCTACCGCCACCCACTTTTTCCCCTGGGCGCCCTTCGTAGACCATAGCGAATGCGTACTTCGGACGATCGAGTGGAAAGAAGCCCGCAAACCAGCCGAGCTTTTGCTCCTTCTCTTCTGGGCCCCACTGGGCGGTTCCCGTCTTACCGCATACCACCGTGTAGCTGAGCTTTGCACGCCAGCCGGTGCCACCGCCGCCATTCACCACGCGCATCAAGCCTTCTTGGACAAGGCTCACGCTCTCTGGGTCAATCGTGTTCACCATATGAGGTTCGGGGCGGTTGTACGATACAATCCGGCCATTAGAATCTTGAACTTGTCTCACCAACTGCAGCTTAGACATGCGGCCACTATTGGCAATGACTGCCATCCCTTGCGCCACTTGAAGCGGAGTGGCAAGAATCACACCCTGACCGATCGACAGGTTTGCCGTATCCCCATCAGTCATCCTCCTTTTGTGGTACTTCAACATGTATTCATCGCTCGGCAAGAGGCCCTTCTTCTCCCCAACGAGTGGTAATCCTGTCTTCTGACCGTAGCCAAGAGCACGGGCTGTATTCAAAATATTTTGAGAACGTGTGGAGATTCCGACCTTGATGAAAAACGGGTTATTCGAACGATACAGAGCCTTCACCACGCCCATCGAACCTTCCGGCTTTTTATTCCAGTTCCACATCTCGTGTTTCCCCAGCTTGACGAACGCGGGGGTGTCAATCTGGCTCCAGCGATCGATCGCCCCAGTCTGCAACGCTGCCAGCGCCACTACGGCCTTGAAGGTTGAAGCTGGTGGGTATTCTGCCTGATAAGAACGCGCAAACAACGGTGCATCAGGATTCTCACGAAGATCGCTGTAGTCCTTGGTCGTGATGAATGGAACAAAACTATTGAGATCATAGGACGGCCGCGAGGCCATCGCCACAATTTCTCCATTGGTCACATCCAAGATCACCAATGCTCCCTTGTGAGCATGCTCCGCAAGAACTTCTTCGGCACGGATTTGCCAATCCAGGTCAAGCGTTGTAACCACCGAGCCACCCTGGCGAGGTGCACGCTTTTCCTCACGCAACACTTCATTACCAGCTGAGTCGTATTCGAGGTGCAACAGGCCATTCTGTCCCGTCAGCTCACGGTCATAAATTTTTTCAAAGCCAGAACGTCCCTCGGTGAATTCGAAGATTGGGTCGCCGTAATTGATCGGCCCCTTCTCCAACTTACCCTTAGACCCGACATAGCCGATCAAGTGTGCTGCAAGATCTCCCTGAGGGTAGTAACGTTGGTAAATTGGGTGCAGGATCAAGCCGTCGATGAGCTGGGGCTCTAGCTCCTTTTTGCGATCAGCTGTGACCACATGCGTGATGGGCATCGCCAACCAGCGGCGGTGGCGATAATGCTGCCAGAGGTCTTCATCTTTGACCATCCATTCCAAGCCAAAGACTTCGTTGGCTTTCTTCACCCGTTCTTGACCCCACTCGATGACAAAGTCACGGGTCGGGTTGTTGAAATGCGGGAACATCAGGGCCGGGTACCAAACCACCTTATTCTGCGCCAGCGACTTGCCATTACGATCCAGAATCTGACCGCGTGGACCAGGGATCGATAGCGTCATCGTACGCGCATTTGGGCGCGTGCTTACCGCCGCTCTGTTGGATTCACCCGTGAGATTTAGATCCAAAGACGCATCGAGCTCGTCCGCCGCCGAGACTAAGCCCGCATGACTCCCCCACATTGCTGAAGCAACAATCGATGATCGAAGAATGGATCTGAACAAACGCATTACCTTCACAATTATCACAACTTTGCTTCTAGCCCAATGGTGGAGTTACAGCTTAATGCCCAAGATTTCCTCGGTAGCTTCGCGTGGGCGCGCCGTGAGAATGTCTGGGCCGTCCTTGCCCACACATACCGTGTGCTCAAAATGAGCAGAGTATTTCTTATCACCAGTAATGACTGTCCAGCCGTCATCGAGCACCCGCACCCGTGGGGTACCGGCATTGATCATTGGCTCCACAGCGAGCACCATGCCCTCACGCAGGCGAGGGGTTCTGCCGAGAGGTCGGTAGTTGGGTACTTGAGGTTCTTCGTGAAGCTCCTGCCCGACTCCGTGGCCGACAAATTCCTTCACCACTCCCATCTTGAATGGCTTCACATACTCCGCCACAGCGCCACAGAGGTCGGCGAGGTACTCACCATCTTTAGCAAAGGAAAGCGCTTCGTAGAGTGATTGTTCGGTGACTGCAAGAAGGCGCTTCACTTCATCATCAATGTTGCCGACCGGTACGGTGGTGGCATTGTCACCAATCCAGCCATTCTTCACCACACCAATGTCGATGCTAATCACATCACCATCTTGGATCACGCGGTCAGAGCCGATGCCGTGCACCACTTCTTCGTTCGGTGAGATACAAATATTCCCAGGGAAGCCGCGGTATCCGAGAAAGGCTGAGACACACTCCCTCTCTTTGATCAATTCAGCTGCATATTCATCCACCTCTTTGGTGGTTTTGCCGGCTTCAATGAACTTCGCGGTAAGCTGGAGAATCTCGCTGGATGTCTCACAAGCCACACGCATTTGCTTGATGTCCTCTGGGGACTTGATCGGGATCTTGTTCTTATTTGGTTTACGTTTAGCCATGATAAAAAAGCATGTTGGTACGCCGAGTCGATGACCATTCGGTCAGCGATGTGGGTCACTGTACTAGATTAGTTAATGAACACAAGGAGAGTATCGAGGTCCGATCAAGCTCCGGGAAGCTTCAGCGATGAAGCGACTCGTTCGAAAACTTGCTCGGGAGGCAAGGTGCCATCGACTCGCACCAAAGATCCCTGCGCCTCGTAGTATGCATAGAGAGGTTTGGTGAGTTCGTTAAAATTTGCATATCGCTTGCGGAAACTCTCAATGCCATCGTCGTCACGCACCACCAATACGCCACCACAGTCAGGGCATGGGCCGTCTCCCACGACCTTGCGTGAATGCGTGGCTGAGCAACTACTGCAGATCAAGCGTGACAGGATCCTCTCCTCGAGCACGTCTTGGGAAACCTCTATACCAATCACCACATCAGGCCGGAAGCCTTCAGCATTCAGTGCTTCAGCTTGGACGAGAGTGCGCGGAAAGCCATCGAGCAACCACGGCTTCTCCCCGACGCCATTGAGCCACTTGAAGACCATACGCATAATCAACGCATCTGGCACATAGGCGCCATGGTTGATGAAGCTGTCGATCTCTTTGCCGAGCTCTGAACCCGAGCTCACCTCGTCGCGCAATAGCTGTCCGGTGCCGAGGCACTCCATCGCAAGCTGTTTGAGAATCAGCTGACACTGAGTTCCTTTACCACATGCTGGAGGTCCTAATAAAATAACATTCATGATAAAAAAATTGGCTGCTAGATACACTAGCAGCCAAGAGAGAGATGATGTTTGCTAGTGCGTGCTCGAATTAATTTTCGAGGATAAGAGCTACCACACCGAGCAAGAAGAACACTGCTACCACCAAGAGAAGGTAGATCATGTTGTTGCTTGAACGTGCTGCGAGCTGCTTATTGCGGCGATCCACCGCGCCCTTGAGCTTACCTTGACGGAGGAAACCGTCGTAGTTGCGCTGCAGGAGCTGAGTTTCTACCTGGCGCATGATATCGAGAATCACGCCGACCATGATGAGGAGTGAAGTGCCACCAAAGAACTGAGTGATCGCTTGGTCTAGCGGATTTTCACCGAAGAGCAATGGCATCTGCGACACCACAAACGGCAAGGCAAAGATGATGGTGAGGAACACAGCACCCGCGAAAGTGAGGCGTGTCATGGTAAAGTCGAGGAACTTGGCAGTAGGCTCACCAGGGCGCACACCTGGGATATAGCCGCCACTGCGCTTAAGGTTTTCTGCAATCTCTGAAGGCTGGAACATCGTGGCCACCCAGAAGTAGGAGAAGAAGAAGATCATCACACCTGCAATGACGTAGAACCAAGGGCTATTGCCCGCGAGGATTGAACTCAGAGTGAGACCCCAACTCGCCGTTGGGAACAGCTGGCTGATGATCACGGTTGGGATGCCGAGGATCGCAGTAGCGAAGATGATTGGCATCACGTTTGCGTAATTAAGCTTCAGCGGAAGGTACTGTGTCTGACCGCCGTATTGCTTGCGACCAACCACGCGCTTGGCGTACTGGATCGCGATGCGGCGCTGGGCTTGGGTGATTGAAATAGTAGCCGCGATCACGAAGATCAAGAAGGCGAATAGGAACACAACGAAAGCGGCCCCTGCAGGTGTGCCACCGCTAATGAGTGACTTCCACAGAAGTGCGAGTGATGCTGGGAGAGCAGAGATGATGTTCACCGTGATGATCATTGATGTGCCATTACCAATGCCGTTTTCAGTCATCTGGTCACCAATCCACATAAGAAGCAAGGTGCCAGTTACCACCGTGAGGGTGAAGATCGCGATGAACGAGAAACCTGGGTTGGGAACCACAGCGCCAACAGCCTCGATACCATTGAAGAATGGAAGCGATCCTGGATTGGTTGAAAGTTGGTTCGCAAGGAGTCCACCCTGAACCAGTGCGATGATGATCGTAATGAAGCGGGTGTATTGATTGATTTTCTGACGCCCGCCATCTTCACGTGAAAGCTTCGCAAGCTTAGGCATGACTGCTGACATGAGCTGCATCAAGATCGATGCGGAAATGTAAGGCATGATCCCGAGTGCAAACAAACCAAGTTGTTGGAGGCCACCACCAGAGAAGATCGTCGCCATGGTATCGAGCATGCCATTGTCGCTCCCACCTTTAGCGGCCTGTTCTTTCATGTATTGGTCAACCACGCTGGCATCAATGCCCGGAAGGGTGATGTGTACACCAAGGCGCACGATGACGATCATCACAAGCATGTAGATGATCCGTTCGCGTAGCTCTGCTACTTTCCATGTATTCGCAAATGCGGAAATCATAATTTAGGTAATTTGTGGGGGCGCTTGTATAAAGAAGTGAGGAAGCGCGCAAGCGCTTCCTCACTAAAAGTTAAAATAAGTGGGAAACCACTTAAATGTGATCGAAAAAGTTAGGCTACAGTGCCGCCAGCCTTTTCAATCTTCTCCTTAGCGGAGGCAGAGAGCGCGTCTACAGAAACAGTGAGTTTCTTGCTGAGCTCACCGTTGCCGAGTACTTTGATTTGATCAAATGCACCCTTAACGAGGCCCTTTGCGCGAAGTGATTCTTCGTTCACAGTGTCACCTTCTTCGAAGAATTTCTGAAGGTGTGCAGTGTTCACGACAACCACTTTGTCTGCGAAGCGTACGTTATTGAAACCACGCTTAGGTAGACGACGGTGGATCGGCATCTGGCCACCTTCGAAACCAACGCGAACGCCGGAACCTGAACGTGCCTTCTGACCTTTGTGACCCTTACCTGATGTTTTACCGAGGCCTGAGCTTTCACCCTTACCAAGACGCTTGATGCGGTGCTTGGATCCTGGGTTAGTTTTGAGATTGTGAAGATTCATTATCTTAAATTTCTATGGATGAGAGGGAGCCGCTAGAGAAACCCAGCGGCTTTACCTCTGGTTAACTTAGAGAGACTCAGCCTTGAGCTTACCACGTGAGCTAAGCACGTCTTCGCGAGTGCGAAGCTGAGCAAGAGCCGCCACAGTAGCTTTCACTACGTTTGCGTGGTTGTTTGAGCCGAGTGACTTACCGAGAACGTTGTGGATACCAACTGCTTCGCATACCGCACGCACACCACCACCGGCAATAATACCGGTACCAGGGCATGCTGGCTTAAGAAGCACCTTACCACCGCCGAATTCAGCGTATGTTTCGTGTGGGATTGTACCGTCTACGATTGCGTAGCGCTTGACGTCACGCTTAGCGTCCTGAGAAGCCTTACGAATACATTCGGTAACTTCGTTCGCCTTACCAAAACCTACACCTACGCGGCCTTCGAGAGTACCGGATACCATAAGCGCGGAGAAGGAGAAACGACGACCACCTTTTACCACCTTAGCACAGCGGTTGATGAATACTACTTTCTCTACAAGCTCAACACCGTCTTCGGTAGTTGGCTTTGCTGGGGCTTGACGCTGTGGACGCTCACGACGGCCACCTTTGCCACCACGACCACCAGGGCCGCCTTGACCACGACCACCACGACCTCCGCGACCACCTTGCTCCTGCTTAGGCGCTTCGGTAGTTGCTGGTGTTTCAGACTTTGCTTCCGCAGGCTTTGCTTCTGCGTTTTCTTTATTTTCAGACATGTTCGTGGATGATTAGAATTTGAGACCAGCTTCGCGTGCTGCTTCAGCAAGCGCTTTGACTTTTCCGTGGAAGAGGTGACCACCGCGGTCGAAAACGACTGCTTCGATGTTCTTTTCTTTCGCACGCTCTGCGAGGAGAGCACCAACTTTGGCAGCTGTTGCTACGTTAGAAGCAGCGCCTTCAATGGACTTATCAAGTGATGATGCTGCTGTGATTGTGTTGCCTGCAACGTCATCGATCACCTGCACGTAGATGTGCTGGTTTGAGTAGTTGATAGCGAGACGCGGACGCTCAGCAGTACCGGAAACCTTCTTACGGATACGGTTGTGAATGCGCTGGCGTACTGATTTACGATTGAGTTTGCTCATGTTGTGAAATTCAGTTTGAGATTAATGAAGTTGCTAAAATTACTTACCAACTGACTTACCAGCCTTACGACGAACGTATTCACCAACGTAGCGAATACCCTTACCCTTGTACGGCTCAGGCTTGTAGTATGCGCGAACTTCTGCCGCGAATTGACCTACTGCCTGCTTATCGACACCTTCAACCTTCACCTTAGTGGTTCCATCAACAGTAACTTTGAGGCCTTCTGGGATTGGGTGGAGGATTGGGTGAGATTTACCAAGGCTGAGATCGAGGGCTTTGCCTGCGACCTTAGCACGGAAACCAACACCAATGATTTCAAGATCTTTAACGTAACCTGTGGAAACGCCAATGATCATGTTGTTCACGAGGCTGCGAGCTGTGCCGTGAAGGGCACGAACTTGGCGAGACTCGTTTGCACGAGTGATCGTAACTTCGTTACCTTCAGCTGAGAAGCCGATGCCCTCAGGAAGTTGGAAGTCGAGCTTACCCTTTGGGCCTTCAACAACAACAAGGCCGTTAGCCTCTGTTACTATGACCTTCTCAGGAAGCGTGATTGATTTGAGTCCTACTCTTGACATAATAGTATATTCCTTAAGTTAGGGTTACCAAATGTTAGCGAGATGCTCGCCACCTACGTTTTGCTTCTTCGCAGCTGAACCAGTCAACAATCCCTTGGATGTTGAAAGGATGGAGATGCCAAGACCGTTGAGAACGCGTGGGACTTCACCAGCACCGACGTATTGACGGAGACCTGGCTTGGACACGCGCTTCACGTTGGTGAGGACTGCTTTGCCTGCGTCTGAGTACTTCACAGTCACAGTGATGGTCTTTTGCACACCTTCACCGGAAACTTCGAACTTCCAGACGTAACCTTCTTCTGCAAGAATGTTAGCAATTGCTTCCTTCATCTTACTGTAAGGAGCGGAGAATGATTCGTTACCCGCAGCTGAAGCGTTCTTCAGGCGTGTAAGGAAATCGGAAACTGGGTCACTAAGAACTGCCATGATTTTTTCCTATCTATAAATATTTAGTTAATTGAATTAAGCTGTAGCAGCTTCTTCTTTCTTGGCGTTCTCGCGGAACGGCATACCGAGTGCACGAAGGAGTGCACGACCTGCATCGTCAGTGTCAGCAGATGTTACGAAAATCAAATCGAAACCAATTTGGCGTTTGATCTGGTCAAGCTCTACTTCAGGGAAGATGGACTGATCAGCGATACCTACTGCGTAGTTACCTTGGCCGTCGAAGCTCTTTGGTGAAATACCGCGGAAGTCACGGATGTTTGGAGCAGTGATGTGGATGAAGCGATCGAGGAATTCCCACATGCGAGCACCGCGAAGTGTCACACGAGCACCTACTGCTTCACCGGCACGAACTTTGAAGTTCGCCACGGACTTGCGTGCGTAGGATACGGATGGCTTTTGGCCAGTGATTTTTGAGATCTCTTCTACAGAGTCCTCTACAGCCTGCTTGCGATCATTTGCGCGACCACAGTGAGTGGTGACAACGATCTTTTCCAAACGAGGCACCTGGTGAGGGTTAGCGCACTCGAGCTCTTTAGTGAGAGCGGGCACTACCTTCTCCTGATAGTATGTTTGCATTGTTGGTTTCATAATATTGCGGGTCAGCTTTTTAGTTCTGAATGCTTAGCTTAAGCGCTACCAGCCAATCGCTCCGAATACTCGGACACAATGGCGGGGCGGAGGCTTTAACCCAGCCCCCGCCGTTCCGCAAGCGTAAAGTATTCATTCCTCAACTTTTTTAGATTACCAAGAAGTGCCGTCACCCGCTTCCCTGAGAATCAAGAGTCAGGTGAGAGCGAAAACAGAGTTGCAGCACATCAACAGCTAGCTAAGCTACACTCGCCCTGCAATCTCCACCATGCGACAAATCAAAATCACGCTCATCTGCATTTTTGTCACCCTCACCTTGAGTGGATTCTTGTTGATCCGTGGAGCACAGTCTGCGTCGCACCATGAAGGCCTAGTCCTCTATTGTGCCGCAGGCCTGCGCGTACCAGTCAGCGAATTCGTGGAGCACTTTGAGCGAGAAACATCAATTCCGGTTCACGTTACCTACAATGGATCGGGAGCCCTGCTCACACAGCTACAGCTTAAAGGTGGTGACCTCTATCTCCCAGCCGATGAAGAATACATCCGCGAGGCGCAAGCCATGGGGCTGGCTTTAGCTGCCACGCCACTCTTCCCCCTCACCGCCAAAATTGTGGTGCATCGAGACAATACCAAGATCCACTCCTACGAGGATTTGAGCCGTCCAAACCTACGTATTTCGTTTGCCGATGAATCATCAGCCATTGGCCGCTTTAGCAAAGAATTGCTTACTAAACACCAACTATTCGAGCACATCCGTCCCAACATCGTAGTCACCAAGCCCACGGTAAACAGCGTGCTTGAAGATGTGGCTCTGGGGGCAGCCGATGCTACCATTGCCTGGAGTTCGGTAGCCGACAACTTCAAGGAGCTACGATGCATCGAAATGCCACTACTAGAGAGCAACCCACGTCACGCCAGCATTGCCATTCTGAAAAACTCTAACAATCGCAACCAAGCCCAACAGTTCATTGATCTACTTCGCAGCTCTTCTGGGGAGAATCCATCGACCAGATGAAAAGCGTGAATTCTGACCTTTAGGACCTCAGAATAACCAGAAGCACTTCAAGCTTGGCAAAACTTTGGGTTTACATGTGCAGCTGAAAGCCCAAGCATCGGCCATGGCCAAACGCTCCGGACAATGGCGGCTTCCCATTCATGATCGACTTTTCCATTCGACGATCATTGGGTTCACCTGTGCCTACGTCGGGTTTATCGTGTTATTAGTTATTGCTAGTACCCTTCATGTGACATGGGAGGATCTTCTTTCTGCGATCCAAAGCGCAGAAATCCAAAGCTCGCTCAGGCTTACCTTCCTAACCTGCAGTTTTTCATCAGCTCTTGCCCTCATTGTAGCCATCCCCACAGCCTACCTTCTCTCTCGTTACCGCTTCCGAGGTCGCTCCCTACTCAATACCATCATCGACATCCCGATCATGCTGCCCCCACTGGTAGTCGGCCTGAGTCTCCTGATCCTTTTCAACACCTTTCCTAGCCCTGAGACCTCGATCGAGAACTGGCTCAACCAACATGGCCTCCAAGTCACGTTCGACGTGGCCGCAATCATCTTGGCTCAGTTCACCATTTCAGCAGCCTTTGCTATCCGAAATCTCAAAAGCACCTTTGACCTGATACCAAATCGCTTTGAACAGATCGCCCTGACTCTGGGTTGCAGCCAAAGCCAAGCCTTCTGGCGCGTCGCGCTGCCATTAGCTCAGCGTGGCATTCTTGCGGCAGGGATCGTCGCTTGGGCAAGAGCCCTCGGTGAGTTTGGGCCCATTTTGATTTTTGCAGGTGCCACCCGAGGTAAAACCGAAGTACTCTCAAGCTCTGTGTACTTGGAGCTCAACACAGGGAACCTCGCAGCATCCGCGGCGATTTCACTCTTGTTAATCACCCTGGCTGTTGCCTCAATTCTCACCATTCGAACCCTCGGGGAAAGAAACTAAGATGCTCGCAATTGACCAGCTCACGATTCATTCAGGAGAATTCTCATTGGAGGCAATTTCTCTCCAGCTAGAAAAAGGCAGGACACTCTCGGTGATGGGGCCCAGTGGATCAGGTAAAACAACCTTGATGGAAGCACTTGCTGGACTCCGCCCGATTGATGAAGGGTCGATTCATCTCGCGGGCCGAGAAATCACCCACTTACCACCTCGCACGCGCGGTATCGCCATCGTGCCTCAAGACAATGCCCTCTTCCCCCACCTAAATGTGCTGGAAAATATTAGCTTCGGCATCTGTAAACGCCAACACAAGCGCGATGAGATCCTGGACATTGTTGAGCAACTCGCCCAACAACTCAATATCGAAAAGCTTTTGAAAAGAAACATTCAAAAGCTCTCTGGTGGCGAGGCTAAACGCGTTGCAATTGGCCGCGCTCTAGCAGCTAAGCCCATGCTCCTTTGCCTAGATGAAGCCTTTTCGGGCTTAGACTCTGAAAACTACGAAGAGTCCTTGAATCTCGTGCAGAATGTCATTGCGACGAACGCGCTGACTACGATCCATGTCACCCACTCCCTGAAGGAAGCTCAGCGCCTGGGTGACATGATATTCAAGCTCACCACGCGGTCACTTGAGAAAGCGTAGCACCGAATCACGTGTTGCCCACATGCAATAGAGGCTTCCTAACAAAGCTAGAAGAGCAACACCAAAGAGAGCCCCACCGTCTTCTTTAAACACGATGCCAATCACCAATACGTGTGTCATGATCGCGCCCATCATCGTTCCTGCGGTTAATAAAGCTCCAACAAATACCGTCCTCGGAATAAGGAGCATCACTCCAGCAATCAATTCAATGGCACCTGTCCCCACACGTAAAAGCCCCTCTTTGCTAGCATCGCCAAAGGCAAAGTTCGAAACTTCGGAGAACAGGTCCACAGAGTCAGGGTGACCAGTAAATTTAAAACGCAAAGTCTGTAGAATAATCACAGCGACAATAACGCGGACGGCTAATAGGGATTTGGGTAATTTCATAGAGATATCAGTAGGAATTCCTAAACGTTCGTTTATTCCCAGATCATCTGAACTTCTCTCATCCCTCCCGTTCAATTGCAGCTCAAACAGAAGCCATGCTATTAAATTGAAAGAGGCTGGATTCGCCTATTCATTTCACAATCAGCAACTTTCGATCTAGTGAAGGCCTCAATACTTCTGGATTTATCTTTCTAGTGCGAGCTCCACAACGTAGTCTAACGAAAAGGTTGGTTAAATGGAAATTGTCGTACTGATAATCAAGGTCGCTATTATTCTCACAGTGTACTTCGTTGGTGGTCCTGTCTTAGGATTCTTAATGAAAGGCAATGACCTGTTACGCCGCCTATTCTTGGGCTTCACTGCATGGTGGTTGGTTCGCCCTCCATCAGATTTCACGCTCATGCTCTACTCGATTGAAACCTATCGAGGACACGCAAAAGGGTTCGAATTCAATTTTATCGAAGGGATTGCGATCGGTTTTGCTCTAGCGGCCATTCTAGAGAAACGTCACGATTTCAAGCTTTTCCCACCAGGGCTCATCCTTTGGCTCAGCTGGATCATGGTTTCGTTATTTTCCGTGGTGAACGCCATTGAACCACTCTACGTTTTCATGCCTGCCTTCAAGTTTCTGAAGATGAGCTTTGTCATCGTTGGAGTGTTTGCAGCTATCCGAGGGGAAAAAGACATTCTCGCCATCATGCGAGGATTTGCCATTGCGTTAATCGTTCAAGTCATCATCTGCTTGTGGGGACGTTATATCCAAGGCGGCTTTCGCGTTACAGGCTGGTTCGAACACCAAAACCCCATGTCCATGTGGTGCTACATGGTCGGTATGCCCATCTTTGGGCTCGCTCTCGCGAAAGAAACGAGCAAGAAAGACATGTGGCTTTACTTCATCGCTTTTGGAGCTGCAGGCCTCACGGTGGTACTGACTGTTTCCAGAGCCTCACTCGCTGCTTTTGGAGCTGGAGCTGCAATCATGTTGATGGGTTCCTTCCTGAACGGCTTCACCTTCCGCCGCATAGCCATTGGCGTTGCTGGGGGGCTCGGTGGGGTCTTTGTCATCGCGATGGCAGCAGACACATTCATGGCGAGAATGGGCGAAGACGACACCCCTGAAAACGATCTTCGCTTCGCACTCAACAACCAATCTAAAGCCATGCTCGCGGATCACCCTGTAGCTGGGATTGGCTGGAATAATTATGGACTCGCCAATAGCAGGCCGCGGGGAAACAAATACTCTGCGGTCCTTGAAAAATGGGAAGAAAATCGTGGACGAAGAATCCGACCCGAGCAATTCATGGCAAACCCGCTCACTGAAAGCTTGTACTGGCTACTGCTCGCGGAAAATGGCTATATAGGATTCTTCTTCTTTTTGCTCTTTGTGATTCAGACGTCTTGGTTCGGCATCCGCAATACCTTCTATTTTTGGAAAACTCCTCTAGGTCTCTTGTTCTACGGAATCGCTGTTTCACTTCTGATCACGTACTTCCATGGCCAAGTCGAGCGCGTTCTTACACAGACCAAAAACCTGACGACCTGGATTATTTTATGCACCATTGTTTCCAAAGCCGAATGGTGGAGACGCCAAGATAAAAAGCGCCTCAAATAACAAAACCTCTCCAGCCATACCTAGCGATGGCCACTAGGAGACGATCTCAAGGTCGCGCGCCAAACACCTCAGGCTACTCGTCATCGCTACTTCTAGAGTTATTCGAGTTACTGCTAGAGGTACTGGGTGACCCGAGAGGGAGCGCCACGCCCACTTGGCCAACACCACCCGCTAGACGATCCCCCTCATTCGCTGCAATCGTTCTAGCAGCGTCTTGGAAGATAATTTGTACCACGGCTTCCACATAGCGGTATGGCCTCTTTGGAATCCATACAATATCGCCCGGCTGCAGCAAGACATCCGTATCCTCACCCACTAGTATATCTTTCAGGTTCACTATCGCAGCCTGTGGATCATTGAGCGTCCCTCGCACCACCACAACTTCCTTGAGGTAGGCCTCCTTGGAGGGGCCTCGACATTGTGCAAGGCTGTCAATCAAGGTCAGTTTCTCATTGTAAGGGATCGCCTGAGGTCGCCCAACCGCACCAAGAACCAACACTGTGGATGAGGTCGTCGAGGGGATGTAAATATAATCGTTATGCTGAAGATAGATGTTCTGCTTAGAATCCCCCTCTTTAATCAGCGATTTGAAATCGACAGGTAGAATCTCTCCATTGCGAATAATCACACTGTTG
Source organism: Rubritalea marina DSM 17716 (assembly GCF_000378105.1). GTDB lineage: Bacteria > Verrucomicrobiota > Verrucomicrobiia > Verrucomicrobiales > Akkermansiaceae > Rubritalea > Rubritalea marina. The sequence goes on along the minus strand of NZ_KB899258.1, from coordinate 20,993 downwards.
GACAAGTCTGCGAGTTCTTCAGTAAAACCGGAAAACGCAGAAGTGAATAAGCCTCCAGCAAGGGAAACCCCCTCTAATAGAGTAGTGGGTTGGCGTAGTGGGTACAGGCCAGGTTTGAAAACACGGCCAAGAATCCAGAAACGTCTAGAACGCACCTCCACCAGAGACACATTCACCAGTGGGTTAGTATAGTCTCTGCGGAGCGCATCAGTTAACCTCGACGCAAATTGGTCTTGAGTTAAACCCTCCGCACGAACTCCCCCCGCTAAATTATAATAGACCTTTCCATCAGGCATCACAAAAGTGCGAGCCAGAGTTCCGGGAACCTCAGACACCTCAATCTCCACAATATCTCCAGGTCCCAAGACATAGGGGTCACTGGGCGGCTTTAGCAAGCTTTGGCTAGGCTTGCGATTGACTTTCACATTCTTGAAATTGAGGTTGCGCACCGTCTGATCCACACGCCGCGCATCAAAGTCTTGATCGGGGATGCGCTCAGTGCACGAGCTGAGCAACACCGTGGCTGCAATCAACAGTTTAAGAAAATGGATGGAGCACCTGAACATCAGATTATTCAGAAGTTTGTGTCGTGTTGTTGTTAATCCAAGTTGAAGCCAGTGAGGTGGCAAAGGCGGAAACGGCAAGCTTCATCACGTCCTCAGCAATAATCCAAGGACGCTCGGCTACAAAAACAATATCGTCAGGCAACAATTTAAAATCTCGTTCGTCAGCCGCGAGGATATTTTTTAGACTGATCACATGGGTCTCTGGGTTGCTAAAGCTTCCCCTAACGATGAGCACCTTGTCCGTGTAGGCTCGATCAGTCACTCCTCCACGTCGCGACAAAGCAGAAATCAATGTTGCATCCGGCGTGTACCCCTGTACTCCAGGGTTATTCACAGCACCCAAAACATAATAGTCATTCGCAACTGCAGAAGCGATATAGATGAAATCATTAGGTTCCAAACCCACATTCTGCGAAAGATCACCTTCATTGAAGAGCTTCCTGAAGTCCACGGGCAGATGAACGTCCCCCCTCGCAATGAAGGATCGGTCCATGTCCGCAATTTCGACGGTTTTTCGCTCAAACAATCCTGTCTCTAGTCCACCCGCTTGGGCAACCGCTTCCACCAAGGTCATCGGACTATCTAAGGTGTAAACTCCCTTCTTGAGCACCTTCCCCAAAATACTAAAACGCTTCGAACCGATCTCCTCGGGGGTGATAATCACGCGAGGCGACTTGAAGTGGCTTTTTAAGCCCTCTTCAATTTTCATCCTAGCCTCGTCAATGGTCAGTCCATTCACCATAATGTTCTGCGCCTGAAGATAACTGATCCTCCCGTCTGGCGAGATCCGAAAACCTTCTCGGTCCAACTCAGGTCGACCAAAAAGAGAGAAATTGATCACATCACCAGGCCCCAATTCATAACGATCTCGCCATGATTCCTCTTGAGGGTTCTGAGCTTCTGCCTCACGCACTAGATCCCTAGGCGGAGTTAGATCTACAGCTGGCACCTCACTCTCTTGAAGATCACTCTCAGCCACCGAGACCTCAGGGTTCGATGATTCCACACTGCCTGCTGGCGCAGGCTCTGACCATGCATTGCCAGTCGCCATAACCATGATGAATAGTATGATAAATCTCATTTTCATGAAAGTTGCTTAGTGATTAGCATGGAAAGCTGATCAGCGTGCACACGAAACTTACCTATCGCAGGAGTATACGTTGTTAAGGTGCCGTAACACGGAGGTAAATATATTTCAAATAGCTCACGAGTTTTCCTAAAGGCTTTGATAGAAGCTTTCTCAGTTTTAATCAATGCATAGCAGTCTTCAACGCTTTTCAACAGTTCCCGCTGATCACGATGAGGTAAGGTATGTGCCCGCCATATCCTAGATTCCGTGTCTTTCGTTACCCAGTCCGCCAGTGAATTTTTCTTTTGATCACCATCCAGCGAGCATTCGGGGGTCAAATCATACACCTTAAGCCGCTTCCCAGTGTCTTCTTCTGACGACTTTGACAAGCCAGCCCAAAACACTTCTTCGTCCTCAGGAGTCAGCGCAGCCGTCCAAAATAAAACTGGTGGATGCCCGAAGGGTTTGGTTGCCATTCGCTTAATCCAGAAATCTTCATACATAGGAGCTTCGGAATCACCCTCAGGAAAATCCGCCACAAAACGAGCTCCCGTGGTAGCACAACATTCCAATACAGAACGTCGTGAAGTCCGTTGAGTCATCAACATCGTAATCACCATGGCTATGCCAGCCCCCATGAAGAGCCCCGCCACACCAAGCAACAAAGGCTTGGTAGTCAAGGAAGAGGGCATCACTTTTCGGATATCTGGTTCCTCAAAGATCTGAAAGTAACCGGGAGAGCTCGAAGCAAAGATCTCGGTTTCCTTGAGGCGTTTGCTGAGAAGGGATGCCTCAGAGAGTAGCGACTCTTTCTTAGACACCAGCGCATTGTGCTGCGCGATGATACCAGGAAATTTATTCAACCTCTCTTGCTCTATCTTACGCTGAGCCCTGAGAGAAATGATTCGATTTTCCGCGTCCGTTAGATTGTTGTGCGTCCCAATAATATTCAAATAAAGTGTGTTCCCGAGGTCTGTACCTGTGAATTGCTCCAGAGCACTATCATCGACATTGGCAAGATCATTAATCTGATTCTCAAAATAGGAAATACTCTCTAACTTACTCATCACTAGAGGATTTAGATCCGTGTATGTTGAACGAAGGTTCGCCAATTCCTGCTCAGCTTCACGTAAGCGAATCTCCAAGGGACTGTGATGCTGAATTTTTTTGCGGTAGGCCGCGATTTGCTCCAACAAAGATGTTTTCTGGGCTTCAGCATCTTGAAGGTTCAAATCAATTTGTGAAATTTTTCCCAAAATCGCAGCTACTTGAGAATCACCTCCAATGAAATTATTTTTCTTAGCGAAGTCGATAATGCGCTGGTCTAGTTGATCGATACGGAACTCTAACTGTCGGACCTCTTTTTCTAAAATATCTCGAATGATTCGAGCCTCAGACTGCTGCAGTCTTTGAGTGTACTCGAGGATTTCTTCTGACCACACGCCAATAAACTTTACCGCATCCTCTCCGCTGAATGGCGAATGGTAGGTGATGTAATAGATATCAGTATTCTCTAACTGACTGGCTTCTACCTTGCTCGTGATGTCCACGCCAGTCAGCCCGTTCTCTATCCTCTTAGTTGCCCAGTCTAATGGCTCTGTGGCCAACAAGGTTGATAGCAGTGTCGCGTCATTGAAGTCTGCAGGGCGAAATGGCTGACCGATCTCTGAAGTTTGTACTGTTTGAGGTACCTTCCGCTTAATCAATGCAGTCGAAAGACTGAAGGTTTGCTTGTTCAGCTTTGACCCCACTAAGGCCCCGATAGCTCCAAAAATTAAGCCTCCCAGTACCAGCCAGTACCACCGCGTCAAAATACCTCCCAATATTCTAACCGGATCAACCGCGATGGGGATCGGAAAGCTGTATGAGCTTTTTTTCTCTTTCGTCACATCTGATTCTTGCGGATCAGTCTGGGAGTTAAACTGCGACATAATTTAAAAGAATAATAGGCACGGCAAATTTTTTGAAAAGTGTAGAATTTAATTTCTCTAAACTATAATAGCTTCAAGACTATCTGCACCAAACCATCTAACCACAAAAAACTGTGGATAACTAACAAATTTTTAAAGAATGAAGCGAGAAATCACCTATCATTTTTTAAATTCAGATAGAATAGCTTCAGTGAACGACCTCCCAAATTGCTCTAGAGACATTTCTTTACGGACACGCTGCACCAAGTATTCTTCAGGTTTGGGGCAGCCTACTTGAATCCATGCTCGTAGAGCTTCTGAAAGAGCGAATGTGTCATCAGCTCTGAACCTGCGCGACTCTGGCAGAATATCTCGCATTCCGTCACGGTCACTGCCAAACACCGTAGTCTCTGACGATAAGGACTCAAGCATCACCAGAGGAAGCCCCTCATAACGCGAAGGGATGACCAATGCATCTAAGGCTTTGTAAAGCGGAGCTGTATCACACCACTCGAAGATCGTATGTGAAACACCCTTCTCGTTAAGTAAATTTGCTAGATTTTCAGAATCTGGTCCTTCACCAGCAAATACAAGATGACATTTATCCTTAAGCTCAGGGTCTGCACTGACAGCATCCACCAACAAATGCTGTTGTTTTTGTCTAAATTCAATTCTCCCGACAAGCCCAAGAAGTATCTTGTCTAAAGGGAGTTTGAGATCCCTTCTAGCACCCTCCTTATCGCCACCTTCGAAACGATCTATGTCGATTCCATTGTACACGATTTGCACAGGTGCAACCGCTCCTCGTTCTCTGAGTAAACGCTCCATCTCTTCAGAAATCGTCACATAGACATCTGGCCATTTGAAGATAGGTGAACTAAAGACATCTCTGCACGCTCCAAGCTTCGCCCCCATGACATGGTTGGAGTGAGGCACAGGGATATAGCTCAAGCACTTGATCTTTGCTATTCTGCAAGCCTTCAAAGACAGTGATGAATGCTCAATATTCCCCTGCACAGCAACCACCAAACTAGCCGTATCCTCACGAAACATTTCGAGGAGGCCTCTCGCTCGCGATGGTTTCAGAAGATTGCGCAGTGACTCAAACTTCGATGAATTCCAGGGCACATGACGCACTACCAGATGAGGATGCTTCTGCCCCAACATACTGAGCCGATCACATAAAGTCGTATTCGCCGCAGTGGCGTAAAAAATGACAGGAGCAGAGTACGTCTCTAGTAGAGCACTCAATCCCGCCAGGCACATCACCTCATGCCCACCAAATATAGGGCTATCGTCATAAAATATCAGACTCATGAATCCCCCAAGGATGCTTTCAAATATTGCTCAATTTGATCCGTGATCACCTCAATGTCAAATTCTCGCTCAGCTTGATTCAGTCCAGTTTGAGCGACCTGAGCTCGTAGCTCTGGATCATCTCGATACTCCATGATTTTCTTCGCATAGGTTTGCGGGTTCGCAGCCTCTGCCACCAAACTATTCACTCGATCATTGGCCAACTCTCTCTGACCACCATCCAAGGAACTAACGACAGGCAGCCCTGAAGACATCGCCTCCAGAGGGGTCAAGGCAAACGGCTCCCCCCAGTTCGAAGTAAACAACAGACAGTCATACTTAGCATACAAGGACTTCATCTCAGATTGAGATACAGCACCTATCTGAACTCTAGCTGATAGATTCAAACTCTCAATCTCGCTCTCTAACTGAGAAACATAATCAGGATCACCATTACCAAAGAGATCCAAGGTTAAACTTTGATCCTCACATGCCGCGAGGGCGCGCACCGCAGTGAGTGGGTCTTTGTCTTCAGCCAATCGTCCCACCCAGAGTAGCTTCGAGAAACTTGAATAGTCGGACTTCACCGTAAATTCCTGCGTTTCAATACCGCAATGGATAACGTCACCATGATTCACGGACCATCCTTTTTCCATCGTTAGAGTTTTGAGGAAACCACTACAAAAATAGATTCTAGGATACTTCAGTGTGTCCCATGAATCCGTAGGTACCTCCTTGGAAATTTTTGCTCGCACACCCAACACCTTGAGTATCGATCGCATAATAGCATTGCTTGTGCCTTTCGATTCATTCCACCACCTAAGCCACACATCTGCACGCATACTACGCGCGATCCAATGGTCTGAAATATCATAGACTAGCGGGATATCCATCGCTTCTAAACGCAGCAAAAGCGACTTTGAAATCCCTCCCATGTTCCACACGTGAATCAGGTCAGGCTGGAATGAATCAATTTCTTCGACCAATGCTCGATGATTCTTTTTCTCCAAGTCATAGAGCTGTGGCATGGATAGCCAGGGGTGGCCATACATCCCATGGATGTGAAGCTGCCTCGCGACATGGCTATCATCCACCTGTGCCCGCCCGTCTACCTGGTGATTGGAAGTGAGTACTCTGATGTTGTGCCCCCTGTCCATCAATCGATTGCAAACATCGGCGCACCGGAGTTCGTACCCCCCAATTTCGTGAGGTGGGTATAAATTTGAAATGACCAGAATCTTCATATCTCTCTTTGGTAATGTTTCCAGCCTGCATGGTGGCCAGCTCGGCGCCCCAGGCGTTGGGCTAAACGAACCATTGCTGCGTAAAAAATGCCCATTAGACGTCCATGTTTGAGACACCACTGGAGATCCCTCATCGCGTCTTTTACCCATCCCAAAAGCACGTAATAGTGAAGATTCACGTTTTTGGGATGCACTTCACTCGTGGCGGCCATCGCTTTGGCATCGCCAAATGAGCGCTTGTAGCTCTCACGCAAGCTATAGTTGTGAGAGTGAATCGCTACCGAAGCGATTGCATAATGGACTTGGTAACCTTCCCTGATGAGGCGTCTCGTCCATTCATCATCCTCTGCATACTGTAAGTCTTCACGGATTGGTACAGCCTCCAACACACTGCGATGAGTCGCACAACTCACCATGCTAAAGAAATGATCCCAATTCACCGACTCTCTCTCCGGCCCAAAACAGCGGTCATAATCATGAGCGTACACAGCTTTACAATCAGATCTAGGGACTTGTCTTGAGAACGCCACTCCATGTTTCGGATCTACTAGACAGGGTCCCAAGAGCTCTTTGAGCCAAGAACTATCCTGAGGCTGAGCGTCCGCATTTAAATACACAATCCAGTCATGACTCGCTTCGCGCGCTCCCATATTCAAGACTGGTCCGGGAACGTATGTTCCTAACGGGATTTGAATAAGCTTGGCGCGACCATCCCGTTGGATGATTTGAATCGAGTCATCACTAGATCCTGAGTCTATAATGATCAATTCAATATCGCCCTCGAAGTCCTGCTGGAACACTCCATCAATACTACCTTGGATCGCCCAGCCTTCATTAAAGCTGCGCATGATGATAGAGACTGCTTGGGGATTTGAATGCATCTTAAATTAATGTTTCGTAATGTGTTGCTAGGCGATCACCGATGGCCGGCCATCCAAATCTCTCATTCGCCACCTTCAAGCCCTCTAACTCAAGGGTGTTCCTCAATGCCCCATCTTCCAGGGCCTTGACTGTTTCGTCGACAAATGCTGTGGCGTCGTCCGCAAGTAGGATTTGCCTACCATGCTCTAGGTCTAGACCTTGGGCCCCAATACTCGTGGACACCACTGGGGTCCCAATGGCCAAAGATTCCACAATTTTCAAGCGAGTCCCCCCTCCTATTCTGAGCGGAACGATCTGCAGCCAAGCACGACGATAGTACGGTCTCACATCTGGCACCCCACCAGTTACTGTGACCCCCTTTAAACTACCATATGCTTGAATCTCTGGGATAGGACTGCGACCTACGATCAGAATGTTCAACGAGGGGACTCTCTTGATAAGTTGGGCATACACATCTTCAAAAAACCACTTTAACGCATCCACGTTTGGACTGTAGTCCATAGCGCCACAAAACATGATGCTTGGGTCTTCACCTCTTTGGTCATCGACCGTATCGGGATGGAAATACTCTAAATCCACTCCATTGGCCACAACCAGCACCGGAGCATTTCGGTCGACACGATTATGGATGAACGTTTTATCGTCAGGCCCACACACGATCTCCTGGAGTGTGGCTTTAGCGAGTTTACGCTCATAGAACCATAGCTTGGCGTAACTCTCATAGCGCAACAATTTCTGTCGAGTACTGAACTCGATATTCTGATGCTCCATGAGCTGAAACTGTAAATCCACTCTACTACGATCCACAACGAAGGGCACCTTGTCTCGGTGTTTATAGATGTAGGGCATCAACACTAAGTCACATAAGTGGACCATGTCATAGCTGCCGCTCTCTACTTTTTCGTCTATGAACTCAGCAATCTCATCTTGCTGCCAATGTTGGACATTACTTGGCAATGGGTTGAGCAAACGATTCGGAAATAACTTTTGCCACTCGGGATGCTGAAATGGAAGAAATTCAACACTACTGCAGAATTCTTCAAAAACTGATTTCTTAGCATCTTCACTCTGGTCAGGTTCTGAAAATGCGACGAAATCCACATCGTGCCGAGTCGCGATCCTTTTCAACAAATGGAAGGTGCGTTGGAAAGTCCCACGATCAAGTGGCCATGGCACATAAGGGTAAATGACTAAAATCTTCATACTGGCTCAGGCTTTTTTATGTTGATTACTTTCGCTGGTATCCCAACGGCTGTGCCGTACTCTGGCACGTCTTTAGTCACCACTGCCGACACACCAATAATGGAATGGGCGCCCAGCGTTACCATGCCGACGGCCTTCGCTCCATCCCCCATGAAAACCCCCTCTTCTAAAGTAGGGCCTTTGGGATTCCCATGCGACAAGACGAGCTTTACGTCTGCGTATAGATCACAGTTAGGACCAATCGTGACATTCGGCGCGATGATGATGCCCGTCGGGTGGGGCAACCGTAAGCCTGGGCCAATGGTTGCATGTTTACTAATCTCGATACTGAAGAACCAAAAGAGTAACTTGGCCACGGGAAAGGTAGGCAAACGCTTCTCCGCACACCACTGTTGAAGCCTGATAAGAAACAAGGCATGAATACTATTGAGAATCAGGCAAAGCGCCAAAAGCTTCAATGAACTGCATGGCTCGTAATCTCGTAAATTACGCTTAATGTCGGCTTTTAGGTCAGTGAGCATGGGTCTTAGTTATATCGTTCCCAGAGTTCTTTATACGCCTTGAGGGCTTCGTCAGTAGAGCCAATCTCAGTGCAGAATTGTCCAGACAACCAATTCAAGTCAGCAGCGTTTGGTTGCCACAGCAGCACGGCCAGCACATTGAGTAGGATTTCGCGAGGATAACGAAACATCCTTTCACCTATGCAGGCCTTGGGGCCGAATGAGCGAAGCCGCAGCAAGATATTCTTGAGCGCAAATGTTTCCGGGCACTTGTCCCCTCCCAACGCATAGCTTTTAGCATCTAGAATTTGATAGCTCAGCCGCAAGCTCTCGATATGGCGCCATACTTGCCAAGCCAATTGACTCACTTCTTCATGGCGAGCTACCAGCTCCTCAGCTGAAACACTAGTGAGTTTGGGATGCAGCTTAAAATCTACAGCCACCAAATGATGGCTCAGGATCTCCTGCATCGGTAGGTCCTCGGCAGCAAGGGCTTTGAGATTTTCATGACGCTGAACACAACTCCAATGGTATTGTCCGTGAGCACACAACAAAGCATCCCCTATCGCTAACTCCGCTTTGGCAATGTTGCGCGTGATAAAATCAGTATCTTCCTTGCTGAGTTCGCTTTGTTGGAGCAGTTCTTTGGCGAACAACAACCCGCTGAAACGGTTCATCATTAAGCGTGTCGCTTCATGCATTGGAATTTTACTAGCATCTTGATGGTGAGAAAACTCCACACCCGCCAGTACATCCTTGGCACCTACCGTCACTTCATGTCCGCAAAGCAGGTCGTAGTAGAACATGTTTACCTCGCTGGAAGCCAAAGACTGTAACGATGAAATTTTAAATTCTACCTCAATTCCCACCTCCTCGCTCATCTCATGCTCGAGGCGATGGATCGCATCATGATATTTTCTCTCGTTGAGACGCGGGGAACCTTTGATGTAGAGAAAAAACTCCAGATCATTGTAGGGTAAATCCTGGTCACCATCCTTGAAGCCCCCCCCCTCACCACGACCATATCCTCCAGCCAAGATCAATGCCTCAAGCTGTGAATCAGGAACGATCGCCTTCACCTTCTCACCTATCCTTTCACAGGACAATGCGAGCATGTTCTCTAAAGCTTCAGATCCATCACGGGTATAGCGTTGATTCGACATATTATTTGTGGGGTGTTCGGTGGTGTTCTTCGGCGAGCTGGTAGATCTCTTCGAGGCGAGCATTGATTACAGACCAATCGTAATTCGACTGCGCATTGCGCTTACCTGCCTCACCAATTCCATTGGCCAATGATCGATTCGCGTGAAGCCTTGAAATTTGAGCTGCTAGTTCCTGCTCCGGCTGCTCCGAGGCTAGGTCAAAGAGCAAGCCATCTTCCTCGTCGGTGATGAGAGTCTTTAAACCTCCCACCCGACTGGCAACCACTGGGCAACCCGCGCACCAAGCCTCCAAAACGACGATCCCAAACGGTTCATGACGCGACGCCAAGGCAAACACATCTGCTGCGTGGTAGGCGTTTACTAACAATGGATCATCGTTCTCCAAGGAGAGGAAATGAACACTCTCACTGAGCTCATGCTCTTCAATATAGCTCTGCAATGTTGCCAAACAATCTGGCTGAGTCACAGGGCCAACCAGAACAAGCTTCGCGTCTGAATGTTCTTGATGAATGAGCCTGAACGCTTTGAGCAGACACAGTTGATTCTTTTGAGTGTCAATTCTGCCAATACTTAAAACTAGAAAATCAGATTCTGCGATCCCCAGTCGCTCCCGCAACTGATCTTTATCCCCCATAGAGAAACGTTTAAAATCTACTCCGTTAGGCAAGTACGAGATTCGGTCATGAGGAAGTTCTTTGCGCGCTGTGTCAGCCTCGTTTTGACCAACGCAAATGACATGATTCGCTTCAGTCAAAACCTGTCGCGAACCTAACAACGCACCAAAAGGTTTTCCCCATTCAAACTTTCCTTTGATCGGGTCAATCAAAGTTTGCAGTTCATCACTCGGCACATCGAATGTCCCTCCGTGAAGCGACACCACATAAGGTTTTTTCTTAATCCTAGCCGCTGTACGTACCGTCCCCCCAAGACGCTTCAATGCATGAGCATGAAATATCCTTGTATTCTCAACTTGGCAGAGGCCCCGTAATAATGGCAGAGAAAGCAAATTACCACCTTTCTTATCCAGAGCCATCTTCTGTTTCTGACTAAGCCCAAAGAATGGATAAATGTGAGAAAACCGTGAGACCGGGATCCCTTGAATCAATTCCTTTGATTGATCTGCAAGTGCCATGGAAGTGATAATTTGAGGATCGTAGCCACTTGCTTTCTGCTGCTTCGAGGTCTCTAAGATCACCGTCTCGGTACCTCCCCATTCATGGGAGACAAAGCGTCTAGGTACATGGATAATGCGATCGGGCTTCATTTATTTTTTGCATGTTCGCTCACAGCGTTCTCCATCAACTTGCAAATATGAGGAATGTGGGTGACCTCGTCGGGCACTTGGTCCGTATTGCTAAATAGCGTGGCATAACTCTGTGGGTCCGTTGGGTGATAGCCGTGCATCGCGCGTATTGGCCTCTCTCCCATATGACTTGGAACAATCAGCGTCCCTTCTTCTGCCAGCCAGATTAACTCCCCAAATTCACCACCATCGAAGTATGCCCTGTACTGCTGTAACTCTTCCTTAGGCATTGTTCTCCCCTCAGGAACCGAATCGAGCAACGCTTCAATCTTCTCTCGAGCGCCCGGCTTCAAAAACCAAAAGCGCGCCATGGTGCTGTCGTACACGACCGCGTAGTCGACACCAAATTTTAAGCCGAGCTCATCGACCTTAGCTCGCAAATCGAGCAGCACATCACAGTTGGCCATACCATGGTCACTAAAGACATGAAGATCCACGTGCTTGTAGTGCTTCTTCGCCAGGTCCATGACTTCTCCGATCCACTTCTCATAATGGTCTAACTTCAGAGGAATCTCAGGCGAATCATTCCCAACCATGTGCAATAGACCGTCCAAACCAGCCCAATACTGAAAGGCAAAGTCGATGCGTTCGCTCTCAATGTCTGCCTTCAATGCACGCAAGTGCTCCTCTTCCGGCTGCAGAGTATCAGTCACATAGTATGGCACATTGGCAGCTTCTAAAGTGTCGAAGATATTCGTGCCGCGATTCATCCCCTCTGGCTTCAATGGGCTTTTCTTCTCCGTAAAGTCGAACAAATGGATGTATTTAAATGGGATATTGTAGAGATCAAAATACCCCCTGAACCCTAAACTCCGCTTCACAAACTTCGTGAGCACCCGTCGCGCAATGCGTCGACTCGTAATGAACGTAGGCAACCAACGCAGCATCCGTAACGGGCGGAATGGGGAATTTTTAGGGTCATAGACGAAATAACACCAGTTGTAGTGCTCGTCTGGCCAATGCCCTGATAGAATCGATGGCACACAGGTGGAGCTGTATCCAAAGACACTCTCGAGCTTGCGTCTATGAGGGGCTAGTTCAGATAAAAACGGGCGATCTCTGACAATTTCCCATCCACAGGCATCGATCATAATGAATAATGAGAGGCGGTCTTTCATGAGGCTTTGGTGGTAATTTCGTTAATGGTTGAGAGAAGCGCCGTCGGGCTGAAAGGCTTCGTCAAGAAAGCAGCTGCTCCACTTTCCAATGCTTCCTTTTTCGTCAAGGCGTGGCTCGTTGCTGTTAAAATAATCACTGGAACCCCTGCAGTCGCTGGGTCGGCCTTCAGGACATCTAAGACTTCGAGCCCGTTCATCCCGGGCATGTTCACATCCAGAATGGCCACGTCAGGTTGCTCTTTTCTAACTTCTGATAGAGCTTTTTCGCCATCCACTGCGAATTTCGCGGAGTGCCCGCCTCTCTTCAAGATGAGTTCGACTAACCTAACAAAGTGAGGTGAGTCTTCTGCGATTAGGATTTTTGCCATTGTAATAGTAGGGGAGGTTAGGGGTTGGGAGGTTAGGGAGTAGGGAGTAAGGAGTAAGAACTTTAAGTTGTCATGATAACATATGTTTGGTCATCTGCGCGATTCTTTGATTCGTCTTGATTCTGTCCGAGTCGGGATTGGATCGTCGCCTTCAATTCTTCGAGCCCCTGACACTCTGGGGCTATAGAGTGGAACCATTCAGTTACCGCATCCTCGCTTTCGAAGCTCGAAGGCCCATTTCTAGAATCGGTAAAGCCATCAGTGTAGGCAAGAAGCTTACTATTTTCAGTCAGCTGTATCACATGTTCGAGATAGTCAGGTTCATCCTCAATCCCGAGTGGTGGGTTGCTCGGAGTAGCTTCACTGACCTCATCGGTCACCACCACCACCGGGCAATGCCCAGCATTGGCAATTCTCACCTTATGATGATTCATATCAATCACCCCCACTGCAATAGTCACAAACATCTCTAAGCGATCGAGATCTTCATACATCAGGCGCGCAACCTTTCCTAAAAGTTGGGCTGGTTGGAGAAAGTCATCGGATACTGAGCGTATCACCGAGCGCGTCACAGCAGCAATCAAACTTGCAGCAACACCTTTGCCCATAACATCTGCGATTACAAAGAAGTAACCCACCCCAGGCAAAGCAATGATGTCATAGAAGTCTCCGCCAACGGACAAGGCACTCTGACACTCACCGTCGATCTTTGCGCCCATGACAGGTTGGGGCTTCGTCGGCATCAGGGAGTTTTGAATATTCGCAGCTAGCTGGACTTCGTGTCGGGCCACACTGGATTGAATCGCCTCTTCCTCGTGCTTACGGCTCAAAATATGTTGGATAAAGAACTCTGCGAAGGTGTGGATCATATTAACCTCACCCGCATTAAGAGCTCCACAGCCTGCAGTCCGTGCGAGCATGATCGAACCAATAAGCTCTCCATCAGAGTAAAACGGATGCACCATCCCCACCATCTCTTCACTAGCATCAAACTCAGGAATAGCTTCTTCAATCCATTGATCTGCACGATCTTGTATCGCTTTACCTTCGATACCTACGCAAGGAATATCGTCTATGCCATAGTGAGCTAATGTCTCCATGGTGCCATCGCTGTGACAGATACGTAAAAAACCAATCGAGGTCGCAGTACTCTTACTCAAGTGCTCCAATAAGCTCGAAGCAAATGTCTGAAGCGACTCCGTTTCGCGCGCTTCCACAATAAAATGAAAAATCGAAGCCAGACTCTCATAGCAAAATGAGAGCTCTTCTGTCATGGCGATCAAGGTCGATTCTAAGTCTTCTTCAGGAGCTGCTTCAAATTGATAGTTTCGCTCTAACTCGAGAATATTATACTTGTCACTCTTACAATACGTCCTGGAGTCAGTGAGTTCCTGAATCAAAAATAAGCCTCTACCACTCTCATCATCTTCAGGGGGAAGAGAAACATCACCGGGCCAGTCAAAGCCAGGAGAGTCATCTTTTATCCTGATGATCGTCTTAGATGGCGTTAGCGTGGTGAGTATATCCACACTGCCACCGACAGAATGAATAGCCACATTGTTGCCTGCCTCGCTTACTGCCAACTCCCAAGCACATGCCTCTGCCTCATCTGCGCCCGCCTCAATCAGAAAATTGCGAATACCTAACGAGGCTTCACGGATCGACTCTAAAGTGGCCGTGCCTGTCCAATGCCAGGATTGGGCTTGGTGCTGTGTACTTGGGAGGTTCATGAAGGAGGTTTGTCTATGCTAGGATACGATCTCTAAAATACGATGAAGGTGGGTGAGTTCAATAATCTGGACGATGGAGTTACTGGGAGAAAGGATGCGCAGCTTCCCGCCGCGTTCCTTGGTTAATTTCTGTAAGGAAATCAATGCCCCTAGACCGCTTGAGTCGATAAAGTTCAACGCACTCGCATCGAGATCGATATTCTTAATATCTGGGGTGATACGATTTTTGGTTTCCTTTTTGAAGGCTCCTGCTGAGCTTGCTGTCAGCTCATCCAGCTGAGAAATCAGCAATGTATCGTTAGTTTGTTCAATATTCATGATGTTATTTCGTAATGTTAGCATACGTTTGATGCCTGACATAAGAATTCTTTTCTTCCACTTACGCGATGGCTTCGCTGCAAACAGAGCAGCATGCGCCCTAGCTTGATCTCCCCATGGGCTTCTACAGCCTTCAGCTTCTGGAGCAGTAAACAACGCTGGAGGCGCCTCAAACCAGAGACGGTCAAATTCAGACGTAAATGAACCTGACTCTTCTGGGCTCAATGGAGGATTACCAATCCATGCAAAGTGCCCCGATACAATACGCAACATACGCGGCCAGTACTGCCACCCAGAGGATAAAGCCGGGAACTCTAAGTAGTGAACCCCTGCTGTGTGTGATGGCCTGTTGGGGTTCAACACCGCATGATGAACTTCATAGAATGGAAGGTCTCGAAACATGGACGCTAAATACGCAACCACGGCCACCGGCCATGTCACTACAATCACACCAAGAGCGACAAATCGAGCTAACAAAGTAGAACGATACACCGTTTCAGCCTTCAGGGTAGATAGTAGAAAATTGTCTACTACCTTCACGAAAGAATTATTTTGATAGTTGAGAATACCCGATCCAGAAGCGATCGAATTCTCCAAATTCGTCATTTTCCCCAAATAGGTATCAGAACAAACAATCGAGTTCTTGATAGATGCGTGGTCATCAATGATCACATTGTTTTCAATGAATGAGTTGGGCAAGACTTTGGCTTGAGACCCAATTTGAGAATAATGGCCAATCCAACATGGGCCTTCGATCACAGCATCCTTTGCTATATTCACCTGCCTTCCAACCCAAACACCTGGCTTGAGCTCTCGAACGTTGAGCTGATGCTTTAACAGACGTGTGAATAACTCTACGTGCGATTGATACCAAGTCTCCGCATTCTCAAATACATTGATCGATGCACTAAGTGGAAAGGCATCAGGTGGTAAAATTTTATCATATTCACCCAGTTCCACACTCGATTGAATCTCCTCCAGCGTGGGCTCAGACGGCACACTGCGCACTTCAACTTCAACCCCCCATGTAGACCCCAAGCCCACAAAATTTCGAATTTCATTGGGATTCGAAGCCACTAATAGAACAATGCGCTTAAAATCACCTTCGGCTATGGCGTGAATGGCATGCTCAATATACGTCTTTCCCAGGAAACCAAATAAGACAATAGGGTACCCATCATTAAGCTCGGAGAGGCCAGGACGACTATCAGGACAAATGAGGTAACACGTCTTCATACGCCTCCTTTCCCTAATAGAACAGCTGGCACTGTCTTGACTAAGATCAGTAGATCCCGGATGAGACTTTGACTTTCAATGTACTTCACATCCAATCCTACCTGCTCATCAAACTCGATCTGGTTACGATCTCCGACCTCAAAAAGTTTTCCTTCTCGCTCCCCAATTTGCCACAAGCAAGTCATCCCCGGTGTGGCTAACAAGCGCCTTCTATCCTCTAATGAATACTTCTCAACCTCTTTGGGGAGTGGTGGCCTAGGCCCGACCAAGGACATTTCCCCCTTCCAAACATTGATCAATTGGGGGATTTCATCAATCGATGTCTTGCGGATAAAGCGCCCAATAGATGTCACCCGGGGGTCATTTTCCATTTTAAAAGTAATACCGTCCTTCTTTTCATTTTGAGCCATAAGATCGGCGAGTCGAGCCTCGGCATCCACACACATACTTCTAAACTTCAGCATGCCGAATTCTCTACCACGATACCCCACTCGAGATTGCTTGAAGAACACGGGTCCTCCGTCTTTACGAATGATGAGGGCTATTAGAATCAGGATAGGCGACAAAATCAGAATCAACACACCCGAACTAATTAAATCGATTAGACGCTTGATGCTCTTCGCCGTCTGAATTGTCACTTTCCAGAGTAGACCCTTTATCTTCACATAGCGTGATAGCCACCACCTTCTTAGGGGGTTGCTAGAATATACAAGCTGTCTAGACAGCCGTAATGCCAACTCTTCTTCGCTCATCATAATTTAACGACTAATACCAACAATACTGTTAGTTCCATCAGAAGAGCAACAAATAAATGACTAAGTCTGTAATTTAATAATTTTACAGATCATATTGTAACTACGGGCATTCTGTGTTATTCGGTTAGAAAATTAACTCCAATATTTTGGCTGAAAAAAAATTACTCCCACCCGAAGTCTCGGCATCAGAACGCACATGGAATCATGAGCTTGCCCCCCCTCTCTTAATGATGGGCGTCCCCATTGATCAGGTCACATGTGAACAAACGATATCGATTGTAGACCAGATGGTTCAGAGCAAGAGATCCCATATGATAGCTACTGCTAATTTGGACTTCTTAGCCCTAGTTCAAGAGGATGATCAGCTCCAACAAGCTCTCATCGAGTCAGATCTCGTGCTAGCAGACGGGATGCCACTCATCTGGATGTCAAAACTCCTCGGAGACCCATTACCTGAGCGAGTCGCGGGGAGCGACATGGTCCCTAGAATGCTAGGCCTAGCAGAGGCAAAGGGCTACAGAATCTTCTTCCTTGGAGGCAAAGAAGAAGTCATCCATGCAGCTGAACAAAACATTCGTAAAAAATGGCCAGAACTACAAATCGCCGGCATGTATTCCCCCCCATTCGCTCCATTAGAGCAAATGGACCACGCCAGTATTTGTCAGAGAATTAAAGAAAGCCAAACTGATCTGCTTTTTGTCTCCTTCGGTTGTCCTAAGCAGGAAAAATGGATGGCTATGAATTTCAGAGAATTAGGAGTCCCCGTTTCTATCGGAGTCGGTGCAACAATCGACTTTCTTGCGGGCACTGTGAAACGTGCACCAGTCTGGATGCGCAAGACTGGCCTAGAGTGGGTATACAGAACTTGCCAAGAACCCAAGCGACTCGCGAAGCGCTACTGGAAAGATATATGCGTCGTACTTCCAGGGTTATTTAAGCAATATAAGAATTATAAGGAACCTTCACCTAACAGCATAAATCAACCTTCTACGACATCAAAAATAGATGTCACCTCGACTCATCAAGTGATCACATTACCATCGCGTATGGATGCTCTGGCCGCCAGAGATGAGAGCCTATGGACACAGTCTAGCTCGAAGCATGTGATCATTGATGCTCAGTCTACGGAGTTCATCGATAGTACAGGCACTGGTAAAATCATTCGATTTGCCAGAGGTGCTCAAGAATTGGGCGGCACCTGCTTTCTCGTTGGAGCTCAACAGAGTGTCCTCAAGTCTTTAGAGATGATGCGCCTTAGAAGTAAGTTTGTAGAAGCCAACTCGCTACAAGAAGCGCTAAACCAAATTAATTCATGAAAGTAGGACTCAGTGCGACGGTCATTCAAGGGGGGCGTTCAGGCGTCGGCCAATACATTTTTGCTATTGTTAGGGAGCTTATTCACCTACCCAATATTAATTTGCATATCTTCGCCCTAGAGCATGAGACACATTTGTTTGATTTCGCGAAAGGCCATTGCAAAATCATTCCTGTGGCAGCATGGGCAAGTTCACCCATAAAGAATATCTGGTGGCACCACCGTGTAGCTCCCCAAATTGCCGCAGAGCTCCAGCTCGATGTATTTCATGTTCCCAGCTATCGCCGATTAATGTCTTCCAATCAATTTGCGACAGTCGGCACCATCCACGATCTTGCCCCGTTTCACGTGAAGGGAAAGTATGACATCGCTAGAATGTTCTACGGTAAGGTCGTTGTGAAGCACTTAGCTTCCAGACAAACTCAAATCGTTGCAGTTAGCCACGACACAGCCAAAGACATCGAACATTTTTTCAACATTCCAAAAGAAGAGGTCACAGTCATTCACAATGGCATTGATCACGACCGATTTCATCCGAGTGATCAACAAACCGCACGAACTTGGGTACGGCAGACTCACGGCATTGATACTCCATTTTTCGTCTACATCTCAAGGTTGGAGCATCCAGCAAAGAACCATGTTCGATTGATCGAAGCATTCACTCAGTTTAAAAAGGAGACGAGGTCAGAATGGAAGCTCGTCATCGGTGGAGGAGACTGGCACGGCAGTGAAGAGATCTATAAGGCAGCTCAATCCAGTGCATATGAAGATCAAATACATTTCCTAGGTTTCATACCTGACGAGGATCTAGCTACTATTTACCAAGCTGCTTCATGCCTAGTATACCCAAGCTTATTTGAAGGGTTTGGATTGCCACCGATCGAAGCCATGGCATGCGGACTTCCTGTCATTAGCAGTCACCGAGGAGCCCTCAAAGAAGTTGTGGCAGACTCAGGTCTCATCATTGACCCGGAAAGTGTGGAAGAGATTAAACAGGCCCTCATTTCAGTAGAAGGTAACCCAGACATAGTGTCTGAACTCATCACGAAAGCGAAAACTAACGCTGATCGCTTTCACTGGAAAAAAGCAGCACTTGAGCTGGTAAATATCTACGAAAGAGCCCAGGCGATATTTCACAAGTAACGTCGATCAC
Source organism: Rubritalea marina DSM 17716 (assembly GCF_000378105.1). Taxonomy (GTDB): domain Bacteria; phylum Verrucomicrobiota; class Verrucomicrobiia; order Verrucomicrobiales; family Akkermansiaceae; genus Rubritalea; species Rubritalea marina. The sequence continues at coordinate 1,864 of NZ_KB899258.1, read as the reverse complement.
TTACCTTTGACTAACTGAAGAATCTCCCGACGGCTTAAGAAAAGAAACGGGAGCATACAAGCAAGACCGCGCCATCCTAGGCCAACAAGTCCACAATCAATACTAGCAGGGAATGCAATCTGGATCCCACCAAGCACCACTACAAATGCCACCATTGGCATCACAAAACCTTTGATGTGTGTTCCTATGAGCTCTCGAAGCGGAATATTTAATTTACGCATCGTGACCGGAATAACCCACAGCCATCCTACCAATACAGTAGGTATGAAAGTACCCAGAGCAACACCTAGCACACCAATTTGAAGCGCTAGGAAGATCGATAATGATAAATTTAGGGCTGCGTCGATTAAGGATATTTTCAATAATTTCTTTTGCTCATCGCACATCATTAAAATTCTCTTAGATGCACCATTAGTGATCTGAGAACTGTACGTTGCAAATAACAAGGCCTGTCCAACCCAAAATGTCTCTTTAGGTACGGGGTCAGATCCTGTAAGCAAATTAATCAACGGTTCGAGGTACGCTGCAGCTAACAGATAACATGGAGTCAGCATCAAGAAAGTGATACGCGAGCTATCTAAAAATAGCTGCCTCAAACCAGAATGGTCTCCCAGCGCGTGCATCGAGGCAGCTGCTGGAGAGAGGATCTGGTGAACCTGTGAGCCGAACAAACCTAGCATTTCACTAGCCTTAAATCCTGTTTGGTAGATAGCTACTATTGCCACCCCCAAGGTCATCGAGATAACAAGTTGATCACTCTTCCCCATGATCATATTTCCAAAGGTGATCAAGTACGCAGCCACGGAAAACCCTAATTGAGATTTTACAGCCGACCAATTAAACCACCGAGGAGACAAGGATAGCTCTGGCAGCTTGCGCATTGAAACCACTGCAGCAACGACACTCGGCAAAGCCGTAGTCAACACACTAACAAACATCAAATGTGCCATTTCCCAGCCAGCTTCTAATCCCCAGTATAAACAGGCAAAGTTTAACAGAATCGATACCGTTTGAATCCAATTCACAATATCTATCCGCTTCAAACCACGTAGGATTTCAGGGAAAAGTCCTAATGGAAACATCAAAGCTAAACCACCGAAGAACACCAGATAGGTCGCTTTGAATGAATCAAAGTCAGTAGAACTCACTTTGATCGATGATAAAAACTGCCCCTGTATCACAAAAAACACACTAAAGAGTCCGACAGCTAAACCTATGAACGTCCAAAAAATGGTCGCTAGTAGCTTATTTAATTCCCCGGTCTCACCTGTAGCCGTTTTAGAAGCCACTGCTTTTTGTGCGGTAAATCCAAAACCAAAATCCAACAAAACTCCATAACCAAACAATGACCAGAGCATCATCCAAAAACCAAACTCAGCTTCGGAAAAATGAGTGAACATCAATCGAAACATCACCAACCCGGTGATCATACGACTCAATAAGGCAACGTACCCACTGAGGGTTGTTGATAAAAAACGCTCACGTCTTAAAGACATAGCTAACAATATACGTCCTCTGATCTATCAAGGAAAGAAGTAAAAGCTAAGGATTTGTTAGATTTCTAAACCTCAGACACAAAAAAGCCCGATCTCAGCGTTAGCTAAGACCGGGCATATAACCTGGCGACGACCTACTCTCACAGGGCCTATCGCCCAACTACCATCGGCGCTAAAGTGTTTCACTTCCGGGTTCGGAACGGGACCGGGTGGTTCCACTTTGCTATGGTCACCAGAGACCGCACTTCGTGCGGAGTGATCAGTGTGAAGTAAGAAGTGTGAAGTTCTTAGTCACATCACTTTTTGATGGCTCAAAAAGCGGTCTCTATTGGCCTTAGCTTTCGCTTTGGTTTAAGTAAGTTTTCGAT
>NZ_KB899257.1 GCF_000378105.1 Rubritalea marina DSM 17716 | reverse complement strand
CCTTCATCTATCACATTAAGTGTTCGAAATCTCCTTCCATGATAGAGGCTGTCACTCATGAAGTCCATCGACCACATTACATGTGGCTCTGACGAGACATTCAAAGGTTGCTGCACTCTCTGTGGAAGACGCTTCTTTTTGCGTCTTGGAAGATTGAGGTCTAGATCCTTATAGACTCTCCAGACCTTCTTGTGGTTTTAGCTATCACCATGCTGCCTCATCCAGTGGTAGCACTTCCAGAATCCCCATCGGCTATGTTTACTTACAACACTATTAAGCCTGTCGATGACTGGCTTATCACGTCGTAAGCGATCTGTAACTCCTCGGTAAAAACTAGAACGAGATAGCTGAAGAGCTTGGCAAGCTTTGGACTTGGTTAGTCCTCCTTCAAGCACAAGCCAGTCGACTGCTTCTTTCTTTTCGACTGGCTTCAGAGCTTTTTTTCAATCAACGATTTAAGCGCATTGTTCACCATAGCTAGATCAGCATACATGCGCTTAAGACGACTATGTTCAGCTTCTAGCTCCTTGATTCGCTTAAGCTCGGAGACACCTAACCCTCCGTATTTGCTCTTCCACTTGTAATAAGTTGGCTGGCTAATCCCATGCTTGCGACATACGTCGCTTACTTTTATTCCTGCATCGGCTTCCTTTAAGATGGAGACGATCTGAGTCTCACTGTATTTGCTTCGTTTCATTTTGCTTCTTTATGAACGAAAACCTCTACTTTAGAAATGTCTCAGTTCAGGGGAAGCTTACATCTCATCTGTGGAGCTCTGAAAAACAATTTTTCGGTGTAGGAAATAGCTTAGGTTCCGGTTAGGATTGGGCTGTAAAATATAGCCAATTCTTACCTTTTTGCAATGATTCTCAATCCACCATCAACTCCTAACACCTGAGTAATCGATAAGAGGAATCTTTTGAGCCCAGAGGCTTTATATTGAACAGGTTGGTAACATCTCTTGATATTCGAAAATCCTGCTTCACTCAAACACTTTTTCAGTGCTACCTCAGAAAATAGATTTATATGTGTTGGATTCTGGGACTCTCTCCATCTAAACCGCTCGATTCTCGCACGCCAACCTAATGAATTTGGTGTAGTAATAACAAGCGCACCATGATCAGATAACAAATTATACACTTTGGCAAGCTCAGCAACAGGATCAGTAATATGTTCAATTACCTCGGTCATAAAGATCCAATCAAATTTTTCTCCATCCAGTACTCTTAGGTCTTTCACCCAAGATATAGATAGCCCAGGATTATTACCATAAGGCTCAAAAACATACACATCGACACACCCAAATTCTACCAAAACAGAAGCAAGTTGTCCTGTACCACCACCGTAATCGAGACATCTCCCATCATGGTTGAATTGGACAGATTTTAACAAAGAACGGCTAATACCTAAATCCGTTGACCCTGTTGCAAACCGATCAGATGTATCATTCTCAACCCATGCATTAAGATACAATTCATTCAACTCCTCTTCAGATGGTAAATCATTATAACCAATGGCTCCACAATTGCAACATTGCCATCTATTCCAATTTGGCCTTTTTATAGGCCCTATTCCCTGCTTTGTTATTCCTTCACACCATCTGCATTGGGACTTTTCTTGGATCTTATATTTCATCTCTTTCTTTGTTGGTTAAATACACTCATCGAATAATTGTTAGCCAAACATGGCACACTATTGCTAACGGCAGAACGGATTTTCACAAGATAATATCTGTGTCGAACCTTCAGGGCTAGTGTTCTTTCTCTCCTCTGCTCACTCATAGGCTATACTTAGCCATCTTTGGAGACACACTCCACAAACCATTGCCGAAGGCTCTGAGTGAGACGTAAAAAACCCAGGGCTCCACGAGGCACCCTAGGTTTTTGAATCATTCTGGTTCGTGCGCATTCGGCTACGTAAAACGTAACAACCTAACACGTTGAACCGGATGCTAGGCAGCCTAGCCCATTCTTGTTTGAGCGTCGGCCTCAAGTGCGCTCCAGAGGCTTACGAGGCCGTCGCGAACCTTTTGCTTGCTCGCGTCGAGATCCGCAGCTGGCTCATCCTTACCGAAGAGGTAGAACTTGATCTTCGGCTCGGTGCCTGATGGTCGAACCGCAAAGGAACGGCCATCCACCAGCTCCACAATCAGCATGCCTGCATTCGGGATGCTGTCGCCCTCACTGTCTTCAAACTGTTCTTTAGCAAAGTCACGGACTCGGGCAACGGCCACGCCATCCACCTCACTTGGTGGCTTGTTGGAGTAGGACTCATTGAGCGCTTTGATCTGGGCGGCACCTTCTGCACCTTCCATCACCATCGCTTTTCCGTCTTCTAAGTAGAATCCGAATTCTAAGTAGATTTCATCGAGAAGACCAGCAATGGTCATGCCTTGGCTCTTCGCGTATGCCGCGACTTCTGCAAACATGACAGCCGCCATGTTGCCATCCTTGTCGCGCACAAAGTCAGCACCAAGGTAGCCGTAGGATTCCTCACCACCAAAGATGAAGAAACGAGAATACTCGAGTCTCAACTTACGGCTCTCCTCTTCACTCAGGTCGCGGTACTCGCCTTTCTTGTCAGCTGGAATGCCGTCTTCATACTTCTGAAGTTTGTCGGCAATGAATTTGAAGCCGGTGAGTGTGTCCACCATGTTGACGCCATACTTGTCCGCAATCGCGGTCTGTAGCTCAGTAGTCACATAAGTCTTGATCAAGCACGCATGACCACGGTTCGAATCGTTGAGGATCCCGAGGTCAAACATCGTCTTGGTGCGGTACCAAGCCATCAATGAACCGATCTGATTGCCTGTGAGCAGCTGCATTTCGCCAGCATCATTGCGCACGGCCACGCCCATGCGGTCGCAGTCAGGGTCGGTGCCGATCACGATCTCAGCGTGCTCCTTTTCCGCCACCTCAATCGCCATCGCGAGAGCTGGTGCGTTCTCAGGGTTTGGAGAAGCCACCGTTGGGAAGCGACCATCCTCGCCGTCTTGCTCATCCACCGTGAGGACATCGAAGCCGAGCTCGCGAAGCATTGGCACTGAAATGTGACCTCCTGTGCCGTGGAGGTTGGTGAAGACCACCTTAGCCCCACCATTCTCAAGTAAATCCGGACGCAATAACAGCGTCTTTAGCTTGTCCATGTAGCGGCGGTCTGCCTCTGCTCCTAGCACGGTGAGTGTGCCTTGCTGATCGGCTGGAAGCGCTTCGTAGGCTTCTTGAGTCACCGACTGGAACTCTTCAAGCACGCCACCAGCGTGCGGCTCAACAAGCTGGGCACCTTGGTTGAAGTATGCCTTGAAGCCATTGTCGTGTGCTGGGTTGTGGCTCGCTGTGAGCACCACCCCAGCGTCCAATCGTAGCTCACGAATCAAAAACGATAGCTGTGGCGTCGCACGTGACGCTTCAAAAAGGTAGGCGTCACAGCCAAGATCCGTGCAGACCTTGGCACAAAATTCTGCGAAGTCGCGGGAGTAATGGCGTGTGTCGTGCGCAAAAGCAAAACTCGGCTTGCGCTCGATCCCCTCGCTTGCGAGGTAGTTCTTCAAGTAAGCAATCATACCGCGAATCGCACGCCCCACATTGTAGAAGTTCATGGTAGCTGTGCCCACACAGGGATGCTCTGGTCGCTCAAGTGGGCCACCTGCGCCTTGCTCGGCCTCGGTAACTACCTTGCCCACGGTGCGGCCACGCAAACCACCTGTGCCAAACACTAGGGTCTTGTAAAATCGATCATTGAGTTCTTCCCATGCTTGCTGAGCCACCAGTTCATCAATCGCTGCTTGCGCAATCGGTGAGTCTGTACCAGCAAGGAGGGAGGAGATATTTTCCAAAGAAGACTCCAGCAAATCTCCATTGGTAACGGCTTCTTTCAATAGGGGTGACAAGTTACTCATTTCGCACTGGATCATAGAATCAAGAAATGAGATAGCAATCACACAAATCCTCTTTCTGCATAACTCTCGTCACAATAGTGACACAACGAGAATCATTATGAACGATACTATCTATCAACTCTTCGAAACTTCCATTAACAAGCGATCCCACCTGCTGGATGCCAACACTGATGCGCTCCGCTTGTTCGACGGAATCGGTGATGGCATCGACGGTATCTTCCTCGAAACGTTTGCGGATCGATGGCTTCTTTCATCCAGAACATCACATCTACCACCACAAGTGAGAGATTACATGTTAGAATCTGGTAGAACTGTCTACTGGAAGCGACTCGACCAACACCAAAAGGAAAGCCCTAGCCACCTCGCCGGCCCAGCACAGGACGAAGCATTCACCGCGAAGGAATCGGGGATCGACTACAAGATCAGCTTCCAGTCTGGTTACTCGCAAGGGATCTTCCTCGACCAACGCGAGAACCGCAAGCGGGTGCGCCAGCGCGCCACCTCAGGCCAGCGCGTCCTCAACACCTTTGCCTACACTGGAGCCTTTTCGGTATCAGCCGCCATGGGTGGCGCCACCACCTCCACGCTCGACCTCTCGCAGCCCTACCTCGACTGGGCCAAGGAAAACCTCAGCCTCAATGACAAATCTCCCGAGGAACATTATTTCTGCAAAGGCGACACCTTCCACTGGCTGCGCCGCTTTGCCAAACAAGGCCGCAGCTTTCACGGTATCATCCTCGACCCGCCGACCTTTTCACGCGATAAGGACGGCAAGGTCTTCCGCGTCGAAAAAGACTACCACCGCCTGGTAGACCTCGCATCACAGTGTCTCGAGCCCGGTGGTTGGATCTTAGCATCCACCAATTGTCGCAAGCTCAGCATCCGCGAATTCCAACAAGAAGCCACCCTCAAGCTACGCAAAAAACACCAAGTCTCCGCCCTGCCGATGCCCGAAGAATACAGCGGCGAGGCCTACCTCAAATCTCTCTGGATTGATTTATAGAAGTCATAAGTTAGGCCTTCACACGCCCCACTTAGCAATTCACACTCCCAACCATGAGCCTCATCACCGCCCAGAACGTTCACCGTGGCTACACCATCGGCAAGAAGCGCATCGAAGTGCTCCGTGGCATCGACCTCAGCATCGAGGCCGGCGAAAAAATCTTCCTCTGCGGCCCCTCAGGCGCAGGAAAGACAACGCTCATGTACACCCTCGCTGGATTGGAACGCCCAGAGCAAGGCACCGTCACTGTCGAAGGCACCAACCTCTATGGCATCAGCAAAAACAAACAGGCAAAGCTACGCAATGCCACGATGTCCTACATTTTTCAAAACTTCAACCTGATGCCGGAGCTCACCGCACTCGAGAATGTCATGATCCCGGCACTCATTGGCGGCAGAGACGCTGCAGCCGCCGCCAAAACGGTGCTGGAACGCGTCGGCCTCGGACACCGGCTTGACCACCTCCCCGCCGAGCTCTCAGGCGGAGAACAACAACGCGTCTCCATTGCCCGCGCTCTGATCAACAAACCCAAACTGGTCTTTGCCGACGAACCAACCGGCAACCTCGACTCGAAGAATGGCGATCAAATCATGCAATTGCTCATCGAACTCACCACCGAGGACAACACCGCACTCGTCGTCGTCACCCACGACACCTCGCTCGCCACCCTAGGCGACCGCACCTACACCGTCGTAGACGGCACGATCGAGCAACAAGTGTCACTTTGACCATCACGATGAAGGCCTTCTCTTACCACGTTTGGAATCTATTTTTCCATCGCCATCGTGGTCTTCGCCATGGGGCATGCTGTTGTGGTAGTTGATACCCTCGCGGCGCCCTTGGCGGATGTGATTGCCGTAGTGCTGGCGTTCTTCGCGCATGCGATATTGCGCATGAAGCTGTACAAGCGTCTTGCTGAGAACATCAGATGAGGTGTTCAATGCCACCTCCTGCACTACCCTGCCAGTCTGTCCGAATCGATCCGCTTGGATCACCACGATCCCTTGGCTAAGTGTCTCAACTCCCACTTTAGATTGCCAGCCGCGATCCCCATCTCCAACTTGGTCGAAGTGCAAGCGCCCAGCGAGTTCTGGATGATTGGCCACCTTGCGCAGCGTCGCCACTGTCTCTGGCTTGGCGCCGATACTGAGCACAAGCAAGCGCTGATCTGCCGCCGCCACATTCAATGCTTGCTTAAAGCTATCAAAGTCCTGAAGCAAGGGAGCCTCTTGTGTATTCCTCTGAGGGTAACGACTCGCAATCTTCTCCATCCCCGCGATCACCGAGGCGTTGTTCCCATCACCACCACCAAAAATCCGGTAGGGACTGCGGCCTGAGCGCGTGAGTTTCTCGCTAGCATCCGGTGAGTACACCACAAAGGCGGTGTTCTTCATCTTGCCGTCCAAGAGACTGCGAATGCGCTGCTGCGTGGACTCACTCTCATAGGTCTCTAAACGAACACACACATAGTCTTTGCTGGCAGCCACAAACTCTGGGTCGGAGAGCAAACTGATCTCCACATTCTTGTAGCCCGGTCAAAACGTGCCCGAAATGTTCGAGCATTGCGCAGCGGCAGCAAAAAAGAAAATTGGCCTATTGCTGCGCTGAGCCTCGGCGAGGCCACTACTCCAAGTAGTGTACCAACGCACGCTCTCCGTGCCTAGTGGGGTGTTGAGCACACCAAGATCAACCGGGCGCACTCGTTGCTGAGACCATGCTGGCACAATGGCCAACATACTGACTGCTGCAATGAGGAGTTTCTGCATGTGTATTCAAACACACGAAACTCCAATAGGTTGCAGCTTTCCGTCAGTAAAAAGAATCTAGTCGACCAAACACAGTGGCGCAGGAACGCGTACCACTGTCATCCCAGCCGTCTGCGCAGCCATGATGCCAGGTGCAGCATCCTCGAGCACAAGACATTGCTCAGGCTCTACTTCCAGTTTATCAGCAGCTTCAAGGAACACATCAGGAGCTGGCTTGCCGCATACCACATCATCAGCCGTCACCACCTCGTCGAAAAGGTCACCAATTTCAAGCTGCTTGAGAGTAGCCTCAACCACCTCACGGCTGCCGCCAGTAGCGATGCCAAGTGGCATCTTGCCTCGGAGCGAGCGCGCGAAAGCAATCACTTCTTCATTGAGTTTCACTTTACCCAGCCCCTGCAAGAATGCCTTGCGCTTGGCAGAGGAGATAACCTCTGGGTCGAGGCTCAAATTAAACTCACCATTGAGTTCTGCCACGATGTCCTTCGTAGGGCGCCCCCCCATGGAGTAGAACACATCCTCGGGGAACACATCTTTGGGAGCGCCATTTGCGCTGAGAGCTTCACACCAAGCAGCAAAGTGTGCTGGCATGGAATCGACCAAGGTACCATCAAGGTCGAAAATAACTGCGGAATAACCAGATTCAGGGATTTCTAGTGAGGTGAACTGTTCCATATGCCTCCGTATGCCCATTAGCTGATCACACTGCAAGCCAGAAGTTTGCACATCATGAAATTACCGTAAGACGAAATACGCATAATGGCAGAAATCCCCATAATTTCCATAGATTTCAATCAACAAAAAGGGCAATGAAACTGATTCATTGCCCTGATGATGCTGAATTAAATCAAGAAATATGACCGGTAAAATGACTAAATTGTCACCGTCTCATTTTGGTAAATCCCGCTGGCCACCCAGGAAAGTTCCTCGGTGGTATTTTCGATGCTCACCACACCGCGTATGGTGACATCATCGCAGAAGCGCACCGGCCCTGTGATACTCAATTTATCAGCAGCTCGAAGCGATGGAATACCGAGCCCACCCAGGCTATCTACCAACTTGTATGCATCACTAAGGCTGACAATTGGTGGCTTGGCATTGCGCTCAGGAATGAGGGCAACCCGTCCATCTTCCGTGGTGGTGTATGCGTCCGAACGAAGGGCAAAGAGGTCTGCGGTAGTCTTCACCGGTGCAAAGCGCGAACGCGGGACACAGATCGCACCCGCTCCCTGGAAGCACTCGATGGCTGCTCCCATCGCAGTCTCCAACTGGTACACAGGTGTGGACGCTTTATTCCGTGGGTCCACCGTCTTTTTGTTGATGATCACTGGCAGTGGCATCACCCCGCCGTGCTCCTGCAACGCCGCCTTGAGAGCCGCGAGATCAATCCACAGGCTGTTGGTGTTGAAGTAGCGATGCTTCTCCACGTTCTGAAATTCCGCGAGGTCTGAATCTGCAGTCTGCGCCACTTCGCGCAATAACATCTGCTGATCCTCCACACGCACCGCAAGGTGACCACCCTTCTTGTCTGCTTCGGTGCGACGCGTCGCTTCCATGAGGAAAGGCTTACCGCTCTCTGCAAAGTAGCGCAAAATACTTGGATCAAGAACTGCGCCAAGGTTGTCAGAGTTCGACATAAAAGCGTACTGCACGCCATCAGCCAAGAGCTTATCCAACCAGCCAGAACCTTCAATCGCAGCGTACAAGTCGCCATGACCCGGCGGACACCACTCAAGATCTGAGTTGTCTGGATTGCTCGCAGGAGCCATGCTCGCCGCGTCGATCTTTGGAATTTGATTCTGCATCAACTCCACCTCTTCCTTCGCCGAAAATGATGGGTCCTCGTGTTGTGATAAATGAGATAGCGTGTCTTCCGATGTGCTAAAGCTGTTCATTAAAAGAAACTTCACTGGGGCGCCAGTAGACTGACGGAGGTAGGAAATCTGGTCCACAATCACGTCGAGGAATGTGGCACCTGGCTTGACCTCAAGCAGGCTCTTAGCCTTCTGCAATCCCATGCTCGTCCCGAGACCACCGTTGAGCTTGATCACCACGGTCTTCGCCAAATACTCTGGATTGTAACTTTCTCCCTCTCTAGCAATGTCTTCTAACATTGGGAGGTCCGCAACCGGCTCAATGGAAGATTCGCGGATTTCGGAGGAGGCACCAGAGAGCAAGGAATGATAATTGCGCTCAAAACTCAAAATGGCAGCTTCGCTCACATTGGCCTGCTCCATCTTTTCTCTAAACGGGGTAAAGGAACTCATTTCACTCTGTGATGTAGCGTAATCAATGAGTAAGTCACGTCCGAAGTTTCCTGCCCACCTCATCATCCCAATGAATAGATTGAGTATCTAGCGACACCGACGATGTCACAGTGATGTCACCTGCTCACTTTCCAACCGATCACAATACACTTGCAACTTGGCCACTCCGCAGCAAACTACCCGCATGAATCAAGAAATCATTCTCGAACGCGAAGTCGAAGCAATCCAGATCCCGAGCGGCGATGCCATCACCCTGCCACAAGGCACTCCAATCGTCGTCACACAAACACTCGGAGGTAGCTTCACCGTTGCCACCCAAGCCGGCCTCGCACGCATCTCAGCCAATGACGCAGATGCCCTCGGTATCGATGAAGCCGAAGTTCAAGAAAAGAAAGAATACATCAATAAACTCAAGGACGCGCCACTCGAAGACCAAGTCTGGGGCCAACTCAAGGAAGTCTACGATCCAGAAATTCCGGTCGACATCGTCAACCTAGGGCTCGTATACGACTGCGTGCTCACCGAGAACGACAATGGTAAAACAGAAGTCAATGTGAAGATGACCCTCACCGCTCCCGGCTGCGGCATGGGCCCCGTCATCGCAGCAGACGCACAAGCGCGCATCATGTCACTCGATGAAATCGAAGACGCTCAGGTGGACCTCGTCTGGGACCCAGTCTGGAGCCAGGACATGATCACCGAAGAAGGCAAGATGAAGCTCGGCATGATCTAAACCGACCCACGCCCTCCCCACTACTCACTGCCAATCAATTAGATACACGCAGTTAGAATCAAACATTCGTTTTTCGAAAATCGTCACAAATAGCAAGATTGTTCAAAAAAATACTTGTACAATCTTGCTCTCAAGCGTATAAATAATCTCAGAAAGCAAGCAGTGCTTGTTTTCGGCCAGAGTCAGTATTTCGGGGGGAATTTCCTGACTCTGTGCCTAATCTTTCAAGAGCCCAATTACTGAAAAGTGATTGGGCTCTTTCTTTGTCAAAACCCTGCACTCTTCTCCCCGTAGCTTTAAACTTTTTTTCGCATGGTGATAATTGAATTTGTTTTGCAGATAATTAAATTTAAACGACTTACAATAGTAGAAATTCCACCTGTTATTTGAATAGCAAGAATATACAAAAAACCACTTGAACAATCACAAGGTGTTGATTAAAAACAACATCAGAAAGCAAGCACTGCTTGTCTTTCGGCCAGAGTCAGTATTTCGGGGGGAATTTCCTGACTCTGTGCCTAATCTTTCAAGAGCCCAATCACGGTAAAACGCGATTGGGCTCATTTTTTTGCAATCACAGTAGGGCTGAGACCAACGAGCAAGACCACTTCTATTTAGTATTAACTTGCTAGAAGAATTTTTGCTCAATACCTTAGTGCATGGTGAAACCGTGAAATAAGGTATTTATGATCGATCACCATCAAACCCTAAACTGAACTCCCATGTCAGATCAAAAACAAGCCGGCAAGTGCCCATTCCATCATGGTGCGACCACAAGCTCCGAAACACCCAACACCTTCTGGTGGCCAAAAAACCTCAACCTAGACATCCTCCACCAACACGACAGCAAACCCGACCCCATGGGCAGTGGATTTGACTATCGTGAGGAACTGAAATCATTAGACTTTAAGGCACTCAAAGCCGACCTCACCGCATTAATGACCGACAGCCAGGATTGGTGGCCGGCAGACTGGGGGCACTATGGCGGCTTGATGATTCGCATGACTTGGCATGCTGCTGGGACATACCGCGTGGCTGATGGTCGAGGAGGCGCTGCCACAGGAAACCTGCGCTTCGCACCACTCAATTCCTGGCCAGACAATGCCAACCTCGACAAGGCGCGTCGCTTACTTTGGCCGATCAAAAAGAAGTACGGTAACAAGCTGAGCTGGGCTGACCTTATCGCTTACGCTGGCACCATCGCCTACGAATCAATGGGACTAAAAACCTTCGGCTTTGCCTTTGGCCGCGAGGACATCTGGCACCCAGAGAAAGACATTTATTGGGGTTCAGAAAAAGAATGGTTGGCACCAAGTGGCAGCGAAGGTAGCCGCTACTCCGGTGAGCGCGAACTCGAAAACCCACTCGCATCGGTGATGATGGGACTTATTTACGTCAATCCTGAAGGTCCAGATGGCAAACCCGATCCCGTCAAAACCGCTCAAGACATTCGCGTCACCTTTGCCCGCATGGCCATGAATGATGAAGAGACCGTGGCACTCACCGCCGGTGGTCACACCGTGGGCAAGGCACACGGCCGCGGCGACGCCTCCAAGCTGGGCCCCGAGCCAGAAGCAGGCGCCATCGAAAACCAAGGCATGGGCTGGCTGAACAAGGATGGACGCGGCATCGGCAACGATACCGTAACCAGCGGGATTGAAGGAGCCTGGACCACCCACCCGACACAGTGGGACGGCGGCTACTTTGACATGTTGCTCGGCCACGAATGGGAGCTTGCGAAAAGCCCAGCAGGAGCCTGGCAATGGGAACCAACAGAAATTGCCGAAAAAGACAAACCGACCGACGTCGAAGATCCATCGGTCCGCTACAACCCGATCATGACGGATGCCGACATGGCAATGCGGGAGGATCCGATCTATCTAGAAATTTCCAAACGCTTCCATGCCGACCCTGCCTACTTCTCCGAAGTTTTCGCCCGTGCTTGGTTCAAGCTCACCCACCGTGACCTCGGGCCAAAAACGCGCTACATTGGCCCCGAGGCCCCCCGTGAAGACCTCATCTGGCAGGACCCCGTGCCCAATGGCAATCACGACTACGATGTGGCAGCAGCTAAATCACTCATTGCCGATAGCGGGCTTAGCACTGGTGATCTAGTGGCGACCGCCTGGGACAGCGCCCGCACCTTCCGCCATTCTGACAAGCGCGGTGGCGCCAATGGTGCCCGCATCCGACTCACCCCACTATGCCAGTGGGAAGGCAACGAACCCGAGCGGCTAGAGCGCGTGCTCGCGGTGTACAACCAGATTGCTAAAGAAACCGGAGCTAGCATCGCCGATCTCATTGTTCTCGGTGGGAATGTCGCGATCGAACGCGCTGCCAAAGCCACAGGAGTCGATGCTTCCGTACCCTTCACATCAGGTCGAGGTGACGCCTCAGCCGCCTGGACTGATGCAGAGTCTTTCGCGCACCTAGAGCCCTTGCACGATGGCTTCCGCAACTGGCAAAAAGATGACTACGCGGTGCAACCTGAAGAACTACTGCTCGATCGCGCCCAGCTCATGGACCTCAGCGCCCCGGAGATGTGCGTGCTCATTGCCGGCCTCCGTGTCCTCGGTGCCAACCATAGCAACTCACCCGTCGGCGTCTTTACCGACAAGCCTGGATGCCTCAGTAATGACTTCTTCGTCCACCTCGTAGACATGAACAACGACTGGGTACCCACAGGTAAAAACAGCTACGAAATCCGCGACCGCCAGAGCGATGCCGTCAAGTTCACCGCCTCACGCGTCGACCTCGTCCTCGGCTCGAATTCGATCCTGCGCGCCTACGCCGAAGTCTACGCCCAAGACGACAACAAAGAGAAATTCGTCCACGACTTCATCGCCGCCTGGACCAAGGTCATGAACGCCGACCGCTTCGACCTGGAAAGCTAAAGCTCAACAATAAGGAAGCCTAGGTTAGAACGCCTAGGCTTCCTCTTAACTCTTTGTGAGCCAAGGATGGCTTTCCAATGAGGAATTACGAATGAGGAGTGAGGTACACTCGGGTGCTGCTATTGATAAATCACATCGCTGAAGGCGATACATATATCACGCGTTCTTCGAAGCTTTAGCGGAATCGGAGCCTAGGGTCAGAGCGGCAAAGCCGCGCGCAACCCTAGGTTCACGAAAAATAAGAATAGTAGGCTGAAGGCCTACTATATAAGTCACACAGCTCAGGCTAATGAGACACGTTTTGCCTATGCTTATGTAGTTCCCTTCAGACAACACACATATTTATCCCAACACACCCAGCCATGCGGCTACGCCTTTGACTGGGCTGGTATGTGAATCACCTTTGGCGATAGCGGCCTGCCGCCTAGCTTCAAAACGACATCAAAATACACAGCCAACTCAGCCGCTCGGTTCGTGAATCTATAATTCATCCCTAGCTGCAAGAGAAGAACCAGCCCTGCCATCAATACTGAGCATCATGGGTTTTGGGTTATGACCAATTCTCCTTGCTAGAACTGCGTATCTCAGAATAGTTCTAACATCATGCATCCCTACAAGATTGTTAGTCCGCTGATATTTATCATTACAGCACTTTTCTACATCAATGCGCACGATTTGATCTGGCCCAATCCAGAGACCGAAGCTGGTTATCACTTTTACCAAACAATGCAGACTCAACAGAACGGCATGCTGGCATACGCCTCCAAACAAGGAGCGCTAGAAACCGTATGTATGATCGTGATGCTGGTGTGTGCGGTCCAATGGCTCATCGGTATTTGGGTAGAGCGCGATAAGGTAGAACCGATCCAGTTCCCAAGCATTCGAGTGAAGCAAACCAGCCGCCCTGCTGAACTTTCCGAAGACGAATCGGCGGACTTCCAACAATGGCTCGAAGAAGACGACGCCCGTTCATACCTCAGTAAGAAAGACCAACTGAGGAAGTTCAGAGCGCAGCGAAGCTAGGTCAGGCTTCGCCTTCCAATGAGGAATTACGAATGAGGAGTGAGGAATGTGTAGAACGGCTCAGCAGAAGCTAGGGCCATCGCGTCAATCGCTTGCGCCCCCCTCTCTACTGACTACTCTTGAATCGTAGATTCACCCCGACCTGTCGGGGCTACTGCCTACTTACTCAAACAACACCGAGCGAAGCTTCTCGCTTTGTTCGAGGGCTGCTTCGAGTGTCGGTTCGACGAAGTTGACGTGGCCGAGCTTGCGGCGGCCGGCCTTCCATTCTTTTTCATAGAAGTGCCACTTGGCGCCGGTGAGGGCCGCGATCTCTGGGTTGTTGAAGGCGTCTTTGTCGTCCTTCCAGATGTCGCTGAGGAGATTGACCATGACGGTGACTCCGTGCGGGCGTGGTTCGCCGAGTGGTAGGCCACAGATCGCGCGCACGTGCTGTTCGAACTGTGAGGTCACACAGCCGTCATTGGTGGCGTGGCCGGAGTTGTGCGGGCGTGGGGCGATCTCATTGACCCAGACGCCGCCGTCTGGCAGCACGAAAAGCTCGACCGCGAGGATGCCCACGTAGTCGAGGCCCGAGATGACTTTTTCTGCGAGCACCTGAGCGCGCTCCGCCACTTGCTGGCCGACGCGACCCGGCAGGATCGACACGTCGAGCACGTGGTGGCGGTGGACATTCTCCACCAGCGGGTAGGCTTGCACATCTCCCTGCGGGTTACGCGCGACGACCACGGAGCATTCCATGGTGAATGGGACAAAGCCTTCCACCACGAGTCGGCAGGAAGCATTCCAATCGGCGATGCAGGCGGCGAGATCTTCCTCGCTCTTCAAGCGCCACTGGCCTTTGCCATCATAGCCGTCGGTTGCGGTCTTTGCCACGCAGTTGCCATCGAGCGCCGCGAAGGCTGCGCTGAGCTGCTCAGGGGTGTCGACCACGTGGAACGCTGTTTGGTCGGCATCGATGGATGCCAAGAAATTGCGTTCAAGCTCGCGGTTGCCAGTGATTTCTACGGCCTTGGCATTCGGACGCAGCACCACCTTTTCGGCCACCGCCTGCATCAATGCCGGCGGGAGCTTCTCGGTCTCAACGGTGCAGACGTCCACCTTCTCCACGAATTCCGCGAAGGCGGCTTGGTCGTCGTAGCTGGCTGAGATCACTTGGTCGACCTCTCGGTCCACGGAGGCGCTGTCGGCACCACCAGACCATGCCACCACCTTGTAACCCAATGGCAAAGCTGCCTGGGTCATCATACGCGCCAATTGGCCGGAACCTAAAATACCAATCGTCGACCCTGGAAGGAATACTTGCTCAGCCATAGCAGTGTGAATTGAAAGGGTTTAGTCTTCGAGCTTCATCTGCGCCACCATCTCCACCATTTCTTCACGGTAGGCTTTGAGCTTCGCATTGAGCTCTGGGCTGCGTCCAGCGAGCATGCTCACGGCAAACAAGCCAGCATTCGCGGCACCTGCTGGGCCAATGGCAAAGGTTGCCACTGGGATGCCCTTTGGCATCTGGACGATGGAAAGTAGGGAGTCCTGACCATTGAGAGCACTGGACTTCACCGGGCAGCCAAGCACCGGCAGCGTGGTGATCGCGGCAATCATTCCCGGAAGGTGTGCCGCACCACCAGCACCAGCAATGATCACATCAAAGCCATTCTCCTCAGCCTGTTGGGCAAATTCTACCATACCAATCGGGGTGCGGTGCGCACTAACGACCTTTGCCTCGTACTCGATACCAAACTTGTCCAACGCCTCAGCCGCCAATTTCATTGTTGGCCAATCCGAGTTACTTCCCATTACGATTGCTACTTTCATGATAGTTCTCTGTGAAATTTGATTTGCTGCGCACCATAACGAGCCAAACCAGAATTGCACGACTTTTTAGTCACGGCAGTAGAGCGCCATAGAAAGTCCTGAGTATCTACGAGAAAGATAGAATCACCACCTCCCAAGTATGGCAGTATCTCAGCGATCAAGTAGCTTTGAAAAGCCAGAGAAAAGCTTCGACTCAACAGGAGGCGCGTCTGGCAGCGGCTGATTGCTGAGCATGAAACGATCACAGATGCCGAAGAATTCTTGTTCACTTTTGGCACGCCTGATTTGATATTCAAATTCTGCATCAATCCCCTGAGCAATATACGCCATGTACTTCTTCATGCGGTTGACGTGACTCGATTCAAGGTAGTCTTTAGCCTCAGCCGCCACGGCGTGGTAGAGCTTGGTAACGTAGCCGTGAAGGTCTCGGCGGGTCGGCACGCTGGGCTCTCGACCTTCGTAGCCATCAATCAGCTGTTGGAACAACCAAGGACTGCGGATGCCACCGCGGCCAATCATCAGGCCTGCGGCTTGGGTCTTGGCATGGTAGGCCCTTCCAGTGGCCACATTCACCACATTGCCATTGGCGATCACTGGGCAGGACATCTCCTGCACCGCCTGAGCAACGAGCTCGTCGTGCACCGGTGTCTTGTATTGCTCGCGCACGGTGCGCCCATGGATCGTGAGCACATCAATGGCGTGCTTTTTGAAAACACTCAGGATCTCATCGAATTCCTCATGGGTTTCGAATCCCACCCGGGTCTTCACGGTGAAGCGCCCCTCAATGCAATCGCGCAACTCGCCGAGAATACGATCCACATGCGCTAAGTTGCGCAACAAGCCCCCCCCTGCATTCTTACGGTACACCGTGGGAGCTGGGCAACCGAGGTTGAGATCCACCCCCGCCACCGGATGATCCATCAAGTGCCGAGCCGAACGCACCAATGCCTGAATGTCCTGCCCAATCATCTGAGCAAAGACTGGCTTACCCGTGGTATTGAGATCAATCGAGCGCAAAATCTTCTTCTCCAGCGTCGAGTCCTTGTGCACGCGAAAATACTCGGTCACATAGTAATCGGGACCACCATAACCATTGATCACCTCCATGAAGGGCTTGTCGGTGATGTCTTGCATCGGCGCCAGCACAAGAGCCGGGCGATGTTCTGGAAATAAGGAATCCATGGCGGCGTCCCACAGCACGTAACAGATCAACAAACAATATCAAGTGCGAGATCCCCCAAGGCTGATGCAGCCACAATAGCTTGGCCGCAGTACCAGAACCATCAAGCACTGCGCTTCTTGGTCTCACGCTTGGCGGTCTCGCCTTCGTGCGCCGTCGTAAGTAAACGAATAGCAGTTGCTGTAAGCAAATCTCTGAAAGGCACCTGGAAACAGGTGTCTTTTTTTGTGCGCACCTCGCGTCGACAACGAAATCCGCAACCAATGCGCGAATCCTATAAAATGAGGATAGTTAATTGTGACAATATCCTTGTGAACTTTTTATAGTCATTATTACCTACAAACCAGTTATTTATAATAACCATACAAACAACCGACTATGAAAACACACACAATGATGCTGATGGCCCTAGGGCTCACCAGCCTATCTGCTTACAGTGCGACTTACATTGCTGTAGACCAATTATTCAGTAGTGCAGCGACCATATCAGCAGCTAATGGCGGCAACGATAGTGGGCTCAACACCTTTACCTCTACTGGCTATACTGGTGATGGTACCAACGCCATGTCGATCAACTACGCCTACACCATGGATCTCTCCTTGATTGGTGGCTCCGGAACAGAAACACTCAATTTTAGTGTCGATTACACCTCTGCTGGAACTTTAGGGTTTTTTGGTGCACAAGTTGCAGTCGTTGGTGGTGATACGACTGCCACAGATCCCGGTGAGTCCATAACGGCTACTATCAACTTTACTCCGACTACTGTGTTTACAGATGTTACGTTCAACGCATTCCAAAGCTATGGCGCCGGTGACATTTCCGTCAACAGTGGGACTGCTGTCACCAATGACAACCCATATGTAGTGATCAATAGTAACACATTCACATATGAAAACGTGGATGTAAATGCAGCTAACCGTGCGAACATTGGCTACATGACACTGAATGTCGTGACAGCGGACTCAGTAGCAGTGCCTGAACCTAGCTCAACCGCCTTGGTTGGTTTGGGTGGCTTGGCTGTGCTTCTGCGCCGCCGCAAGATGTAGCAGCAAGTACTCCATTTATCGTACCCCGTGAAGCGTTAGGCTCACGGGGTTTTTTGTGCGCGCCTCGCGTCGACAGCGAAATCCGCATCCAATGCGCAAATCCCATAAAATGAGGATGGTCAACTGTGACAATATTCTTGTGAATTATTGATAGTCATTATTAACTACATGACAGGACTTTACAACAACCCTAAAAACCACCTATGAAAAAACACACAATGATACTACTAGCCCTCGGGCTGACAACACTCTCTGGGTACAGTGCCACCTATGTAGGTGTGGACCAAGTATTCGACAACCTCACCACCAACACAGCTGCGAATGGTGGCAATGACAGTGGCTTAAACACATTTGTGGCAACAGGTCCTACGGGTGTTGGCACAAGTGCAATGTCAGTAAACTACACCTACACCATGGATCTTTCCTTGATTGGTGGTACAGGTACCGAATCGATCAACTTCAGCGTGGACTACACTTCAACTGGCACACTCGGCTTTACTGGCGGCCAAGTAACCATCACAGATGGTGCTACTGCATTCATTGATTCCGGTGAATCACTCTCAGCGACTATCAACTTTAACCCTGGCCCTAGTTCAGTCTTCACAAACATCACATTTGGCGCATTCCAAGCATACGGGGAAGGTGACGCCTCGATCAATAGTGGGGCTACTATCGCTACCTCAAACCCTGTGGGGGCAATCAATAACACCAGCTTCACTCTTGAAAATGTGGACCCGGGTTCAGATGTCTTTGGCATTGGCTTCATGACACTGAATGTCGTGACAGCGGACTCAGTAGCAGTGCCTGAACCTAGCTCAACCGCCTTGCTTGGTTTGGGTGGCTTGGCTGTGCTTCTGCGCCGCCGCAAGATGTAGCAGCAAACACTTCATTTATCGAACCCCGTGAGGCATTAGCCTCACGGGGTTTTTTGTGTCGAATTCCTGATGGTTTGCTAGAGCATTCACCCATCAGGTGCAGTCTTCATTGCCACTGGAGAAACGAGCATAGGCAAAACAAAAGCACAAAAAACCCAGAGCCCGTTTCCGGACTCTGGGTTGCCTTATGAGAACTTCAATCGTTACCCGTGGCCCGCCATATGCGAGCTATGAAGGATGTCCGTCACCACACGTGCTGGCTCGACTCCTGTAATCTTCTGCTCGAGCCCCTGGTGGAGGTAGCTGAACTTATGGAAGTCTAGGCCGCTACGCTCGAGGATGGTAGCGTGAAGGTCACGCACGTGCATCTTCTGGTCTGGGGTGATGATGTTGTAGGAGTACTCATCGGTATCACCGTACACCATACCACCCTTAACACCTGCGCCTGCCATCCACATTGAGAAACAACGTGGGTGGTGGTCACGCCCGTAGGTGGTCTCGTTGAGCACACCCTGTGAGTACACCGTGCGGCCAAACTCACCACCGCATACTACGAGTGTGTCCTCTAGGAGGCCACGCTGCTTAAGATCCTGAATCAAGCCGTAACATGCACGGTCGATATCGCGGCACTGGTGCCCAAGGTTTGTTGGTAGGTTGACGTGTTGGTCCCAACCGCGGTGGAAAATCTGAGTGAATCGCACGCCACGCTCAGCGAGGCGTCGTGCCATGAGAGCAGTGTATGCGAAGGAACCTGGTGTCTTAGCTTCCTCACCATAGAGCTCGTATGTGTGCTCAGACTCATCACTCATGTCAGTGAGGTCTGGAACAGACATCTGCATACGATATGCCATTTCATACTGCTCCATGCGGGTCTGAATTTCTGGGTCACCGACCTGCTGGAGTGTCTTTTGGTTGAGTGCAGAGAGGCCATCAAGCATGTTGCGACGCATGTTGCGATCGATGCCTGGAGCGTCTTTGAGGTACAACACAGGATCTCCCTGAGAACGAAGGTTCACCCCTGCGTGTTTACCAGGAAGGAATCCAGTTCCCCATAGGCGCGATGAGATCGCCTGAGTGTTGCCATTCGGCACAGAAGGATCTGCGTGCAACACACAAAATGTTGGTAGGTCATTGTTCAATGAACCTAAACCGTAAGAAAGCCAGGAACCAAGGGATGCCTTACCAGCCTGCATCGAACCAGTGTACATGAGCTGGTTCGCCGGCTCGTGGTTGATCGCATCGGTTTGCATGGTTTTGATGATACAAATGTCATCCACCATCTTCGCGATATTAGGAAGGGTATCAGAAACCCATGCCCCAGACTCACCGTATTGCTTGAAGTCAGCAAATGATGGTGCCACAGGGAAGGAAGCCTGCCCGGCAGTCATGCCGGTGAGTCGCTGCCCGGAAGCCACCAAGAAGTCTTTGATATCCTTCTTGTATTGGTTTTTGAGCATCGGCTTGTGGTCGAACATTTCGAACTGCGAGGGACCACCAATGAGTGAGATGTAGATCACACGCTTGGCTTTTGGCTCGAAGTTTGGCTGCCCGGTGACCTTACCAGCAGCGCCCATCAATTCTTTAGGGAGTAAAGAGGTCAACGCAGCAGCACCAAGGCCCATTGCATTGTTTCTAAAGAACTGACGGCGGCTTACAGCAGTGTTGGTCAGATCAACTGATTTGAGAATATCCGTATAGTTCATTGATTTTTATTTGTTGAGTGTTTCGTCCATATTTAGGATCTGGCTGGCAACGAGTGTCCAGCTAGCGAGCTCTGGTTGCTCGGTGGTGGTTGCTTTCGAGTCACCGATAGCGACGAGCTTTTCAGCTTGCTCTGGGCTTGCTTCAAACTGTTTCAGCGCTTTCTGGTAGGTTGCGTCGATGATCTTGATTTCCTCACCAGTGAGCTCACGGCTGAGGAGTCTCTTAGAGATCCAGTTTGCACGGTCTTGTAATGCGTCGCTGTTTTGAATCGCATCGTCAGCAAGCTGACGAGATGCTTCGATAAACTGCGGATCATTCATGACCACAAAAGCCTGGAGCGGTGTGTTGGTGAGCTCACGCTGCACACAACTAACTTCACGCATTGGGGCATTAAGAATGTCCATTGCTGGGTGCGGAGCGGTACGCTTGAGGAAGGTGTACATGGATCTGCGGTATACCTTGTCGCCCGAGTCACGCTTGTAGAAGCGCGTGTTGGAAGTAGGCATCGCCACGGATTCCCAGATCTTCTCTGGCTGGTACGGCTTCACCGAAGGGCCGCCAAATTCATTGTTCAGGAGACCGGAAGCACTGAGTGCGAGGTCACGGATCTGCTCAGCATCAAGGCGGTAACGTGGACCACGGCTGTAGAGCTTGTTATCCGGGTCACTCACCATCTTATCAGCTGTGAGTACAGCGGACTGACGGTAGGTGCTAGAAGTGACGATGTTGCGCATGAGTTGGTGCATGTCCCAACCGCTTTCAACAAAATCCACAGCCAACCAATCGAGAAGTTTTGGATGCGATGGACGGCTGCCCATGACACCAAAGTCCCCTACTGATTCGACGATCCCTTTACCAAAGATGTAGGACCAGTAACGGTTCACCGTCACACGAGCTGGGAGTGGGTTTGCTGGATCAGTGAGCCACATCCCGAGGCCGAGGCGATTCTTTGGCATATCCTCTGTCATTGGAGGAAGCGCCGCTGGTGTACCAGCACTGAGAATCTCATCATCCTTCACATTGTACTGTCCGCGGATCAATACCTGGGCAGTTGGCTTGGAATTGGTCTTTTCCTGCATCACGAGGCTGTAGTGGCCACGTGCTTCGTAGGCGAGCTTCTCCTGCTTGGAATTCACCAAATCAGTATGCATTTCGCTGGACTTCGGATCGACTGATTCGAAGTAGTAGACACGGGCTAGACCCTTCTCTTTATCATCCATCTGGAAGTCTTTCTTACTATTCTCCAACTTCTGTCCGAAATACACAGCGAAGGCATCGCCATCACTGAGCGGCTTGTTGAAGAACTCAATATTCTGAA
This sequence comes from Rubritalea marina DSM 17716, assembly GCF_000378105.1. Classification (GTDB taxonomy): domain Bacteria; phylum Verrucomicrobiota; class Verrucomicrobiia; order Verrucomicrobiales; family Akkermansiaceae; genus Rubritalea; species Rubritalea marina. Next base: position 89,443 of record NZ_KB899257.1, on the reverse strand, counting down.
TCGCTCCACCATTGAAGTAATTGGCACCGTAACGGGATCCCACGATGAATGGTGCGTCTGTCTTGATGCTTTTAGCTTCCTTGCCATCCTTCAGGGTGTTTTGGGTAGCGCTCACACGCTCAGACTGACCATTGATGAACATCTTCACACCATGTGGTGTGGCAGAGCCATCGTACGTCACGGTCACGTGTGTCCATGTGTCGATTGGCAGCTTTTTCGTGCAAGAAACCTTGAGGGCACGCGTTGGCCATTCATCGACCACGTGCATCGCTAGGCCTTGACCTTCTACGTAGATGTCATAGCCACGGTACTTGTTTTTGGCATCCATCTTGGAGATCACACCTGCTGAGTTTGTCTCAGGGATCTTGATCCAGAAACTAAAGCCAAATGGTTGATTGTATTCATATTCGCCGACTTGCCCGAGATCGATGATGTTGTTGTTCTCGAACTTCGCAGCTTGACCACCTGGACCATCCACCCATTGGATTGGTTGTTTTGGAGTGGCAGCCACTTCGGCACCTTCTACCTTGAGACCATTCGCTTCGCCATTGAGTGGGATGCGGAGGGTGCGCAGTTTCTCTGAGCTCTGCACCATGTCATCCTTGGCACCAGTAGTCAGCCACTTGGCAAAGTTGCCGTGGTTTTGCTGTTGGTGCACGCGGCTTTCATGCGTGAGTTTGTTGATCTTGGCAACGAGGGCATCAAATGATGCTTCTTCACCTTTCTTCGGAAGGAACACATATGGCGGGTGCTTTTCGTTGTTACCATCCAGCGGGCTCATCGGTGTGTTGTTGAAGAACGCGGTAAGTTGGTAATTCTCTTTGGTGGAGATAGCATCAAATTTATGGTCGTGACAAGATGCGCAGCCAGTGGTGAGACCAAGCCAAGTAGCGGCTACAGTATCAGTCATGTCCTGCATATTCATCGCACGCACCTCTTCAGCGATTGAGCCACCTTCACCAGTGGTTGGCAAACAACGAAGGAAACCGGTAGCCACCTTCTGCGCATTTGACGCTTTGACCATCATGTCACCGGAAATCTGCTCGCGAGTGAACTGATCGAAGGGCATGTTGTTCTTGAACGCTTCAAGTACCCAATCGCGGTATGGCCAAATCGAACGGTAGTTGTCGATGTGGATACCGTGGGTGTCTGCGTAGCGAGCCACATCAAGCCAGTGACGCGCGAAGTTTTCGGCGTACTCCTGAGAATTGAGAAGCTTGTCTACGGTCTCGGCGTAGACCACATCAAAATCGCGGGTGTCTGCGAGAATCTTTTTGAGCTCATCGGCTGCTGGCGGGAGGCCTGTGAGATCAAAGTAGAGGCGGCGCAGCAGACGAGCATTGCTCTGTTCTGGGTTTGGCTCAACTCCAGCAGCTTCCATCTTCGCAAGTACGTAGTTGTCTAAGGGATTGCGTGGCCAATCAGATTTCTCGACTTCAGGGAGCTCGTTCTTTTTAGGAGCAATGTATGCCCAATGATCTTCGAACTCGGCACCTTGCTCGATCCACTTGCGCACGAGTTGGATGTCGCGCTGATCCATGATCTTGCCGTGCGGGCTCTTGCTTGGGTCAGGTGGCATCACTTTATTGACGTCATCGGTCTCCATGAGCTGAAGCATGTAGGATGCATCTGGATCACCTTTCACCACCACTGGCTTGCCATTGGCACGAGGTGAGAACACATCGTCTGCTTTGTCCACGCGAAGAGGTTCACCTTCAGGCATACGCGAACCACCATCAGGTCCATGACAATGGTAACAATTCGCCGACAAAATAGGCTGAATATGTTCATTGAAGGATACAAGCTCAGGAAGCGGCTCAACCTTCTTCTCAGAAGGTGCTGCTGGTTCCACGTTCGCTGTATCTTCCACCTGCGGTTTTTCGGAGCAGGAAACTACCGCGAAACTCGCTAAAATACTAACATTAAAATATCTCCACATATGGTCTTTATGTACTTTGAATAATGGCTAAATTCTATCACCATTTGGCGAATTTTTCCACTAATTTGCAAAAACTTATAAAAATTTTATTTTTTATCCTAAATATATAGGATTCGTTTTGGAGATATACCGATTCCACTATAAACATGACCACGTATTTTGGAGTTTTTCGCCTGAAATCAGAGACCCAAAGGTGCGCGCATTTGCACACCAATAAGCCAACATAAGCAATTCGCTGATGATAAATCACATCGCCAAGGACGCGTGAAGTTGCGAGGTCGCAATCGGATTACTGCAAGCGATCCACAATACCGCGGATGAGTGTGTCTTGATCGACTTGTTGTGACTGGACTTCTACTAGGCTAAAGCTTCGTGGCAGATGATGGCCGATGCCAAATCCAAAGTCCTCTCCACCAGTAATGATAGGAGCGTAAAAAAGGTAATATTCATCGATCAGGTCTTCTTCGACAAATTGGCGCATCAATCGTCCACCACATTCGAGAAGCACAGCAGTGCAACCACGATCTCCCAAATCCCGAATCACTTCAGCAAGTGGCTGATCCTGATACAGAATGGTTCTATTTTTATGTGCATCCGTGAAGAGGTGTCGTTCTTCTGGGAGACTCTGGCGACCAGAATGGGTCAAGACAGCACGCCATGGTTGCTCCTTGTCAGGAGACGTTGTTTGGCTGCGCAAGGTGAGTCGTGGGTTATCACGACGCACCGTTTTCCCCCCCACGACAATGGCATCCACTTCGGCACGCAATTGATGCACGATTTCACGGCTATCTGGACCGGTGAGCCATTGTCCTTCACTTGGAGGGCGGGTGATACGGCCATCGAGACTCATGGCAGTCTTCGCGATGACCCAAGGCATGCCTGTGGTCATGTGTTTGGTAAATCGTCGAATCAAACGATCGCAATCTGCTTCAAGAACACCCGTTGTCACCTGAATATTGGCGGCGCTCAAAAGGCGCTGCGCTGCACCCACATGCTTTGGATTAGGATCTTCTGAACCGTAAACCACATGCGTCATCCCGTGTTCGATGATCCCATCTGTACAAGCCGGTGTTCTGCCAGCCGTCGAGCAAGGCTCAAGCGTTACATAAATGGTGGCCCCCTTCAAGGCATCGGGTCCATGGTGGGCTTTAACAGCAGCGATGGCTTCGCGCTCGGCATGTGGTAGTCCCGCTTTTTTGTGGTACCCACGCCCTAGCTCAAGCCCATCCTTCACAATCACTGCACCTACTGGTGGATTCGGACTCGTCATGCCAAAGCCAAGATAGGCTGTATCAATGGCGACTTGCATCCAATAGGCATGATCAAACACCTTACTTGGTGGTACGGACTGCTGAGATTCGGGATGCATATGGGTATTGTGAATAAGCCTCTATAAGGGTCAAGGTGTATGTGGGTAACTTGTGAATTACGAACAACAGTGAATAAGTTTTTGGGTCATTCTGCAGGCCGGTGAACGGAACACCACAACACCACAAAGTTATTCACACGCTTCTCACAAGCACATACTCTATATGGTTGATCGAGTTACGACGAAAATCGGGACTTATCCACACGCTTAAGATGAAGAAAATTTCTCTCTAAAAAAAAGAATATAATAAACAGTGTGAACAAACTAGCTAGTGAACAAACCATCCGAACTCAATTAGAGAAGCTCGTGAGCTAGAATGATTGCATCAGTCAGTGGATTTTGACATTAGCTCCATAATAGATACAGTCCGAATTCGTGAAGACATTGTATCAAGACCTTATCGCTCTCATACCTGAAGAATGCGTTTCTCAAGTAGATTTAGACATTGAAAGTCACAGCATCGATAAGTGGCATGCCTCAGCAAAACCTGATGTGGTGGTCTTCGCCAAGAGCACCAAGCAAGTAGCAGTAGTGTTGTCATATGCCAACGAGCACAAGATTCCGGTGTACACGAGAGGTGCAGGTGTTGGGTATGTCGCTGGCTGTGTGCCATTGCGCGGCGGGATTGCCCTCAGTGTCGCATCCATGAATCAAATCATCGAAGTGAATCCTGAAGATGGCTGCGTGGTCGTTCAACCTGGTGTCATCACAGGAGAATTACAAGAAGCGGCTCGCAACATTGGGTGGTATTACCCACCCGATCCCGCATCACTCAAAGAATGTTCTATTGGTGGAAACATTGCGACGAATGCTGGTGGTCCCCGGTGTTTAAAGTATGGGGTGACCAAACAATATGTGCTCGGCCTTGAGGTCGTGACAGCCAGTGGTGAGATCATGCGTGTGGGTGGTCGTTGCCATAAGAATAAAACAGGCTTTGATCTCTGTAGTCTTATTTGTGGCTCCGAAGGGATGCTAGGTGTTGTGACTGAAGCAACACTGCGCATCATCCCGCATCCCGAGACACGCGCCATGCTCGGTGTGTCATTTAAAGACTTCCCCGCTGCAGCTCGTGCGGTGCAGGCGATTCTTGATGCTGGAGTTTTGCCAAGTGCTTTAGAAATCACGGATGCCTTCACTTTAGCGGCGGCAAGAGATTATCTAGGTCAAGATTCCCTGCCTCCAGGTGATGCTTATTTGATGGTGGAGATCGATGGCCGTGTGCAGTCGGTCAAACAGGAGCTTGAAGGGCTCAAGGATCTCTTATTTGGCATCGGAGCTCTCGACATCAATGATGCACCCGATGAAGCCGCCTGTGAGCAAATTTGGCAGCTCAGGCGCGATTTTTCCTATTCTCTCAAACACACAGGTCTTACCAAGTTGAATGAAGATATTGTGGTTCCGAGAAGTAAGTTGGTAGAGCTAGTGGAATTTGCACGGGGTCTTCAGGATGAAACAGAGATTCCTGTGGCCTGTTTTGGTCATGCTGGTGATGGTAATATTCACACCAATTTGATGGTGGAAGACTATGCAGACCCGGAGACGAAACAACGAGCTGACGCAGCCTTGAATCAACTCTTCAGCTGGGTGCTCTCGAATGGCGGGGCGATTACTGGCGAACACGGTGTGGGATTGGCAAAGAAACCCTGGATTAAGCAGGCCTTGGGAGAGGTGAACTATGCGATGCATCAAAGTATCAAGCAAGCGATGGATCCCAACAACATCCTCAACCCAGGGAAGTTCCTCGACGACGACGGTGTCTATTGGTAAGCATCTGATCACCTAATCCGCCAGCAGTTGTTGCGCTGGGTCTTCAGCTGCAACGTTTCTTGCTTTAATTGCATTCCACACGTCACGATGGATCGAAAATTAATCAACTCAGTCGTTTTGGTTTGGATCATTTCTTTGGCTCCATTACTGGCAAACTCTGATCTCCTTCAGGGTAAAAAGAAGATTCTTTTCCTAGGCGATAGTATTACTCAAAAAGGGCAATATGTGGCTTATTTTAATGCTTGGTTGGTACAGCAATATCCCGAGCAAGGTGTTGAAGTACTCAATGCTGGCTTGGCAAGTGAGACGGTATCAGGGCTCAGCGAAGCGTCTCATATGAAGCATGGCTTTGCTCGTCCTTGCCTTTTCGAGCGCCTGGAGCGGGTTTTGGCAAAGACTGAACCCGATTTGATTATTGCCTGCTATGGGATGAATTGTGGTATTTATCAAACCTTGGATGTGCAACGTTTCGCACGCTATCGACATGGGATTGGGCGCTTACGTGCCGCTGCCAAACAATACGGGGCGGAGCTCATTCATGTGACTCCACCGATCTATGATAATCATGGCAAGGAGGGTTTCGACTACGATTCTGTATTGAGCCATTATGCCGCATGGTTGGTGATGCAACGCAGCCAAGGATGGCATGTTATCGATCTTCATCACTCGATGCGACAGAACGTAGATGATAAGAAGGCCATTGGATGATGACTCAGGCATTGATTGCCTACTTTGGCGATAGTTCTTCAGCGCAGCTTGACTCAGCTCAAGAATTGATTGGCAAGAAGCGATTGAAGGCAATTGAACAGCGGCTACATGCCTATCTTCAAGCGATACACTCGGAAACCAAGCCATTGCGCCCTGGTGCTCCCAGTGGGCAGACGCTTGAGTCTGCGGCGATCATCGCCACTGAGCTTAGTTCTGAGATTTATCCGCCGGTGGAGTGATCATGATTTATCCTGCATAGGCTATTTGCAGCTACTTAGTGGGCTCGCATACCATGCATGGCACAGTGCTGTATGAGAGTGTTTCTGCAAGGGATGTTTCAGGTCACAATCGATTCAAAGGAATTGAGGATAAATGCCAAATTTTAAGGCATCATATTTTTTTAATCTGATTGAATCATAAATCATTCATATTGCTGCATTTCAATCACCTGATTAATTTTAAAATAGCTTCCAGCTTGTCCTGATGAAAATCTGAGTTATCAGTAACTGTAATACGAATTCTTTGCTTATGATTATCACACTTCAAGGGATGACAGATGAAGATAAAGATGTAGTACGATCGAGTACTCTTCAGGCTCTGGAAAGAGCTGGCGCAACACTCATTGATTCGAAAGAGTTTTCCGAGATTGCGATGAACTACATGATGGAAATTCCAGCAAACCACTTTGGCCGCCTTCGGACGGAGTTGAGTGCTCTAGACATTGTCTTATACCCACCAGGCAGCTTGGAATTCCGCGTGGGCCAAGACAAGGATTGCGGTCCAGTACGCGCAAAACTTAACCTTACCTTCAAGCAAAAGGAAGTGGAGCAAGATCGCGAGCTCATGGGCTCTTGTTAAGTGCTTGATCGAGGCTTCTCGCTTGCATTCTGCTGATTGCCTTCTTTTGATAGAAGAATGCAGGATGGTGACCTAGAGCGAACGATGGAATTGGTGGTATCTACCATCAAAGGAATTCCACTCGAGGTTGAGCTCGATGGTGTGTTGGCACTTGTTCCTAAAGTCCTCGAGCGCGGTTACTTTCTGCCGAGCGAAGAACTGGCCTTGCGCGAGTACTATCGGCAATACCTCTGCATGCGCTCAATTCTTTTGGGGGCGGTGGCGGATCTCGAGCCGTATTGTGATGACCTGAGCGATTGGGATTCTAGTATCCGTGCCTTTGCGGTGGCTTTCACTGCCGCCTGTGCATTGACGCGAGCCTCTGGTTACTTGGTGGATGTTGTGGCTGATCATTCGATCATTTGGAAGAAGCTTGATGAAGCGGATGTCGGTGGTGGACTGGGTAAAAAAAGTTTTACTCGAGTGTACAAAAACCTTGGCTCGTCGAGACGCCAGTGGCGCTTCTATGAGGCTATTTTATTTTGGGAACTTCATGCCGATGAGATCATGCACTTACCTGCTGCACATGGCGCCTATGCTGAGCTTATTGAGCTGTTGGAGACTGAACTTCCCTTGTTGGAAAAGCGAAAATTATCTTACCTGAAGCGTCATTTCAATTACCGGATTCACGCATTCAAGCGAGGTCATCGTAGTAGTTATCGCAAGGTGATGTTTGAGTTGTTTCGTATGAGTGGTCGTTTGATTGCCGACATCAACAATCCGGTAGTAGCGATTCAGAAATCTGGTAAGCGAGTGACCCCTCGAGTGTTGAGAAAGGCTCAGTCGATTTTGCAGCCGGGTGATGTCATTATCACGCGCCACGATGAGGCGATGAGTAATTTATTTTTACCTGGATTTTGGCCGCATGCCTCATTCTACATGGGTACTCAAGACCAACGCGATGCTCTCGGCTTGATGGCAGAGGCCCTGCCTGGTACTTCGACGGTGGAGGCCAAGAAAGATGGGGTGCGGATGCGCCAGCTAGATGAGACACTTGCAGTGGATGCATTTTTGATTCTACGACCCAAGCTTCAAGATGCCGATCGCGCTCGCGTGGTGGAATCAGCCATGGGGCTAGCTGGTAAACGTTACGACTTTTTATTCGACTTTCGGCAGTCTGAGCGGCTTGCTTGTACTGGCGTGATTTATCGTGCGTATCAAGGGACTTTGAGTATGCCGTTTGAGCTGCGTGAATGTGCAGGTCGCCTGTGTCTCTCTGCTGAGGAATTACTCGATCAAGCAACCAAGCATGGTACTTTTGACGTGGTGGCAATATACGGTGTCAAAGGGATTAAGGTTCACGAAGGCGAAGCTGCTAATGAGCAATTGTTGCTTCACAAAACAAGGTGATGGGTCTCACTTATTGGTCGACAAATTTTTCAATCATCACTGGCTCAGCTAGCACTTGGCCCTCTCGAATGACATAGAGTTCGATGTCTTTACGCACTGCATAGTATTCTACCAAATCATAGAATTCGTTGGGCTGGTTCATGCGGTATCGGTTGATTTGGTAGATGATGTCTCCAGGCATGATTTGACCGTCAGCTAGTGAATCTGCTTCCACACCACGTACGATCACTCCAGTGACACCAGCACGGCGGTGTTTGCTATCTAGAAAACCAACGGTGATACCCAGCTGTTGAAGGATGTTGTTTTGTCCACCGAGTTCAGGCTTAAACTGGGCAATGTCTGGATTAAATTCTTCCAAGGTGACCGCACTTTGGATTTCCTTGCCTTGGCGCCAGATTGTGAGTGGTAGTGGCTTACCAATTTCACTGCGCTGGATGAATCCGATGAATTGCTCCGCATCTCGCAATGGGTGCTTGTCAAAGTTGGTAATGATATCCCCTTTCAGTATCCCTGCCGCTGCCGCAGGCGTGCCAGGACCAACCTTGTCGATATAGGCTCCGTACTCACCATTGTATTCCAATAAGGCTCGTTTGGCGGGTGTGAGTTCGGCGAAAGCAACTCCCAAAAAGCCTCGTACTGGTTTGCCGCGAGTCAGAATATCCTGATAGGTTCGCTTCACAATGTTGGATGGAATCGAGAAACTAATTCCCTGGAATCCTGGGTTCTTATCATTGTTGGATAGAATATTGGAATTGATACCGATGATCTCTCCGAAGATGTTCACTAATGGCCCACCTGAGTAGCCAGGATTGATGGCAACCGAGCTTTGGAAGAGCCCACCTTGAAGGTCAGAGATCGATCGCTCTCGTGCTGAAATGACTCCGTGAGTCATCGACTTTCCGATGCCGAAGGGGTTACCAAAAGCGAATACGATGTTGCCCTCGCGTACTTGGTCTGAGTCTGCGAATGGCAAGGTTGGTAGCGTTTCTTCACCCTCGATCTTCAGGACAGCTATATCGAGTGCTGAATCTTTACCGACTAGGGTGGCCTTGTATGACTTGCCATTGGACAGGCGCGCCGAGATTTCTTTCATGCCAGAGACTACGTGGTAGTTCGTGATGATGTGACCCTGCGGGCTGACCAATACGCCTGAGCCTTGGTTCATGACGTTTTCAGTGAGGGTGCGAATGCGTCCAAAGCGGTCACGCACACGTTTGTTGCCCATGCCGGAGCTGTCTAGACTAACAACCGCTGGCATCACAGCTGCTGTGATCTTGGTGTATTCATCATTTAGCTGACTGAGTAAATGTACCTCAGAGGGAGTGATCGGTGCGTCGCGGTGCGTTTGGTCTAATGTGATCACCTCACCGTAAGCGCCAGAGTTCTTGATGAATTCCAGCAGGCCTTGCGTCCCATGAAAGCTTCTGATCACTACCGTCGTTAAAAATGACGCCAAGAGTACAATGGTGATAATTAAAAACTTTCTATATAAGTTTTTCATTACTTAATAATATTAAATTAACTATCTATTGATGATAGTGTTACTTGGATTCTGTTGTGAATCTCTTTGATTGATCTCTGGCCTTCAAGTCTGGATTTTCCGACGCGTGACCTGAGTGATCTATCATTATCAAATAGTTTACTATACAGGTTGAGAGCGTTGATTAAGTGATCAACATCTTTGTATAGATCACGGTAGCGGTTTTTGACTGTGATAGGCGTCAGTGACGTAGCTTCTTCAAGTGAGGCAATGATTTGATCTGGAGTGATGCGCGCATCGAGTAGGCGATTGAGCTCGTCATCCTCGTTTATCTCTTCTGGCAATGGTGGGGTTTCCATCCAAACCTCCAATGGGTAGATCAGCTGAGTCCAGTATTGCTCCACCGATTCAGCATCCAAGAACTCAGGTTCATCGGGGTCTTGTTGGAGGGTGGCGGCACTCAATTGTTGAGGGTTGAGTGCCACTACTTTATTGAGTTTCTGCTGCACAAACTTGTTTTTGAGCATGGCATTGACCGAGCGCCCACGGACCACTTCACGGATTTGCTCGAAGAGCTCAGCAGCCTCAGCGTCTGCTCCTTCGTCTGATTCGATGAGGTATTGACGAACCCCATGGATGTCTTTCACCCCAATGATGTCGTGCTGTAGGAAGAGCGAGCTGTAGCCCAATGTCTTTGATTGCTCAAGTAGGTCGAGAGCATCAGATGGTACAAACACCATTTGGCTCACTTCATTGGAATGTAATTCGTGGATCATACTCCAAAAATTAGCGTCAATAATGAGTTTTCCATCTGCATCGAACTCTCCATACACAATGTATGGTCTAGAAGTAAATTTATTATTTAATGATAAATCTAATTTAGATATCATTGATGTAGTAGTGGTGCTTCCGTAAATAATATAATTATAGTTATCAGGTACGAGCAATGTGATGGTTGCAAAGTCGATGTCTTGTCCATACTGTTGGAGTGCAGATTTAGCCTGCGATTGGAAGTGGCTGAGGAAGTGGTTGGATCTTTCAATCGACTCAGAGCTGAGTCTCATGACCGAATCGGCGGCTGCAAAACGGAGATTACGCTTGGATTCTTGTTCAAATGAACTGCTATTTTTCAGCTGATAAAGAAGATTTTTCTTAGAACTGTCCTTACCTTTATCAACGATATCTATTTTTGCTTTTTCACCGTATTCATCAGAAGAGTAATGGCCATGAACTAAGCTTAAGCTGGATTCGAGGATGTGCCATTTGCCTGTGATGCTTGATGATTCATCCTCTGCTTCCAGATCTTTTGAATTCTGATCAGGATCCTTTGACTCAGGAGCTTGTTCATCGACATGAAGTTCTTCTTCTTGTGCTGTTTTTTGCTCTTGAGCACTTGGATCAAAGCTTTCCTCGCTGGGAATGGTCTCAAGCCAATAGCTGGAGTCTGGCATGTCAAGTGAGCTATCCTGGGCTCTACGGAGAATGTCGTCGCAGAGTGACGCCAGAGCGATGTTGTCAGGGCTACGCTTTGAGCTGCGGAGGTACTTGAGCATCCGTTTTATGGGTGCTGGTGTTGCGGGGAAGTTGCCCACAGCTTCGGTGCTTTTGGACGCGATCAATTGGTTTCCAAGAGCTTCGATGGTCTTTGGTGCAGTACCGATCTGTTGAGCCAATACAAGACCTTTGTAGGCATTGCGTCGTTGTCTCGGTGTGCCATGCAGCTGTTGTGCAGCAACGTCGCATAAATATTGTGAGAGCACTGTCTGTGATTGTGCATCTAGTAAAACTTGATCTGCTTGGAGTAGGAGACGAACCGGCTCCGGTGCTTGCTGGCTAGCAGCTACTACAGCTATTGGCGTGGCAAGGAGGAGGCTTCCGGTGGTGACTAGGCTACGAATCATGGTGGTGTTCTACTGAATGATCATTATCGCTATATGGAGACACTAGCAAGTGTTTGATACTTCGAAAGGGTCTTGTTTGTCTGATGATTTAAATCTAATGCTGTGTGTATGAGTGATTCTTTACCAAGCTATACCTTGCACGAAGATGTGATGTTCTACGATACAGACCTCGGTGGGGTTGTCCATAATCTAGCTTATCTGAGAATGATTGAAGCTTGCCGCACGAAATTAGCCACCGAAGGTCTTGGGATGGATCTAAAAACAATGGCTGAAACGAATCTTTATCCAGTGGTACTATCCTCTGCGGTGGAATACAAATTCCCCGCGACACTGGGCCACAAGTTGAAGGTGATTGTCTCACTCGATTCGGTGGAACGTGTGAAATTTTGGGTGAAGGCCGAAATCTACGCGGAAGGTGTCGACCGGGTGCTGGTCACGGCGCGACAGTCCTTAGCAATGGTGCAGATGCCCAACGCGAAGCCTCAGAGGCTTCCTAAAGAATGGCGCGAGCGCTGGGCCACAAGTTAAGATTGGTACTCACTGCATCAAATAGCGTATTTTCTCAATGCGCTGGCTGTTACTCCCTAGGTCACTGATCCCTACCCTGCTTGCGCTGCGCACGTGGATGCAGCCAGCGTCTTTGTCCCATCTGGCTTCAAAATCTTGTGAGAAGCCAAATATGGGCGTTTTAAAGACAGCGTGTAAGTATTCCTCTTGGAGTGTGATGAAGCGCCCTGACATCGATTCTAAGACGTCCTGTAGCTCATCCCAAGCTTCGTACTGTTCTGCTTTTAGTGCCTGTGTGTTGGCCTGATCGCCTTCGCTACACACCATGTTGCTATGACTGATGGTGGTGCAGAGTCTGCCATCCCTGAGTCCCTGAGCTGCATTGCGTATGTGTGACCAGGTGGCAAGCAGCTTGAGGCTCAGTAAGCTCCCAGCCAATGCAATGATCATTGGTTCTGTCAGGCTATCCATAAGGTCGGTTGCTAGGATTCTTGAGATTCGGTCTTTTGCTTATCGAGCCAAATGGAAAGGAGACTCACATCTGCTGGAGTGATTCCTGCAATACGTGAGGCTTGCCCTAGTGTCTGTGGCTTGATGCGTCCAAAGCTTTGTGACGCTTCACGTTTCAGGCCAACAATGGAGCTGTAGTCGAGGTCCTCCGGAATTTTTTTGTGTTCCATCTTGGCGAGTCGGTCGACTTGTTTGCGTTGGCGCTCGAGGTGTCCAGCATACTTGAAGTCGGTTTCGAGTACTGGCCAGATTTCATCTGAAAACCTGGTGCGGAAGGATTCTGGGAGGTCTTCCCAAGAGTTTTCCGCACGGCGGAACCATTTATCGAGACGGGTTTGCTCGTGGGTGGTTTCACGGATGAAGGTACTAGCTTCCTCCATCTCAGCTATCTTGGCAGCGGTGAATTCAGCCCGTTCTTTGTCGACCAAGCCAATGTCGGCAGCACGAGGGGTGAGACGAATGTCTGAGTTGTCTTGGCGTAGGAGGAGTCTGTATTCCGCGCGGCTGGTAAACATTCTGTATGGTTCCTCGCAGCCCTTGGTGACCAAGTCATCGATCATCACACCGATGTAGGATTCATCACGGCCGAGAATATACGGTGCTTCGCCTTTCACTTTGAGTGCCGCATTGGCGCCTGCTATAAGCCCTTGGGCGGCAGCTTCTTCATAACCTGATGTGCCATTGATTTGTCCAGCGAAGTACAGATTTTCTACGCGCTTGGTCTCAAGGCTCGGATAGAGTTGAGTTGGTGGGCAGTAATCGTATTCGACCGCGTATCCTGGGCGTATGATCTCGGCGTGCTCGAGTCCTTCGATTGAGCGAATGAAGTCGAGCTGTACGTCGTAGGGTAATGAGGTAGAAACTCCATTGATGTAACACTCCAGGGTGTGACGGCCTTCTGGTTCAATGAAAACCTGATGACGCGGCTTCTCTGCAAACTTCACCACTTTGTCCTCGATGGACGGGCAGTAACGCGGCCCCACAGACTCAATTTTGCCAGCATACATGGGCGATTGGTGTAAATTGTCGGCAATTATTTCGTGTGTCCGTGGATTAGTATACGTGATCCAGCATGGTAATTGTTCCACGTGGAACTCTGGGTCACCCCAAGGGTTGAGTGTGAAAATATCATCCTTATCACGCTTCAATGTGTGTGCCATGTATGAAAACTTTGGTGCTGGAGTATCACCAAGTTGCTTCTCACATTTACTGAAGTCTATCGAGCGAGCATTCAGTCTACATGGAGTTCCAGTCTTGAAGCGCTCGACTTCGAAACCTAGGTGTTTGAGGCTATCACTGACGGTAGAGATGGCATCACCCATGCGCCCCCCCTTTTCATTTTTTAGCCCGACATGCATCAAGCCACGCATGAATGTGCCTGCTGAAAGGACCACTGACTTGGCTAGAATCTCCATCTGCAGGCTGGTGCGGATGCCGTAAATTGTGTCATTGTTGACGAGTAATTCGGCCACATTGCCCTGGTGGAGATCAATATTCTCCTCCCCTTCAATCACGCGCTTCATGCGGAATTGGTAGGCCTTTTTATCACATTGTGCTCTCGGTGCTCGCACGCTGGGACCCTTTTTCATGTTTAGCATGCGGAACTGAATTGCTGTGGCATCGGTGTTGAGGCCCATGGCACCACCCAAAGCATCGATTTCGCGTACCATGTGTCCCTTAGCTAGCCCCCCTATTGCGGGGTTGCAGGACATGGCTCCAATGGTGTCGAGGTTTTGCGTAAGTATGGCCACAGAGCAGCCAAGGCGTGCCGCTGCAAGTGCTGCTTCAACACCTGCGTGCCCAGCGCCAATCACAAGCACATCGTATTGCTTTGGATAACGAAACATAACGTCGCGACTGTACTCCTGAAGGCATGATTGGCAAGCCGCTATTCGTTGCTGTTGTTCCACGTGGAACATGAGGTGATCATGGTGTAAACCATGAACCATATCGATACCAACACTAGCAGATAAGACTTGAGGTAGTGTTGACGCAGAGTTACTCACGACATAAGATCCACTCGGCAGAGATCAACTTGAACATCTACGTTTACAATGGCAACTACTACTGATTATTCTCAGGTGCCTATCAACCAGCAGCTCAGCGCTGATGATAAGATAGACCTATACAGACTCTTGGCGCGTATTCGACGCTTTGAGCAAGCAACGCAAAAGCCTTATTCACAGGGTAAGATGGGTGGCTTTCTCCACCTCTACATCGGTCAGGAATCGGTCGCTGTAGGCACAGTTTCACTATGCGGTCCACACGACCACGTCATCACGGCTTACCGTTGTCATGCGCATGCGCTGGCTTGTGGGATGGGCATGAATGAATGCATGGCTGAGCTTTTCGGCAAGGCAACTGGATGCTCTAAGGGCAAAGGTGGCTCGATGCACTTTTTTGCTCCAGATAAGAATTTCTGGGGCGGACACGGTATCGTGGGGGGGCAGACACCACTCGGGCTTGGGCTTGCGTTTGGTGAAAAGTACAAAGGCAACAAGGGGGCTTGCATTTGCTACATGGGTGATGGTGCGATCAACCAAGGTGCCTTCCACGAGTCCCTCAACATCGCAGAATTGCATGATATTCCAGTGGTCTACGTGATTGAGAACAATGGCTATTCTATGGGCACCAGTCAGAAGCGTTCATCGGCATTCAAGGACACCTTAGCTAAGCGTGCTGAAGCATACGATATGGCATGGGATACCGTGAATGGTGAAGACCTCTATGAGGTGCGTGCAAAGACTCAGGAAGCACTAGATCGTGCGCACAATGAGAGTAAGCCAACGGTACTCGAAATATTCACTTACCGTTACTATGGCCATTCTGTGGCTGATGCAAATCACAAGAAATACCGTACTCCAGAAGAGATCGCAGACTACAAGAATAACCACGATCCAGTGGTGTTGTGGAAAAATCAGCTTATTTCGGAGGGCCTCCTCACTGATGAAGGTGCCAAGGCGATTGATAAAGAAGCAAAGCAGGAGGCTGCTGCTTCCGTAAAGTTTGCTGAAGAGTCACCGAACCCCACCGTGGAATCAATTTTCGAGGATGTGTACTGGGAGGTAGACAATCAAACAGAAGCTGGAACAACAGGCCGCCACTTCTTCAACGACTAATCCACGCGCCAATCAATAGAACCAATTACTAACTATTAGATATGAGAGAAATCGAATATAGAGACGCGTTGAATGAAGCTTTTGATGAAGAGCTCGCGCGTGATGAAAATGTGGTGCTCATGGGGGAAGAGGTAGCCCAGTACAATGGGGCTTACAAAGTGACTCGAGGTCTTTGGGACAAGTGGGGTGATAAGCGTGTCATGGACATGCCGATCTCCGAGGCTGGTTTCATTGGCATGGGTGTGGGTGCTTCCATGCTCGGGGTCCGTCCAGTGATGGAACTGATGTTTTGGTCCTTTCACTCTGTTGCATTCGACCAATTGGTCAATAATGCCGCTAACGTGCGTTACATGTCTGGAGGTCTTTGTTCCTGTCCGATCGTGATGCGTGGTCCCGCTAATGGTGGTACCAATGTGGGAGCGACTCACTCACACACCCCAGAGGGGCTTTTTGCAGCCTTTCCTGGTTTGAAAGTGGTGTCCCCTGCGACTGCAGCTGACGCTAAGGGGTTGATGAAGACTGCAATTCGCGACAATGATCCAGTCTACGTGATGGAGAATACGCTTCTGTATGGTGTGAAGGGCCCGGTGCCTGACCCAGCAGATGGTGACTTCACCATCCCACTCGGTGTGGCTGACATCAAGCGTGAGGGCACTGATGTGTCCTTGATTGCTCATGGGCGCAGTGTGCTTCATGCGCTTGAGGCTGCCGAACAGCTTCAAGCTGAGCATGGTATCAGTGCTGAGGTGGTTGATCTTCGCTCAATTCGCCCGCTTGATCAGGATGCCATCATCCAGTCGGTGAAGAAGACAAACCGTGCTGTACTTGTCGATGAATCTAAACCGTTCTGTGGCGTTTCCGCTCAAATCACGACATTGATTCAAGAGTATGCATTTGATTATCTAGACGCACCGATCAAGCGCGTTTGTTCACTTGATGCTCCTGCCATTTACTCCCCTGCTGTGGAGCCTGCTCAGCTGCCAAGTGCGGACAAGGTGATCAAGGCGGTACTTAGTATCTCCTAGCGGCGATCATTCAATAATTTAGCTAAGGGCTAAGGAATCAGTTCCTTGGCCCTTTTTTGGGCCTTTGGGTCAGCAAGGCTCGCATGGTTGAATGTTAACTATTGTAGCTACAATGTAATTACAAATTTGTGAATTAATGAGCTGCATGAAAATAATACGTTAATCGGATAGATTTTATTTGAAACATTCGATCAGGGATTTAGGCTGACACTCTACTTATGAAATCTGCATTAAAAATCCTATCCACCTCATTCGCAGCTTTTTACTTAGCTTCGTGTAGCACGGAGCCAGTGTATTATGATGCTAGTCTTGCGCCAGTGAGTGAAGACGGCACTGTGAGCGTATCCTCTGGGAAGTACGCTGAGCCGATCGCCTATGCTCCAGCACCGAAGCCAGCCCCTGCTCCTGAGCCAAAAGCAGCACCAAAGAAGAAAAAGAAGTGTGCCTGTGCCAAGACTGCGAAAGCCAAAAAAGACAAGTACAAGAATAAGTATTCTAACGTCAGCATGCAGGGCTCAGATGGTCTTCGCCAGATTGGTCTCGTGCCAACAATGAAGCCACTCGCTGAATAGCAAATTCAGATTTTTCTTACGGGACATTGACCCGAAGCCTTCCCTTTTAAACTCACCTAGGATGATCTCTAGGTGAGTTTTTTGCATTTGATTGTCAGTAATCATGATTTCTCCTTACTCGAAGCAATATTCGTCTTGCGGATTCTAGGATATTAAGAGAAAACGTTGCTACATCACGAAGGTGGTGATTCGAAAATTTTTTGTTATGCCTATTAATATTGAAATGCCAAAGCTCTCGGACACGATGACTGAGGGTACTCTTGTATCTTGGCGCAAGCAAGCTGGTGACGAAGTCGAGATCGGCGACATTCTCGCAGAGATTGAGACTGATAAAGCTACGATGGAGATGGAAGCCTTTGATGAAGGCACTCTCGTGGAAATTCTCATACCCGAAGGAACCAAAGCACCTGTGGGTGCTGTCCTTGCTGTATTGGCTGAGGAGGACGAAGAAGTGGCTCCAGCAGCCACGCCAGCCGCTGCCAAACCAGCTGTAGTAGCTCCGAGTGAAGCCGCACCAGCAGCAGTTCCTGCCGCTGCGACCCCTGCCCCAGTCTCGGCTGAAGGTGAGCGTCTTCGTGTTTCACCACTCGCTCGCAAGATCGCCGCTGAACAAGGTGTGGATCTCCATGCCATCCAAGGTTCTGGCCCAAGTGGTCGCATTGTGAGGGCAGACGTAGAGGCGGCTTCAGCAGCTCCTGCCCCTGCCCCTGCCGCCGCTGCAACAACTGCTCCAGCGCAGCCTAGTCCTGCAGCTGCTAGCTCCCCTACTCCAGCGCCACAAGGTATTCTTCCTACGGTTGGGCCAGGAGATAAAGTAGTCCCAATGTCCAGCATGCGTAAGATCATTGCTGAGCGTTTGCTTACTTCCAAGGTGACGATCCCACACTTCTACCTCCATGTGGAATGTGATGCACAGCCACTCATGAGCCTCCGCAAGCAAATCAATGCTCAAACTGAGCAAAGCGGTGGCAACAAGTACACGGTCAATGATTTCATCGTTAAAGCGATCATCAATGCGGCTCAAGAGGTTCCTGCGGTCAATGCTTCGTACAATGGCGATAGCATTGTAGAATTTGCTAACGTGGGTGTTTCTGTGGCGATTGCCGTAGAAGACGGCCTGGTCACTCCAGTTGTCAAAGAAGCGCAAAATAAGTCACTCCTTGCGATTTCTCAGGAAATCAAGGACATGGCCAGTCGCGCACGTGAGAAGAAGCTTAAGCCATCTGAATTTGACGGTGGTACCATCACGATCTCCAATCTTGGTGCCTGGGGTGTTGAAGGCTTCGACGCTATCGTGAACCCACCACAGGCTGCCATTGTCAGCGTGGGTGGAATTATTGAAAAAGCTGTCTCGGTGAATG
Source organism: Rubritalea marina DSM 17716 (assembly GCF_000378105.1). Classification (GTDB taxonomy): domain Bacteria; phylum Verrucomicrobiota; class Verrucomicrobiia; order Verrucomicrobiales; family Akkermansiaceae; genus Rubritalea; species Rubritalea marina. The sequence continues at coordinate 70,938 of NZ_KB899257.1, read as the reverse complement.
GTGAGATTCAATCAGGTCTCCGCATGAACCTCGGTCTGAGCTGTGATCACCGAGTGATTGACGGCGCCGTTGCTGCTACTTTCCTCAACGCGGTGAAGAAATTTGTAGAGCAACCTAACCTGATGCTCGTCTAAGCGATTCTCGGCCATTTTCAGGCCGTTTATGAGTATTTAACATCAAACAGCCCAACCATCATGATGGTTGGGCTGTTTTTTTGCTAGAATGGCTGATTTACTTCAGCTGATTGTTGTTGAGTAAAGTGACGGGCTAGTTCGCAGGCACTGGTACTAGGAAGCTAGACTTACCTGATCATTGCGGCGACGTATGCTGAGCATGGCGAGTGTGCCAAGTGCGGCAAGGGCTGTGGTGCTAGGTTCTGGTACCCCAACATGGGAAATGTTGTACACTGTGGCAATGGAGGTGTAGCCAGTTGATGTGTCGCGTCCGTTGAATTGCGCGATGCCGTACTCCAACACACCGGTTCCTGTTGCAACCCACTCAAAGTAGATGTTTGTGCCGCTGGTGTCCATAGCTGTGCCCGTAATACTCGTGGTTTGGAGTACTTGTTCGAGTACCACCAAGCCGTTGAGTAGAATGACCACAGTCAGTGAATCGGCATAGTCCACACCACTGTAGCTGGCCTCGCCGTCTGTCCAGTCGTAGGTGAAGTTAAAGGATTCTCCTGCGGTGATGCTAATGTTGCCATCACGGATTGCTGAGCCGTTCGTTGGCTCGATAGGGGCGCTGTTGGTACCGACTACACTGCCTAGGTAGTGATCAGTTACGATGGCATCAAAATAGTTATCACCAATACTGGTATTCGCGTCAGCTTCACCAGTGGTGCCTTCATTTAAGCGCAAAAACTCATCGATCTCGCTCTCAATGGTCGACCGATCGGTCGAACCTGAGCTGATCGTGTAGCTGCCTCCACCATTGTCGGTGACTTCACCAAGTGTGGTGACAAAAGCATTTGCAGTGCTGAGGGTGGCAAAAGCCACCAGCACAATTGGGGTGTTCGGGGTTTTCATAATGGGGTGAATACTGGGTATATGGTATACCGAAATTGTTGTCAATAAGCATCATGATCCGTTAGATTTCTGATGGTCGGATGAATTGATGCCGATTCACTTGTTAGACTGATCGTATGTGTGGCAATGAATTATGACAATGATACTGAGAAATTCCTTTAGAAATATGGCTTAAATGGTTCTTGTCATTTTTACACCTTGTCTAGGTGAAATCTAACATGTCGCGAATCCTGAGTGGGGCGTTTATAGGATGCGTCTTTTTTTCCGCAAGTATAAAAAATGAAATCCTATCCATATGAGAGTATGAATAGGATTGAGGGTGATGATCGACTCTCGCTTAGGCACCGAGGAATCGTTTCTGGTAGCGACTTGGGATTTGGTCTAGCTCGACCATGAGAAGGCAGTAGACTGCGTCATTGAAGGTGGGTTCGACCTTGAAGCTGAGGAATTTTGCTTCGAGTGAGGCATAATAGCGGGCGAGTGGTGGGATACCGCGTTGGCCTTCTTCGATTTCTTCGATCACTGTATTGAGTCGGTTCAAGCCGTGCGGCGCATAGGCATCGGCGAGGAGTCTATGGTATTGGGTGCGCGGGATGAATGGGTTGTTGTTACTGATGGCGCTGCGTAGCTCTGTGGAAGCGCTGTGATGGCGGTCTAGGGTGTCGATGATGACAGCCTGGGCGAGCGGGGTGAATTCTGCCGATACTGTGACGGAGCCATAGAGGGTGCTACAGTGGTGCTGTTGTGCCACGCGTCCGAGACTCTTCCAGAGCACGTCGAGCACGACTGGAGAGCCTTGGTACTCTGGTGGTATAAAAGAGCGACTGAGTTCCATCGCATTGCCGATGCGCTCGTAGAAGCTCTCTTTGATGTCAAAAATGTGGTTGAGGTAGAGGCCATGGCTACCACGCTCTTTGAGGATCTGTTGGCTGAACCCCACGCGGTAGGCACCTGCGATTTTGCCAGATTGGACATCGGTCACTACGATGTGGTGGTAGTAGTCGTCTTCTGCGGCGAGGTCGATGGCCTTGCCGCTTCCAGCGCCAATGCGGTCGAAGGTGATGCTGCGTAATTTACCGATTTCCTGCATGACTGAGGGTTCCTCGGTTCCTTGGAAGCAGAAACTATGAAATTCTGGGTGCTCGATCACTGGCACCTGTGATTGGCTCAGCATCTGGTGGAAGTTGCTTGGGGTGTCGCTCATGGGCACATCAGCACCGGCGATGGTAGCGCTCGGTTGAGCTGGTGACTTGTCGGCCCCAATGTAGCTGTGAGCGCGGATGATTTCTTCCTTGTTACTGAAGCGATTGATTTTTTGAGCGAGATCGGGCTGCATCGTGAATGAATGTGTGAGGGTGATGTGGTGCTTGGCCTGAATGAAGACCTCTTTGGCTAGGCGCTTACTGCGACGTGTAATGTGATCTGGGTCAATGGCGAGAAAGGCATCTGAGTTCTGGCCAGTGATGTGGCAGAAGATGATGCGTGCGCGGTAGCGCTCAGCGAGTTTGAGTGGGTGGTCCGACCAGGGAAGATCACAGATTTGTTGGGTTTGAGCATCGATTCCTGAGACTCTGGCGGCGGGGAACATGACCAAGGTTTCACCCTTTGAGAGCGTCTTGTGCATTGCCTTCACTGCGGCCATATTTTGGCGTTTGGCTTCGCCTTCGGCAAATTGGTCGACGGCGATGACGTTGTCTTGGAGTGCTTGGATATTGCGCAGTAGGCGGTTGGCAAGCATCAACCATTTTCCCTCTGTGTGTTGGTCAGCCAATTGCATCAGAGCGATTGAATCGATGCAGCCGTAGGGGTGATTGGCTACGAGGATGCTGGGACCAGGAGCGGTAAGCTCCTGACCTAGCTTTGAGTCAAAGCTGCGCTTGGTCCCCATGAGCTCGAAGCTTGTTTGAAAGAAGCTGGTGGCCCCAGGCTCAGCTTTTTCAGTGATTGCACGGTAGAGTTGGTTGAGGCGGCGGAAGCCCAGAAGGCGCTCCACCGCTGGCTGAAGTAACCGGTAGATTGGCCTCAGCACGGGGTGCTTGATGAATTCGGAGGTGTCGACGAGCGCGTTCATGCTTCAACCGTGGTGCTGGAGGACGGAGTGGCTGAGCGTGTCAGACCGACGTTCGTGGTACTCCATGTGTGTTTGATCTTGGTGCACGTGGATCTGGGTGCGACTCACGGTCATGGTGAGGTCGCGACACATGTAGACAGAGCTCCAAGCTTGGCCTTCTGGGGTCGTCGCGTGGAAGCTTGCTTGATCCACTCTACCTTGGATGACGTGTGTTACAAAGGCAGCTTGGCGACTCGCTTGAACGTCATCTGTCTGCCACGACGAGGATGTGTAGAATGGGAATGGGGGGCGTACTTCGATGAGTTTGGACTCATCCCACTGGTACAGCCGCTGTTGGCGACATTTTGCGTCCCAGAGGATGATGGTGAAGGCTGGGTAGAGGTTTTCCTTTAGCATCAATCCAAGCTGTTCGAGCGCTGGCTCGATGGCGTTGAAAGCCATCATGGCACGCACCACCATGCCGCGGCTAGCGTAGTCACGTTCCGGAGTGGGGGGTACGGAGTAGAGGTTCAGCAGGCAAACGACAAGCTGAGTCTCATTCGCCGCGATCCAGGTGCCACCACGCTTTGGGTCAGTCGGAAGTAGGCTGCGGTAGTGGCCGATTTGCTCCTCCTTAGGTGGGTGTGCTTCCTCACGCGCTTTCAGTTCGTCGCGGTTGAAATACACCGATAGGCGCTGTGAATCCTTAGAGGAATCATGGGCCCATTTCCAGCTAACCGTGCACATCGTACTACTGAGCCACTGCGACTACTTTGTCTTGGCCCTTTTGGTGTGCCACCGTCGAGGCGGCAATGCCAAAGCCTTCAGTGGCGGTGAGCTTGAGAAGCGAGCACATGGTATGGATGATCGCGTAGTGGTGTTGGGCGTGGGCAATAGAGTAGGCTGTTTCACGTGCTACGGAGGAGGCGCAATGCATGCACTCGTCAGAGCCATGGGAGAGCTTGCCTTGGAGTTCTATTGGATTGTCGTAGATTGCTGGATCGAGCTGGAGCCATTTGGCGCGTAGGCGCTGGGTGGACTCCATCGCTGCCATGCGCGAGTTTTCTATTGTGGTGTCACGCTTGCGTAGGTCGTAGTTGACGAACCCTTCTTGGTAGCCTTCGTATAGCGTGGTGAAGTGCTCTAACACGTGGCGGTAGTGACCACCGATAGATCCACCATACACCTCTGGGTGCTTCACGGTATAATGCGAATCGCTTAGCCCTTCGAGGACGGCTAAGCCTTGGTCAAATATCTCTGCTACTGCTTGATGGATCATGTGTATTGGGTAGTTTTACAATCTATATAATCTGCTGATTCTAAAACAAGAATCGATTGGGGGCTCAGACTTTTTTTGTGACAAGATCAACATGTCACGTACACACTGTGAGTGAAGTGTTGTGGCAATTATTCCAACAATGTGTGATAGATATTTCACTTCACAGTACTCCTAATCTCTACTAACACTGAACCCGTGATCGCAGCATTACGCGCAATGGGCGGACCATTGATCCACCTCCTCAACTACCTAGGCTCCCTGACACTATTGCTTCAGGAGGTAGGTCGCTCGCTTGTGCATGGGCGCTTTTGTTCCCAACAATGGCTGAAGCAGTTGGTGGAAATCGGCTTCCGTTCGCAGCCGATCGTGATTCTTACCGGGAGCTTCACTGGTTCTGTCTTGGCGGCGCAAGGGCTCTTCCAGCTGACTCAGATGAAGATGCAGACGATGGGCGGAGCATTGGTGAGTGTGGGAATGTTGCGCGAGTTAGGGCCGACGATTACTGGATTGATGTTGGCGGGTCGTGTGGGGGCATCGATGGCGGCCGAGATTGGTACGATGCGGGTGACTGAGCAGGTGGATGCCTTGCGCTCGATGGGGGTGCATCCAGTGGATTATTTGGTGACTCCGCGCTTTTTGGCGATGGCGATTGCCACTCCTTTGTTGATTGCTGAATCAGCATTTTTCGGGATTGCTGCATCCTATTTGGTGGGAACGCAGATGTTTGAAGTTCCCGAGGCGTATTGGGTGGCACGCATGAATGCCCACACGGAGATGGCGGATATTGTGATATCGATGATTAAGGGTTTTGTTTTTGGGATGATCATTGTGTTGGTTTCATGCCAGCAAGGGATGAGCGCGCGAAATGGTGCAGTTGGTGTGGGGCAGGGGACTACCAAGGCGATGGTGATCTCCTCGATCACGATCCTCATTGCCAACTTCTTCATCACTCTGGCCCTCAATATCCTCTTCCCGATTGGCATCACGTCTCCGGGATAAGGGAACTTTGTTTGAGGCACAAAAAAACCACGCCCTGTTGAGAGCGTGGTTCGATAGAGTGTTGGGGTTCCAGCTTAGGCGCGACCGAGGTAGCTGCCGTCTTCTGTGTTGACTTTGAGGACGTCGCCCTCTTTGACGAAGAGTGGCACTTGCACCACCTTGCCGGTCTCGAGAGTGGCTGGCTTGGTTGGGTTGTTGGCGGTGTCGCCTTTGATGCCTTCGGATGATTCCGTCACCAAAAGTTCTACGGTGAGTGGGAGGGTCACTGTCACAGCATTGCCTTCGATGAAGAGCACTTCTACTTCGAGACCTTCTTTGAGGTAGTCGACTGAGTCTTCCACCAGTGCTTTGTCGAGGGTGATGGTCTCGTAGGTGGTGAGGTCCATGAAGTTGAAGCCGGATGGGTCTGCGTAGGAGAACTCAAGCTTCTGGCGGTCGGTTTCTACGATTTCAACCTTATCGGAAGAGGCGAATCGGATCGACTTGGTTTTGCCAGTTTGGAAGGAACGGATGGTGGCCGCCACGAGTGCGTTGCCTTTACCAGGGGTGCGGTGCTCGAGGCCGAGGATGATGCCTGTTTCACCTTGGTACTTGATACATTGACCTTTTTTTAGGTTGGTTGCTACTAATGATGCCATAACTTAAAGTGTTGAATTGGTGTTGTTGGGGTGATGATTGGGCGCACCCGCTACTGGTTGTTTGGTACGGAATTGGTGCCTGCTTGGCTAGACAATTTTTAGGCGAGCGAGGTCTTGTGAGTCGACGAGTCCTACCACTTCACCATGCTTGTTGGTGACGATGAGGTCATCGATGCGGTGGTTTTCGAAGCAACGCAGCGCCTCGGTGGCCAGTGCGAGCTCTGCAATGGTGATGGGCTCGCTGTGCATGAACTCAGAAACTGGTTTGTTGCCGACGGCATTGTCATGTTGGAAGGTGCGAGCAAAGTCGCCGTGGGTGAAGACGCCCACGAGCTTCTTTCCCTTGCCTTCAACGACGATTGCTGTGCCCGTGCGTGCTGTACTCATGGCGGCGATGGCATCGCCCACTGTGTCTGTGGCGGCGATGGTGGCGACCTGTTTGCCCGTGCGCATGATGTCGCGCACGCTGGTGAGGAGGGCGCTGCCGAGTGAGCCTCCTGGGTGGAAGCGGGCGAAGTCTTTTTCTGTAAACCCTCGAGCCTCTAGCAGCGCCATAGCAAGGGCATCACCCATGACGAGAGCGGCGGTGGATGAGGAAGTGGGGGCGAGGTTGAGAGGGCATGCCTCACGGGTGATCGGGGTGGCTAGGGTGATGTCTGCGTAGTCTGAGAGGGTTGATTGTTTGCTTTTGGTGATGGCGATTAGGCTCACGTTGAAGCGTTTGATGTGTGGGATGAGTTCGATCAGCTCGCGTGTTTCGCCAGAGAATGATAGGGCGATGACGGCATCGCCATCAGAGATGATGCCTAGGTCGCCGTGCAGCGCATTTTGTGAGTTGAGCACCACGGCGGTCGAGCCAGTGGAATTGAGTGTGGCGGCGATCTTATGGCCAATATTGCCAGACTTGCCGATTCCCACGACGACGATTTTGCCGCGTTTGTTGATGCATTTCAAGAGGGCGTCGGCGGCGTCAGAGAAGGAATGATCGAGAGATTTTGAGAGGTTCTGTAATGCCTCGACTTGGATGTCGATGACGCGGGTTCCCAATTCTCGGAGCTTGTCAGGAGTCATGAGTGCTTGTTTTTTATGGGTTCGTGCTGTCTTTGGGGGCGTCCATCACGCAGCGGAAGCCGGTGTGGTGTGCAGGCGTGAGTGGCTCACTGTAGTGGCGTGCTGCTGGACGGAATCGAAGGCAGTAGGAAAAGTGGCAGAGGAAGGAACCGCCGCGTGCCACGCGCAGGTGGCTCAGCTCATGCATGCCGGGCTGTGCGGGTGGGCATGTGCCGGTGTTCAGCAGGGCAGATGATTGCATCTGGGTGAGTGGTTCCTTCGGACCTTGTGGGTTTTTTACTGGGTTGAGGATGTAGTCTTCGTAGAAGCGCGGGTTGAAATAATCACTACAGATTTCCCAAACATTTCCCGCCATGTCGTAGAGGCCGTAGTCGTTCGCTGGGTAGGATTTGACCGGGGCGCTGAGGTGGAATCCATCGTCGGCTACGGAAGCATTTGGAAAGTCGCCCTGGAAGCAATTGGCCATCCATTTCCCATCATGCTTGACCTGAGATCCCCAGATGTACATGCGTTTTTCGTGGCCCCCGCGCGCCGCGCGCTCCCACTCAGCTTCAGTGGGAAGGCGTTTGCCAGCCCACTGAGCGTAGGCCATGGCGTCGTAATAGTTCACATTGACTACTGGATGATCCATTTTATCTTCGATACTGGATCCTGGTCCTTCTGGGTGGCGCCAGCTTGCTCCTGGAGTGTAGGCCCACCAGCGCCAGGCATTGCCATTGCTGCGAGGGTTCACGGCTTCTTCTGGCTTGGTGTAGACATTGGCACCGGGCAATAGAGCATCAGCAGGCGCGTTGGGGAAATCTTTCTGGTCAAGCCCACGTTCAGCCTGTGTGAGGTAGCCGGTCTCTTGGGTGAATTTGGCGAACTGGCGGTTGGTCACCTCGGTGGCGTCCATGAAGAACCCATCCACGGCTACTTGGTGTTGTGGGCGTTCTTCGAGAAAGTGTTGGTGTGCGATACGGCGGCGTTGGCTTGCATCAGTCACCCCTTCGAGAAAGATCTGCAGGTTGCCTGGGTCGTCGTTGTTCCCGCGCCAGTAGGTTCCGCCAGGAATCCAGACCATCCCTTGAGGGGCGGCCACTGGGCCCTGCGGGAGTTGTGTGGCTTCAGGCTCACCCTGGCTTTGCGTGGCTTGGTCGGATTTTTGTGAATCGCATGAGACGCAGCAAAATGCGATGCTCGCTAAGGTGAGTGATAGTTTGGTGAAATTCATCTGGCAGTTCTTTACTTATGCATTCAGTCGCTTTTAATGCCTTGGCAATGACGCAGTTTAGACCATGTATCGATCTTCACAATGGCCAAGTGAAGCAAATTGTTGGAGGAACTCTATCGGATGATGGCGCGGGCTTGAAGGAAAACTTCGTGGCCGACAGCTCAGCTGCTGAATTCGCACAAATGTACCAAGATGATGCCCTCAGGGGAGGGCATGTCATTCAGTTGGGACCAGGTAATTTAGAGGCCGCGCGCGCGGCGCTTCAGTCCTACCCTGGTGCTCTGCAATTGGGTGGGGGAGTGAAGCTGGAAAATGCTGCAGCATGGCTCGAAGCTGGAGCCAGTCACGTCATTGTCACCTCATGGTTGTTCGATGCGGATGGGACTTTCCGGATGGATCGGCTGAAGGAACTAAGTCGCGAGATCGGGCGTGAGCGGCTTGTGGTGGATCTCAGTTGCCGCCGCAGCCCAGAGGGTTGGGTGGTGGCGATGAACCGCTGGCAGACACTCACTAATGTCAAGGTAGACCATGCCTCGCTCGACGCCATGGCTGAATACTGTGATGAATATTTAATCCACGCTGCCGATGTCGAGGGTCTCTGCGGTGGGGTCGACCTCGAACTTGTCGAACTGCTTGGCCACTGGGCTGGTATTCCTATGACCTACGCAGGTGGCGTTGGCACCATGGATGACGTCCTCGCTGTTGATCGTCACAGTGGTGGTCACATCGACATCACGGTAGGTTCAGCATTGGATATTTTTGGAGGCACAGGAGTTGTCTATAAGGAGCTCGTGCAGTGGAATGCGAGAGGATAAGAGTCCGCTCGATGGAACAAATTAGATCACCAAGATGCTCGGCAACACCATCAACCTCGCCCCATTCATTCTCGTAGTCGTGGTCTTGGCTGCGGCGGGATTGGTCATTCGCGCGCAGCAAAAGCAGAAACAACAACGTAGGAGTCGTCTCTTGGAGCAATGCTTTAGTGACACGATCCGTGCGGAAATTGCCGAAGACTTTCACCTCTATGCCAAACTTCCCGAAAAGCTTCGCGATGAACTCGATGGCCTCATCCACGTCTTTCTGAGCGAAAAAGAATTTGTGCCCTGCGGAGGGCTCGATGCCGTCAGCCCCCACATGCAGCGTGTGATCGCCGCGCAGGCCTGCCTCCTGCTGCTGCGCTCTCCACACCACTTTTATGCCAAGCTGCGCAGCATCCTTGTCTACCCAGACGCCTACCATGCCCCCGGTGCCGATGGTGCTGTAGACACGCGACTCGGCGAGAGCTGGAGCAATGGTTCAGTGGTTCTTTCATGGAGTAGCGTTGTGGGCGGTGGACGCAATGAGCACGATGGCCATGCCGTGGTTATCCACGAGTTCGCCCACCAGCTCGATCAAGCCGATGGTGCTGGTGATGGAGTTCCTTATCTAGAATCTCGTGGTGCCTACCAAGCTTGGGCCAATGCCTTCCAGCCAGCCTTCGAGCGCTTCAGCCAGATCGCCGCTGCAGGGAAGGCCAACGTCATCGACGACTACGGTGCTGAGAACCCCGCAGAGTTCTTTGCCGTTGTCACCGAAACCTTCTATGAAAAGCCCAAGCAGTTGCAAAAAAAGTACCCTAAAGTCTACCAGCAACTGAAGCAATACTACGGCGTCGACCCGCTCGAGTGGTGAGCCAGTGGCTTGCAATTTTCGCTCATTCACCTCATCGTTACCGCGTGGACGATGCATTGACGACAGTACGAGTGGACAAGTGGCTCTGGGCAGTACGCTTGTTCAAGACTCGTAGTTTGGCCGCTCAAGCCTGCCAGGCAAACAAAGTCAAACGTGGGATGATTTCACTTAAAGCCTCGAGTAAAATCCAAATTGGTGACCACCTTGAAGTGCCAACGCACGATGGCCTCTACAAGCGCCATATCGAAGTCACAGGTCTCTACGACAAGCGCGTAGGTGCTCCGATCGCTCAGGCCGCCTACCTCGATCACACCAGTGAGGACACCCTCAAGGAAGCCCAAGAAAAGCGCAGCGAGCAACGCCTCAACCGCCAGCTACGCAAGCAAGGTGACCAAGGCCGGATGACTAAAAAACAACTCCGCGACTGGAGGAAAGGCCTCCAGTCCTACAAGCGGGAGCATGAGGGCTAAGGGGGGCAGGCACTCTGGGGTCTAGCCGCCCAAGGCGCGCTTTCTCCAGGAGCTTGGGCTGGTTTTTTCGACACGTTTGAAGACGACGGCCATGCGTTCTGGATCGTTGAATCCCGAGAGTTCGGCGACGAGTGAGATCGGGTGGTTGGTGTCGACGAGGAGTTTTTTGGCGTGGTCGACGCGCATGCGGCAGAGCATTTCCCAGGGGGTGCAGTCGAAAAAGGAGCGGAATTTGCGCTCGATACTGCGGCGCCCGAGCTTGAGTGCATCGCAGAGTTGGCCAACGCCGATGGGGTTTTGCAAGTTCTCAGAGAAGTAGGACATGGCGCGGCGTAGTTCGGTGTCGGGTACGGCGAGGTGGTTGGCAGAGTGGCGGAGGATGACGCCGCTGGGTTTTAGTAGGATTGGTTCATCGGGTAGCGGCTCACCAGCAAGCATGGAGAACATGGCCTCGCCCACGCGTGCGCCCAGTCCATTCCATGGGATGGCGACGCTGGAGAGCATGGGGTAGGTGAGGCCGCAAACGAGTTCGTCGTTGTTGGCCCCAATGACGGCCACTTGGTTGGGCACCTCGATGCCCAGCTCGCGGCAGACTCCGCAGATGAGGCGGCCAATGGGATCGTGTACGGCAAACAGTGCGACAGGTTTGGGGACTGCCTTGAGCCATTCGATGAATGTGGTGCTAGCTTTCACCACGTACTCGCTGTATCCGGCATTGCGGATGCGGGGTTCGCTGTAGCTAGAAATAGGGTGTTCGAGTGTGTCGCCGAGTGATTGTTGGATCCGTTCGCTAAAGCCCGCGATGCGTTGTTCGGAATAGGGGGTGCCATTGCCGACGCAAGCGAAGTTGCGGAAGCCGGCTTGGATGAATGCTTCAGCGGCTTCGGCTCCCACAGCCCAGTCATCGACGTCGATGCTCACGACATCGTTGTATTGGATGTCAGTGTCGGCGATGACTGTCGGAAAGCCGAGGTTGATGAGGTCTTCGGTGATGTCTGGCAGCCACTCAGTGATCAGGCCTGAGGGTTGCATTTCCTGGAGTAGGCTGGCGAGTTCTTCAAAGTCGCGGTCGATGTGTAGGACGCGAAAGTCTTGGCGCTCCAGCACAAAGGGGACCAATGAGGGGGTGATGCGGCGAAGAAATTCTTCACTCATCACAATAGCAATTTGCTCGTTCATCTCGGTAGCAGACTACCTTCATTGTTTGTCGCAAATCAACAGAAAAGCTACGCATAATGCGGTTACATTGTGATGAGAATTCCCATATGGTGCTGTCATCTCCCCACTAGGGACCGATAATTTAACAGGTAAACATCATGCAATATTTCGACTGCGACAAAATTCAATTTGAGGGCCAAGGTTCTAAGAACCCATTGGCATTCAAACATTACAATCCTGAAGAGCTGATCGACGGCAAGTCCATGAAGGATCACCTTCGCTTTGCTGCTCCGTACTGGCACGTCATGCGCAACGAGCTCGCCGATCCATTTGGTGGCGGCACGGCGGTGACTCCTTGGGACGATGGTTCCAACACCGTGGAAAATGCGCTGAACCGCGTGGACGTGTTCTTCGAATTCCTCGATAAGATTGGCATCGATTTCTACTGTTGGCACGATCGCGACATCGCACCAGAGCTCGACAACCTCGCAGCATCGAACGCAGCACTTGACCAGGTAGTGGCTAAGTTGAAGCAAAAGCAGCAAGAGACTGGCGTTCAGCTTCTCTGGGGCACCGCTTGCCTCTTCTCTCACCCACGTTACTCTCAAGGCGGCGCCACTTCTCCAAACGCACAAGTGTACGCATACGCTGCCGCACAGGTGAAGAAAGCACTCGAATGCACCCATGAGCTCGACGGCCTCGGCTACACCTTCTGGGGTGGTCGCGAAGGGTACTCCACCCTTCTCAATACTGACATGAAGCGCGAGCTCGACCACTTGGCGGCCTTCCTTCACATGGCCGTGGATCACGCTAAGAAGATCGGCTTCAATGGCCCATTCTACATCGAGCCAAAGCCGCGTGAACCATCCACGCACCAATACGACTCCGATTCAGCAGCTTGTTTGAACTTCCTGCGTGAGTACGGTCTTATGGATCATTTCAAGCTCAACATCGAGACCAACCACGCAACACTTGCGGGACACACGATGGAGCACGAACTCACTGTTTGTAACAATGCCAACATGCTTGGTTCGATCGATGCCAACCGTGGCGATGAGCTCATCGGTTGGGATACCGATCAGTTCCCAACAGACATCTACCTCACCACGCAGGTCATGCTTTGCGTGCTCGAGATGGGTGGCCTCACCACGGGTGGCCTCAACTTTGATGCTAAACGTCGCCGTGAGTCACACGATCCGATGGATCTCATGCACGCCCACATCGGTGGTATGGACACATTCGCACGCGGTCTCAAGATTGCGCACAACATCCGTAAGGACGGACGCATGTCTGAGTTCGTACAAGCGCGCTACAGCACCTTCGACAAAGATATCGGCGCGAAGATCGAAGCCGGCGAAGTAGGATTTGAAGAACTCGAGAAGTATGCTCTTTCAAACTCAGAACCGACACTGGGCAGTGGTCGCCAAGAGATGATGGAGAACCTTCTCAACGAGTTCATCTAATAGCAAGGGGTAGTGGCTATCTCCACCCGAGTACACCCGTTCACTACCCCTTGCCACATCTTCCAAGAAGAACCCCCTTTCTCCATATAGCGCGCACCCTGCGGCATGGTCTTCCCTGCCATGGGTGTGCGTTAGCCCCCCACTAGATTCACATCTGGCACGACACCACACTACAAAGCACCCACCACCACACTACAAATTCATTATGCCTCAGGTACTTGGAATCGATGCTTCCACTCAAAGTTGTTCGGCCATCATCATTGATACCGAATCCCATTCCGTAGTCGCAGAGCACTCGGTCAACTTCGGCCAGCGCCTGCCTCAGTACCAGGCCCCGAGTGGCTTCATACCCGATGGTGCCGACGGCCAAGTGCACGCCGATCCTCGGATGTGGCTCGACGCCCTCGAGTTGTTGCTAAGCGAGCTAAGCGAGCAATGTGACCTCTCCCAAGTCAGTGCCATTTCTGGCGCGGGCCAACAGCACGGTTCAGTCTACCTCAATGCCCAATGGTTTGACTGCGTGGCAGCTCTCAGTCCTTCGCAATCGCTGGCTGAACAGCTTCAGCCTTGCCTCAGTCGGAGCACTTCGCCGATCTGGATGGACAACAGCACTTCGGTGGAATGTGCTGAGATCGCTCAAGCGTTGGGCGGCGATGAAGTCGTCTGTGCCAAGTCTGGCTCCATCGCTGTGGAGCGTTTCACCGGCCCCCAGGTGCGCCGCTTCTACAAGAGGCAGCCAGAAGCCTACGCGGCGACGGCTCGCATCCACCTCGTATCTTCATTTCTTTGTTCGGTGCTCGTCGGGCAAGACGCTGCGATTGACACCGGCGACGGCGCTGGCATGAACCTGCTCAACATCCAATCTTGGGAATGGGATGCTGAGCTTCTTCAGGCCACTGCGCCTGAGCTTGCCAGCAAGTTGCCTGCTGTGGCGCATGGTGACCACTGTGTGGGTGATGTGGCCACTTACTTCATCGAAAAATTTGGTTTCAGTGCCGGCACCAAAGTCACGGTCTTCACTGGTGACAACCCGAGTAGCCTCGTAGGCATGGGAGCTAGCACACCTGGCAAGTGTGTGATTTCTCTGGGCACTTCTGACACATTCTTTGCTGCGATGCCTGAAGTCGTAGCGGATCCAGCTGGCTGTGGTCATGTCTTTGGCAACCCGAGCGGCGGTTCCATGTCGCTACAGTGTTTTGTCAATGGATCGCTTGCGCGTGAAGAAGTGAAGGACAAGTTTCAATATGATTGGGATGCCTTTACTCAGGCATTTTCCAACACCGAGGTGGCGAATGAGGGCAAGGTGATGTTGCCTTTCTTCCGTCCCGAAATCAGCCCACGCATCGATGTTGAGGCGCCATTGATGGCGGGCAGTGATGCCTTTAGCTCATGGCAGGAAGCCGACGCCGCGATTCGCGCCTGCGTCGAGGGTCAATTTCTCAATATGAAGCGATCCACCGCTTGGATGCAGCTCGAGACCTCCACCATTTACCTCACGGGCGGGGCATCGAAGAATGATGCGATTGCGCAGGTGATCGCCGATGTGTTTCAGGCGAAGGTGCAGCGCCTTACAGTGACGGGTTCCGTCGGCCTAGGTGCCGCATTCCGCGCTGCTGTGCACAACCATGGAGTGGCGCTGATTGCGCTGGAGCAAGCGTTCTGCAACACCGATAGCAAGGCGATGATCACCCCGCAGGTAGCCGCGGACCGTTATGCTGCGAATGCCGCCTCCATTGACCAACTTCTCTCGAGTTAATCAGGCGAAATAAGGATATTTTACCGAGAATGGTTTGACAAAAATCGATTAATCATTCACTTAACAACCCGTCTTAATTGGTCGTAAGACCTTTATGACAGCCGTCCCCTTTTTGGGAGGATAGGGGGCGGCACCCTTTTTTCAGTAATCCTTCGATATGAGCCGATCTTATGCGGCTTTTTTTGTGCTCGGATGCTTCGCTGCTCCGTGTGGTGGTCTTTATCTACTCAAAGTTGAGACGGTCGACGAAGTCACCCACTTCAAGCTGCGGGTAGTCGGCGAGGATCTTCTGGCCATTGATGCTGCAGTTTTCAAAGCGCACATCACTGACGCGGTGGCTTTCATCAAAGCCTTTGACGACCACGAAATAGTCGCCCTTGTCACCCGTGAGTGCGATATCTTTGATGACGACGTCTTTGATGTAGCCGGCGCGCTCGCTCTCACACCATTGGTTGAACTCGCTGGCGATCTCGATGTAGTTGCGTGACTGGGCTTCGCCGCCTACCTTGATATTCTCGATACGGATCGACTCCATGCGCATCTCTTCGCAGGCGTGGAGCATGAGGAACTTTTTAGGGTACTTCTCGTAGCTTAGGTAGGGCACAAAGCTATCGGCGAAGGTGATGTGGCGCATGTACTCAGCGTGCGACTCATCGCCCAGTAAGATGGCGGTGCAGAGGTCCGACCAGAACATGCAACGGCGCACCTCGATGTGTTCCATGTTGCGGTGGTTCTCGCCCTCCATGCCCTTGAAGGCAAAGCTATCGTCGTTGGTGCGGACGAAGCAATCGATGACCTTGGCGTGCTGGGTATTGCAGAGGTCGATGCCATCGTCATTATAGCTGTGGGAGCCCACGATCTTTACGTTGCGGATTTCGATATCCTCACCACCGCGGTCGACCAGAGTCCAGCCGCGGGTGTGCTTGCGTAGGGTGATGCCTTCGATCAACACATGCTTACAATGGTCGAGAAAGAGCATGTACTTCCAGTTGTGTTCTTCTCCGGCGTTCTCCAAGAGCCCGCGCCCGCGGATGGTGATGTTGTCGCCCTTGGCCACCACGCGGCCCGTGACCACGGCGCCATCCGCGAGGTAGAGTGTTTGGTTGTCAGCTATTTCAATGACGCCGGCTTGGTGGTGTCCGGGTCCGAAGTAGATGACATCCGGGTCCTGTGGGTCGGGCTTGTCTTGCTCCAGCGCATTGGCGAAGAGCAGGAGGGGATCTTTGCGGCCTTGGTGGTTGCGCTCGATCAGGTACTGGCCCGGGCGATCGAGGGTGAAGCGCGCACGGTTGCCATCGATGCTGCTCGTGATGGTGCCATCGACACTGCGGATGCTGAGTGCGCTGAGGGGCTCGGAGGATTGGAGTTCGACCTCTACTTTGCCGCTGAAGTCGAAGTTGCCAAAGAAGTAGTCGGCATCGAGATCAAGGGGCGGCTGCTGCACGTCCTTGGAGACGCCAGCGGTGTAGATGGGGACCACCTGGCCCTCCACTTTGATGCGGTAGGCCTCGGTCTTTGGCTCGCGCTGGACGTGCTCGGCGACCGCCACCATGGTGGATTCGGGCTGCCTCTCTTGCTGCTGGCAGCTGGTGTTGAAAAGGGCAGCCGCGCTGAGTGCTGCGCAGGCCATCAAGCTGCGTAGGAGGACGATGGGGGATCTTGTTTTTATGGAGATACAATCACAAGTCATTAGGAATGAGTACGTGGTTCCTGATTCGATGTATCCTGAACTTTCCTTTTCGCTTCAGATTTGCTACATGTGGACGTTCTAAACCCAAAATACCCAATGAAAAACACCATCCTTATCAGTGCCATTGCGCTCCTCAGTGTTGGCGCGTCACACGCCGAGAAATCCAATGCCGACATCCAAAACGATTTCCTAAAGACGGCGAAAAAGTATGATCAGAAGGCTGAGCTTGCAGCCATTGCTGGTAACAACAACGATGCCGCCATATACAAAAAGCTTGCTGACATGAAGCGCGATGCCGCCAAAGTCGGGGGAAACTACGACTGGACCGAATACCATAAGCTGCAGGGGCAGCTAAACCACGGCAATGACGGTGCCAAAAAGCATGGCGAAAAGCACGCTAAGAAGGTGAAGAAGCAAAGCTACAGCGTTGAAGGCGCGGCGCAGAAGTACGACCAGCTAGCAGCCCAATCGATCGCATCAGGCAATGCTGAGCACGCTGCAATTTACAAGCGCATGGCTGAGATCAAACGCGAGGCTAGCAAGTCGGGCGGCAGTTACGACTGGAGCGAATACCACGAGCTAGAAGGCAAGCTGAAGAAGTGACCACTGAGGGGCCCAATTACTGCAATCGGTAGACGATGCGTTCTACTTTAGTGCTGGCGATTCGCTGACCCAAGCCATTTTTGGCTGGAGTGTAGGACCAATGCTTGATGGCTTTGAGCGCCGATTGGTCGAAGTGTTTGTGCCCGCTGCTTTGCTTGAGTCTGAGTTCTGTGACTTTGCCGGCCTTATCGACACTGACCTGCAGTACCACGGTGCCTTCAATGCCGCGGCGGCGCAGGGTGCGTGGGTAGTGTGGCACGTGGCGGGCATTGTTGCCAGGTATGGCTTCGCTCACGATCTTCTTGGCAAGCGCTGCCTTGCGGGCGCGGGCGGCGGCTAAGTTCTGTTGTTTGGCGGCCTTGCGTTGGCGTGCTAGCTGGCGTTGCTGTTCGGCTTTGAGCTCTGCCTGGGCTTGTTCGCGCTGGATTTGCTCCAGCTGCTGTTTGAGTTCATCCTGGGCCTGACGCTGCTGGGTGGCTGTCTCTGGAGCTAGGCTTTGTGGTTCCATGAGTGCCTCGCTGTGCTTTGGCTCGGCTTGCTCCCTCGGTAGCTGCGCCTCGAGTACTTCGTCAGCCGCTGTGACTTCTTTTTCGATCTCTTGGGTGGCTATCGGGCAGCTTGTGTCGGTGATCGTGAGCTCTTCGAGGAGGTCGATGGCGATGCCGCCAGCTTGTTCCTCTGAGGCCTGTAGTTCATGCTCTGGGATAAAGCTGAGGGCGAAGACGGAGGCGTGGAGACCCAGTACTGCGGCAATGACTCCAGTCCATTTGGCTGATTGTTTGATCATGCTTTATTCTCCTGTGATTGGCTGAGCTTTCTTGTGGTAGCTGAGTTGGTCGATGCCGGCGGCCTTGGCGGCTTCGATGGCGGCGATGAAGGTGCCGAGGTGAGCCCCGCGGTCACCACGGATTTCCAGTCGCGTGGTGCCAGTGGCTTGGATCTGGCTGTGCAATGCGTAGCGCAGGCGATCTGGTGAGAGTGGGGTCCCATTGAGGCTAACGGCGTTTTCTGCGGTGATGAGCAAGGTGTGTTTGTCCACTTGTTGATCGACTTGCTCGGCTTGGCTCGCGCTGGTTGGGAGCTCGACTTGCTGGTCGGGCTTGGTGAAGTGGCTGGTGACCATGAGGAAGATCAACAGCTGGAAGACGACGTCGATCAGGGGAGTCATGTCGATGCTGGCGTCGATACGCTTGGTTCTATCTATGACCATGGCGAAATTTGGTTGAGGCTACTCTTAGGCAGTGAAGTAGTATTCTTTGAGGTGGGAGGCGAGCTCGTTGAGGTCGCGGGCGAGCTTGTCTACTTTGGACTCGAAGAGGCGGGCTGCGGCTACTGCCGGAATCGCTACGATGAGGCCTGCCACGGTGGTGAGGAGGCCAGTCCAGATCCCGCCAGCGAAGTCTGAGGTGCTCACGCCATCGCCAGCGGCGGCGATCTGTGCAAAGGCGAGTACCATACCCCAAACGGTGCCGAGTAGTCCGATCAAGGGCGAGATGGCGCCGATGGTGGCGAGGGACTTGAGTCCACGTTCGTGATGGCTGATTTGGCGGTTGGCCTCGCGTTGGTAGACGTTAAGGCAGTGAGTTTCACCTTTCTTTAAGTCGGAGCTAAACGCATGCAGGACCTGCAGCATCGGATTCTTGGAGTGGTGTTGGCACTCTTCCAAGGTATCAATCTGCGTCACCACCTTGCCCAAGCGGTATTGTCTCACACTAAAATAACATAGTCGTTCGAGTATGATGATGGCGGAGATGATCGAGAGCACCAGCAAGGGGTAGACAAAGAATCCACCCTGCTGGATAAGTTCCCATAGCTGAAGGTCCTGCATGGTAATTTGGTGTTATGAATTGGGGGGATTGGTTCGCACTCAGCGAGTAAAAGTCTTACTGTTGATTGATGAATTTCGAGGCAGCAGCTTTGAAGCCGACGAGCTTGTCCTTGCCTTCTTCTTCAGCGATTTCGACCATCTCGTATGTCATGTCGCGGAGGCTGGTGTCGTCGTGGTACTTGGCGAGTTTGATCATGGAGTTCTCGGCATAGAGCTGGTTCCATTCTTTGCGTACAGTGTCCCAGTATTTGGCGTATTTGCTCCAGTAGTCTCGGGCGACGGTGAAGTCGTATTCGTTGTCACGGACGTAGCTATTGAGGCCGATTTCATGTGCGATGATGGCGCCTGGCTTGCCATCGCGGCGGACGCATTTGGCGTTGTGTTGTTCGTGGTGCCAGCCATTGGCAGTGACGACATTACGATTGGTACAGAGCACGATATCGTAGTCCTTGCGTTTGGTGGATTCTCGGCGTGGGAGCGGTCGAGCACCACCCTCTTGGGATACCCAGATGCTGCTGCCTTCGAAGTGTTGCCAGGTGCCATAAGCTTCGTAGCGTGGGCTATCATCCACTTGGGTGACAAACTGCGACCATGTACCCTTGGCTTTTGCTGCGGTGATGCTGCGTGATTCCCATTGGTTTTTCGCGGTGTAGTCGAGGATTTCAGTGTCTTGGTATTTCCATGTTTGCGACCAATGCTTGATGACTTTTGGCTCCTTATCTTTCATCTGCACGACGAGGAGATGTTGGAAGGTGATGGAGTCCCCGTTGTCTTCGACGAGCTCGACGAGTTCGTGTGCATTGGCGGTGTATTGTTCTTTGAGTTCGTAGTCTTTTTTAACGGCAAGGGATTCGCGGAATTGGAAGTCTACTTTGAAAGCGCCTTCAAATTGGAGGATCGCCGCGCGGTCTTGTTCAAACTTGTCGGCATTGGCGTGGGCGATGCTGGCGCTTGCTAGTACGCCGAGAATAATGGCTTTGATTTGCATGATGTGATGTTTTGTTGGTGATTAGAAGGAGTAGGATGCTGCAAGGTAGACATTGCGGCCTGGCTCTACATTGGAAACCGAACTGCGCTCGTAGGCTTGGTCTAGGAGGTTGTCTACGCCGGCTGTGAGAAGGAGGTCTTGATTGATCTGCCATTGGGCGAAGAGTCCGTAGATGTCGTAGCCGCTGGTTTTATTTTCGTCGTCTTGTACCTTGTCGGCGCGATCACCGCCGAAGAGGGCATTGATGCCGAAGGTGAAGTTGTCCTGCACGGTGTATCCAGTTTCTAAGTAAATCTTATCGCCTGGTGTGCTATTGAGCTTGTTGCCGGTGCTGTCATCTTCAGCTTTCATGGTGGAGAATGTGCCCTTGGCGTACCAGAGATCGGTGCGGTAGTTGGTGGTGAATTCCAGACCTTTGCGTGTGGTTTCCTCGCGGTTCACCGCTTGGGTGTACTGGGTCATGGTGACTGGGCCGAAGGGTGGGGTGAATCCCATCACCGTCTCGGTGTCGTAGTCATAGGTGTTCTCACCTTTTTGGTAGAAGAAGCTGAGTTTCGCGTCGAAGAATCCAGGTCCGAGTTCGCGCTTGAAGTCGGCACCTATTTCGAAGTTGTCGCTGATCTCTGGCTTCAGATCTGGGTTGGCAATGAAGTAGCCCTCGCCAGAGAAGCTCGGTGATGAGAAGGCAAAGTGACGGCCAGATTGGTAGAGTTGATTCATCGTGGGTGCGGTGAACGCCCTCGCATAGTCGCCAAAGAGGCTGAGGCCCATTTCCGTGTTGTAGCGGGCACCTAGATGAGGTGAGAGCTCAGAGTTGGATTGTGATTCAGAAGTGCTCTTGCTAGAGAAACTGTCGTAGCGCAGGCCAGCGGCAAGTTCGAAACCATTCTCGAAGTTGGTCCAGTTCTCAATATACGCAGCCACATTGTCAGCGTCGGCATTGGGGCGGCCATAGAAGGTGCCTGGGGTGCCAGCTGAGTAGTCCGCCCGGGTGTCACGCCCTTCTTGTGTATCGTGAGTGAATTCAAAGCCAGAGACGAGTGTGTTTTCTTGGCCAAAGGCCGTGTATTTGCTGCGGTTTGAGATATCGATTCCGAAGGTATCAAAGATCTGTTGGTTCACTCGACCAAAGTTAGATGCTGCGGGGTCTGTCTCAGCATACTGGCGGGTTTGATCGGTTTTGTTGTAGTAGATCGTTGATTGCAGATCCACCAGCTCGCTATCCGCTGGGCTGAAGGAATGTGAGAGTGAGAATTGCTTGTAGCGGGTTTCACGGTTTACCAGCGGGCTGCTGGTGCCGACATCGATTTGTGGGTTGGCGCCGTTTTGGTCATCGGCAGCGTAGTGGTTGAAGCCGAAGCTGAAGCTGTGCTCATCGTTGGGGCTGTACTCGGTTTTGAGCAGCACGCTTTCGCGGTCCATGGCTGAGCCTTCAGAGGTGAGTCCGTTACCTAGTTTGATGTCTTTGGAGTTGCGATTGATGTAGCCGAGCAGAATGGTGAGGTCGCCCTCGCCCGCAGCCACGAGCCCGCCGTAGCTGGTCTCTTCGTTCACATTTTGGTAGCCAAGCTGTAGTTTTCCGCCGATTCCCTTGCCTGGGTCGATGAGGTCGAAGGCACTGTAGGTGCGGAGATTGATCACGCCTGCTGCTCCAGATCCATAGAGGTGGCTCTTTGGGCCGCGGATGAGCTCGGCTGAGGTGAGGAAAAAGGGATCAATGAAAGATCGCTGCCCTCCGTGCCCGGTGACAAAGTTTTGCTTGGCGCCATCGACTCTTACGGTCACAGCGTTTCCGCCTTGGCCGCGAACCTCAATTTGCTGGCCAGTGAGGCGATTGCCTCCAGTGATTTCTACGTTTGGTTCATTGCGGAGAAGTTCGTTGAGTGAGCGTGATTGCTTGCGTTCGATGTCCTCTGCAGTGAAAGTCGATACTGCTGCACTGGTGTCATTTCTGTCCTGCTCAAAACGATTCGCAGTCACGATGGTGGAATTCTCATCGGCCTTCTGTGTCTGAGCCTGGAGGACGGCTGAGGTGCACGCTAGAAGGGTTAGTGGTCTTGCTAATTTCATAAAGTTTAATGGGTCAGTCGTTGCTTTCTGTGTGAGGAGTTTCGCCTGAGGAGGCGCAAGATAGAACGAGATCGAACCAATGCGCTAACGCTGCCTTGTCTTCGACTAGCGGTTGCTTGCGATGCGCGTTGTTTAGATCAATCCAGCGTCAATGAATCATTGCTTTGATTGATCTCCTTGTTGTGCTAATTTGGCTGTTAAGTTTCATTCCCCCATGCACATCGGATTACCCAAAGAAATTAAGAAGCAGGAGCATCGAGTCGCGATGACTCCGGCTGTGGTAGCTTCACTGGTGCACTCTGGCCATCAAGTGAATGTGGAACGTGGTGCTGGGCTGGGAGCTGGATACAGCGATGAGGAATACTCTTTTGCTGGGGCCTCGATGCTGGATCGTCCTGATCTTCTATTTGCGGCCTCTGAATTGATTGTGAAGGTGAAGGAGCCGCAACCTGACGAGGTAGCGATGTTGAATGACTCGCACACCTTGCTGACGTATCTGCACTTGGCGGCTGACAAGCAACTCACTCAATCACTCACCGCCAGCGGTTGTACCGGGCTAGCCTATGAGACATTGGCCGTGGGGGAGCGACTCCCTCTGCTAGAGCCGATGTCTGAAATTGCCGGGAGCATGGCTCCCATCGCAGGGGCCTACCACTTGGCGAAGCACACGGGTGGTCGCGGCACTTTGCTAAGTAGCGTGCCTGGGGTGGGACCGAGCAAGGCGGTGGTGCTCGGTGGTGGCACTGCTGGAATGCATGCTGCCCGTGTGGCTGCCGGAATGGGTGCCGATGTTACTATTTTAGAATTAGATTTCGAACGGATGAGAATGTTGGAGATGAACTTTCCACAGATCCATACGATGTACTCGAGTGAGGCCAATTTGCGTGAGCTGTTGCGCTCAGTTGATTTGCTTGTTGGGGCGGTGCTACTACCTGGTGCTGCTGCGCCGAAGTTGGTGACACGTGAGATGCTGGGCTTGATGCCTGAGGGCTCGGTGATTGTGGACATTGCTGTGGATCAAGGCGGCTGTGTCGAGAGCACGCGAGCTACCACCCATGCGGCACCGACATTCACGGAGTCTGGGGTGCTACATTATTGTGTGGCCAATATGCCGGCGGCCTACGCGCGCACTGCGACCATTGCACTCAGCAATGTGACAGCGGCATGGATAGGGCGCATCGCAGGTCTCGGTCTCGAGTCGGCTCTGAGTCAATTTGCAGAGCTGGCGAGTGCCGTCAATTGTACCCAAGGGATGCTTACCAATGAAGCGGTGGCTCAATCGCACGATCTGCCTTGGACCCCACGCGAGGCACTCGGCTCTTCAGGTGATTGAGCGATGCTTGGTTAAGCATCCGTGTTGACCATTTCGGAGGGCAGGCGTCCTGTTTCTTCATGGAAGGCTTTGGAGAAATGTGAGAGGGAGCTATAGCCCACTTCCATCGCAGCTTCCGTCACATTGTAGTCTCCTTGCTCGAGCAGCTCCGCAGCTTTTTCTATGCGCAGCTTTCGGTGTTGTTGCTTTAAGGTAATCCCGGTTTGTTGCTTGTACTGGCGGCTGAGATAGTGGGGAGCGCAGCCGACGCACTCGGCAAGCTGGCTGAGGTCGAGGTTTTCATCGAGATGTTCTTCCAGCCATCGATTGCAGGCAGCAACCCGCTCGCTATTGCGTTGTTTGACCATGCTACAAAAGGGCTGAGCTCCAAGCGTGCTCGTAGGGGCGAAAAGATGGTGAGTCAGTATCTCGAGTACTTTGGCCATGAACCAATAACGTTGTGCAGGGCCTTCGACCGGAGGGGCACAGAGATCGCTGACGATGCCTCTCTCGGTGAGGCTCATGCTCCTCACTTTCCCTAGAACTTGGTTCGCTCGCGCGCTATTCTCAATCGCAGAGCGAAGGTCTGGATGGAAGGCGGAAAGGCGCGAACCAAAGGTGTTGCGCAGCCAGGTTTCACTCACGATTAAAACCAAAAAATCATGTGTCTCCTGTGCTCCTTTGCGGCTGGCTATCAATGATTCGTCTGACCCGTGGTGAAAGGCAAGCATGGTGCCGGCGCTGAAGTTCACGCGCAATGAGTTTCCCAGCAATATCCCTTCGCCTGCCTGGTTGAATATGATGTGCAGTGCCCCTTGGTGCAGACTATCAGCATAAGACTCCACATAGCCACGATGCCAGCGCAGCTCCACGCCGCTACTGCTATAGTCGCCATACAATGTCCGATGTTCAATCACGTCATTAGCTATAAATGAAATTGAGACGCATTTGCAATAGATTAATGAAGTGATTAGATTGAAGTGGACGTGTGTGTGGTTCTTGTGATGAAGATCGAGATTGTTGTGATTTCTAACTTGCTGGCTGCGAAGATGGTCGCTAGCAATGAGGGTGATGAAACTACTAAAACCTCTCATGATTTCGGCGGCTCTGCTCAGCGGTGCCTTACTCAGCTCGTGCGCGACGACGACCCAGCAGACGAAACTGGCGCCAGGTCAGTTTGAATGGCATCCAGAGCGTTCGCCTTCTGGCCCAGTCCTGATGGTTGTGAGCATCGATGACCAGATGGCTTATGTGTACCGCAATGGGGTGCAGATTGCGCGTTCAACGGTGAGTACTGGTCGTGCTGGCAAGGAAACCCCCACTGGTGTGTTCCAGATTCTTCAGCGCAAGGTGGATCATGAGTCGAACGTCTATAAGGGTGCGAAGATGCCCTACATGCAGCGCCTGACTTGGACAGGTATTGCGATGCACGCAGGCCAGCTACCTGGCTACCCAGCATCGGGTGGTTGTATCCGACTACCGTATGAATTTTCTCAGAAAGTGTATGGAGTGCTCTCCAATGGCTCGACGGTGGCGATCACCAAGAAGGGCACTGTGCCCTCTTACTCAGCCAAGCCAGCGAATGTCTTGATGGCGTCGAAAGCCAAGAGTTCTTCAAATCAAGCGGTGCCTGACATGCAGGGTCGTGTGATCTGGGAGCCGGGCAAGAGCCGCTCTGGTCCATACTCTGTGTTGCTTAGTTATGCTGATCGAACCGCCTATGTGTGGCGCAATGGTATCAAGATAGGTCAGAGCCCCTTTGCGATTGCCTCAGGCACGCGTCCACCTGAAGGTGTGTTCATCAAGTTAGAGAATGGTGATGGACCTCGTTCATGGTCTGTCTTGAGCTTGAAGAAGAGCCGCGTGAGTGGATCGCCAGCGGAGCAGATTGCCAACAGCATTCAGTTCCCAGCAGAATTCACCCGCAAGACACGCGGTATTCTGAGCCCAGGTACTATTTTGCTAGCGACTGCGGAGGCGTCCAATGCCAGCACGATGTCAAAGCGTGACTTCGGCATTATCCAGCCAGACAAGCAATAGCTAGACTGAGTCACAAGCTTTCCCATTGAAATCAAAACCCCCAGCTCAATTGATGAGCTGGGGGTTTTTTATTGAATCAAGCGGGGCGATGATCCCCCGGACTCGAGTCGCCTTAGCGGAAGCTAAGCTTGAGCTTGTTGGCAAGGGTGTCGAGCAATGCTTGGTGCGCCTTGTCGACCTCTTTTGCTTTGAGGGTCTTGCTTGGTGAGCGGTAGTGGAAGCTGTAGGCCACGGACTTCTTGTCGGCTGCGATCTTCTCGCCTGAGGCGTCAGTGAAGACGTCGAAGCAATGGAAGTCGACGAGGAGGGATTCGTTGTGCTTCTTGATCGCGGCTTCGATGGCGGCATTCTCGAGCGTGAGTGGTGCCTCCATGGCTGCGTCACGGCTGGAGCCAGGGAATTGTGGAAGCTCGTCTACTTTCTCCACGCCGGTGGCGAGTTGTTGGAGTTTAGCGAGGTCGAGTTCGGCCACGTAGACTGGGTTGTTGGCATCAATTTCGCGGCAACGTGCAGGAGTGAGTTGGGCGAAGGCGCCGATTGGCTTGCCATCTGCGAGAACGTCGGCAGCGAGGATGAAGCCGTCGCGCTTGCGCTCCTTGAGCTGAACTTGAGCTTTCGGCAGGATCGCGGCAACGATTGCCTTGAGGTCGAAGAGATCGGCGATGCTCGGCACCTTGGAGGCCCAGTTTTGTGGGGCATTGGTGCCGGAAACGAGGAGCGAGAGGGACTCGGCTTCGAGATCCTTGGCTTTGCCACCACCAGCATTGCGGAATTGCTTGCCCATTTCGAAGAAACGCAGCGACTTGCGGCCTTGGCGGATGTTGCGCGCGGCGACTGCGACGAGTCCTGGCACGAGGCTAGGGCGCATGATCGCGTGGTCTTCGGAGAGTGGTAGGGCGACCTGCACGAGATCGCCATCCATGAGTGGGCGCTGTGGTAGGGCGTCGCACATTTGCGCCACCATGTTGTCGTTCGAATGAGCGGCAATGAGTTTGATCGTCTGAGTTTCGTAGAACCCTAGGCTTGCGAGCTGGCGTTTGAGGCCGAGCTGGTAGTCGTAGGCGTGGTCGACAGCGGATTCATCGACGTAGGCACCGACGAAACGGCTCTCCACATTTTCGAGGCCGTGGACGCGGGCGATCTCTTCGACGAGGTCGATGTGGCGTTGGAGGTCGAGACGGAAGCTTGGGATGTTCCAGAGGTCGTCGGCACCTTCTTCGAGGCCGAGCTTGGTGAGGATGTCTTTGGCTGCTGCGTGGGTGATCGAGCCGCCCATGAGTTGGTCGAGCTTGGCGATGTCGAGCTTCACCGGCTGGGTGAGCACGGGGGCTTCGCCAGCTACGGCTGCTGGGCCATCGATCGTGCCACCGGCGACTTCGACCATGAGCTTGGCGGCAAGGCTGGCTGCTTTGAGCACTGCCTGTGGGTCTGAGCCACGCTCGAAGCGGTAGGATGAGTCAGAGCTGAGCGCGGTGCGGCGTGAGCTGCGGCGGATGAACGATGGGGTGAAGTAGGCGGCTTCGAGCACCACATCGGTGGTGGACTCGGTGACGCCCGAATCGTTGCCTCCCATGATGCCAGCGAGTGCGAGGGCTTGGCCGCCCGCATCTGAGATGAGGAGATCGTCCTTGGTGAGAGCGATTTCTTCGCCGTCGAGCGGGAGGAACTTTTCGCCCTCAGCGGCGGTGCGGATGTCGAGGGAGCCATCGAGCTTGGCTGCATCAAAGGCGTGCAGCGGGTGCCCGAGTTCATGGAGCACGTAGTTGGTGATATCGACGATGTTGTTGATTGGGCGCAGGCCAATGGCATTGAGCTTGGTCTGCAGCCACTCTGGGCTGTCGGCCACTTTCACGCCGCTGATCTTAGTTGCTGTGTAGAGTGGGCAGCGCTCAGGGTTGCTGAGAGTGATGTCGCTAGCAGCAGTGGCGTCGAGAAGGTCGAACGCTGGTTCGGTGCGGGACTTGCCAGTGAGGGCGGCGAGCTCACGCGCCATGCCACAATGGCTGAGAAGGTCTGGACGGTTCGGGGTGATTTCCACCTCGATGATGGTGTCGCTTGCGAACATCTTCACCAATGGGGTGCCAATCACCGCGTCTTCATCGAGAATGAAGAGGCCGTCTTCAGCATCGACAAGGCCAATCTCGCTAGCGCCGCAGAGCATTCCCTTGGATTCCACATCACGCAGCTTGCCCTCTTTGATGACAAACCCGCCGCCGAGGTCGGCACCGGGGAGAGCGCAGGGGACTTTGTCGCCCACCTTGTAGTTTTGAGCACCACAGACGATCTGGCGTAGGGATCCTTCACCGGCATCGACTTGGCAGACCTTGAGTCGGTCGGCATTTGGGTGTTGCACGGCATCTTTGATCTGCGCCACCACGACGAGCTCGGTGCTGAGTCCTTGTTGCTCCACTCCTTCTACTTCCACACCTGCGAAGGTGAGGAGGTCATCGAGTTGGGCAATGCTGTGGTCGCTGAGGTCTAGGTGGTCGTTGAGCCAGTTGAATGATACGTTCATGGAATCGGTGCAGTGGATTGACTGCGAGTTGCTTGTTCAGCGTGCTGATTGAATTCACCAGCACCTTCTGTTTGATAGGGTTTCGATGCCGTAAATCCCTTAGAATGTCAATCACTCAGCACCGGGAAGCTTCACCTAGATTTCCATCTAGCCCTTCAACAACTCACTCCTAAGTGCCGGCCGTGAAAATCAATCTTCATTTTTCTATCAGATGCCTTGTGGATACTTCAATGCGGTGGTCGTGGAGTAGTTTCTTGTTGTCGGCTATTAGATTATGTTAGGTATTGTGTATGGTGATCAATCATTCCTATGCATGTCGATTTTTCGCCGTCTCAGTGGCGGTGTGTTCTATGAGTGTGGTGCCAGCACTCTGGGCTCAGGAAAAAGCCCCGAAGAAACTGAAGGCGAAAACTTCTGAGGTGACGAAGCCTGAGCAAAAGAAAGTGGCAAAAGTGAATGCCAGCGAGTGGAAGTTCGATGCTGCCACGAAGAAGTCGCTCCGAGAGTTTTACAAGCAATATGCTGAGAGTGATTTGGGTCTGCCATCCGGCATTGCCAAGAAGGTGGCGGCGGCTGATCCATTGCCATCCGGATGGCGCGATCAATTGAGTCCTGGCTGGAAGATCGATGAAGCCTGGCAGCAACGTCTCCACATCGTATCGATGGCTGATTTGCCATTGGATTTCAAGGTCAGCCATGATGTTGGTGTGTACCTATTGGGCGATCGTATTTTGCGGGTGGATGAGGGGAACAAGGCATTGATCGACGCGGTACGCATCCCGACGATCAAGCTGAAGTGAGTCAAACGCTAGGATTCTAGCAATTATAGCTTGTACTCAACTGCGCTCAGTACATGTTAGACCAATCTATTGAACTCAAAAACGACCTATGATGAAAAAACCACTAATTCTCGCTCTTGCCTTGATGAGCCAAGGTGCCCTAGCTGACGAAGCCTCCACAGCCAAAGCCAGAGAGCTGATGGAAGTGATGGAGATGCGCCAGAACGTAGAGAAAGCCTTTGGTCAGGTGATCAAATACAATACGGGGATGATCGACCAACAGCCGGGGATGACTCCGGAGCAAAAATCCACAGCAAAAGAAGCGGTCACTGCCGCGACCAAAGTAAGCATTGAAGAGATGCTGAAGGTCGATTGGGAAGGGATGTTTGCCGAGATCTATGGTGAGGTGTTTTCTGTGGAGGAGGTGCAGGGTTTGATTGATTTTTATCAGTCACCAGTCGGTAAAAAGTTCACGGCAAAGCAAGCTGAACTCACTCAGGCAACCATGGGGCGGATGCAAATGGAGATGGCAAAGATGATGCCTAAAATCCAGGCTGCCACGCAAAAGGCAGTGATGGATGCAACAGCTCCAGCTTCGAAAGCTTCGGAATAAGTGCCATGCTTGGGCGAGGTCTTTCGCCCACATGTGCTGGATCTTGACTGTCTGCTAGATGGTGCTTGTGCCATGATGCATGGCTTGCTTGTGCCCTGTGTGTTGGGCTAGCTTCTAGACACAAATTCGCCGGGAACCTGTGATGGCGCCCGGCGAATGCAATTGAGTGTTGGAATGACTGCTTAGATTAGTCCTCAGTATTCGGAATACCGCTGGAGAGGAGGTAGCCAATCAAGTCACGTACTTCCTCGCCATTCATGCCATTCATGAGCATTGGAGGCATCTGAGAAACTGGGCTCTCGACGATGCTTTCAACATCTTCAAACACGATGGAGGTTGGCTTGAGTTCTTCCGTGGTCTTGGTCATCGGGTAGATGTCGTACACTGCTTCACGTGGTACCACCACGCCGGTGAAGACTCTGCCATCCTTGAGTGTCACAATCTTTGAACCGTATTGATCGGAGATTTCCTTACTTGGCTCGATGATGGACTCGAGGAGGTAGTTGGCACTGAACTTGGTGCGTACCATGCTCAGGTCAGGGCCGATGTCACCACCGAGGCCGTCGAAGCGGTGACATGAAGCACAGGCGCTTGCGAAGAAGAGGCTACGTCCGTTCTTAATGTTAGCATCTTTGAGCGCTTGCTTGGTCACGTATGGGCGGGCGTCAGCCACTGTCCAGTTCTTGCCTGGACCCTTCGGTGGGTTGATTGCGAACTTAGGCTTCGGATCGAAGTCTTCACCTGTGATGTCGTTGAGTGCCACGCGCTCTTCCGGTGTGCAGTGACTGAGCACTTCGTCACGGATGTTGGCGAGGAACTTGGTGTAGCTCAAACCACCTGGGTGCTTAGCAGCATCGTAGAGGAACTTGAGGTGCTCGCGGCGTTGCTCCAATGTCCAACCTTCTCTGAGGTTACGAAGCATGAACGCGTATCCAAGCTTCTGCACTGGTGGGTAGTCGGCAAGCAAGCGAGTCACTGGGCCACCGTAGTTTTTATTGCGGCTGATCACGGATCCCTGCCAGTTTGGCACGACTTGCTCGTGTGGAGCTGCGATCATTTCGAGCGCTTGGGTGATGATGGTAGGTGACTTGAGGTAGATCAAGACACGTACGAGCTCGGTGTTGACTGAGTCGCTCTTGCTAGGAAGCTGCGGGCTAAACTCAGCGATGAGTTTGTCACGCATTGCATCTTTTGGCTCACCCATGCGGATGAAGCAAAGTGCGTAAGCACGGAGGAGTCCTGTATTTTCTTCGGCACTGAGCTTGTTCATGTCGAGTGCGAGGAGTGCGTTGAGGAGCTTCTCTTGGTGTTCAGGAGTACCCTGACGGGCAAGTGCTACTGCGGAAGCAATCAATGCCTGTGGGTTCTTTTCAGCAAATACCTTGTCTGCCCATGTGTCGACTGGCTGAGACTCGACCGCCACACGAGCGGCACCGCGGAGCCAGCGATCCTTGGATGAGAGGTGTGGCCATGCTTTGGCGACAGCAGATGGGTCTTGCGCACCGTGGAATACTTCGAGCGCACGACGTTGCTTGTGCATTTCAGGAAGTTCGTCGTTGTTCTGAGCGATAGGAGCTGTGGATTCGCTACCATTGTATTTGATACGGCAGAAGCGTGAAGCTGCTTTACGACCACCTACAGTGAAGTAGAGGTACCCGTCTTTACCAACAACAGCGTCGGTGAGTGGCAGTGGTTCGCCGAAGCAGAACACTTCTTTTTCAGCTTTGTAGCCAGCACCGTCAAACTTCCAGTGGAGGGCGTACATGGTGCCGAAGGTCCAATCGAGTGCGAAGATCGCGTCTTGGTACTTGGCTGGGAACTTGGTGCCGATACCGGAGATCACGCCAGTCGGGGAGCCAGGGCCAACTTCTGCGATAGCAGGAAGGCTGTCTTCGTAGTATTCAGGCCATTTGCCTGAGCCTGAGCGCCAACCGTAATCGGAGCCACTGGCTACGAAGTTGATGCGTGTGGCGCGGTACCATGGTGATCCCATGTCCCACTCCATGTCGGCGTCGTAGGTGAAGCTATCACCGAAGCGGTTGCTAGCAATGCCGTATTGGTTACGGTAACCTACTGAGATGATTTCGTTTTTCTTGGTCTCAAAGTCGTAGCGTGCCATGTAGCCACCTGGCGCCATGACGCCGCGGGCGTGACCGCGAGCATCCCACTCACGCTTGAGCAGGAGGTCTTCTTGCCAGCCTTGGACTCTGGAGCGTGAAGTGATCTCTTTCTTCGGCATTGGGGTGTGGTTACCCGCTACGAGGTAGAGGCCTTTCTTGTCTTCAGTGAGACGGATCGCGTGGGTGCCGTGCTCGGAGTGGTTCACTGCAGTTGGCAGTTCTTCCGAGTGGTCGAGGATGCCGTCACCATCGGTGTCGGTGAGCTTTTGCATCTTAAAGCGACCGTAGTAGTAGAGTGCGCCGTCATGCCATGCGAGGCCCTGAGCTCCTTCGAGTTCGATCGGTACTTCCTCGATGAGGAGGCGGCCGGATTCTTCATCCACAGTCACGCGGTGGAGGCCACCTTCGGTGTACTGGTCACTGGCGTAGAAGCGTCCTTGGTCGTCAACAGTGAGTGCCACCTTGGATCCCATTTCTGCTGGGAATGCGAAGAGTTCTTCCACCTCGAAGTCATCGAGAGTGGTGATCTTGGAGGCAGGAGCGTCAGCAGTCATGCCGAAGCTACCCCATGGCTCGACGCCGAGGTCGCCTGAGCTCTTGAGCTCGAGATTCCAGTTGGCAGATACTTGAGGGTCGGTCTTCCAGTTGTCGGCAGGCGTGGTGCTAGCATTCCAGCTAGTGTCACTGACGATTTCGGTGAGTTCGCCACCATGTTGCTGCATGGAGAGCTTGAAGAGAAGTCCTGCGATGCCGCCAGCATTGGTGGCTTCGATGGCGACGAAGTTTTTGCCAGGCTTGAGCTGCTTGAGGATGGACTTGGAAATGAATGGGTTGTTCCAGGAATCGGACTTGGCGATTTCTTTGCCATTGATCCAGAGGGTGAAGCCGTTGTCACAGGACGCCATGATGGCGGCCATGGTGGTTTGCTCAGGAAGGTCAAAGGACTTGGTGAGGTAGATTGGCTTGTTGTCGTGCGGGTTGTCTTTCCAAACCCACTGCGCTTTCTTGCCATTGATGAAGTTGATCTCTTCCGCATCGAGGTCGAACTTGACCACGGTGCGTAGCTTGTCCATTTCCTTTTCCTTCTCGGTTTGAGCGAGGAGGGACTTGGCTTCAGCGCCTTCGACCTTGCGAAGTACGATGTCCTTGTACTCGACCTTCATTGGCTCACCAGCGTGAATTTGAAGGGCAATGATGCCTTTGGAGTGAGCTTCAGGGTGATTGTCTGTCACGTCGACGGTGGTGATGCCGTTGATTTGGTGGATCAAGCGATTGCCCACAGCGACAACGCGCAATTCATTCCACTGCGTGGCGTTCCACTTGATGTCTTTGTTGCCGAATGCGGTCACTTCCTTGGTGCCGTCGGCTGCGATGTCTACCTTTTGGAAGCGCTGAGCGACGATGCCGCGCTTGCCACCTTGGTGGTAGAGCATGCCGAAGAAATTGTTATTCGGGTGAAGGTCAGCTTGGTAGCCGTTCACAAGGTAATTGTCTGGGCTGGCTCGCTTACTGCGGTATTGGAGGCCTGAGTTGTTGCCTTCGTAGCGAACTTTGAGGGTGATTTCAAAGTCTTCGACTTCGCCACCATCCCAGATGAGAAAATTGCCACCAGATGGGTTCTCAGGAGTGGTCTGACCAACGATGATTCCGTCTTGTACGGACCAAAATTTCTTATCTCCTGTCCAGCCGGAAAGGTCTTTTCCGTTGAACAATTCTTGGGGCTCACCGGCATAGGTGAGGGCGGCGGTGCTGATGCATGCCAGCCCTACGAGGCCTGTGATTCTCTTCACTGTGTTCTTCATGATCTGTGGTGTTTAATGGATGTGAATGATTAGATCCACTCGAAAAAAGTGGTGGTAATGGATGAATGTGTATCGGGGCAGTGTACTAGGTCTCTTGAAGAAAGCAATTTATCGTGAAGGTATGTATCACGATCCTACCCGTAACTTGCTTAAGAGTACCATTAAGGGACGGGTGTTCTATCAGTCATGAGTCTAATAGAGTATCCCAATTATATAGGATATGTGCAAAGTCTGAAAGGATCTTTGACAAGGGTTTGAGCCCAGTCTGTGGCGATAAAACCAGTGGACAGTGATGGGGATTTATGGCAGGCATTCCACAAGTTCATGAAACAGCAACTCGATACGATCCAAGCTGATGCGCTCGCAGCCATCGCCGCTTCCGCAGACCAGAAAGCGCTCGATGACACACGTGTGGCCTTCCTCGGTAAGAAAGGAACCCTCACCGCCGCCGCCGCTGCGATGAAGGATCTGCCAAACGAAGAGAAGCCAGCCTATGGTCAGGCTCTCAACGTGGCGCGCAAGGCCGTGACTGAAGCGATCGATGCAAAGCTTGTCGAGCTGCAGGAAGTGGAGGACAAGAAATCAGTGGATGGGATTGATCTGACACTGCCGCCTCGCGAGTTACTTGAAGGGGGGCTCCACCCACTTACCTTGATTAAGGATCGTGCGGTGCAGATATTGCGCCGTATGGGTTTTGCCCTCGCGGATGGTCCAGAGATTGAAACGGAGTATCATTGCTTCGATGCGTTGAACACGCCAGATGACCACCCAGCGCGTAATGAGAAGGACACCTTCTATTTTGATAGTGGTAAGTTGCTTCGAACCCACACTTCTTCTGTCCAGATTCGCACCATGGAAAAGGCGACTCCTCCTGTGCGTATCATCGCCCCGGGCTCAGCCTATCGCCGCGATGAGATCGACGCCACCCACCTTTCTGTATTCAACCAGCTCGAAGGCCTTTTTGTGGCTGAAGATGTGAAGCTTGGCGACCTCAAGGGGACCTTGGAGTATTTCTTCCGTGCGCTCTTTGGTACGGAGACTGAGATTCGTTTTCGCCCGCACTTTTTCCCATTCACGGAGCCAAGCTTCGAAATCGACATCAAGCTTCATGCCAAAGGCCAAGAACCAAAGTGGATCGAAGTAGCTGGCTGCGGCATGGTAGACCCCGCAGTGTTTTCCTCCTTGGCTGAGAGCCGTGGTGATGAGGTATTTGATCCAGAGAAGGTCACTGGATTTGCGTTTGGTATGGGGCTCGACCGCCTTGCAATGATCCAGTGGGGCATCAAGGACATCCGTCTGCTGATTGACAACGACACCCGATTCCTCAAGCAGTTCGCATAAACGAATAGGCTGCGCCGACTCAGAGTGGCCGGCCGAAGCGAACCATGCTTCGCGGACATGAGGGAGTATCGACTATTGTTCAGCCACATCTTCTGCGCTTGCTTGCTGCGCTTCCTCAAGCAGCTTTAGCTTGGCGGCATCGCGTTCAGCTTTCTTTTTCGCTCTGGCCTCACGAAAAAAGCTTTGGAGGATCTGCAGGCATTCTTCTTGGAGGACGCCTTTGGTGGTCTCGCAGCGATGATTGAGCGGTGGGTTGGAGTCTAGCAAGTTGATCCAGCCGCCCGCAGCCCCCCCTTTGTCGTCAGGGATGCCGTAGACAACGCGATCAGGGCGGCAGTGCACGATGGCACCGGCGCACATCGGGCAGGGTTCTTTGGTGACATAAAGGGTGCATCCAGTGAGGCGCCAGTCGCCCAGCATGCTTTGTGCAGATGTTAGGGCCAACATTTCTGCGTGTGCAGTGGCATCCTTGAGTGTCTCGACTTGGTTCCATGAACGGGCGATGACTTTTTCATCTTTGACGATGATGGCTCCGATGGGAACCTCGCCAGCTTTGTAGGCTTTCATGGCCTCGCGCAGTGCGAGCTCCATGAAGAAGGTGTCACCTTTGGGTTCGATTTGGAACTCCTCGCTCATGCGATTAGCTGTAATTCGTCTGCGGGCTTCTGGCAACCATGGAAAATTGCCGAGTGATGCTTGATTGTGGGATATGCGCCTTGTGAAAATTCCGCGATTCCGAGAAATGCCAAATTGGCCACTTGAATCTCGATGGGTTCTCACTATGCTTTGGGCTATGAAGAAATGGCACCATTCTGATCGTATCATGGCACCCTCATTGTTGGCTGCTGACTGGGGAAAGGTGACGGAAGAAGTCAGCCGTGCGATTCATTCTGGTGCGGATTGGTTGCATCTCGATGTGATGGATGGCCACTTTGTAGACAATATTTCCTTTGGTCCTCAGATGGTTGAGGCGATTCACGAGAGCAATGACATATTTCTGGATGTGCATTTGATGATCACGCGTCCGGACCATTATTTACCGCGCTTCATCAAGGCGGGTGCAGACATGATCACGGTGCATGTGGAAGCAGACCACGATGTGTCGGCCACGCTGTTGCTGATTCGTGAAGCCGGGGTCAAGGCTGGTTTGGCCTTGAATCCTGCGACCCCATTTGAAGAGGTGTTGCCGTACTTGGATCAAATCGACCTGCTTTTACCGATGACCGTCGTGCCAGGCTTTGGCGGGCAAAGCTTCATGCATGACATGATGGCGAAGGTGGAGGCCGCGGCAGCGTATCGCGACGCAAATGGCTTACATTTCCATATTGAAGTGGATGGTGGAATCAATACAGAAACAGCGGCCATCGCCGGGAAAGCTGGGGCCAATGTTTTGGTGGCTGGTTCTTCATCATTCCAAGCACCGGATATGAAGGCCGCGATCACCGCAATGCGAGAAGCATAGTGGGACACTACCTGCGCGGACAGCTGCAAGCGGTTGTTGCTAGTTCCAGAGTCATCGTTTAGGCTGCGACCAGTGACACGACTACTCCAACACGATTTGTTCAAGCTCTTCCTATTCATTGTGGCGAGCTTTGTGGGTGCGGCCTTACTTTCCCCGCATCTTTATTCTTGGGGCAAGGACCTCGCGGCTGAGGCAGCGGTGGCTGAGCTTTCGGCACCGATGGAATGGCTGGCAAAGAAGTGCGACAACGCGCGCTTTTCGCGGTACTTCAACCGCGCATTGATGGCGACCGCTCTGGTGTTGTTGTTTCCTCTGATCAAGAGTTTGCGCCGCAAAGGTGGTGAGAAGGAAGAGAAGAAGCCTTTCCTGCAGCGGATCAATCCTCAGGCTAGGGGTTGGAGAGACTTGGCGCTGGCGCTGGGTTTTTCTGCTGGGTTTCTCACGCTTTTGGTGGCCTTGCTGTATCAATTAGGCTGGATCGAAACCGCTGATGATTTTGTGTTTGCTAAGGCTTTTCAGAAGGCAATCATTCCCGCGATCATTGTATCTTTATTGGAAGAATGGTTGTTCCGTGGGGTGCTCTACTCGGTGCTGGCACGCAAGCTGAACGTGGCTGCGAATATCACCGGCCTCTCGCTTTTCTTTGCAGCAGTGCATTTTCTCTCGCCACCCGATGGGGCACAGGTGGCAGACCCTCGCCATTTCCTTGCCGGCTTCGAAATGCTCGGCTTGATTGGTCAAAAGTTCCTGACTGCAGCTGAGTTTTTTGGAGTATTCATGACTTTATTTGTGGTGGGGGTGACATTGGCCTACACCCGCTATGTGACTGGTAGCTTATGGTTTGCTATTGGCCTGCACGCCGGTTGGGTGTTTTCTCTTAAGTTTACCAACCGCCTGACAAATCCTACTGGTGAAGGGCGCAGTATTTGGTACAATGATAGCCTGATGGATGGCCTTCTTCCACTTGCTACATTGGTGGTGACAGCGGCATGCATCGCCCTCTACTTCCGAATGCGTCCCCCGTGCAAAAACCAAGATTCCTAGATAGCGCTCTCGATTACCTGTACCCTCCATCTTGTTTACAATGTGAGCTGAGTACGGATGGTGGCAGGCTGCTCTGCCCAGATTGCGTTGCAGCGGCGGCGCGCGTGCGTGCGCCATTTTGCAGCCGTTGTGGCGAGTGCTACGATGGCGTGATCGAGGGGCAGTTTGCCTGTGCCAATTGCCGCGACTTGAACTTTGCTTTTGAATTTGCCGAAGCGGCACTGCGCAACACGGCGAAGAACCACGAGCTGATCGTGAGCTACAAGTACGGTAAGCAACGCTACTTGAGTGGTGAGTTGGCGCGGTTTTGTGCCGAGGTGATCGAGCAAAGCCCGCGCTTCAAAAGCCTAGCGTCGCCGATCCTGGTGCCAGTCCCGCTCCACTGGCGCAAGCAATGGCAGAGGGGCTTCAATCAAGCGGAACTGCTGGCTCAAGAGCTTAGCAAGCTCACGGGTGTGCCATGGCAAGCGTTACTCAAGCGCACCCGACACACTCAAACCCAGACACGTCTGAGCCGCCAGCAGCGTGCGGCTAATCTCAAAGACGCATTCACGGCGCGGCGTATTCCCGAGGGATTTGAGAGTGTGATTCTCATCGACGATGTCTTTACGACTGGCTCCACGGCTCAGGCCTGTGCCCAAGCCTTGAAGAAACCGGCATCGCAAATTGAAAACATAGTTGTACTTACCGCATTACGAGGCTAGGCTTTGGCCATCTAGCCAGATGGGCTACGCAACATTTTACCAACGCCATGGGAATTTTCGAAAGACCAAGACTACGCAATAGCAAGAAGAAGGACATGCCAAACGACCTTTGGACCAAGTGTCCAGCGTGTGGCTCCATGATCCACACACTTGATCTCGTTCAGAACGACCAAGTTTGTACCAGCTGTGATCATCACTTCCTCTTAGGCTCACGTGAGCGTATTGCGAGTATTGCAGACAGTGGTTCTTTTGAAGAAACCAATGCAGGATTGTTCGCTGAAAATCCACTAGACTTCGCCAAGTACGAGGAAAAAATTGCGATGCTTCGCCAGAAGACTGAACTCAACGACGCGGTGGTCACTGGTCGCCTCACGATCGAGGGCCAGCCAGCAATGATCGCCGTCATGGACTTCAAGTTTTTTGCAGGTTCCATGGGCTCGGTGGTTGGTGAAAAGATCACGCGTGCGGTGGAAGATGCCATGGCTGAAAAGCGTGGTATGATTATTATTTCTTCTTCCTCTGGTGCTCGAATGCAAGAGGGCATGCTCTCGCTGATGCAGATGGCTAAGACATGCGCAGCTCTGGCGCACCTCTCCGAAAAAGGACTACCATACATCTCTCTCATGACCCACCCTACGACTGGCGGAGTCACAGCATCATTCGCAACGATTGGGGATATCAACCTCGCTGAGCCAAAATGCATGATCGGCTTTGCCGGGCCTCGCGTGGTGAAAGAGACAACCCACCAAGACCTCCCTCCGGGATTCCAGACTGCTGAGTTTATGCTAGAGCACGGCCTCATCGATGCGATCGTGCAACGCCACGAAGTGAAGAAGAAGCTTGGCCAGCTACTCAGCTACATGATGCCACAAGCATGATTTGAGCTGCATGTGGCAAGTGGTGCGCCCACATCGTGAGTTGCTCACCACTGCACACCGAATACGAAGTAATGACTTATCCGGAAGCGTTAGAGTGGCTCTATTCCACCCAGACCTTTGGTATTAAGCTGGGACTGGACGGTCCACGTCAGTTGCTTCGTCAGTTCTTTGCAACCCCGCAGCGCGGTACCAAAGTCGTGCATGTCGCAGGTACGAACGGGAAAGGATCAACCAGTGCCATGGTCGATTCCCTCGCGCGAGCCACCGGCATGCGCTGTGGATTATTCACTTCGCCACACTTGATTGAATTTCGCGAGCGGATCCGCGTCAACGGCGAAATGATCAGCGAGCTTGAGGTGCTACAGAGCGTCGAACAGCTCAAACAATTGGTCGCCGACTGGGACCATCACCCGACATTTTTTGAGCTCACACTCGCGATTGCTATGCGTCATTTTAAGGCCATGGATTGTGAGATGATTGTTCTGGAGACTGGGATGGGCGGTAGGCTAGATGCAACGACCGCAGTGCCTGCAGATGTGTGTGTGCTCACTCCGATTGCCGATGACCACAGCGAGTGGTTGGGAGAAACGTTGGAGCAAATTGCTTTTGAGAAAGCCGGAATTATTTGTGAAGACAAACCAGTTATTTCCGCCCCTCAGAGCCCGGAAGCTGCGGCCGTGATTGCTGAAGTGGCGGGTGAGCGAGGTGCCCCACTCACCGTGATCACTGAGCCTTTGAGAGGCTATCAAATTGATCTAGCAGGGGAGCACCAAGCCGAGAACGCCAAGTTGGCAGTGGAGGCGCTCAGTGCCCTTGAGCTGCCCTTGAATTTTGACATCGTACAACAGGGGCTCAAGCGTATCGATTGGCCCGGGCGCTTTGAAGCGATCAATCACGACCCTGTGACGATTGTCGATGGGGCGCATAACCCACATGCAGCGAAGGCATTGGTGGATACCTGGAAGTCCCGCTATGGGCAAGATCGTCCCGTGTTGGTGTTTGGCGCTGCTCAGGAGAAAGACGTGGCGAAAGTGTTGGGCTTGCTTGCTGCTCATAGTGCAGAGATTCATTTGGTGCCGATTGATTCGCCGCGCAGCCTAACAACCCAATCACTCACCTTGATGCTGCCTGAGGATAGCCCTCCGTATATGGCTCATCGGAATCTACAGTCTTGTTTGCAATCACTGAGTAATTCGAAAGGCCCGATTTTGATCACCGGTTCTCTTTTCCTTGTGGGAGAGGCCAAATCGATCATTCAAGGAGGGATTTTTCAGCGCAGTAGCCAGTAGATCCCGGACGAAGAAGCGCGTGGTGCTAGCTTTTTATTGCTCTATCAGTTAGGTGATGTAACTATGGCGGCAATGAAATCATTATTTCTAGCAACATCAATCCTCTGCACCACTGGTGCTGTTGTTCTAGCGGAAACTCCCGCTCAGCCAACTAAAGTACCGATGACCATGGAAGAGCGTGAAGCATCCGTGGTGGCATTGGAAAAGCGTATCCAGGAACGCCGCGATCGCCTGACTGAGCTCAGCGAGGACGCGCTTCGTCTCGATGATCGATTGGAATCCAAGGTCGACAATATTGTGAACAAATTGGCTTCATTGAAAGATTCGCAGGGCTCACGTCGCCGGATCAGCGCGATCAAGATGCAAGCGATGGAAACTCTGGCTGACGACGTGCAGAACTACCAACGCCGCCGTGCTGAGTTGGTCCGCGAACTTCGCAAAGAAAATCCTGAGCAACCAAGCGATTTGGTGGAGAAGGATGTCGCTCTTTTGGACCAACGAGTGGAAAAGCGTGTGGCACAGGTGTTGAAGCTTTCTAATTCTTTTACTCAGGAAAAGGATACCAAGAAGTATGAAACTACGGGTTACCGTTCCTACGGTTGGAATGGTTGGTACAGCAATGAGCGCGTGGATGAAAAATGGCGCCAAAACCGACGCGATAAGAGCATGAATAAGCGCCAGCGTGATGCAGTCAATGAAGGTCTGAAGAAGTCGCTCGAGAGCTACAAGCGCCAGCTCGCTGATGTGGAGCGCAAGCTATCTTCTGAAAATAATTCCGCTGAATACACTGAGCTGCTGCAGTCTGAGAAAGCGCATGTTGAGAACGTGATCGCCATTCGCGAGAAGCAACTGGGTGAATTTGTTCTGGTAGAGCAGCCGAATACCCAGCCAGTGTCACAGCGTGCGGCTCTGGATATCGAAGCTGCACTCGAAGATGCAATTTCTGATTTTGATTCGGACATCCGACAGATCAAGCATAAGTATGCGGAGATCGTGGAGGAACGACGTCAAATCGCTAAGCTTGAGCAGAACCTCGAAGCTCGTAAAAAGTGGCTCGAAGAGCACAAGCAATAGATGCCTGCAATTCTTACTAGAAGTTAGAGTTCTAGAATTTTCAACACCTCGGCGATTGCGTCGGGGTGTTTTTGTAGGTTGTGCCATGAAGGGACGACGCATTCGGATTCATCATTATTGATACTCGAGCTAGTGTAAGGCACGAGCCCGTCGGAGCTTTTTTCTAGGTCGCCACCCCAGCCTCGATCACCAATGATTGAGTAGTATGTGACGCCATCAATTTTGGGGCGAGATTCGATGTAGAGGAGTACGGGATGATTGAGCTCTAGGCTGTAGATCCCATCGAGATTCTGATCGATATCCCAGAGGCTTTGACCGAATTGACTGAGGTCGTGTTTGTAGCTGCTAGGATCAATTTCCAGCAACGATTTGGGGATGCGAACGAAGTGCGAGGAAACTCTGCCTATCCAATTGCTGGCGTAGGGTGATCCTTTGTGAGGAGTCCCGAGAAAGATGGCTTTATCGATAAAGTCGATAGGAGCCTCGCGCACCAGCCCTTGAAGCGTTTCTTTCACCTTTTCGGTGGCCTTTAACTCTTCGATGCTAACACGCGACAGCCTCTCGAACTCACCTTCGAAGTCACGTGTTACCACGCTGGTGAGAAGCCCCCCCATACTGTGTCCAACAAGTACCATTTTCTCTGGCTTGTTGTTATAGGTTAGCCGCGCCTTTTGCAGTTTGATTAGTTCTTGTTTGAGGTGGTTAGCGTTTTGGGAGATTGGAAAGCCAGTGGGGTAGTAGAAGACATAGATTTGATATTTCTTGCGGAACTCTGGGTTTCTCATCATGGCGTGAACCGGCTTGAGCCAGAGGTTGGGCGTGGCAGCAAGCC
Organism: Rubritalea marina DSM 17716; assembly: GCF_000378105.1. Lineage (GTDB taxonomy): Bacteria > Verrucomicrobiota > Verrucomicrobiia > Verrucomicrobiales > Akkermansiaceae > Rubritalea > Rubritalea marina. The sequence continues at coordinate 29,158 of NZ_KB899257.1, read as the reverse complement.
CGTGGATGAAGACAATGGGGGTTTTCTTTGGGTCAATGGGAGCGGTGTTGTACAGACCCATCTGAGAGAGCCCATTGTTTGGGCGCCAGACATTCTGCAACCCTGAGGTGATGAGGCTCTTGGTCTTCATGTCGTAGAACGCGACGGGGTCAGTGAAGTTGGCAGCTAGTTGGCTAGATTTTTTGGGATTGCGAAGTTCGAGTGTGAGACGCACTTGGGATTCACCCACGGGATGCCAATCGGCAAGGGCTGTGGCGGATTGGATATAGCCCGCCATAGACATGAATGGATGTCTATCGAGTGATTGAGCGCTGGCATAGGTGGTGGCTAACATGGGAGCTCCTGGACCCTTGCGTTCAATGGCGGGATCCATGCCTGGAGTGGCGAAGCGTCCACTGAAGTGGAGTTCATCAATTTTATGCACACCGAGTTCATGACAATCGACGGTTTTCGGTAGTGCGATACTGAGCTCGGGATGCTCGATAGTTTGGCCCCAAAGTTGGTGCTTGTTGATGAGCTCCGTGCCCATACCTAGCGCGTGCTGGTAGGCTCGATAGGCCCACTCAGACCGGGATCTATGGGGTTCTAGGTCATGAGCAGCAGTAAGAAAGCAGGCCGCAGCGTATTCGGGGCGAAAGGTGTAAGATTGGTATGCTTTGCGAATTTTGGAGCGAGCCGATTTACTGTAATGCCAGTCTTTCTTTGGCATGGCCGCGAGTTGCTCATTGGCTTGGTTGGCAGTGACCTTGGTGAGGCTCGGCACACAGCTAGTGAGTGCGATGAGGCAGGCTGATATGGCGATGGCGCAAAGTGGTTTCATCGGGGTGTGAGCGATGCTAGGCAGCTATTGTATTAGAAGTCAATGAGCCCTCTCAAGCCAAAGATGACTGCGTAGTTTGCTGGGATGCTGTCACCTACTTGGATTTGTATGTCGGGGGTGACTTCAAAGCCAAACTTGGAATGATGACGATAAAATACCTCAAGGACTCCTTGGTTTTCTTTAGTCTCAGAGGACTCACCGGCACCGATGGCTACGCCGATGAGGTCCTTCTCTCGGAGTGTTTGACCATAGCCTATCGCCATCATTTTGCGCAGATCGGTTTGAATGCCTTGGCTCTGTCCGTAGCGGGCGAAAATAGAGTGGTTGCTATCGGATAGCTGGAGCTCGTAGATTGCGCTGAGGCCGTAGTCTGGATCGACTTCTTCGGTGGCGTCTGCTGCCCATGTGGTGAGCTGCAAACGGTGTTGCTGGTTGCTCCCGGTGCCCCAGATGTAGCCTGCTTGGAACCCAGTAAAGAGGTTTTTTGAGCTGAGGTTGAAGTCCACTTGTTCTCCTGTTTTACTGGCTTGAACTTGAGTGAGCGCGTAGGTGAAATCGAATCCATCGGTGGCTTGCCAGCGAACAATGGCACCAGCGCCGAAGCGTGGGAAGGCGATGGTGGGATTGGTGGAGAAGACGCGATTCAAGAATGCTTTCTTCGAGCTGCGCAGGGCGTGACTGTCCAAGCGGCCTTCTGTACTGAGCTGTCCATAGCGCAGTTCCACCCGGCCCTTGAAGAAAACGTTCTGGAGGTAGAAGTCGGGGATTTCAAATCCATTGCTACTAAAGCCATCGGTAGTGCCGAGAGCGGATCCGATCTGCGTGCTCAAGCTGGCTGCTGAGTTTTCTAGGATCGCGTGGCGGTGGCGTAGTCTGAATTTGAGCGAGATTCGTCCGTCCTGTACGGCGCCAATTTTTTGTAGCAAGCGGCTTGGGTATTTCTCGTCGATGAATATCAGGCGGCCGGTGAGGCTGAGCTCGCCAGAACCTCCCGTCTTACTCTGGGGGAGGGAGCCTTGAAACAGAGCGCTGTAGCTTAGTCCCAGATCAATCCTATCAGTGGACAGAATGTAATCGATCGGTTTCTCAATGTTCTTCACCCCTGCAATCGACAGTTCAGCCGCCTCAGTAGCGGCATCGGCGGCACTCGTGTCAGCCAGCAACACAGTAGTTGGGGAGAGTGCCAAGCAAATAGCAACTGTACGAAGAACTGACATGAGCAATGCCATGTATAACTGATGCATGAGTACTTTGTCAATCAGGTCTAACATCCACTAGTAATTGGACATGTGGAAGCAGCAGAGATCAGAATTTTTCTGATGCTTGGAGATGACTTCGAACTTGTTGAGGTGAATGAAAGCGTGCCTGTCACCCAAATGAACTTGATTGAAATGCGAACATGCGGTAGACCGGTAGACAATGCCCCTATTTAAAAATCGTATCCCAAGAGCTGTTGTGGCTCTTACTGGGTCAATCCTGCTTGGCTTTTGTAGTGTTCACGCAAATCCGATATTACCCTCATGGGCTGACGGCGCCGCACGCGCCAATGTGCTACAGTTTATAGACAAGGTGACTGACAAGTCGAATGCCGACTATGTGAAGCCAACGGATCGTGTGGCTGTGTTCGACAACGATGGGACTTTGTGGGCGGAGCAGCCGATTTACTTTCAGATGATGTATGCCTTCGATCAGGTACGCGCGCGACTTGATCAGAACCCTGAGTGGAAAGAAAAGGAACCCTTCCGATCGGCGCTTGCCAATGATTACGAGGGAGTCCTCAAGTCAGGAGAGAAGGGTATTTTGGAGTTGGTGATGGCCACCCATGCTGGGATGAGCACTGAGGAGTATGCGGAATCAGTAGCTCAATGGATTGCCACAGCGAAGCACCCAAGTACTGGGCGCATGATTAAGGAGATGGTGTATCAGCCGATGTTGGAGCTGCTAGAATTGATGCGTGAGGAAGAGTTTGTCACGTACATCGTCTCTGGTGGTGGTGTGGATTTCATGCGAGTTTTTGCTGAGGAAGTGTATGGCATCCCTCCTGAGCAAGTGATCGGCAGCCGGCTCGAAGTAGAGTTCACCAATGAGGGTGGAATCCCTACATTGATGCGCAAAGCGAAGATCGACTTTATCGATGACAAGGGAGGTAAGCCGGTAGGCATTCATACCCACATTGGCAAGCGACCGATCGCTTGTTTTGGCAATTCAGATGGAGATCTGGCAATGATGCAATGGACTCATGCTGGTGAAGGCGCACGATTTTGCATGTACATTCACCACACCGATGAGAAGCGTGAGTGGGCATACGACCATCCATCTGCGATCGGCCACTTTGAAAAAGGCCTGAATGAAGCCAAAGAGCAACAATGGACGGTCGTCGATATGAAACGAGACTGGATCAATATTTTTCCGAACAAACAGAAAACCACCAAATAAAATACAATGAAAGCAACGAAACTAGGCTTCCTAGGGGCCAAGTCAGTATTTGGAGCAATTGTGGCTGCCTCAGCAGTCCTCTTTGGCTCCGCCGATTACTTGCATGCGCAAGATAAGAAACCTAACATCCTAGTGATTTGGGGTGATGATGTCGGCCAATCAAACATCTCAGCCTACACACGCGGTGTGATGGGGTACACGACACCAAACATCGATCGCATCGCCAAAGAAGGCATGCTATTCACCGATTACTATGGTGAGCAGTCGTGTACAGCAGGACGCTCCTCCTTCATCATGGGGCAGAGCGTGTTCCGTACAGGTCTCTCCAAAGTGGGTCTCCCTGGTGCTGATCTCGGTATGCAAGTGGAAGACATCACCATCGCAACCGTGCTGAAAGACCAAGGCTACGCCACCGGTCAGTTTGGTAAAAACCACCTCGGTGACAAAGACGAGATGCTTCCGACCAATCATGGATTTGACGAATTCTACGGAAACCTCTACCACCTCAATGCTGAGGAAGAGCCAGAAAATGAAGATTACCCTACTGACTACAAACTGCCTGACGGCCGTACCTTCCTTGAAGCCTATGGCCCGCGTGGTGTGATCAAGTCTTCTGCTGACGGAAAGATCGAAGACACTGGTCCTCTTACCAAGAAGCGCATGGAGACTGTTGATGACGACACCGTTGCGCATGCAATCGACTTCATCAAACGTGCTGAAAAGGCAGGCAAGCCCTGGTTTGTCTGGTGGAGTGGTACTCGTATGCACTTCCGTACTCACGTGAGTGAAGAGAAAATGACTCAGATCAGAAAAGAGTACCCACACGCAGATGAGTACACCTGTGGCATGCTCGAGCACGACATGCACATCGGTCAGTTCCTTCAGGTGCTGGACGAGCTCGGTATCGCAGACAACACCATCATTCACTACTCCACAGATAATGGACCTCACTACAACACATGGCCAGATGCTGCTTCTACTCCATTCCGTGGAGAAAAGAACACCAACTGGGAAGGTGGCTGGAGAGTTCCTTGTGCGGTCAAATGGCCAGGTGTGATCAAGCCTGGTTCCGTTTCTAACGGCATCGTTCACCACATGGACTGGCTCCCAACCTTCGCTGCCATCGCCGGCAACAAGACCATCAAGGAAGACCTCCTTAAGGGTTACAAGTCCAAGGCGCTTGGACGCGAGTACAAGAACCACCTCGACGGCTACGACATCTCTGCGCACCTTGCAGACCCACAGAAGACCAAGTCTCCACGTAACGAGATTTTCTACTTCTCTGATGATGGTGACCTCACCGCACTTCGCTATGGTCCTTGGAAGTTGATCTTCATGGAGCAGAAGACAGTGGGTGGTTTCCGTGTGTGGATGGATCCATTTGTACCACTCCGTGTGCCACTCATCTTCAACCTTCGTCGCGACCCGTATGAGCGTTCCGAGATTACCTCGAACACGTACTATGATTGGTTGCTCGACCGCGCGTACCTCCTCGTTCCTGCGCAGGCATACGTAGGACAATTCCTCAGCACCTTTAAGGAATACCCACCACGCCAGAAGGCCGCTTCCTTCTCCCTCGACCAAGTCATGGAGAAATTAGCAACACCAGCGAAGAACTAATTTTTCATTTTCTAACGGGATGCATTTTAACAAGTGCATCCCGTTTTTTTTCTCATCCATTTTCCTAACACTATGAAACTAAAAAAAACCCTTGGCGCACTCGCGTGCTGCCTCACGATCGGCTCGACACAGGCTGCCGAAGAAAAGCCTAACATCCTGATTATTTGGGGTGATGATATCGGACAATTTAACGTCAGTGCCTACAACCGTGGCATGATGGGCTATAGAACGCCGAACATTGACCGCATTGCAAGCGAAGGCGCGCTCTTCACGGATTGGTATGGCCAGCAGAGCTGTACTGCCGGGCGTGCGGCATTCATTACTGGCCAGTCGCCAATGCGCACAGGCCTTACCAAGGTTGGGCTGCCAGGCTCACCTGAAGGCATGATGAAGGAGGACCCCACGATTGCAGGTCTGCTCAAGGATCATGGCTACATGACAGGGCAATTTGGTAAAAACCACCTTGGTGACCGCGATGAGATGCTCCCAACGAACCACGGGTTCGATGAATTTTTTGGTAACCTTTACCACCTGAATGCTGAGGAAGAGCCTGAGCATCCCGATTATCCAAAGGATCCAGAATTTAAGAAAAAGTTTGGTCCACGTGGAGTGATTCACAGCACTGCGGATGGTAAGATCGAGGATACTGGTCCACTGACGAAGAAGCGTATGGAGACTGTGGATGGTGAAGTGACTGAGAAGGCACTTGACTTCATGGATCGCGCCAAGAAAGCGGATAAGCCATTTTTCCTTTGGTGGAACAGCACACGGATGCATATCAATACCCACCTTAAGCCAGAATCTAGAGGCAAGACTGGTCTTGGTGTCTATGCGGATGGCATGGTCGAGCACGATGTGATGGTCGGTCAGCTTCTGGATAAGCTAGAAGAGCTCGGCATCGCCGATAACACGATTGTCATGTACTCCACTGACAATGGTGCTGAGACGTTCTCATGGCCAGATGGTGGAACCACGATGTTCCGCGGTGAGAAAGCGACACAGTGGGAAGGTGGCTTCCGTGTTCCTACTGCGATCCGTTGGCCAAAAGTAATCAAGCCGGGTACCGTGATTAATGAAATTGGTGCGCACGAAGACATGCTCCCAACATTGCTGGCAGCTGTCGGTGAGCCTAACATTAAGGAAGAGCTCAAGAAGGGTAAGACCGCGATGAACCGCGAATACAAGGTGCACATCGATGGGTATAACCTTCTTCCATCCTTCAAGGGCGAGGCTAAGGAATGGCCACGTAAAGATTTTGTCTATTGGACGGATGACGGCAGTGTCGCGGCTCTCCGCTACGGAAACTGGAAAGCCACATTCCTCCAGCAAAACGCACATAGTTTAGACGTGTGGATCGAGCCATTTGAAGTGCTGCGCGCTCCCCGTCTTGTGAATCTTCGTATGGATCCATTTGAGCGTGCTCAAGATGAAGCGATTGGCTATCCTAAGTTCTTTGTCGATCACATGTTCATGATTGCTCCAGCTGCCGCGTATGTGGGCAATTGGCTTCAGAGCTTCAAGGAATTTCCTCCACGTCAGAAGCCAGGCACCTTCAATCTCGATCATGTGATGGAGAGCATTTCTAAAGGCGCTGGCGATAAATAATATTTCTATTCATCATCGGGGTGCTTCTATGCTGGAGCATCCCGATTCTTTACTTAGCCTAACATCAACACGGATTTAATTTTATGTCATCACACGCATCAATCAAGCAACTTCAAGAGTGCATGCAGGCTTCGATCATTGGTCAGGAAGCTGTGGTTAAGAGCATTCTTCTTAGCCTCCTCTGCAATGGGAATGTGCTGCTAGAGGGTCTCCCTGGTTTAGCAAAAACGCGTGCGGTGAAGAGTCTGGCTGAGCATCTCGTAGCAGACTTTAGCCGCATCCAGTTCACCCCAGATTTATTGCCTTCCGATATCACCGGTTCAGAGATGTATCTAGGTGAGGACTCGGCGGAGCGTTTCGAATTCAAGCCAGGCCCCATTTTTGCGAACATCGTGCTCGCCGATGAAGTGAACCGTGCGCCAGCGAAGGTGCAGGCAGCATTGTTAGAAGCGATGGAAGAACGCCAAGTGACTGTTGCTGGTGTGACTCACAAGATGCCACCCCTATTCATGGTGATGGCGACGCAGAACCCAATCGAACAAGAGGGGACTTACCCGCTTCCAGAGGCGCAGATGGATCGCTTTTTGATGCATATCTCAATTGATTACCCCAATGACAATGACGAGAAGGCGGTGATGCGTTTGGTACGTGGTGAGAGCGCCCATGGGGCTGAACAGCCCGAGCAGGTTTCTGTGCCGCAGGAGGCTGTGTTTGCAGCCCGGGCGGAGATCGACGAGGTTGAGATCAACGATGCGATGGAAGACTACATTGTCGCCTTGGTGGCAGCCACGCGCAGGCCGGCAGACTTTGATGCGGACCTCGCCCGATACATCCAAGTGGGTGTGAGCCCGCGTGGGACGATTGCTCTCGACAAAGCATCGCGTGCGCATGCTTGGTTAGAGGGGCGCCGTGAGGTGATCCCTGATGACATCCGAGCGGTACTTAGTGATTGCTTACGCCACCGCATTGGGCTGACTTACGAGGCGCAGGCGGATGGAGTCACCTGCGATGATGTGATCGGCAAGATCGTGAAGTTGGTTGCAATTGCATGAACGTCATTAGCATCGATTAGGTTGTTGTGGATTGGTCCCGAGTCAAGCGAGTGAAGGCTGAGCATCCAGAGGAAACTCAGGGGGTGTATACGTCTTTGGAGGAGTTGATTCGTTTTCAGTTTCTCACGCGCGACTTTTCTTTTCTTCCAAGCCAGCCGGTACAATCGATCTTGGCAGGCCGCTATGCTTCTCATCTGAGGGGGCGGGGATTGAACTTTGAGGAATTGCGGAAGTATCTTGTGGGTGATGATGTGCGGATGATCGACTGGAAGGTGACCGCACGCACGCGTTCCCCTTATGTGCGGGTGTATACCGAGGAGAAGGATCGTTCGGTGTTGGTGCTATGCGACCAGCGTATCAATATGTTTTGGGGCACGCGTGAGCGGCTCAAGTCGGTCACTGCGGCGCAGGCTGTCGCCCTCGCAAGCTGGCGAGCAACGGCGGTAGGAGATCGGGTGGGGGCGGTTATTTTTAATGATGAAGCGGTGATCAAGCATCGACCAAAGCGTGGCCAACAGGGCGTGATGCAAGTGCTCGACTCGGTGGTGAAGATGAATCATCAATTGCATGCGAATACTGAACTACAAAGTAATGACGGCATGCTCAATGAGGCGCTGAAGCAAGCACTCAAAATGGTCACACACGATATGTTAGTGGTTGTGGTTAGCGATTTTTATGGTGTGGATAAGACCACAGAAAAGCTGGTGGCTAAGCTCGCGCAGCACAATGATGTGCTCGGAATCTTGGTGACTGATCCAGTACGTGAGGCGCCCAGTGAACAACGTGTGACAGCCAGTGATGGGACGCTTCAGGCCGAGCTACCATTCGAGCGCAAAGCTGTTCGCGATATGGTGGCGGAGAGCTACCGTGAGGAACGAAGGCAGATCACTCATTTCATGCGCAAGCTATCAGCTCCATTGCTAGAGATTAGCAATGAGGGCGATGTGGTGAATCAAGTTAGAAAGTTGTTAGGAGTGCCGACAAGGTAAATCATGGACGCAGGAGACATCAATGAATTGCGTGACATTGCGGTGCCTGAGGCTCCGGCGATATTTCCTATGGCATCGGGCTTGGTCCTGATTTTGGTTTGTATTGTGTGGTTATTACTTTGTGCTGGTTGGTATGTGTGTTTGAAGCGTCGCGCCTCGGCGTATCGCCGTGCTGGAGTGACTTTGCTAGGGCAGTCGCGATCGACGCGTGAGGTTTCTGCTGTGTTGAAGCGCGTGGCGATGGTGAGTCATGGTCGTGAGGCAGTGGCCTCGTTGTATGGAGCGGCGTGGGTGGAGTACTTGCAGGGGACTTGTGCCGGCGTGGAGTTGCTGCCATTGGCTGAGGCAGGGGATCAGGAAATAAGTGAGCAGCTTAGGCGAGAGGCTGCCAAATGGATTCAGAAGCATCGATGATTAGTTTTTTACACCCATGGTTGTTTCTTTTGGCTGTGTTGCCGCTGCTGCTGCGTATGGTCTTGCCCCCCTTTCGTGAGCCTCGGCAGGCGGTGCGTGTGCCGTGGTTTCGTAGGGTGCTTGATCTGGTGGGGGGGAAGGCGCATGAAGGTGCTGTGGTGGCTGAGACCCCTTGGCGAACCATCTTGTTCCGTTACCTTCTCTGGTTGCTTTTGCTTACGGCGCTGGCGCGACCGCAATGGGTGGAGCCCGCGATATCGCGGGTGACCCCAACAAGAGATCTTTTATTGTTAGTCGACTTGTCTGGTTCGATGGAGACGAAAGATTTTAAGAATAAAGAGGGTGAGCAAGTGGATCGTCTCACTGCAGTGAAAGAGGTGCTTGATGATTTCCTGACTCGCCGCGAGGGGGACCGGGTGGGATTGATTGTCTTTGGTAATGCGGCCTTTGTGCAGGTGCCTTTCACGCAAGACCTGACAGTGTGTCGTCAGTTGCTCGATGAGATGGCGACGCGGATGGCGGGCCCGCGTACGGCCTTTGGTGATGCGATTGGATTGGGCATCACCCTCTTTGCTAAGAGCGAGAACCAAGACAAGCTAATCATTGCCCTCACGGATGGCAATGACACGGGCAGCAAGGTGCCGCCTGCTGAGGCTGCCTCGATTGCGAGTGACCAAGGGATCATGATTCACGTGGTTGGTGTGGGTGATCCTGCTGCTACGGGTGAGGAGAAGCTCGATGAAGCGGCCCTCACGCAGGTGGCGAAGAATACCGGTGGGTCGTATTTTCATGCCAATGATCGTGCTGAGTTGGAGGGGATCTATGAGCAGATTGACCAGATGGGGACGCGCGAGATCGAGAGCGAATCGTATCGCCCGCGCAGCGATCTGTTCCATTGGCCACTGAGTCTATGTTTATTGCTGAGTTTGTGTGCTCAACTCGTAACGATGCTACGAACCAATAGGTCAGGAGGTGCTCATGTCTGAGTTCCATTTGATCCGCCCTTGGTTTTTGCTGGCTCTGATTCCGGTGTTTCTCATGGCGTGGGCGCAGCGCAGGCAGCACCAAGAAGGGGCTGCATGGATGAAGATGATCGATCCTCGTTTGTTGAAGCATTTGATCGTTGGCGAGCAAGGCCAATCCAAGCTGCAGCCCTCGCAGGTGTTGCTGGTGCTCGGTGTGCTCTCTGTGATTGCGCTCGCGGGTCCCAGCTGGCGCAAGCAAGCTTCGCCCTTTGCAGATGATCAAGCGGGCTTGGTGGTTCTGCTGAAGCTTGGGGCGACGATGGAGGCGACTGATGTGCAGCCCTCGAGGCTCGACCGCGGTAAATTTAAGATGCGAGATCTGCTGTCTCTGCGCGAGGGGGCATCTAGCGCTTTGATCGTCTATAGTGGTTCGTCGCATTTGGTGATGCCTTTGACCAAAGACGATGCGATTATTGCGAGCATGGCAGAGGGTTTGACTCCTCAGGTGATGCCGAGTCAAGGCGACCGCCTCGATGAGGCTATTTCTGATGCTGAGGAATTGTTAGAAAACGCTGGGGTGCCGGGCTCTATTTTGGTGATTGCCGATACGGTTGACGCCACCCAGCTGCCGCTCTTGGAGCAGCATCGTTCGAAGGTGCCTGTGCAGTTTTTGGCTATTCAGCCGGGTCAGGCGTCGATAGACCGAGGGATGAGTGAGGCTGCCAAGGTGCTGGGAGGAGAAGTCATCATGATGACTCAAGATGGCAGCGATGTGCAGCGGGCGAGCGCGCTGGCGAAGACCAAGATCCAGCATGCAGCGGCTGAGGATGGGTCTGAGCGCTGGCTCGATGGTGGTTATTACTTGCTGCCATTCATTTTGCTAGGGGCGAGCCTTTGGAGTAGGAAGGGGTGGCAGTAATGGAAGGAAAAAGGATAGAGAGCAAAGGACAAAAGGTAGTACTTACGGCTTGTGTTGGAATGGGATTAGCGTTGTGCGTGAATCTTTTGCTCGGGAATGGATTTGCTCTAAGGACTGCTGACCAGGGGGCTTACGCCGACTTTGAAAAAGAAAACTATCAGGAAGCTGCGGAGGGGTTTGCTGATGCCCAGTGGCGCGGTGCGGCGTACTTCCGCGCTGGCGCATTCAAGGAAGCGGCCAACGTGTTTTCCGGGATTCAATCTGCGGAGGGGTATTACAACTATGGTAATTCCCTTGTGATGTTAGGGAAGTATCAAGCTGCGATAGAGGCCTACGATCGCGCGTTGGCGGCGGGGCCTGATGCAGATGCGAGTCGCAATCGCTCGATTGCAGAGGCGCGGATGAAGGCACTTGATTTTGAGGGTGGCAACATGACGGACGGAAAGATCGGAGCGGATGGTATCACCTTTGAACAAGGCAAGGGTTCATCTGAGCAAGATGCTGGGGAAGAGGTGGTGCAGGGTGCGCAGTTAGATGACGCACAAATGCGTGAAGTGTGGCTGCGCAAGGTGCAGACGAAGCCCGCCGATTTTCTCAAGGTGAAGTTCATGTATCAAGATGCCGCACGCCAAGAGAAGGGGGGACAAGAATGAATCATTGGTTCTTTGTATGGTTGGTGTGTTTAGGCTCACTCACTGCAGCTGAGCAGGTGGTCGTACGCAGCTCGGTGGTACAGCAAGAAGCTTGGCAAGGGCAGCGGGTGCGGTTGATTATCGAGGTGCTAGGGAAGGATAGCTGGGCTCAGATTCCCAACATGCCGGTGATAAAGATTCCAGGCGCTTACGTTCTGCCGCCGAGTAGCCAGGGGGTGCGTGCTCAGGAAACAATCGATGGCGCCAGCTACACCGGTCAGCGCTACGAACTCTCTGTCTATCCTCAGCGTGGCGGTACCATCGAGATCCCGGCGCAGGCAGTGGAGGTGAGCATGACGGTCTTCGGATCTAGCGCAGATCCCGCCAAACAACAGACGCAGATCCCCGCCGCAAGTTTCAAATCAAATGTGCCTCCAGGCGCGCAGGGGATTGATTGGCTCGTCAGCACTTCACAATTCGACGCGCAGCAGACGTGGTCGAGCGAGAGTGACGAATTTCAAGTAGGAGATGCGCTCACACGAAGCATCACCCTGCACGCAGCTGATGTTTCTGGCATGGCTTTCAAGCCGCTAGAATACCCGCCGATGCAGGGGCTTGGCATTTACCCAGCAGAGCCGAGTGTCGATGACCAACGCGACCGCGGTCGCCTCTCCGGCACGCGCAAGGAAGAGGTGAGCTATATCTTTCAAGGTGCGGGTACTGTAGTGATCCCAGCGCTCGAGCTGCAGTGGTGGGATGTGCAGAATGAGAAACTTCACAAGATCGTGCTAGAAGGGCGCGAGCTGCAGATTAGTGGTGGAGCTGGAGCCAGCTATGTGGAACAAGGAGTGGGTGTCCAAGCCAGCGGTGGTTGGAAGCTTGCGCTGCTCGTTCTAGTAGCTTTAGCGGGCTTGCTTTGGTGGCGTTGGCAGGTGATTGTCGCATACGTTTCGGCCAAGCGTGCGCGTGCTCGTGAGCATGAGAAACACGACTTTGCGCGCTTTGCTGAGGTAGCAGCTAGCGGCGACATTGCGGGTGCCCAGGGTGCCTTGATGCATTGGTTGGACAGGATCAATGAGTCAGTTACTCCAGCAAGGTTGGAGCCATTTTTGAAGGAATACGCAGGTGACGGGTACCGCTGCGAGGAGTTGATTCATCAGCCAGTTCAGCTCTATCAAGTGATGGTGAAGGCTCGTAAAAATTGGCAGCGGGAGGGCAGGCGTCGCAAGAAAGCGGAGTCGCTTCTGCCGCCGCTCAATGGCTGAACCAGTCTGCGATGGGTGGATGCGCGAAGTATCCTCATTCGAAACGTGACCAATAAGTTAGGAGTAGTTAGGATGCAATTTGTGAATCGATCCCTTTCCAGACTGGTGCTTCTCTTGAGCATGGTATTCGTGACCTCAGTGCGGGGACAGGGAGTGATTCGCGATGAGCGTGCTGACCCCAATTACATGTATGCGGCGGTGCTGGGATCGGGGTTTTACACGGTGGGTGATGCGAGCCTCACGATGTTGCGCGTGCCATTCAAGCTTACCTTGCGTGAGGCCAATGATGAGGATGCGAAGCTCAATCTATTGCTACCCGTGGTGATTGGGTACGTGAGTTTGGACCCGACTGATGTGATTGATCGCTGGGTTCCTACCAATTTGGGGACCTTGAGTTTTTTTCCTGGAGTGGAATGGGAGCACCAAGTGCGGGAGGATTTGGTCGTAAAGCCTTTTGCCCAAATTGGCGGGGGCTATGACTTTGAGAGTAGTATTTGGAGTGGCTTGGTGGCTGTAGGTAGTCGCTTTTTGTGGACGAAGCAATTGACCAATGAATGGCAATGGCAGGTCGGTAGTTCGCTGCAATGGGCCTCGGGTTGGCAGGAATCTGGGCTGAGCTACAGCAGCTTTGGCTTGCTGGAATTGGGGACGGATATCCAGCGTGAGTTGCCGTGGCGCTTGCGTGAAAAGCAATTGCTCGGCAGCTTGTATGGGCGAGTTCGTTATTTTGCGAACAACTGGAATATCGCAAGAAGTCCAGACGACCCGATCGACGTCGATTTACTTTATGAGCTTGGAATGAGCCTAGGAGTGGATAAGGGCTATGAGCTCTACGGAATTGAGATGAACCGTGTTTCGATTGGCTTTGTATGGGGCGGCGACGCGCGTGCGGTGAGCGTCGGTACTAGCTTTCCGTTCTAGCTCAATAGCGGTAGTTGATCGAGAGTGTGGCGAAGGGGCCGGGCTTGACGTCGGACTCGCCTAGACGATTGTTCTCGAGGTCTTCGAGCTTCAAGTTTTGGGCCAAGGAGATACCGACGTCGGCGGAGAGCCAGAAATTTTTGTAGATCCGTTGTTCTGAGCGGATGGCCAAATTCACTCGTTTGTAGTTGATGATGTGATCCGGCAGCACATCATTTTCTTTTACCTTCCAGGAGGCGGATGAGAAGCGTGCGCTGACACCCACAAACCAATCATCGTTGATGCTATAGGAGACACCTGCGATAGGGCCTAGAATGTAGGCTTCGACATCGGTGCATGGTCGGTAGATGAGTTGGATACCCGGGTAAAAGGTGTCGACGCCGTAGTAATGCGAGTAATAGACACCGCCGATGAGGCGAAAGTCTGGGTTGATAATGCGCCCAGCACCGAAGGCCATAGCGATGGCGTCATTTGATCCCGCTTGGAAGTCGCCATTGAAGCTTGGCATGACCATGCCGCCTACGATCCACTCGTGGTTGATTTCTTTGAGTAAGGCGATGGGGATGTTTACCGAGTGCAGCGTGTCTTCGCTGATGATGTTGGGGATGCTGCTGGAGAAGGTGTTTTGCGTGTAGTAACAGAGGGCGATGAGGTACCAGTCGTCTTTGCTCAGAGGCAGTATGGGCGCAAATAATGAGGAACGATTTGACTTTAAGCTGCCATCAAAGGCGTCAAAGTCGGTGGAGAAATTGTATTGGTGATTGACGAAGCCAATAAAGTAGCCGGGGAGCTTGGTGGTGGTGCTCTGAGAACGGGTGAAAAAATCTAGATGAGGTGCTCCAAACTTCCAGGATTTGTCTTCTTCGAGGTCTTGAGCCTGGGCCAAGGATGCCAGAGACATCGCGCCGGCTATGAGGGAGGGTTTCCAATTCATGCGCATGGTGCACTATTCAATACTGAACCTGAGCACGACACAAGAAGGGAATGTTGGGAGCAATGATTAGACTTCATCGAGCTCTTCGCAAATGAGGGCGAAGTGCTTTTCTACGGTGGGTAAGAGGTCTGGGTGTGGGCAGCCGCTTTGGATAAAGTCGGAGAGTTCCTCGCGGCAGATGATGCCTTCATTGATCATTCCTGCGACGAAATCGATGTCTTTCTTACGCCCTGCCTCAGTTTTGTTGTAGGCGAGGTCGACGGGGTCGAGGCAGTAGCCGAGGATGCCATCCACCTCAAATTGGACGCAGCGATCAAGCCACCCCTTAGGTTGGGAGAGCATGGTCCAGTCGCCAACGCGCTCCACGTAGAAGGCGTGCTCGTCTTCGAATTGAGATGCCTGGCCGACGAGGTCATCGCCCGGCTTGAAAGTTTCTGTTTTCAGCTTGCGCAGTGGGAACATGTCGATGTCCGCTGAGAGCCTCAAGTATCCTGGGGCATCGGGATGCGATGCGAGGATTGAGGCTGAGCCCACGACGACGAAGCGACGGCGGTCGTACGCCTTGGCGGCTGCTACGAGAGCAGTTTTCAAGTCGGTTTCGAAGAGTTCTCTTGGAGTTTGCATGGTCATGGGATGGAGGGGGAGGTTCGGAGCAGGAGGGGATTGCCAGTGCCTCGTCACAGGGATTAGCGAGGAGCGTGCCAAGATGCTAAAAGTGGATCATTTGAATGCGCTAGATAAAAAGAACGACACCTTTGTGACGTCTTTTGACTAGCGCATGCCAAGGTGGGAGCAGTCATGGGCTGGCAAGACGTGCCCAGGCTGCTGCAGGAGCGATTCAATGGCTCGGTGTCGAGGCTGAGAGATCGACCATGCAGCACAGAGAATGCGTGCCGCGAGGACTCTGCAAGGCAGATGGCTTAGAGGTCGAAGAGCGAAGTCACACTCTCACCATTGTGGATGCGACGGATTGCTTCGCCGAAGAGTTGGGCCACGCTGAGTGGGATCACGTTGCTACCGTGCGCTTGTGGTACCGAGTTGGTGGTGACCAAGGATTCGATTGGTGAATTTTCGATGCGCTTGCGGGCGGTTTCGCCAATCACGGCGTGTGAGACACCGGCAAAAATTTTCTTACAGCCGCCTTGTTCGCTGAGGATCTTGGCTGCAGCACAGAGGGTGCCGCCGGTTTCAGTCATGTCGTCGATGAGGAAGACATTTTTACCTTCGACATTACCGATGACATTGGTGGCTTCTACCTTGGTGGCGCTGACGCGGTGCTTGGCGACGATGGCAAGGTCTGCGCCGAGTGCGTCGGAGTAGAAGCGTGCGTTTTTCACACCACCAACGTCTGGTGAGACGACCACGAGGTCTTCACCCACCATGTTAAGTTCTTCCTTGAGGTACTTGACCATCACTGGGCGGGCGTAAAGGTGATCCACTGGGATGTCGAAGAAGCCTTGAATCTGGGCTGCGTGGAGATCCATGGTGACCACGCGGTTCACTCCGGCTGCGGAAATGAGGTTGGCCACCAACTTGGCGGTGATGGGAACGCGGGACTTGTCCTTGCGGTCTTGGCGAGCGTAGCCAAAAAATGGCATCACCGCGGTGATGCGGCCGGCACTAGCGCGGCGTGCAGCATCCACCATGATGAGTAATTCCATCAGGTTATGGTTGGTCGGTGGGCAGGTCGGTTGGACGATGAAGACGTCTTCTCCACGAATATTTTCGTTGATCTGTACGAAGGTTTCTCCGTCAGGAAAAGCGTCTACCGTGACATCGGCAATGGAGGTCTGAAGGTAGGCGGCAATGTCCTCTGCGAGCTGATTGTGAGCTGAACCTGCAATGATTTTCATAACTGGGTGTGCATCTTGCCTAGCGATGATCTACTAGACAATGCCGAAGTGAAAAAAGTAAGGAGTTACGAGCCGCGAGCAGGTGGAGATGCCTGCCCGCAATCTCTGGCGATCAGTTAGACCGCTGCCGTGGCGGCTTGTGCGGCTTCGATGCCGAGTGCCTTGTCGGCGCGCTCGCGCTCTTTGCTGTAGAGAGCGGCGTCCTCTGCGAGAACCTTGCCATAGGAGCTCACCATTCGCTGGAGCTCCTGCTGGGAAGAGGCTTCCTTGAGGAGTTCGCCGAAGCATTTCTCAAGTACTTCGAGGATGATGGCCACTGAGGTAGAAGCACCTGGGGAAGCGCCGAGGAGGGCGGCGAGGCTGCCGTCTTGTGCTGAAACAACTTCGGTGCCGAACTGCAGTTTTCCGCCGAGTTCTGGATCCTTCTTGATGATCTGCACGCGCTGGCCAGCAGTGGTGAGATTCCAGTCTTCGAGCTTGGCGTCTGGGAAGAATTCGCGGAGCACATCCACGCGGTCTTTGTGGGTGTTGACCACTTCTTGGTAGAGGTACTCGGTGAGGGTCATGTTGTCGCGGCCAGCTGCGAGCATTGGCACGAGGTTGTCCGGGCGTACTGAGTTGATGAGGTCGAACACGGAGCCACGCTTGAGGAACTTCGGTGAGAAGCCTGCGTAGGGTCCGAAGAGGAGGCTCTTCTTGCCATCGATGACGCGGGTGTCGAGGTGCGGTACAGACATTGGTGGGGCGCCAACAGCAGCCTTGCCGTAAACTTTGGCCGCGTGCTTTTCGATGACTTCTTCGTCGCTACAAACGAGGAACTGGCCACTGACGGGGAAGCCGCCGAAGCCCTTGCCCTCGCGGATACCGGACTTCTGGAGAAGCTTGAGTGAGCCGCCACCGGCGCCGATGAAGACGAAATCTGCGTGGAGTTTTTCGGAGCTGAGTTCACCGTCCTGACGGACGCGTACTTTCCAGCCACCTTCAGCAGTACGGTCGATGTCGCGCACGCTGGTTTCGGTGGAGAGAGTCACGCCATCGAGTGAGGCGAGGTGGTTGATGAGAATTTGGGTGAGGGAGCCGAAGTCGATGTCGGTGCCACCGTCGACGAATGTGGCTGCGATCTTTTCGTTTTCTGAGCGACCTTCTGCGAGGAGTGGGGCCCACTCACCGATCTTGTCGACATCTTCTGAGTACTCCATGTCGGCAAAGAAGTGGTGGTCTGCCATCGCTTGGAATCGCTTGTCGAGGAAGTCGACTCCGTCTTCGCCGCGGCAGAAGCTCATGTGTGGCACCTTGCGGATGAAGTCTTGAGGGGATTCGATGACACCTTGTTCCACGAGGTATGCCCAGAATTGCTTGGATTGTTCGAACTGCTCGAAGATGTTGACTGCCTTATCGATGCTCACGGAGCCATCTTTTGCTTGTGGCGTGTAGTTGAGCTCGCAGAGTGCAGCGTGACCGGTACCTGCATTGTTCCAAGCGTGGGAGCTTTCGAGTGCGACACTAGGAAGTGCTTCGATGATCTGGATGGTGGTCTCTGGCTTGAGTTGTTTGAGCATCACACCGAGGGTGGCGCTCATGATGCCCCCGCCGATGAGGATAACATCTGGGTTGTTGTTCAATGCACTGGTGGAAGGTGGCTGGATGCTCATGGTATTAGGTCGTTCGATTTTGGGTGGTGTGCCCTCAAGATTCTCGGAATGCGCGCTGAGTAGTTCATAAGCAGCTCGTTGTCAAATCCATCTCCAGTGAAGTGGATGAATGCTGCTAATAGAGTGTTTGATTGAAATAAGTCGCTGGGGACTTTCGTATCATTCAAGTTGTTGCGCATGCTAGGATCTACAAAGGATTGATCTTCTGTATGAAAGTGACTTCATTCTGATTGAAAATGACTACAATGACCATGCCTGTGATAAAGAAATATTTGTGGTTGATGCTCGCTGTAGCGGCCACCCTGGCGGAGGCAAAACAACCGAATATCATTTATGTGCTGGCCGACGACCTCGGCTATGGTGATCTCGGTTGCTATGGACAGAAAGTGATCCAGACACCGCATTTGGATCGCATGGCGGCTGAGGGTCTACGCTTCACCCAGCACTACGCGGGGAGCACAGTCTGTGGGCCATCGCGCAGTTGTTTGCTGGAGGGAAAGCACTCGGGGCATACCTATCTGCGAGGCAATGGGCACATGCAGATGCGTGAAGACCCACACGAGGTGATTTTTCCGCGCGCATTGAAGGAGGCGGGCTACCACACGGCGCTTATTGGTAAGTCTGGATTAGCCTGTAATTCCGACGATGCGAGTTTACTCAATAAGAAGGGATTTGATTACTTTTTCGGTTTCACTTCCCATAGTGCGGCGCATTCCTACTTTCCCGATTATCTCTGGCGCAACGACCACGGTGTGGTGACCAAGGTCGAGTACCCGAATAATGCGAAGCATGCTGGCGATAGCTACAGCACCGACATGGTGATGGGTGAGGCGCTGCAGTACATTGAGCAGCAGAAAGAGGGCCCCTTCTTCTTGCACCTAGCCTTCCAGATCCCCCATGCGAGCCTGCGTGCTAAGGAAGAATGGAAGGCGAAGTACCGTCCTATTCTCAAGGAAACTCCACGGCCTGAGCGTGAGCAGCCCGAGCAAGGGTACTCCTACGAACGCGAACCGCGCACTACCTTTGCCGCAATGGTGTCCTACATGGATCACAACATGGGCTTGTTGCTGCAGAAGCTCAAAGACCTAGGGATTGATGAACATACCATCGTGATGTTTTCTAGCGACAATGGCGCGATGCAAGAAGGTGGTCACAAGATGGCGAGCTTTCAATCCAGCGGCGACTACCGCGGTGGCAAGCGTGATCTCTACGATGGAGGTGTGCGCACCCCGATGATTGCATGGTGGCCTGGCACGATCGAGGCTGGCCGTGTGACTGACCATCTATCTGCTTTCTGGGACATTTCACCGACGGTGCGTGAGCTTTCAGGTGCTGAGCCGCAGGCCGACACCGATGGCATCAGCATGGTGCCTACCTTGATTGGCAAAGGGGAGCAAAAGGGGCATGAATTCCTCTATTGGGAGTTCTATGAGCATGGGGGCAAGCGCGCGATCATTCAAGGTGATTGGAAGTTGGTCTTACTCGACACCAACACCGAGCTGGAGCCGAAACCTGCGCTCTACCACCGCCCCACCGACATCGCCGAGCAACACAACTTAGCAAGCCAGAATCCGGAACGCGTGGGTGCCTTGCTGAAGCTGATGGAATCTGCTCACGTCACCTCTGAGGTGCCGCAATTTCGTCTGGCACGCGAGCGCCAAGCTGCCAAGGAGTAGCCTGCTTCGCTTGCGGCTGAAGTCGTGGATTTGGCTCGACAAAACAAGCGCTGGATTTATTGAGCGAGCAGGTGTAAGTAACAGATCACACGATGCCCATTAAGATTCCAGATACGCTACCAGCGCGCGAGTCGCTGATGAACGAACAGGTTGACCTCATCGACAGCTCCACAGCTGCGCGTCAGGACATCCGCCCGATGCGCGTGTTACTGTTGAATCTGATGCCTAAGAAGGCGCAGACGGAGATCCACTATGCGCGCCTTCTCGGGGCGTCGCCTTTGCAGGTGGAGCTCACCTTGATGACCACCGCTAGCTACAGCCCTAAAAATACAGGCAAGGATCACTTACTCGAGTTTTACCGCACCCTCGATGATGTGCGCGATGAATACTTCGACGCCCTGATCATCACCGGGGCACCGATCGAGACGCTTCCCTTCGAAGAGGTGAAGTACTGGCCTGAGCTTCGCGAGATTGTCGAGTGGTCAAAGACCCATGTCTTCCGTCGCTTGGGGATTTGTTGGGGAGCACAGGCGCTTTTGTATCTATTGCATGGTGTGGATAAGGTGCAGATGGAGGAAAAGCTTTTTGGTATCTACGACCACAATTTGAGCCCGCACCATGGCAGTCGCCTGATGCAGGGCTTCATTGACCGCTTTCCGATGCCAGTCTCACGCTACACAGCGAATACCGTGGCTGACATTGAAGCCGCAAATCTGAGCATTTTAGCCCAGTCTGAATGTTCGGGTGTGGGTATGGTGCGCTGCGACCGCAGTGGCGATCTCTTTATTTTCAACCATCTCGAGTACGATGCTGATACGCTGAATGAGGAATACCGTCGCGACCGAGATGCTGGCCTGGATACGGCAATTCCAGAGAATTATTTTCCAGCGGACAATCCAGACTGCGACCCGATCAACCGCTGGCGCCCCTACGCGTTCTTGTTGTTCAATAACTTCATTAATGAAATGTACCAAGACACGCCATTTGATTTGGCGACTGTGGACTATGAGGCGACCATGGGTGCTTAGTTTGCACGGTCGTGCGTTATTTTTGATGGGAATTAGAGCGCTTATGTAGCATCCTACGTGGGTATGGGAGTGCTGCTGATCCAATTGATTTGCCCGGTGATGATTATCATTTCGGTGCTGTATCCATTCTTGCGAGGCATGCGTCGGGTGCATTGGTTGCGCTCGGTGGCGTTGGGCTGGGCATTCTTTGTGGCTGGTTGTGTGTTTCGCGAGCATCTCGGCCCTTGGCTTGCTGGTGCGCTGATTGGCGAGGGGGCGCGTGAGGAAGTCCAGTGTGTGCATTCATACATGATCTTGGGTGTGGCGCTTGGTTGGATCTTTCCCTTGGTGTTCCACGGTTTAGGCCTGTGGTGGGGGGCGCTGCGTGAACGTCGTGCAGTCTGAGCTGCTGCCCTTTGAGGAATTGAGATTCTCGTTTGAAATCTGAGGAGAATTGGTCGACAGTGTGGGCTATGGAAGCTGACCTCAATCCCATCGACTCGCTACTCGTTCAACCACTTGAGTCCTGTGCTCAAGCTGTTTTAGAAGAAACGCTCAAGGCATTCGCCTGCAGCACTGGTACCATTCACGTTTGGAATGCTGAAACGCAGTTGCTTGAGCTCATGGCCCAGCAAGGGATTCCTGAGTTTTTATTGGAGAAAGTTTCTAAAATTCCGATGGGTAAGGGGATTGCGGGTGCGGCGGCGCAGCAAGGTGATGCAGTGCAGATCTGTAACTTGCAGACCGACGACTCCGGGGTGGCCAAGCCAGACGCCAAGCACACCAATGTTGCGGGCTCGGTGGCGGTGCCTATCCAGAGGGGAGGCGAGTTGTTAGGAACATTGGGGATTGGAAAGTTTGAGCCTTATGATTTCAGCGATGCTGAGATTGCTCAGCTCAATCAGGTGGCAGAGCTCATTGCTGCGAATCTTCAGCAATGAATCGGCGCGCTCATCTAAATTGATGATGCCGTAGAGGGGGGATTGTGTTATCGTGCCGCGTTGCTGATAATTGGCACTTGATTGCGGATGAACCGATTCACTATTTTTCTGATCACCATCATCAGCTCGGTAGCATGGCTCCGGGCTGAGGTGATCGATCAGCACGCGGATGTGATCGTGTATGGTTCCACGCCGGCTGGTTTTTGTGCCGCGATTGCGGCGGCACGCGAGGGCGCGGACGTGGTGCTGCTAGAGCCGAGTGCCCACATCGGTGGGATGATGACTGGCGGCCTGAGCTTCAGCGAATCGAAGCAAATGCGCCGTGAGAGTTTGTTGGGATTGTTTGATGAATGGCACAAGCGTGTGGTGAGTGATTACACCAAGCGTGGCCTCCCATCTCCCTACAATGCTTGGTTGAAGAATCAATCAGGTTGGAGCTATGAACCACATGTGGCGCAGCGAGTGACGCGTCAGATGCTACGCGAGGCGGGTGTCGAGCTGCTTACCGAACAGTCCTTGGAGAAGCTAAAGATGGAAGGGTCACACATCGCCACACTCTTCACATCGAAAGGAAGGTTTACCGCAGATGTCTATGTGGATGCCAGTTATGAAGGGGACTTGATGGCGGCTGCTGGAGTGCAGTGGGAGATCGGGAGAGAAGGGCGCGGTAGGTATTCTGAGGCACTCGCTGGAAAGCAATACTCGAAAAAGAAGATCGATGTGGACGGCTTTGACGCAGAGGGTGCACTGCTGCCATTGTTGACTGCTGATTCTGCAGGTGAAGACAAGTCAGGCGATGGGAATATCATGCCTTATGCCTTTGTGCTTTGTTTGACGGATGATCCTCACAATCGCGTGGAGATTCCGAAACCTGCGAAGTACCGGGCTGAGCGTTTCGAGCTGATTCGGCGGTACTTGCGCGCTGGAGGTCGGGATCTAGGCATGGGCTTGCGACCTCTACCAAGAGGCAAATGGGAGGGACGCCATGCGACGAGCATGCAATTCTCGCTGGGATTCGTAGGTGGCAGCCAAGGCTGGCATGCAGCCTCATCATTTGAGCGGCAGAAGATCTGGGAAGAGCACAAGCAATACACGCTCGAATTTTATCACTTTCTAAGCACTGATCCAGAGCTGCCTGAGTCACTGCGCAGTCGATACGCCGCGCTTGGGCTGTGTAAGGACGAGTATCAGGCACATGGGCATTTCCCGCCGACGCTGCATGTTCGTGAGTCGCGCCGGATGGTGGGAGAGTACCGCATGAGCCAGCAAGACATCATGGTAGAGCCGCATAAAATTGATGCGATCATGGTGGCGTCCTCACCCATTCATCTCCACGATTGTCAGCGCATCGCGCTTAAGGGCGGTGGGGTGATCAATGAGGGAGCTGTCTTTCCCGTGATGGCACCCAAAAGTGCGGTGGGCTACGCCTACCATGTGCCTTACCGTGCGATTTTGCCGAAGCATGAGCATTGCCAAAACCTGCTCGTGCCGGTGGCGCTATCCGCCTCGCATGTGGCATACGGGTCGCTGCGCACTGAGCCTACCCGGATGATGTTGGGGCAGGCCGCTGGGGTCGCGGCATCTTTGGCTTCGAAGCACAAGATAGATGTGCAGCGGGTGCATTATACGAGCTTGCGCGAGCGATTGGTGGCGCAGGGCATGGAGCTGGAGCTTCCCGCGGTGAAGGGCTCCGTGGGACCTCAAACGCAGAAGGGCATGGTCTTGGATAATTCCGTGGCCATTCTCAGTGGCACATGGCAGCGATCCACGGTTTTCAAGCCTTTCATCGGCAGAGACTATTTGTTCAGCAACAAGCATGACTACAAGCAGCGGGGCGAATCCCTCGCGACCTTTCGCCTCAAGGTGCCGCAGCAAGGGACCTATGCTTTGCTGATGGCCTACTCGCCCCATGCATCGAGGGCGACCAGGGTGCCCGTGACCTTGGTTCAAGGTGCCCGCGAGCATAGGTTCTTTGTCGATCAGACCTTACCGATGCCGGATGGCAAGGTATTCCGAAAGATTGCAGAAGTGGCCTTAGAGTCGAATGAACTGATCGATGTGACGGTGAGCAACAAGGATCTCGACGGCTACGTAATCGTTGATGCCTTTCAGTTTATTCAGGTGAAGTAGGGCTGGTTTTAAAGGACTGCGAGGAGTTCTACCTCGAAGACCAAAGTCGCGAATGGTGGTACTTTGGATTCAGCTCCGCGGTCGCCATAGCCGAGAGCTTGGGGGATGTAGAATTTGAACCGTGCGCCAGGGTGCATCAGCTGGAGGCCTTCCTTCCATCCTGCGATGAGTTTAGCCACGCGGAAAGTGGCTGGCTCGCCACGTTCGATACTGCTGTCGAAGACAGAGCCATCGATGAGAGTGCCGTGGTAATGGGCGCGTACTTCGTCGTCGATACCTGGGGTTGCGGCGGTGTGGTCACCAGGGGATAGAATTTGATAGAGCAGTCCAGAGCCGGTGGGTACTACCCCTGCGTCTGAGGCCTCGAGCGCGGAGAGGTAGGCTGCGTTGTCGTCTTTGAAGGCATCCTGGCGTGCTTGTTTCACCAGTTTGGTGGCTTGCATGTAGGCTTTGAGGTCGATGTTGCGGGAAGTGCCATTGGCCTTGTCTTGGATGGCTTGTTCGACTGTGTCGGCGATGAGGAAGGAGTCTTCCAGAGCGGCGGCCCCGTTTTTGGTGCCTAGCTTGTAGCTGACAATTTCGCGTGCTTCTTCGTGGGTCATAGAAAGTGGGATGGGTCGGGGTTTCAGTCGGTGAGCTGGATGTCTTGGAAGAGGAATTCGGTATCCCAGCTGGCCTTGGCGCCGCAGCGGGCTTGGTCATCTTGTTCGTCTTTGTCTGCTGGTTTGTAGCTGGAGGACTGGATCTTGCCAAGGGTGATGGGGATGGGCGCGGAGAAGTTGGGCGCGTGGTGTACGAAGCTGTGGAACTCTCCATTCTCGCCACAGGGGTCAACCGAATCAGGAAGCTGCGTGAGGAATTTGTGGTCGTAGCGCTGGCCAATGAGCTCGGCTGGTACCTTTTCAGAATTGATGCAGACGATGGTGGCTTGGATGCCAGAGTCGATGATGCGTTTAGCCAGTTCAGAGGTTTCCGCTTCGAGCCAGATGGGGAATTGGCATTGCAGGCCGAGCGCCCGCATTTGTCGTTCGCGGTATTGCTTCAAGTCCTCCAGAAAGATATCGCCAAAGGCGCAATGGGTCGCCCCCTGCGCCTTGAGCACGCCCATCTCTCTCGCGAGGATCGCGTCGTAGTCGTCCATGCTGCAGCCCTCTGGCAGGTAGAATTTATGGAGTGGTAGGCCGAGCGCAGTAGCTTGGGCTTCCACCAGCGCCTCCGCGACACCGTGCA
This sequence comes from Rubritalea marina DSM 17716, assembly GCF_000378105.1. Classification (GTDB taxonomy): domain Bacteria; phylum Verrucomicrobiota; class Verrucomicrobiia; order Verrucomicrobiales; family Akkermansiaceae; genus Rubritalea; species Rubritalea marina. Next base: position 4,097 of record NZ_KB899257.1, on the reverse strand, counting down.
TGGACACGCGCTTATGGGCACTGCTGTGCGAAGTCACCAGCCCGTGCACCTCGCGCTCCTGCATCAACTTCCAGAGCGCATAGGCAGAGTCCTTGCCCCCGCTCCAGTGGAACCATGTTTTTCCTTCAGCCATCCCCAGCAGTCTCCGCACTCAAGCCCCCGCGGTCAAGACAGGGATGCCCGATGCGCTGGGCTAACGGAACTGGCGGCGACGCGGGGCTATAGAAAGCATGCTGGCCAGTAACGCCAATAGCTAAGGCGTTCTTTTGAAGCTAGTCTGTCTGGGGTATTCACGGCTCGGTTTTCTGGAGGTGCCAACCTTTTTAGTAGCTCTCTGCTATGTCATGGATGATGGAAAAGGCCTCGGCAAACTCATCGGGTCCTTGGCCTCGGACGAAACTCGAAAATTTGGAAATGATCAGGTTCTTGCTGCGATTTACGTAAAGAAACTGACCACTTGAGCCCAGTGCCATGATGACGTCATTCCCCATCTTGTACCAAAAGTTTTTATAGCCGGTTGATCCCAGCGGACCATATTTTTCAAGGTACTTGGCGTCACCTTTTTGCTCAGGGTCATACACGACGTTCCACACGTCATCGACATAAGCAGAACCTTTGGTTTCCAGCATGTGGCGGCCGAGCTTGGCGTGGTCTCGAATCGATGTCGCTTGCGAACCATCGGCGCCTAGTTGCCCAAACTCATTTCCGCCGAACCAGCTGGCGTCCTCAAACCCAAGGGTATTGTAGGATTCCTGAACCAGGTCTTTATAAGGTCGCTGCGCAATCGCTTCGCCTACGAAGGCGGATGCCAACACCGAACTACTGCTATAGACCCAGGTTTTTCCATGATCACCGTATTTCGGGTAATCGAACATCCGTTCGTACCAATTTTCAGGTCCTTTTTCCGGGTCATAAGGTTCCATACCAGCTACCGAAAAAGAAACCATGGTGGCACTATTGGGATCTTCATAATTCTCGGACCACTGCATGCCGTTTTTCATATCGAGCGCTTGCGCAAATGTTGATGCACCAAAGAACTTTCCTTTTAGCTGGGGCAAATACTCATCCAGTCGCCTGTTAAGACCTTTTTCCCCAATGCGGTCATAAATCGGCTGAATGGCAAATGAGGTAAACGCTTTGCCGGTTGAATGGATCTGGTGAATATCGTCAATGTCGAATCCATAGCGGAAGTACTGCTGTTTAATCACTCCGCCTTTCACCACAATCAGTCCATCCGTTGAATTAGCACGTAGTCGCGCCCGCATCTCATCTGAAAAGGGTTTGATGTTGTCGCTCATTCTAAATGGGCGAGAAATCGGAGCGGCCTTAAACCACATGCCTGACGCCTGAACCGTGTGCGGGTAGGCATTCGAAATCAGCGCTTTCCAGCCGGATTGATTGTTCTGTCTGGTGTCATCAATGTACTGGTTGCTGCGTCGACCGGCTTCTTCTGCCACTGTTATGGATACCATAGCCAACGCGCCCACGGTAATTGCTGTCGAGATCTTGGTCTTTTTGCTCAATTTCATGTCAAATTTTCTAAGGGTTCTGATTTAGTGCATAATGCGTTGCTGTGATTTAACTCTCAACAACTGGTAAGCCGAACGTCATAGCACACCAACCGCCTGACGGCAGCCGCGCGTTGACTTTGGGTTAAGGGTGCTAATCATCTGAAAAATCCGACTCGGAGCGGGTCAGGCGGTTGGGTGCTGCGCATTGTTCTCCTTGGTTGGTTTCTGAGAGGTCAAATTGCTTCAGGATGAGCTTCACCTCCGAAACGGTTTCAGCGCTGTCCGTCCAAAAATCAAAAATCTCTCCCTCCCAGTTGTAGAGGGTCGAGCGATAGAGCGAAGAGTAAACGTATGAGCTCCAAGCGAACGAAGCAGAAAGGGCGAAGAGTGAAATGCCAATCTCCTTCTCGCTCGGCATAAGGGTGTGACCGGGGGAATCAATGAGCATCCTATCCTCACCGCGACTCGATCGAATACCCGCAATCGCGATCATCTCGCTCTGCTGATAAAGACTCCAATCTGTCATGTGAATGAGGGAATCTGAATCGGGGATGATCCGCTCGTAATAATGGCGCGCCAACGCGTCTTGCTGCTGATACGTGGAGGGCGCGTAGAACTGTAAATAATGGCGGGGAGCCGCGTCACCGTGATACGGATCCTTTGGGATGGATCGCTCGCGCAGCCATTCTGTGATCTCGCTTTCAGTTACGCATCGCATGGAAATATTTTCAGGAGAACGTCGAGGACAGGCAACCCGCCTGACGAGTTCGTAGTCCTAGTGGTTTTTAGAGTTTTACGGGCGGGTTATCGGGTTGTCCTGCTCCGACTGGTTCGAACCTATTAGGTTTCCCCATTTGTCGAATTCGATATCGCATTTACTGCAATAGTCTCCTCCCCATAGAGCCATTCTTATTGTTTTTGGGAATCTCCATTTGGGGCTTATTTCTCCGCAAGATGGGCACTTCATCCTCTTTACTGTAAATTTCTCTTGGCAGTCAGGACACTTCGATGGAGGTCTGAATACGTTCGAATGATTCCATTCTTCATTCTCATTTCTTTCCCACCCACAATTCAAACACTCTGTGGCTATTGCCCATCTCCTGGAGTCGAGTTTAGGTTTCATTTTCTTATCGAACGTCCAAATCCACTCGCCGCTGACTCGAATTACAAATCAGCTGTTAAACGATGGAATACCTTTAAACTACAGAAAGCGTCGACAAACTCAAGCGCCGTCAGCGGTTGAGTGCGATGTCTTGTTGTGCACCGGCAATTAGTTGTTGATGCAGATATCGATTGTTAGACCAAGCTCGGAAACCCTTCGAGTTAATTCCGGCGAAATACTCAGAGACGCGACTGAATCGAATGCCAAAAAGCAGTCAAGCGAGCATCTCCATCCCATGCTGCTCATCTTCGAGAACTCTTGCTCTCGGTCCTGCAAACGCACCAACCAAGATTCAATTTTCTCCTCCAGTGTATCGTTCGACTTCTTGCCGAAACGCTTCCAGCCACCCCATTCGTAAAAGCTTCCCGGAGCTAACTCTTTCTCTTCTCCGATTCGCCAAGATTGCGATGGTTGCAATTCGAGCCATTCAGTCACTTTTGCGGGATCTAGGTCCTCGCCCAGAATCATCAACGTAGCTGATGCAACATATTCATCAAGGGGCTCCATTTTATTGCACAACGTCCTAAGTGCTATCACGCGCTGCTGGCAGCGCCACTTCGGATCATGGTTAAAGGTTGCACGTTCACTAAAACTTTCAACAGCACAGTGGCAACGCGTTGATCAGCCACGGCTTGTTCTGCTTGTTGGTTTTTTGGGTGCGAGCGATCTCACCCACATGTTCTCAACGCCAGCATAATGGTCATCAAGACGGGACTCAATGTGCTCCGGATCCCAGACCGCAGCGCACTCTAGCTCTACGACGTCGGAATAGCTGGCTGGAGACTCATGGCCTGCGCCCTCATAAATCGAAAACTCCCCAGAGATCGAATCCTGCTTGAAGAATCGATCAGCGCTCAGAACGGCTGGCGGCACTTCGGTAGCCCCGATAACCGACCAATGGCGCTTTCCTATCGCATACTTCATGACCCAGATCTGGAAGGCGATAGATGTATCCGCAATCTCTCTAATCGCGGGTCGCGAATCAAATTTTCGATCGAAAAATGCAACGCGGGGAGAATCAACAACCATCGCGTAGGTAAGACCGCCGCTCGGAAGTGCAATCTCCACGATGTTGCCGCTATCCCAATTCTTTCGCTGAGCCATTTTCTTAGCAGAACGTAAAGCACACCAGCCGCTGACCAAGGGCGAGGTGTGATTTTGAGTTTAAGGGTTGAAGATTCATGTGTGGAGATTGGTTCTCGGCGGGTCAGTGGTTGGGTGCAGCGTCTTCCATGAGAAGGTGTGGCAAGTGGTTTTCCTGCGATTGTTGAGTTTCTTTTGTTTTAGCGAGTGCTGGGGTGGCGAGTGGCGTCGAGAATGGGCCCGTGCTTGCTCGTCGGAGGCGCCTAGGTCGGCACCCAACAGCACGGTCGGGTGGCCCGAACGCCTAGTTGATTTAATAGCTTTCTATCAGTTAGGTGGTG